>JBCBJQ010000065.1:0-33181 GCA_038523235.1 Cyanobacteria bacterium J06626_4
TGTACCGATTGGCAAACGCGATTACATGATGCATTTAGTCCCATTGCTCAAGCAAGCATGACACCGCACGGTTCTCATGCCGCACAAGACAAGCGCTATCGGCTCCCAATGCTTGAAAACAACACAAAAAATCTACCCCCGCTTGCCCTCAAGACATCAGCGTTTTCACGATGGCATCGGGAATTCGATCACCTAACAGGGGAATGACAATCCGGGCAAATCGATTGGCTGGCCTACATAGCAGAGGGTAGAAAGGTGCCGGGTTCAAGGTGCAGGGAAGGGCCTTGTCACCAGCGATCCGGCGATTAAAAGTGTCCCGCGACCGCCATGCCAGTTCTGCAAAATAGCGCTACAGATCGGCGATCCCCCACGGATCAAACTCTATAACGTGCATGCGATCAAACTTCCTAGCTCCAGCCAAAATGAAGGGCCGCAGCGGTAACTAAACCCTACGACCCTTGGCAGGCAGTCATGATGATGGCATGTGAGTCTGAATTAATAAGCGGGACGAGTATCTGGCCCAGTGGAAGCCCGAGCGCGTTCCTTAGCTTTGGTCGCACTCTTCTTGAGAGCATCTAAACGTTTGATGTATTGGTCGCGCTTACGCTTTTTGGGCGTCTGTTCGATCAGCGTCTTCAAGGCGCTGCCCAGGCTCTTGTAAGCGTTGGGCAAGGTATAGCCAAATCGCGTCGCGATCGCGATCGCCCGCTCATCGGCCTCAATAGACTCTTCTAAAGCTTTGATAGGGTTATTGCGCTTATACAGCCGCCATCCTGAGAAGCTGCAGAGCGCCAACGCCAACATCAGCAACAGTCCGTCTTGTACCCAAAGTTCACCAATCGCGCCCCCCAGACCGATGGCCAGGGCCGCCATTTCCCAACCGTCACGGGGAATGGTGTCATTTTGAATGCGACCTACCTCGTGCCAAAAAAGCAGATTACGCTGGTCGAGCGCTAACCCTTCCCACTTCGCTAAATCGATCTGGATTTCGACCTGATCTTTCCCCAGTTCTTCACTGGTGACGAGGGGCGGGGAGACGTCGGTGGCCGCTTCGACCGTCACCCAACTCTGAAGTTCTGGCGGTAGTAAACTGCGAAGGCGGCGTAGCTCTCCCATATCGGCTCTGGCAGTGGATGTTGCGTAGGACGTCATGAACACTCAAATGACACTCAAGTTACCTCAGAGTTTACATGACCAAACCGATCATGCCGAGGCAAGGTTACCGATCATGGTAGCCAAAAAATCGGTCGCTCACCGGGTCGACGTTAACTTATGTGAGAATCGGTTGCCCATCGGCAGGCGGCGGGGTGGCTTGCCCAGGGATGGCGAGCAGCCAGAGGCCAGCGGTTTCGCCCTGTGATTCGAGGTCAGCGATCGCGCCCTGCAGATAATGTTCACCCTGTTCAACCGACTCAATGCGACAGAGTGCTTCGCGTAAAGTGGCGGCGCCTGCAAAGCCTTTGACATACCAAGTCATGTGTTTGCGGGCTTGGCAAATACCGCGATAGCCTTTGTAATCAGCAATCAGCCGCAAGTGCTCTTGAGCACACAGCAACCGGTCAATGGCGGTGGGAGCGGGCAGGCGATCGCCCGTTTTGAGATAGTAATCAATCTCGCCCACCAAAAACGGATAGCCGAGCGTGCCCCGAGAGCACATCACCCCATCGGCTTGCGTTTGCTCAAGACACCGCACCGCCGCTTCGACAGAGTCAATATCGCCGTTCGCAATCACCGGAATCGACAACGCGGCCTTAACTCGGCTAATCCAATCCCAGCGAGCCGGGCCGTTATAACCCTGGGCACGGGTACGACCATGCAGCGTCAGCATTTGAATCCCGGTATCTTCCAAACGACGAGCAAAATCGACCGCATTGATCTGATCGTCATCCCAGCCAATACGCGTTTTAACTGAAACGGGAACGCTCACGGCCTCGACTAACGTGCGGGCCAGCAACACGGCCATATCAGGATCCTTAAGCAAAGACGAGCCGCCCCCTTTACGGGTGATTTTGTTAACCGGGCACCCCATATTGATATCAATGGTGTCAGCCCCCTCAGCGACAGCACGCTGGGCCGCATCGGCCAAAAAGTCGGGACGACAATCGAAGAGCTGAATGCTGATGGGATGCTCGTCGGGGTCAACCTCCATAATTTGAGGCAGTGTATCCACATGACAGACTCCCGCTGCGTGCACCATTTCGGTATACATCATTGAGGTGGGGGCATAGCGTCGCACCAACCGCCGAAAGACCTTATCAGTCACCCCAGAGAGCGGCGACTGCAATACGCGACTATTGACCACCACCGGGCCAATCTTTAAAGGCGTGGATAGTTTTTGACGGAGCGCCGCGGAAAGCCGAACCATAACCGGAGTGCAAACAGAGTCTTACCAGTATGACAGAGGTCATCAGCGATGTTTGCGGCCCGTCAGCCAATAGCTATCCATTTGGCCTCGGCCTTTCACAAACACGCCGCCCCCGCGAGCTTCAAAGTGGTAGCGGTGCTGTAAGCGCTCGTAAACCTCGGGCGTCACTTGAATCCGTTCAGCCGCCCCCGTCGTTTCCATGCGACTAGCCAAATTCACCGTGTCGCCCCACAGGTCATAGGCAAACTTGCGCATGCCAATCACGCCTGCAATCACAGGCCCCGTGCTGATGCCAATTCTGAGCTGAAAGGGCGTGCCATCCGGGCGCGTGAAATCGGCGATCGCCTTTTGCATGTCCAGCGCCATGTGGGCGACGACATCAATATGATCAGGGCGGGGTAAGGGCAATCCGGCTGCCGCCATGTAGGCATCACCGATGGTTTTGATCTTTTCTAAGCCGTGTTGTTCAGCCAAGCGATCGAAGGTCGAAAAGACCTGATTCAGGAGGTCGACCAGTTCTTTCGGTTCCATCGCGTTTGACGCCGCCGTAAATTGCACCAAATCGGCGAACAAAACTGTGACCTCATCAAAACTTTCGGCGATGTTGCGGGGGCCAGTTTTTAAGCGTTGGGCAATCTGATAGGGCAGAATATTCACCAAGAGGCGATCGGCTTGTTTCCGCTGCTGTCGCAGCTCCATCTCCATGCTGCGCCGCTCGGTGATATCGTGCACGATGCCTTCGTAATAGGAAAACTGATCGTTCTCGTCATACACCTTGCGAATCGTCTCGCTAATCCAGATTTTGCTGCCGTCTTTCCGAAAGATTTCTGACTCTGCCCCGACAATTTTCTCAAACTGCTCCAGATAAACCACCAGCTCATCCCGTCGTTTAGGCTGCACATACAGTGAAGCACCAATATCGGGGAGATTTTCGACCAAGTCTTCTGGCGAATCATAGCCATAGATCTGCGCCAGAGCCGGATTCACGCTGATATACGTGCCCGCAATGCTGCTTTGAAAAATGCCTTCGGTGGCATTCTCAAAAATTCGGCGATATTTATCTTCGGTCTGTCGCAAAGCATCTTCCGTTTGCTTGCGCTCGCGAACTTCCTCTAGCAACAGTTGATTTTGTTGGCTCAACTGTTGGCGACGCTGATAGCCACTCAACCGCGCCTGCACTCGAGCCACCACTTCAGGCATCGCAAAGGGGACTCCAATATAGTCATCGGCCCCGGCCGCAAAGGCCGTGGCGACCTGTTGGGGGTCGCGATCGCCCAACACAATAACCGGAATATCACGGCTGCTGCGAGCCTGCTTGAGGGTGTGGCAAAACTCATAGCCGCTATCGCTAAACAGCTGTGCCTCTAGCAACACCAGTTTGACCTGATGAGACGGGAGAAACGACGGTTGAATATCGGTATGGGTGATCGCTTCAACCTGGTAATTAAAGTGCTCAAGGGATTCGGTTAAGTGCTGCACAGTATCGGAGGCATGATGAATCAAGAGAAGGGTCTGATCACCTGCTCGATTAGCATTCACATGAGTGTTTAGTGGCTCTGCCTGATTGCTCAAAACCCACGTTTCCTTCATCGCGCTTAGGGAGAGGTTATCTGCCCGCCGGCCAACATTGTTTTTCCAAACAAGATTTCTCATCTATTTTGCCTTGAGCACTGCCTTGTCAGAGCAGATAGTGGCATCCTGCGCATCCCTCAATTTATAGAGACCCACATATTTGTCAAGAGCTTATCAACAATAAGGCATACAGGCCCTGAAATCAGCCTTCAGGATATCGGAGGGCGAGTTTTGTCTGCATCCGGCGGTACCCAAACCGCTAGCCACTGCGCCAGCGCAGCAAGTATCCTCTGAGCGCGTGATCAGGTGGAGCTGAAAACCCGACCAAGCAGCCTTTTAATATCTTTTCAGAAACTTGTTAAGGCGTAAGATACACTTACATTAGTCGGTTTATTTAAAAATCTGCGAATCATGACACCTTCTTTGACCAACTTTCTGTTGAGCCTCTTGGCCGGCACCATCATCGTGGTGGTTCCAGCGACCATATTTTTGGTGTTCATCAGTCAAAGAGACAAAATTCAGCGCCAGTGATTTGTCTCCAGTTCAGATGATCAACTTTACAGAAGGAGAAGCTCAGTTATTGGGGTTTCTCCTTTTTATATGGTGTGGGCAGCCCATCTCACAGGGCCAGCCAGACGGTGAGCAGCCAGTAATTAGGGGTAGCGTTTAGCTCGATTGAACATGTTGATAGAAGGCTGCCAGCCCACGCGAAGTCCCGATTTCATCGGCAGCGCTCATCGCCCCCAAATCATCTCTCCGCTTTTGCAGGGGGTCGTAACTCATGTTCTCACAACCGAGAAATCCTTTGAAAGCCCGGAAAAGTCCGTTAGCATGTGACCATGCCATCAATCTGCTGTCAGTCGAGCAACGCTGTGAGTGGTCGGTTGGGAGCCAGAGCGAGTCTGGTCACCGTCAACTTAACGCCGCTGTTTAGCAGGCGCCAGCCATGATGAGCCAAGCCATATCGCCTTCGTTGAGTCTCTATTCTGAGAGGAATTTCCTGTGAATTTCGGTACGCCAGTTCCACTCCTAATTGGTATTGTTTTGATCCTCGGAGGGGTTGCACTGTTCTTTTTAGATAAACTCAAGCCAGGCTACGGGCGCGATTCGGATAAAGTCTATGCTGTGCTGTGGTTGATTTCGGGCGTCTTTTTGCTCGGCCACTTAAATATGGAACTGCTCGCGTCTTTTCAGCAGTTATTGATGGCTGGCATGCTCATTGCCATCACCATTGAGAATATCTATTCGCGATCGCCCAAAGGCGGCTACGTTGCTCAAGCCGTTAACGAGGCGCCCGCTCGGGGAGAGTATTATCGCCCCAGCCGAAAACCAGAATATCGTAGCGATCGAGAGCGCATGAACGTGCGGGCCGAAATTGATAATGACGGGCCTTACCGACCCCGTTTCCCTGAAGATCGGCGCATGATTGGGGGCCGCGAAGAGCCGACGCCACGTCGCTCAGACTATTACGATGGCGGCTATAGCGACCCTTACAGCGATGCCCGAGGGCAATATACTGACCGCTCCGCCCCGAGCTCTGATCGCCCGGTTGAGCGATTGAAGCCCAGCAGCGATCGCATTCGCCGTCGCCGCCCTAAATCTACCGATAGCCGCTACGGCACTGAGTCACCCAGCCGTGGGTGGGATGAGTCCGCCTCAGGCTACGCGGCTAATTCTGATAGCTATTCAGATTCATCGGACGCCTACAGCGGCTATAGCAGCCATTCCCCCACTGAGCCGACTTCGTATCCCAGCTCTAACGGCAATGGTGATGACAGTTATGTTGACTATCGCCCCGTCAACTATCCGAATAATGGTGAGTCTGACCGACCGGCTCCAGATTATGGTAGCCGTTACTAACGGGCGATTCGCTTAGAGGTGGCAGCAGCGCCATCAAAAATCACTAACTCTGACCGCTCTACAGACCCATCGAACGGTCAATTTCTGCCTGGCGCTCACAGGTAAATCCTTGTTGTTGCCATTGAGTCATATCTACTGAAGCTAAAGGAAAAACGGTTGAGCAAGTCGGTTGGTAAACCTGGCTGACGAAAACCCAAATCAGCGATCGCCCCACATCCAACAGCGTTTTGACGGGATTTTCAGTGTTGCCAGGCACCCCCATTTCTTCAACTAGCTGCATATCAACCCAGATACCATGGCTACCGAGTAAGAGCTTCGCCAGCCAGGCGGCTCTGGGTAAATGAGTAGGTGAAGTAATCACGGCCACATGGTGAACCTGCCATTGTTTTAACGTCGGTAGGCTATAGCGATAATTGTCAAAGGTCGATTCCGCGCAGGTTTCGAGCCAAACATTATCAACTGGCGCGGCTGCACGCTCGAACACGATGCGAGTACAGGGCGGTTGGGCACCGTGGGAAATCAGCACGGGCAGCTCATTGCCCTGGGCAACCGATTCAGCCACCACAATTTCGCGGCGAATGCTGCCCCCCAAAACCAACATGGCATCGACCGATTGCCGGCTGTGACGATAGAGTTGGGTGGTGAGGCTGCTAGTCCACAGGGCCATGCCTAACAACAACAGCCAGACCCACACCCGAGGTCGCAAAAAAGCTCTCAGCATTGGCGCTCCGGTGTCGATAAGCAGTAAACGTCAGGGCGCACCCGGTACCCGCCAGACCTCTGCGTCGATTAGCAGCAGCCGGCGGACAAACCTCAATGACTCAATGGCGGTGTTTTTTTGAGACTGACCCCGCCCATCGCCCAGGGCTCATCCGTGTGACCTATTCGAACTTTTCGAGCTGATCGAGCCGCAGCCAAATGTTGGGGGTAGGCACTTTACCAAACATAACGAGGGCATAATCATCACGGGTTTCTAAAATTTCGCCTTGAGATTCAAACAGGTACGGCGGAAACCGAGTATCGCTGGCCTTTGCCTCGACGCTATCTTCCAGCTTGTCGCGGACTGCCCGCACGAGATCACCACGTTTAAGGGTCGCTGCCATGATGCGATCGCACCTTTGTTTTAGGGTCTAGATTATTGTAAACCGTCGCCTCTCACCGCTGACATTGGGGACAAAAGTGAGCCGAGCGCCCCGCCAGCTTGATGCGACGAATCGGGGTTTGGCACTGGCGACAGGGGGCGTTTTCGCGATCGTAAACGTTGGCCACGCCACCATAGTTGCCATTGATGCCGTGCACATTACGAAAGTCACTAAAGGTCGTGCCCCCTTGGGCAATGCCTGCGGCGAGGGCATCGCGAATCGCCCCATGTAAGCGCGTAATCCGCTGACGGCCCAGGCGGGCACACAGCGTAGTCGGGCGAATGCGACTGAGAAATAGCGCCTCATCCGCATAAATATTGCCGATGCCCGCCACCAAAGCCTGATCTAGGAGCGCATTTTTGACGGGTCGCTGCCGTCCTCGAGTCGCCTGGTAGAGATAGTCGGGCGAAAAGCGATCGCTAAAAGGTTCTGGCCCCAAAGCCGCCAAGCCAGAAATCACAGACTCGATAGGAGACTCGGCGGGCACCCACCAGAGACGACCAAAGGTACGCTGATCAACAAATCGGAGTTCGTGATCATCTCCGAAGGAGAATCTGACGCGGCAATGTTTAGAAACTGGCTCTGCCGGCGACAACCACAACATCTGCCCCGTCATCCGCAGGTGGACGCCCAAATGCCCACCAGGCTGGCCGTCGGCAGTTTGTAAAGCGGCCAGCAAATATTTGCCACGACGAAACCAATGGGTTAGCTGCGTATTGGTCACGCCCTGCCAAAACGTCTCAACAGAATCGGGGTGGGCAATGCTGCGCGGTAACAGCACCTGCCCACCCCGAATCGGATAGTTTAAGGTGACTTGATTGAGGCCACGACAAACTGTTTCAACTTCAGGAAGCTCCGGCACAATATCAACAATCCAGTCAAAAATGACTTAACAACATTGCTAATATATCGCCGTGATCGCCCTTTTAGAAATGCTGATAAACGGGCGATCACATTCCAGGGTCAAAATCATCAGTCGTAAAAAACCGGCTACTTAGCTGCTTTTTTCTTAGGGGCTTCTACTTCTAAAAGCTCCTCAAGGGCAAAATTGTTGGTGTTGACACCGGCATAGTTGACCTTGTCAAAACGAACCACAGCAGGATATCGAATACCACTTTGGTCGATAGTGGCAACCTTGCCAGTTTCTTGATACCAGTAAGATTCTTTCCGTAGGATGCGGACCGTAGAACCACGCTGAACCATGAATAATGTCCTCTTGAAAACGAGTTTTATGGATAAAATGACTCGTTCATTAGCCTACTACGGAACCCTTGGATTACCGCCCTGCTGGGTTTAAGTTTTGTTGCCAGGCCCAGGTTTCATGCCGGTTTGGCAATATTTCGAAACACTTTGCAGGATTGGCTGGACTGTTCACCGGGATCAAGCTTTGGCGGAACTTAAAAAGGGAGGTTGCCATCAGGCCAGTGGGTGATCGTGATCGCCCTTTGTTGGGTTAGACAGCTTTTTTGGCGTAGTTTCTCAACAAATAAGGTTGATGATATAGCAAGCCGCAGTTTGATCAGGTCACTCTAGATGCCTGAAATCACCATCTGGTGAGGTTTTCAACTCCGCATTCCGTAGGGCCTTGCACTTCCCAAAAGGTATTCTGTATTCCGAATCTGCGATGTTGGCCAACGATTCGTGCACTGATCCAGAAATAGCTAGCCCGGTCAGGATGCTCGAGAGAGATCAGACTCTATCTTGACGCGAGGTGATGTGCTTCAGTTACTTACGAATGTCACTTTTGAAAGGCTTTGGGCTTTGAGTTCTGAGTGTGGCACTTTGGGGTGCCGAAATGCTATCAAGAAGCATTCGGTTCAGTCGAGGACTTCTTACCAATTGACTTGTTGAGAAGCTTGTATAAGTTTTGGGTGTACCCACCAAAAGCCCAAGATGAATAAAACGATACCGAGATAGGATGGGCGCAAGAATTCTTGCAGCTTGAGCTGTTGCTTCCCCTGAAATATAGCGATAAAAGGGATGACGGACGTTCTTGATTTAACCGTTTCAAACGCTTCCCCATAGCGTGTCTGCCAGCGCCGATCGCCATGCCACACCGCGAATAAGTGATGCGCAATCAGCCCAGCGGAGGTGACCACCATGAATGTGGTGCCGAGCCAAAGCGTATGGGCAATACACCAAATAACCTGACCAACCATTTGAGGATGACGAGTGATACGAATGATGCCTGTCTCGTAAAGATGTACCTGAGGCTTTTCGATCGCCGCAATTTCTAGCAGATTAAAGGTAGCTGGATAGAGGAACAGAAAAGATATGGCTGAAGCTATCCAAACCCCCTCAACCATGCCAGGGATGCCTTGAACATTCCAGAGTCTGAGGCCGTCGTAACGGTGGGCGATAAAGTAAATAATCAATCCACTGGCGAGGGGAATACTCACTAAGGCAAATAGGACTCGATAAGCGCGAGCGCCAATCACCTTTTCACCCCGAGGACGCAAAGCTGCGAGCCCACTGTGAGCAATGGCAAATAGGAGTAAGAGCGCCAGCATAATGCCATGACTAAGCGTCAACCAAGGCAAAGAGTTCATAGAGATAAGCGGGTTTAAGCTGTAGAGAAGAGGATTTGTTCGAGCTAGAAAGTGCGAGAAGGTTCTGTGACAGCGGCTCGATCTAGTGTTAAGCCGTGGCCCAGTCTATATCGTAAAGTCTAGGTGAAGGTGACGGCGAGCAAAATGACTGCCACCGCGCCGATAGTGGTGTTGATGATATTGACCAACTCGTTCGTGAGCCACGGCCACTGGTCTTGTAGAGTCGCCCCAATGACGCTTTCTAGATTAGTCGCGATGAATGCAGCGACTAAGCAGAGCAAAATTCCATAGGGGGTGATTAGCCCGACTACCCAACCGATAGAAGCGATCAGTGCTGAACCTAAGATGCCGGCCAGTGTGCCTTCTAGACTAATGGCTCCTTCGGTGCCAGCGGGAACCGGCCGCAAAGTGGTGATGAGAAACGTGCGCTTGCCGTAGGCTTTACCCACCTCACTCGCTGTAGTGTCTGACAGTTTGGTTGCGAAGCTCGCTACGTAGCCCAACCCGAAGAGGGCGATCCAAGGACTGGAGAACCTACCACTCATCCCAATAAAAACACCTAATGCACAGAGGGCGGCTGTGAGTGCAGAGCCCCAAACATTTTCGGGGCCACGCACCCCAGCGCGGTTTTCAGCAATCCCAGCGGCTGCTTTTTTCGCCATGCCAATCCGGGTTACGGCTGAGCCCACGAGAAAATAGACCATCACAACGGTGTATCCCGGCCAGCCTAAACACCCCCACACCAAGACTCCTAAGAACCAGGCATGAAGATAGCCGGTGGTCGTGAGTAGCTTTTTGGGAAGTAAGGCCGCGATCGCCAGGAGGCTAGTATTTATCGCCAGGGCAATTAGCCAAGGCATCGCGACAGGCCATGCGGGTGATTCCAAGTTCATCGGATAGGCAATTGATGGGGCTCGAAGAAATGATCAGGGTTGGTCTTAAAATGCTGATACTGAGCATTCTAGAACAGCTATACGCGATAGTTTTCTTCAATCGAACGGCCATCGAAGCGCTTCCGAATGTGGAGACAGTTGCGTTGATCTGGCGTGGGTTTGTATTCGACGATATCGGCAACTCGATACATAATTCTGAGCCCCCGCCCGCCTTCTGAATCAGAGGTGGTGGTTTCAAGTTTGCGCTCAAGCATCGCCTGAAAGTCAAATCCGGGACCACAGTCCCAAATTTGCATATCTAGATACTCATCGGTTACGGTGACGGCAATCGTGACGGGCGTCTCTAAAGGGAGTCCTTTATGAGCATGACGAACCGCATTCGTAAAGCCTTCAATCAGCGCTAACTGACATTGCAGCCAATCTTCTTGAGGGATCGGCAGCGCATGAAAACTATCAAACCAAGATAAAACGCCTTTAAGCGCTTTGGGGTCTGTCTTGGTTTCGTAAGTACTCTGCTTGAGGATATTCAAGGGTCTCAAAACCTTTGCAAGCGAGAATCTTTCACATATTATCTGATGGTCAAAAAAGACTCTCAGAAAACGAGCGTTCACCCTTTGAATATTCCCATACATCCATCAGAGAGTTCTATTGCGCTGTGTCGATCAGCTAAAACTCAATTTAAGCGCTGCGCAAAGCGACGATAGGGTCAAGTTTAGCGGCTTGACGAGCGGGGAAGACACCAAAAAAGAGGCCGATGCCCCCGGAAACGCCGACCGCGATCGCGATCGCGACAGCCGAGACCCCAGCTTCAAAGGGGGTAAACAGGGTCACCATGACAATGCCACTGATCCCCAAGCTCGTGCCGACGAGCCCGCCCGCGATGGAAAGGATGATGGCTTCGATCAAGAATTGGGTTAAGACGTCTTGCTGCGATGCCCCAATTGCCTTGCGGAGGCCAATTTCCTGGGTCCGCTCTCGCACCGACACCAGCATAATATTCATAATGCCAATACCGCCGACCAGTAGCGAAATACCGGCGATCGCGGCGAGCATGACGGTCAATGCGCCAGTGATCGTTTCGGCAATGCTCAACAAGGTATCTTGACTTTGAATAAAAAAGTCATCTTCGCCTCGAATGTTATGGCGTAGCCGCAGTAGGTTCGTAATTTGAAACGCCGCCGTGCTCATGCTTTCACGGTCTTTGGTGGAGACTGAGATGAATGATACTTCAATGCCGTAGGGCGATTGGCGTCGCCCGACCAGGCGACTGGCTTGAGTCGTGATTGGAATCAGCACTGAGTCATCGTAATCTAGCCCGAGGTTCGAGCCTTTCTGAGCCATGACACCCACAATCTCAAAATTAGTGCCTTTAACCCGAATGGTTTTGCCAATCGGTAAAGTATCGTCAAACAATCGCTCTGCCAGGGTGGAGCCCAACACGACGACTTGGCTGCGACGTTCCAAATCTAGCTCTGAGATGAAGCGCCCTTGTGACATTTCAAAGCTGCGGACCTTAAGAAACTGTTCGTTGGTGCCCACGATATTGGCGTTGGCGTTGCGATTGCGATAGGTGACCAGGTCTCGCAAACTGAACTCTGGCGCTACACCGACTACGGGAGGCACCTGTTCGGCGATGGCCTCAGCATCGGCGACAACCAGTGTGCGAGGAATCTCTAGCCCACCTAGCTCGCGGGTTTCTCGGTTGCCAGGAGCAATGAAAAGGACGTTCGGCCCCAAGGTTTGGAGCTGATCGTTGATGTAGCGTTGAGCCCCTTCGCCAATGCCGACCATCGTAATCACCGAGGCGTTACCGATCACGATGCCCAACATCGTCAGGCTGCTGCGAAGTTTGTTGGCGGTCAAAGTTTTGACGGCCATTTTTAAGCTTTCACCAAAATCCATGAGGGGTGCGCTGCAGGGGAGGTAGAACGAGTGTCAGCTCATCATAGCGATTTACTGATTGAGACTGACGACAAGCGTACTGGAGGCCGGCTGGCGAGCGCGCTAGCCCCGGCATTAATGACTTAGGGAAATGTTGACTAATGACCGATGGCTCTGGTGTGAAGCGTGATCAGCAGCGTCAGAGTAGAGGTGGGCGATCGCCTCTCTGACCAAGAGCGACAGATGACTGCCGTCGCGCCGCGTCTTTTCGGTGCAGGGCCAGCCTTCGTGAGGAAAAAGTAGCTGACTCGGAGACACGTTCCACTCAACCCGTGCCCAGCGCTGTAAATAGTACAGGTCGCCGTTATAGACCATCGGCGCATATTGAAACCGGACATGGGCATCATGATGACGGCGCGTCCAGTGTTTCAAAAGCAGACAACCCGCATCCAGTAGAACCATTCTGATGGGTTTAGGAACCAGATCCCATCGCATGGGGCTGGGCTTGCCAGGGCCGGGCAAGCAGTCAGGGCACTGAATTGCGTATAGATTGCTCACCATGGTGATATTCCCTCCAGCAGACAGCAATGTGGAATGCCCTCTCTTATATTCTGCGTGGCTGAGATAGGAGAATTGCCTCGCAAGAATCAAACCTGTAACGGGTGTTCACAATCTGCAACGACTATTTATGCAAGATTTCGCAGCAAAATACTTTTTGAGAAGGGCCAGCCCTACGGAATTGCAAAGCCGATCAGAGAGTAATTTCAGCTAGCTGGAGCACTCCGATCAAATTGTAGCTAGCCAGAGAAAACCTCAAGCGCCCGCATGCCTGAGCAGTCGTCCAGATTGGGTGACAAAATAGGGCACCGCACTGGACTGCAGTTATAAGAAGATTGCCTGATGGGTAGACAGAAATTCGTTATGGCCTGTCTCACAACTGCTAGGGACGTTAACATGGAAACAGATCGTTACAAAAATTCATAAAAGAGAAATTGACAGATATGAAGACTAAGCCTCTGGTCGAGGATCTCGGTTTTACAAAAGGTGCCGAAAGCCTGAACGGACGACTGGCGATGATGGCTTTTGGTCTAGCGCTTGTGATTGAGCTATGCACCGGGAAAGGATTTTTGGCGTTTTTGCAGCTGCTCTAAACGGCCAAGCTTGAGAGCAGCGTATCGGCAGGCGTGTTTGGTCAAGTTCCACGCGCGCTCGGTTGGCATGTCCTCAAGGCCAAAAAAAAGCGGATGGCGATCGCCATCCGTTTTTCCTTGCTAGCCGGAGCAAGCTTATAGACTGAGATCGCAGCAGAGCGGTCTAAAGTGATGACCGCTCTGCTGCGTGAGACTACTTGTTCTCAGGCTCAGTAAACTCAGCATCGATGACATCTTCGCCACCATCAGCACCGTCACCACCGGCATCCCCTTCGGGAGCGGCTCCGCCAGCGGCGGCCTCGGGGCCACCGGCTTGCTGATAGAGGTTGGCACTAATGCTGTACAGCGCTTGTTGTAGCTCGGTGGTGAGAGACTTCATTTTGTCGTAGTCCTCAGAGGCGACGGCTTCCTTAAGGTCCTTGATCTGCTGGTCGATCTTGGCCTTATCGTCAGCGGGCACCTTGTCGCCCAACTCTTCGACTTGCTTTTCCGCTTGGTAAGAGAGCGTATCAGCCTGGTTCTTAACCTCGACTTTCTCGCGACGCTCTTGGTCAGCGGCGGCGTTAACTTCAGCATCTTTGACCATGCGATCCACCTCTGAGTCATCCAGCGTGGAAGCACCGGTAATGCTGATGGACTGCTCTTTGCCCGTCCCTTTATCTTTAGCCGTAACGCTCAAGATGCC
The DNA here is from genome assembly GCA_038523235.1 of Cyanobacteria bacterium J06626_4. Classification (GTDB taxonomy): domain Bacteria; phylum Cyanobacteriota; class Cyanobacteriia; order Phormidesmidales; family Phormidesmidaceae; genus Halomicronema. The sequence continues at coordinate 14,099 of JBCBJQ010000065.1, forward strand.
GTTGGCATCGATGTCAAAGATGACTTCAATCTGAGGGACACCCCGAGGTGCTGGCGGAATGCCATCCAACCGGAAGGTGCCGAGGCTCTTGTTATCACCAGACATTTCACGCTCGCCCTGCAACACGTGAATTTCCACATTTGTCTGGCCATCCACTGCTGTGGAGAAGGTTTCAGACTTCTTGGTTGGCACAGTGGTGTTGCGAGGGATGAGTTTGGTCATGACCCCGCCCAACGTTTCAACGCCCAAAGACAGAGGCGTGACGTCTAGCAGCAAGATGTCTTTAACTTCACCGGCTAAAACGCCCCCTTGAATGGCCGCACCAATAGCAACCACTTCGTCAGGGTTAACGGTTTGGTTGGGGGCTTTGCCCAAAATCTTTTTGACGACTTCTTGGACGGCAGGAATGCGGGTTGAGCCACCGACCAAGACCACTTCGTCAATGTTTTCGCGGTTGAGTTTGGAATCTTTAAGCGCTTGCTCAACTGGAATCCGGCAGCGATCGATCAGGTCAGATACCAGCTCTTCAAACTTGGCTCGTGTCAAGACGGTCTCTAAGTGCTTAGGGCCATCTTGAGTGGCGGTAATAAAAGGCAGATTGATTTCTGACTGGCTGGTGCTAGACAGCTCAATTTTGGCTTTCTCAGCAGCTTCCGTGAGACGCTGTAGGGCCTGCTTGTCTTTCCGCAGATCGATGCCTTCGTTGCGCTGAAACTCGCCTGCCAGGTAATCGACGATCTTTTTGTCAAAGTCGTCGCCACCGAGGTGAGTGTCACCTGAGGTCGCTAACACCTCAAAGACCCCATCGCCGACTTCTAAGATCGAGACGTCAAAGGTACCGCCACCTAAGTCAAAGACGAGGATGGTTTCGTTACTCTTCTTGTCTAAACCGTAGGCCAGTGAAGCCGCCGTCGGCTCGTTGATGATGCGCAGCACTTCGAGACCGGCAATTTTGCCCGCATCTTTGGTGGCCTGACGCTGTGAGTCATTGAAATAGGCAGGAACCGTAATCACTGCTTGGGTAACGGTTTCGCCCAAATACTTGCTGGCATCGTCAGCCAACTTGCGCAGGACTTGAGCAGAAATTTCCTCAGGGGCAAATTGCTTGCCCGCCTGGGGAGAATCGATTTTTAGGTTGTTGCCCACGTTCAAAACTTTGTAGGCAACTTCAGTAGATTCGGTGCCGACTTCATCGAAGCGACGACCAATAAAACGCTTGACAGAATAAAAGGTGTTTTCTGGGTTCATAACTGCGCCGCGCTTGGCGATTTGCCCAACGAGGCGATCGCCATTCTTGGCATAAGAAACCACAGATGGGGTGGTACGGAACCCTTCAGCGTTGGCGATGACAGTGGGTTTGCCCCCTTCCATCACAGCGACGACTGAGTTGGTGGTTCCTAAGTCGATACCTACGACCTTTCCCATAGATTTTGCTCCGGCTTAACAGCTACATATAGTGTGCGGGCTGTGCCCAAATCCTTGTAGGGGGGGATACCGAACTGATCGGGGACGGCGGGAGTTCGGCGTTTACCAGTAAGGAGCAAGCCACCTTGGCAACTGTTGGGTTTCCGTCTTTTAGCGGGTTTCGACAGTCCATAATCCCATTAGAATTCAGGGGCGGGTACTGTGTTGACCCACGCACGGAACTGTTATGGACATTTCAGAAACCAAGCGATCGCTGACCCCTGACCTGATTGAGCAGTTGCTAGATCCTGAGGCCCGCGCGGAGATGTCGTCGGCCTATGTGCGGTTAATGGAGATCTATTGCGTGGTGAAAGCCGGCGGGGTGGCCGCTCAAATTGAGGTAGCCAAACAGCTGCAGCAAAGAGAACAAACGGCACTGCAGCAAGAAATTGCGGCGCTGGGGCACCAGCCGCCCATGGCGAGTCGCATCGCAGCGCTGCAGCAAGAGATGCGCGAAGTTGAGCGATCAGTGTCGAACCGGGTGGTTTATCTACAGAGCATCGATGCCGCAGAAGAGGCTAACGTACAGCACTGCCTCGCGATGATTGATGGCTATTTCGCCAATTTAGGAAAAACTCGATGACCCCAGCAACAACCGCCGATGTGGTGATCATTGGCAGCGGTTTGGGGGGCTTGGTCGCCGGTGCCCTGCTCGCCCGTTATGGCAAAACCGTGATCGTTTGTGAAAGTCATACGATTGCCGGGGGAGCGGCCCATGGATTTACCCGACAGGGGTATACGTTCGACTCGGGGCCATCGTTTTTTTCTGGACTCGGGACAGCGGATTCTCGTAATCCCTTGAGGCAGGTGCTCGACGTGCTGGGCGAGTCGGTGACGGCGATCGCTTATGAGCCGCTCGGCTACTATCACCTCCCAGAGGGAACACTGCCGGTTTATCGCCAACTGGCTGACTACCAGCGTGAGGTGGCCCGCTTTACCCCGCCAGGCGCGGCGGAGCTGACCGGGTTTGTCCGTCAGCTGTTGGCGTTGTACAAACCGCTGAAACAGATTCCCAGTCTGGGCTTACGTCCCGACTTCGGGGTCATTCCTTTCCTCTTGCGGTATCCGGGGGCGCTATTGGGGTTATTGCCGCAGCTCGGCTCAGTGCAGCAGTCAGTGGGCCAGATTCTGGATCGCACCGTACAAGATCCGTGGGTGCGTCAGCTGGTGGATTTGGAATGCTTTTTGCTGTCTGGCTTGAAGGCCCACGGCACGATCGCTCCCGAAGTCGCCTTTGTGTTTGGCGAGCGGGAAACCACGCCGGTGGACTATCCTTTGGGCGGCAGTGAAGCCCTCGTCAATGCCCTTGTGCGAGGGCTGAAAAAATGGGGTGGTGAGCTGCGGTTAGGCACTCATGTTGAACGAGTCCTGGTGGAGCAGGGGCGTGCGATTGGTGTGCAGTTGCGTCAGGGCGACATCATTCACGCGCCAGTAGTCATCTCCAACGCCACTTTGTGGGATACCTACACCAAACTGCTAGGCCCCGACGATGTGCCCGCGGAGTTTCGTCAAACTGCTTTGACTACGCCTGCCGTCAACAGCTTTATGCATCTGCATTTGGGCATTGATGGCACCGGATTGGACGATTTGACGGTGCACCATGTCGTCGTTCACAGTCGCGATCGCGACCTGACGGCCCCAGGCAACACCTGCATGATTTCGATTCCCTCGGTGCTTGATCCGACCCTGGCACCCACCGGCAAGCAGGTCATTCACGCCTACACGTTGGAACCCTGGGCGGGCTGGCAGCGCGATGGGCAGTATCGGCAGCGGAAGCAGGAGCGTGCGGCAACGCTTTATCGAGCCCTGCAAAAGGTGATTCCTGATATTCGCGAGCGCGTAGAGGTCGAGCTAATCGGCACCCCGCTGACGCATCAGCGCTTTCTCCGCCGGTTTCAGGGTACCTATGGCCCAGCGATCGCCGCCGAGCAAGGTCAGTTTCCCAATCACAAAACGCCGATTGCTGGACTGTTGCGCGTCGGCGACTCGACACTACCGGGGATTGGTGTGCCCGCCGTGGCGGCTTCGGGCATTCTCTGTGCCAATTCGTTGGTCTCACCGTCGCAGACGGCGAGCTTGCTGTCCGACTTGACTTCGGTGAGGGCGCGTTCGCAATAGCGCTCAATCATTTGCCGCCGCGCGATCGCCCCCACCATCGAAAAGGGCGAGTCAGGCGAGGTCGCCGTAAATTCCGGCAGTTCGCTCCACTGCTGATCGGCCATGGCGATCGCGGTGAGGGGCGGCAGATTTGTGACCGACTGCGACTCGGTGGGCTTGGGCAGGGTCGCAAACAAGTCCTCATAGGCGGGCTTGTCGGCTCTGGCCGCAGGCTGAGCCAACTGTGGCGCAATGGGCCGTGTCGCTGTCGCCGTCGCTGTCGCCGTCGGGTTCGGCGCTGAGCGCTCGGATTGTGGTGCGGGTAACGCTAAAGCCTGGGCATTGGGCGCCGACTGGGTAAACGTCGGCGATGCGGTGGGCGATTCAGGCTGAAGTGTGGCGATCGCTGCTGGTGAGGTCGTGACGCCGGTGCCCACGGGACTGCGTACCGGCTGAGGTGACGCCGGTGGCGTCGGAATGGCGCTGGGCAACGGTTGAATGGTCTCGGCTCGATAGTTAACAGTTTTGTCAGCGAGCGCCAGGGCGGCCTCCGATTGCGGGAACAGGTCCAGCAGGTCAACCTCTTCGACCGGATATTTGGCCGGGTCATAGAGGGCCGGATTGTAACCGGACAGCTCATCAAGCTTAGACATCTGCGGCTGATTTGGCAGGGCTGGTGGCGCGATCGCAGATTGATCTTGAGGAAATTCTTGACTGAGAGCGGCTAGCGAAAACTTGCTGCCGTTGGCTGACTCGCTACCCGCATCGGGCTCTGGTTCAGGGCCCGCTTCCGCCACTTTGGGGAGTTGAGCCAGGTTGTAGGCAGTCAGCGTGACGAGGCTGCTGCACGAAAAGAGTGCCCAAGTATGCATGATGCTTGCCTAAATGATTAGATCAAGGGGATGACTAATCACCTATTCCAAGTCGGCGGTAAAGATCAGTACAATCTCTGGGCAATTTTAGAAAAAATTCCGTTGACGATCGCTGACAGTGACAAAAATTACGCTCTCGCTCAGCGATTTCCCGTAGACTCAGCAGGCATCAATGTGCTGCGCCATTCGTGGAGAGATTCTCTGCTGACTGTTTGGTGGGGGACCCGACGCCACAATTTAGCCGCGAGATGCGACGATGAATTGCTACCTTCTGTGAAAGCTAGAGCCACCCCCGGCAAAGTCGCAAAATTGCTTTATCTTAAGGGGCGTGAGCGATGGCTCTGACGCAATTCGCTATCTAATCAACATTCTGGGACTAGTGTGCCTGTGTCTACTGCGACTCAATCGAAATTTCCCCTCACGCTGACTAATCTGATTTCATTTGGGTTGCTGCTGTTCATTCCGGTCGCGATCTGGACGGAAAAAGCCGAGATGAGTCCCCTGATTGTGTTTGCGGTGTCGGCGATCGCGATCGTGCCCTTAGCGATGTGGCTCAGCACCGCCACCGAAGAAGTCGCAGTGATCACCGGCCCCAATATTGGGGGGCTGCTCAATGCCGTGTTTGGCAACGCCACTGAGCTGATTATTGCGCTGGTGGCGCTCAAGGCCGGCCTGGTAGACGTCGTGAAAGCGAGCATTACCGGCGCGTTGTTGGCTAACCTGTTGCTGGTCATGGGGCTGGCGATGGTGGTGGGCGGCATTAAATATAAAGAGCAAAAATTTGCCTCTATTGTGGCCCGCATTAACGGCTCTACCATGACGCTAGCGGTCACCGCCCTGGTTTTACCGGCGTTGCTGATCAAAACCTCAACGGTGGTCGCACCGGAAACCATCACCCATCTCTCACTGACAGTGGCGGTGGTTTTGCTAGTGGTCTACGCCCTCACGCTGGTTTTCTCCCTCAAAACCCATAGCTATCTTTATGATGTCGGCGTTAAAGATTTAGACATCGATCCAGAGGCTGCCGCCGCCGGCGAACATGCGGAAAAACCGAGTCTTTGGCTCTGGGCTGGGGTGTTGTTGGTAGCGACGTTGGGTGTCGCCTTCGTCTCAGAAATTTTTGTAGCCGCGTTAGAAGAGGCCACAGCCACCTTAGGATTCACCAGTTTGTTTTCGGGCGTGATCTTAGTGCCATTAGTAGGGGGCGCGGCTGAATACCTCACCGCCGTGCGCGTGGCCGCTAAAGACAATATGGATCTGGCGATTTCGATCTCGATGGGGTCGAGTCTGCTGGTGGCGCTGTTGATTGTGCCGACACTGGTACTCGTCGGGCAGGCAATCGGGCAACCGATGGATTTGAACTTTAACTTGTTTGAGGTAGTGGCGATCGTGATTGCCTTAGCCTTAGTGAACCTCATTAGCCTGGATGGGCGTTCTAATTGGCTAGAAGGAGTCTTGCTGCTGGCGACCTTTGTCATTTTAGGAACGGCCTTTTATTTCCACCCGGCGTAATCTGCTGGTTCCCTCAACTGCTGCTTCACCCACGATGACGAGAGGCGCAGCTATAGCGATCAGCTTCGTTGAGTTGAAGTAAACCTCTGGCCTGCTCGCCTCACTGCAATTTGCGAAAGTAGCTGACGGGCTTGTTTTAACCGAGCTATCGACAAGAGAATTTACAGCGTTGTCAGGCCCGTTTCCGCTTGTTTCAAAGCTCAGGACGCGGAAATTTATGCCCGCAGAAATTTTGAGAATTGCAAATTCCTCGGTAATCCATTGATGGTTTTCTTGAGTCGAGATCCATTGATCCCTACAATTATGAAGATCAGCTCATCAGCAAAAAGCCGCAGTTTGGCCAGGAGGAATTATGCCCAACCGTCCAATTATTTTGGGGATTGTGGGCGACAGCGCAGCGGGTAAAACCACCCTCACTCGCGGGATCGCACAGATTTTAGGTGAAGACCAAGTAACGGCTATCTGCACCGATGACTATCACCGCTACGATCGCCAGCAGCGCAAAGACATGGGGATTTCGGCGCTGCATCCTGACTGTAATTATTTAGATATTATCGAGCAGCATCTGCAATTGCTGCGAGAAGGCAAGCCGATTCTGAAGCCGATTTACAATCACACTTCAGGGATGTTTGATGCGCCGGAATACATCAAGCCCACTAAGTTTGTCATCGTTGAAGGGTTGCTGGGCTATTCGACGGCATTCGCTCGTGAATGCTATGACGTGATGGTTTATCTGGCCCCACCGGAAGAGTTACGGGCTCACTGGAAGATCAAACGGGACACCCGCAAACGCGGCTATACCGAAGATCAGGTGCTAGATCAGCTCAAAGCTCGGGAACCGGATTCGGAGGCCTATATTCGTCCGCAACGTCAGTGGGCTGATGTGGTGGTGTCGTTTTATCCCCCCGATAGCGATGGGGGTAGCGATGATTTGCTATTGAACGTCAAGTTGGTGTTGCGTCCAACCATCCCCCACCCTGACTTCACGCATATTTTGGATGACACGGGCAACCATTTGGGCGACTCGATTCGTCTGGGGTTGGAGCGTGATATGGGCAAGCCCGTTGATCTCTTATCCATCGATGGCCATGCGACCCAAGAGCAGGTGCAGGAACTGGAGCGCATTCTCTGTAATGAGGTGCCCTTTTTGGGGCAGTTTTGTAGCCTCGAAGGGAATGAAGACATTGGTAAGCTCGTCGGCACGACGGGAGAAACGTTGCAGAGTTATCCCTTGGCTCTGACTCAGCTGTTTATCACGTATCACATGCTCAAAGCCGACAGAGTCGCCAAGCAGTTAGTGGCTTAGTTCTTTCCGATTTGGTTGAACGTTTGGGGAGGCGTGGCAGTTCCACGCCTCTTTTTTTATGGAGAGAACTTTGCCCTTTCAGGAGTTTGCCGGCTCTCGCTTTATGAGTAGTTGTTGATCGGAGCAGATGGACTCATGCCAGTATTTTGCCCCTAACCCTTCCCCAATCTAGTGATTACAGGCTCTAGCAGAGACTCATTCGGCACTTTATCAGTAGAAGGCCCTAATTATCTTAGGGTGTGTCATCGCCTAGGGTAATGCACCAAAGCCAACCCTAGCAGTGCGTTGGGCTGTCGCCACAACGCACCCTATAGCAATGTTTTATCTCTGGCTACCACTTACTAGATACAGCAACCCGCAGTTTGGTCAGGTTATCCCAAATGGCCGCAATCATTATCTGGTAAACTTCTCAACTCCGAATTCCGTAGGACCTTGCACTTCCCGAAGGGTATTCTACATTCCGAATTCTGCCGTACCCCACAAGCCGCCAATACGAAGGCTGTAGATAGGGTCGCGGCGACCTTCTCTACAGAGCCGCATCACTATCGCTGCTGGGTCGGCAACATGAGCTGTTGAGCTTCATCTTGATCGGTTGAAAAGCGCTTTTTCGGAGTACCACCGCCTAAGATGCCAGTGCTTAACTGCTTCACCACCACATAGAGAATCGGCACCACAAATAAGCTCAGCAGCGTAGCCACCAGCATACCGCCAAAGACCGCCGTTCCTAATGATTGACGACTGCCAGCACCGGCGCCGGTCGCAATCACCAAGGGAAAAATACTGCTGAGGGTGGAAATAGCCGTCATCAAAATCGGACGCATGCGCTGTTCCGCTGCCTCAAAAGCGGCCTTGGCAATGGGCAAGCCCTCGCACCGCAGCTGGTTCGCAAACTCCACAATCAAAATGGAGTTTTTGCTCGCCAGTCCGATCAGCATGACCAATCCGATCTGACAGTAAGCGTCGTTAGGCAATCCGCGTAGGGTCTGGGCTAGCAGCGCTCCCAAAATTGCCAATGGCACAGCAAACAGAATCACTACGGGGTCAACAAAGCTCTCGTACTGGGCTGCCAGCACCAAAAAGACAAAGACTAAGCCCAGGCCAAAGATAATCGGTGCTTGGTTGCCCGACTCAATTTCCTCTAGGGATGAACCGGCCCACTCATAACCAATACTGGGCGGCAAGATTTCTGACGATAGCTGCCCCATCGTGTCGAGCGCGACGCCAGAACTAACACCCGGCGCAGGGGAGCCATTAATCTCAATCGACCGATAGAGATTGTAGTGATTAATCAGTTGCGCCCCCGTCGCGGGGGTAATAGTGACCAGGTTGCCAAGGGAAATCATCTCGTCGCGCCCTGATCGCACATAGAGTTTGGCAACATCATCCGGGTCGGAACGAAACTGCTCGTCAGCCTGCACATAAACTCGGTAGGTGCGCTGCCCCTGGGTAAAGTCGTTGACATAGCGCGACCCCAGATAGGTTTGCAGGGTGCTAAAAATGTCATCGACATCGACATCCAGCGATTTGGCGCGCTCGCGATTCACATTGATCAGCAGCTGCGGCGTCGCAGCAGAGTAGGTGCTAAATACGCTCTGCAGGTTGGGGTGTTGATTGGCAGCACCAATCATCGCGCCCATATTGGCAACCAAATCGTTCAGGCTCAGGTTACCCTGGCGATCTTGCAGCTGATATTGAAAGCCGCCGAACTGGCCTAACCCTTGAATCGCGGGAGGATTCACCGGAAACACCCGCGCCTCAGTAATCTGTGAAAACTGGCCAAACAGCTGCCCAATCATGGCCTCAGCGCTTTGACCCGGACCCCGCTCTGACCAAGGGATGAGGGTGGTAAACACCACGCCACTGTTAGAGGCGCTGCCGGTCAAGCTAAACCCACCCACCGCAAAGGTGGCCCGCACGCCTGGCATCTCTTGAATGATGTCTTCAACGCGGCTCATCACCTCATCGGTATAGCTGAGGGAAACTCCTTCTGGCCCTTGAATGAGCGTAATGAAATAGCCCTGGTCTTCATCCGGCAAAAAGGCCGAAGGCACGCTGCGATAGAGCCAGCCGGTCATCACCAAAAGCGTGACAAAGGCTGCCAGCACCAGCGGTTTTACCCCATTGAGCCACTCCAAGGAACCGCGATAGCGATGACGAATCCAGTCTAAAAAGCGGTTAAAGCGGTCAAAAATGGCCCCCAGCCAGCCACCAATCGGTGGTTTGTTGCGCAGCAGCAAGCCCGACAGGGTCGGCGTCAGCGTTAGAGCATTAAAGGTCGAGAGGGCGATCGCAAAGGCAATGGTCAAGGCAAACTGTCGATATAGCGCCCCCGTCGTACCGGGAAAGAACGCCACGGGAATAAACACCGCCATCAGCACTAGCGAGGTGGCAATCACCGCCCCGGTCAATTCTTGCATCGCGGCGATCGCGGCGCGGGCAGGCGGCATACCCAAATCTTGAATTTTGCGGGCGATGTCTTCGACGACCACAATGGCGTCATCCACCACCATGCCAGTAGCCAGCGTCAGCCCAAACAGCGTCAGGCTGTTAATCGAGAAGCCAAAGATTTTAACAATGGCGAAGGTGCCAATTAGGGCGACGGGAATCGTCACCGCCGGAATGATGGTGGTGCGCCAGTCTTGCAGGAAAATGAAAATCACCAGAACCACCAGCGCCACTGCCTGCACCAGGGTCCAAACCACCTCAGTCAGCGATTGCTCAACGTACTCAGTGGTGTCAAAGCCAATGCCGTACTCCATGCCTGGGGGAAACTGTTCAGCTAGCGTTTCCATGGTGGCTTTGACGCCTTGGGCCACTTCCAGCGCATTACTGCCCGGTAACTGATAAATCCCCAGCCCAATTGCTTCGTTGCCGCTAAACCGCAGGAAGGTGCTGTAGTTTTCAGCCCCCAGTTCAACTCGCCCGACATCGCTAAAGCGCACCAGCTCGCCATTGTCACCAGTCTTGATGATCAGATTCTCAAACTCGCCGATGTCTTGAAACCGGCTGATCGCCCGCAGGTCAATTTGAAACTGTTGCGATTCATCGGAAGGGGGCTGCCCGAGCTGTCCCGCGCCCACCTGCACATTTTGTTCTCGCAGGGCATCGACGACATCATCTGCCGTCAGACTACGACTGGCGAGCCGCTGGGGGTTGAGCCAGAGGCGCACGGCGTAGGTTCTTTCGCCAAAAATGACGACATTGCCGACCCCCTGAACCCGTCGCAGCGCATCCACGATGTATAGGTCAGCGTAGTTGCTGAGAAAGATATCGTCGTAGGTGCCATCTTCGGTGTAAAGGCTCATCGCCAGCAAAATGTTGCTGCTTTCTTTGCTGACGGTGACCCCGGTTTGCAACACCGTATCGGGCAGCTGCGGTTCTGCTAGCGAGACGCGATTCTGCACATCCACCGCCGCGATGTCTTTATCGCGGCTGGCATCAAAGGTGACAGTGACGGTACTAAGGCCACTATTACTGCTGCTAGAGGTCATGTAGCGCATGCCCTCAACCCCATTGATTTCACGCTCAATGATGTTGGTGACGGTTTTTTCCACCGTTTCTGCATCGGCCCCAATGTAGCTGGCCGTCACGTTAATTTGGGTGGGGCTGATATCAGGAAACTGGGCAATCGGCAGCGTCGGAATGCTGATCAGCCCGACTAAAAGCAAAATCAGAGCGCAAACCGTGGCAAAAACCGGACGCTTGATAAAGAAATTGACAAACATGAAGCAGCTTTCCTAACAGCAAGGGGGCGATTGCAGCATCTATTCTCGTTATCGTGGCGGAGCAGTCAACGGCTGCCCTTAAGGATCTTCGGCCTCTGGCGGCTCGCCCTCCCCTTGCGGAAGGATGGGCATCCCGTTTTGCAGGTTCAAGATGCCAGAGACAACCACCACATCGCCAGGATCTAGCCCCTCTAGCACCTCGTAGTCATTTCCCTGAATATCGCCCAGCGTGACGGCTTGCTGGCGGGCCACTTGGTCGGGTACGGGCATGCCTTCTGGCATGGCTTCCGGGGGCGGCAGTTCTTCTGGGGTCCCGGCATCGGCAATGTACACAAACGTTTCATTACCGATGCGGTAAATGGCTGTGGTTGGCACCAAAACGCCGATATCTTCGGCCCACACTAGCCGCACTTCTACCTGTTGCGAATCTTGCAGAGCGCCCTGACCGTTCTCAAAGCGGGCTTTGATCAAGACAGTTTGGGTATCCGCATTGGTTTGCGGCGAGATAAAGCTGATGCTGCCGGTTGCCGCCGTTTGGGTGCCATCGGCTGACAGTAGCTCGACGGGGAGCCCAATTTGCAGGCGATCGCGCTGCTCAATGGGCACTCGCAGTTCTAACTCTAGGGTGGCGTTGTCGGTGATGTTGGCAATCGTGTTGCTCGGGGTCACATAGTCCCCCAATTTATAGGCGAGGTCGCCCACCACGCCCGCGATCGGTGCCGTCACAGTGCGGTCTTGCAGATTCTGCTGCGCCGCCGCTTGATTGGCCTGGGCTTGGGCTAATGTCGCCTCCGACTGGGAGAGGCTCGCCTGCTGCGCCGCAATTTCGTTACGGGCTGACGCCAGATTAGCCTGCGCGACTTCCAGATTACGGGTTGCCAGGTCAAGTTCCTGCTGCGATTGCGCCCCCTGTTCGACCAGCGATTGGGTGCGCTCAAATTCGGCTTCTTCTAGGGCCAGCTCGGCCTCTAGCTCGGCCTGTCGTGACAGCAGCGACTGCAACGAGGCTGAGGAGGCTTCACGGGCGGCGCGGGCCGCCGTCACATTTGCCCCAGCGGCGTCGGCTTCGGCCTGGGTGCGATCAGGACTGATTAGCATGATCGGCTGACCTGGAGCGACGCGATCGCCTGCCGTCACAAAGACCTGCGTGATGCGTCCCGCCACCTCGGGCTGCAAAACGACGCCGGTTTGGGCTTCTAAGCTGCCCAAAAATTCGGAACTATCTTGCACAGTACCCGTTTGAACGGGTGCTAGCTCTACCGGCACGCCTGGTGGCCCCTGCATGCCACTGGGCGGCCCTGAAGATAGCGTGCGCCAAAGCACGACTCCGCCCCCCAGCAGCAAAATACCGAGACCACCCGCAATGAACCAGCGCCCTTGACCCGATGGGCGGTTGTGAACAACGCTGGAGGACAAAGATTCGGAGGAAACCAGCTTTGGCGAGGTCATAGCCCACACACCTGAATTAAACTGAACGGTTTAGGTAATTTCTAAATATCATAGTGCAACGATCACTTTATTGTTGGAAAATAATAACGTTTTGCAGAACAAATGTTTTATCCGCATCAATCATGGAGAGATTTGCCCATGAGCGATACCCTCTTTCGATAGATTGTAGCCATTGCGGCGGGCACGGCGACGTTGTGAACCACACCATCAGCGCAACTAAATCATGCGCCACATTACCTGCGTGGGGTTGCCGGACTTCAACAGGCCGCAATATTGGCCGGATATCGGGCTAAATTTCTGGCCACAACCCATTAAAAGACTGTGGTCTAAACAGTCGACAGCACGTAAAGGGGGGGCCTCGCCACTGGTGCTTCTTCTGGCTAGTCATACCAACTCTCCGAGTTTGGACTATTCATAGAATTGCCGTGGCGATCCCCCCAAACCCCTCCATAAAGAAGGCAGCTCAATCCAGACGTGGAATCGCTCCCTTTTTTGTGGCGTAGCCTGCCCGGAGGGCGTAGGGGCAGCGACAATGGAGGATCTTCGATCTGTAGCGCTATTTTGCAGAATTGGGATTGGGAAAGACGCGGTAGAGTTCAGTGGCGACCAGACCACATGAAATATCTGGCCTCATTGCTGTAATTAGCTAATTTTGATCGAAATCCCTTATTTTAGGTGTGAGCCCCCGCAGGCTCTCACCAACGGTTGAAAGTGTTGCTGTCAAGGCTGTAAAGCTCATTTGCCATGTATAAACTGAAGGCCATTATCGTCGGGGCCGGGATTGGGGGGCTAACTACCGCCATTGCCATGCAGCAAGCCGGTTACGACGTAGAAATTTATGACAAAACGCGCGAACTGCGCCCCGCCGGAGCGGGCATTTCGCTGTGGTCTAACGGGGTGAAAGTGCTGAATCGCTTGGGGTTAGGCGATCGCTTAGCGGCGATCGGCGGCACCATGAACCGGATGGAATATCGCAGCGATCGCGATGAACCGCTGAGTGACGTCGATCTGCGGCCATTGATCAACCAGGTTGGCCAGCGGCCCTATCCAGTCTCGCGCACAGATCTGCAGGGGCTGTTGCTAGAGGCGGCGGGACCGCAGCGCGTGCAGCTGCAAATGCGCTGCGTCGATGTGGAAGAGACGGCGGATCAGGTAACAGCGGTGTTTAAAAATGGCGATCGCGCCACAGGAGATCTCCTCGTCGGTGCTGACGGCATCCACTCGGTGGTGCGTCGCCATGTGTTAGGCCATGATCTTGAGCCCCGCTATGCCGACTATGTCAATTGGAATGGCATCGTCGCTGCGCAGCCCGGTCTCTGTGAGCGGGACAACTGGGTGATTTATGTGGGGCAGGGTCGCCGCGCCTCGATGATGCCTATCGGCGGCGATCGCTTCTATTTCTTTTTTGGCTCACCGATGCCCCAGGGCACCTCTGTAGAGCCGAGCGATCGCCGATTGGAATTGGCAAAGATCTTCGCAGGTTGGCCCCAGCCGGTGCAAGCGCTGATTCAAGCGCTCGATCCGCTCACCACCAATCGACTCGAAATTCACGACATTGACCCGCCCGCTCGATTGGCGCGGGGGCGGGCCGTGTTGCTCGGCGACTCGGGCCATGCGACCACGCCCACACTGGGGCAGGGCGGCTGCCAGGCGATTGAAGATGCGGAAGTGCTGACCCGCTATCTGATCACGACCAATATCAGCGTGGCCGATGCGCTGCAGCGCTACGAAGCAGAACGCAAAGACCGCACGGCGTCTCTCGTGCTGAAAGCCCGCAAACGCACTGATACCATCTATGGCAAAGATCTGGATCTGACGAATGCTTGGTATGCCCAACTTAAACAAGAAGACCCAGCCGCGGTGACCGGAGCCCTTGCCAAGGTGATTTTGGGCGGCCCCATGCGATAAAAGAGAAGATGTTTCCCCGCGCCGCCGTTACCTTGATGAGGGCAGGATACCTGGTGCCGCTCATCCCCAATTATTCCTAACGCGCAGACACTTATGGCTGGCAAGTTAACCACCCACGTACTCGATACCGCCAATGGCGGCCCCGCTGCGGGTATGACCATTCATCTGTGGGCGATTGCGCCGGACTCGGGCAGTCGCACTCATCTCAAATCTGTGCTCACCAACTCGGACGGACGGGCCGACAGTCCGCTGTTAGCGGACGCTGACTTCCAAGTCGGCCTGTACGAATTGGTGTTTGAGGTCGGCCCTTATTTTCAACAGCGCGATCCGACCCTACCGCAGCCCTCGTTTTTAGATCAGGTGCCGCTGCGCTTTGGCATCGCTGATGCCAATGCCCACTATCATGTACCGCTGCTGACCTCGCCCTGGTCTTACAGCACCTATCGAGGCAGCTAAAATGGCGCGATACACCCTCGCGGCGCTCAATCAAATGGAGCAGTCGGCCTTTACCGATGCTCTTGGCGATATTTTTGAACATACGCCTGCGATCGCCCATCAAACTTGGTCGCGGCGGCCGTTTGCCGCCGTCGCGGCGCTGCATCAGGCTATGGTGGCCGTCATGCAAAACCTCCCTTATGACCAGCAGCTAGCGCTGATTCGTGCCCATCCTGACTTAGGCACTAAAGCTAAAATGGCGCGATCGTCCGTGCAAGAGCAGGCCAGTGTGGGCCTGGATCAGCTCGCTCCAGCAGACTATCAAACGTTTCAGCAACTGAATCAGGCCTACCGCGACAAATTTCAGTTTCCGTTTATTGTGGCCGTCAAAGAACATACCCAGGCATCGATCTTGGCCGCCTTTCGTCAGCGGTTGACCCATGATGCCGCCACTGAGCAACAAACTGCCCTGGCAGAAATCGCCAAGATTGCGGGCTTCCGACTGCACGATTTGATTGCAGGGTGAGCGACTATGGATGCAGTACGGGATAATTGGCGATCGCGTATTCCGTGAGATCTGCCAGAGAACATGCTGGAAAGTTGGGGGCTACTCTCGTCTGCGGCAATCAAAATCCAGACTCTGAGAATTAGCCTGCCAAGTTTCTGTGGGTTGCTTGAAGAGTAGGCAGTCATTCAGCAGCGCTGCCCCACAGCTGAAGTTTTGGAGGATTCTATCCAGCGTATCTGTCGAATCTCTTATGATACGGCCCTTATCTGTACGCCAAACCTGAGTGAAAAGATGTTCCGATTGGCTCATATTTTGATCATCGTGATGGTCGCGGGATGGGTTTTGGTAGCAGGGTGTGACTCGGATCGCCCACCTTCGTCTACATTGCCTGCGGATACTGACCTCAACGGTGCTCGATCTACCGCTATTGCAGATATTCGCCAGACCCTCGACAACCTCGCAGGGGAAGGGCTTTATGGGGTTGCTTATCTCACTGATCGAGGTTCTGTGGTTATTCATGAAGCACTAGGTTGGCGTAGCCGCAAGACGCGCGACCCCATGCAGATGACAACTGGCTTTGATATTGGCTCCATCACGAAGGCAATGACCGCTGCAACCGTGCTGAAACTCGAAGAACAGGGCCAACTTCGACTTTCTGATGCTGTGTCTCGATTCTTTCCCAATGCGCCAGAGCCATTGCGTAACAAGACGGTTGCTCAACTGATGGATCACACGACTGGACTGCCAGAATATCTGGGTAAAGACGACGAACTGGTTAGCAAACAGCAGGCGCTCAACCGACTTTTTGATGCTGATTTTCTGTTTAAACCAGGCACCGATGAAGCGTACTCAAATGCGGGATATACCCTCCTCGCCATCATTATTGAGGAGGTCTCTGAGCAGTCATTTGAGCAGACGCTGCGTGAGAGTGTGCTGCTACCGACTGTGCCTCAAATCGGGTATCGTTTAGCCGACTGGGAAAGCAGCGCTCTCGCTGTGGGCTACGTGAACGGCGAAGATCGGGGCACACCGCTCGATCAGCCTTGGCTGGCAGACGGGCCGTCCTGGACTCTGCGAGGCAACGGGGGGCTTTTGTCAACGGCTGAAGATGTCGCGCAATGGTTTGAGGCCGTGTTTGCGGGGCGCATCCTTGGCGCTGAGGCGCTTAGCAAGTTTCAAGCACGATTTGCGGGGAGTGGCCCTTATGGCCTTCGTATTGGTGAAGCGGGCGGTGATGATTTGACAGGTTTCAACGCACAGCATGAGGCCTGGCCTGAAGTCGGGGTGTCTTGGACTCTCATCACCAGCCGGTCTATCTATCCCGCAGAAGGGATATGGGAAGACGTTGAGGATTCTGTCTATCAGCTCGTAGAAATAGCTTCGCGAGCTGAGCTTTAGCATGACTGACCGACGCCAGGCTTCCGCCTGTCAGGGAAAGCTACACACTCACTAAAAGCCTCTGATACGATCCGGGCAAGCAAGGTATTTCTGAAGCCATCTGATGCGTTCTCTGAATTCGTTAAGCATCTGACACCCAAGACCATTGAAGCCAAGACGTGGGTTTTGATTGACTGCCTGCCTGGTGCTAGAGCCTCTCAATGGCTGGGATTGCCCCAGCCGCCGAAGACCGTACTACCAACAGTAGTCATGACTGAAGTGGGCAGTGCATACCACTGACCCATGCCAGTATGCGGCCCAAAAATCGACACCATCAGCATCATGATTGAACAAAACAAACGTGATTTAATCGATCGCTATCTACACGCTTACAACACTTTCGACATTGCCGGAATGCTCGCCACCTTGCATCCTGGAGTTGAGTTCAAAAACGTCTCAGCTAATGTGGTTAGTGCCACCACCTCTGGGATTAGCGAGTTTGCCAAAATGGCCCAGCAGTCGAAGGCACTGTTTACCTCGCGGCAGCAGACAATGACGGCATTTGAAGCTGCTGACGATGATAGGGCGTCCATCAACGTGGCCTACGAGGGTGTGCTGGCCGCAGATCTGCCAAACGGGATGAAGGTAGGCGAGGTGCTGAAGCTGAAGGGGCGAACAGAATTTGAGTTTAAAGACGGCCGCATCTGGCGAATTGCGGACTATAGTTAGCGCCATTGGCATGAGTTATTGCCTTGGTCGCATGTCGTCCGATCAAGGCTGGAATCACGGCGGTGGCATCTTTTCTCATGCAAGCGGAATGTTCCCAGCCAGCACTGAAGAGCAACCTATGGACAAACGCCAACCGGAAACGTGACATCTCATCGAATCAAGATGCAACAACGTATTCGCGCCTTTCTGAGCTACCTGCTATCGTTCCGACGCCCTGCAGGGAGTTGGCAATTCGAAGACTATCCGGTGTGCGTTCGACGCCAACAGCCCGGCGGCACCGGGGTCGACTACCCCGCCTATCGCGCCCAGATCATTAATTGGTGGACTCTCCCAGGATTGGGCGACACCCCAGCCGCCGCAAAAGACTATCTTCGAGAGAGCTTTGAGCTTTACCAGCAAAGCGAAGAGACCCTGCCAAGACCAGGTTGCCGCGTTCCGATCCAATTCGCAGAATCGTCGATTATAGATGCCGGCCCTGAGATTTACCGCAAATTCATTGTGGATGTGCTGGGATTTGATCTAGAAGATCCGGTTTTCATTTCTGATCAATCCAGCCTGCTCGACTTCGAGGGAGTGAATGGGGGTATTGACCTATTCAAACGCACTCAAGAGGTCTTCGGCGTTGATGTGTCTGACATCACCGATGGCAACCTGGCCTCCATGTTTAGGCGCATCCAAGACACCCGGTAACAGTCAGTCCTGGATGCAACACACCGCCGCGATGTCAATGTGGGGAAAGCTCTCTATTCACCCAGGGGTTCAGCCGTTGTGCGCCTTGCCCGTTATTTGCCTGCTATCGACTCTTTTTAGCCTGCTAATTGTTGCCAAATGCGGCTAATTTTAGCCAGCAACGTTTGGGTGATTTGCTGAAAAGCACGATGTTCTGTTTCGTTGGCGGCTGCTCGCTCGTCGCTGCGTTGGAGATCGGCTCTCGACTCCTCAAGGAAAATATTAAAGCGTTCATCTGTTGCTTGCTGCTGTTGAGCCAGGTCGGCAATCATTGCCACTGTGTCGTTGATGGCTGCTCGTAATTGCTGTTCGGCAGCATCAATGTCTTGGCGGTTTGCCGATATCGCATGCGTCAACTGATTGATGTCTTGACGGTTGCCCAGCACAATGTCAGAGAGGCGATCCAGCTTTGAATCAGTACGTCGAGACTGCTCTACCGACTCCTCAATTCGAGTATCGGTCTGTCGGGACTGCTTCAAAAGTTGCCTGATATTCTCACTGTTTGCTTGAACAGCACGGACATTGGACTCAATTAGCTGCCTGAGTTCATCGTCTGTCTACATCCTCATTCTTAATATTAGAGTCATGCAAATCGCGGAATCATTTAGTTAGAAAAAGGAAAGTTCTGGTTTGTATCCCCCGTTCAGAGTGCTCTACCCAATCCAAAGCCTATGCTCCCCTGTAAAGACGTCTTTATCTCCTATGGCCGCGCTGATAGCAAAGCGTTTGCTAGCCAGCTCAGCCAACGCCTGTCGGCCATGGGGGTCTCCGTATGGTTTGACTTTAACGACATTCCGCTAGCGACCGACTTTCAAGAACGGATGGACGATGGCATTGCGAAAGCCCATAATTTTCTCTACATCATTTCGCCCTCGTCGGTAAACTCGCCCTACTGACGCGATGTGCAACTAAAAGATTGAGAAAAAGTTCCATCTCTGTAAGCTAGAGCTAGCGATAGTTCTAAGCACTTAC
>JBCBJQ010000066.1:0-32241 GCA_038523235.1 Cyanobacteria bacterium J06626_4
GACTCGGCATAACTGCTTTGAATAGTTTTTGCAGAAGGACAAAGATAGCTTGCTTTTCTCTTTTTTTAAAAAATTTTTTAATTTCTCAAAGCCTTGCCGTCTGGTCATCCTGTCCACTATAGAGAGACCTAAATACAGTTTCAACGGAAAGAAAATATTAAGATTCCGAATTTCTTCGTGTAGAATCGTGACAACTAATTTCAAGGCGCACGCTATTTTCTTTGAAACACCGACAAACTCGTCATTTGACAGGATTGTATAGCGAACTACACTATTCATTCTGTTGTCGGCAGCTTCGATAAAACCTCCCGAAACTGAACACTCAATCAAGGTAAATCTGAGCCTTAACTCATATGAAGAAAGTCACCTTGTTGGAAATTTACTTCCTGCCCCCCATGGCGATGGCCCGTCTGGGCAATTCAGAGATACCGCTAGAAGCCTACTCCTGGGAGGAAGATTTGCGGGCGCACAGCGCCTGTCAAACCATCATTCGTCCCCAGGTAAGTTTTGGGGTGCGGTCGGATGGCTCATTAGAGGCTTATCTACCCCAAGAAATCCGCTTTAAAGATGACGGCAAGATTCGTCCGGTAGCGCCATTTTTCGAATTGTGGGCCGATGTTTTGGTGGCGGGTGAGGGGCAGCAACAAGTGCCGGTGACATTGGAGTTACTGGCTGACTTGGGCGTCTCTTTGGAGCAGCATCTGCTTATTCGCGCCCATGCTGCCAACACCAAAGCGTCGCGACGGGTAAAAGACCCGGCTTGTAGCTTTGGGGCCAGACTCACGATTCGCGGCGACGACCACGCCAAGCATAATCTTTTGGCCGTCAGTCCCTCGTTCCCCGAGCGGGAACCGCTGGTGTATGAGGATGCCCCGATCTCCTTGGGCCATGTGCAGCTCATCCGCCCGGTTGCCGGTCAGTCGCTGGAGCAAGACTTGAGCTGTGTGCGAGTGCGGTTCACCCCAGCCAAAGGGGAAGTTTATGGCTCGACTGAGGCGACGATGGGGGCAGTATCACCGCTGGAGCCTGGTCGGCAACTGCCTTACGCTTCGATCGCGGCGCGGATGCATGAGATTGTGCCGGCAGCCAATCGGATTTTGAATCCCCATACGCCCTGGTCAGAATACATCATGGACAGCGGCATGGCGGATGATCCGCAGCCGTCCGACAGCTATGACGGGGCGAACGTGGGCGAGAGCATTTGCTGGGGCACCGTCGACGATACCTGTGAAATTGTTCTTTATGCCGAGTTAACGGTCAAGGGACAGCGCTTTACGGCATCAACGCGGGCTTTTGTGGCACCCCCCGATTATGCGCCCGATCGCCGTCCCTTCTTCTCGATGGCGGATGAACTAGCCGATCGTGAGCTGTCTCCGGTGGAAATTACGGCAGAGACCGCTGAACTCACCGCCCTGGAAGTGCACGATTTGTTCAAGCGCATTTTTGAGACGACGAATCTGCTGAATCTCGATGCTTCTCGTGATTACCTGATTCGCGAAAATTTGAAGCGCGCCCCGGTGGATAACTGGCAGAGCCCGCCTCACATTGGGCGTGAGGGCATGACCAAAGCTGACAAACCCTTATCGCGTTTGTCGGGCGACGTGCTCAATGATGGCTTAAGCGATCAGTCTCAGGGGCACAGTCGGCTGCCATATACCGATATGAGCGCCCATGCCCACGGCTCGTTTACCAGCCTCGACTACCTGATTACGTTTCTCAAAATGCGGGGCGATCGCGTCCGCCAGATGATCCGTCCCCCCTTTGGCAGCTTCAAGCAGTTGCCCGCTGAACCCGCCGCCGACTCGCACCCCGAATTTCGGGATCCGCGCGTTTTCCGCGACACCCTGCATGATATGCGGATGCCTCCCTACATGCGCGATTCGGATCGGGAGCCGCTGTCGCTCACCCGCCGACAGTACCAGACCTTGATGACCTTTTTGACCTTCTTAGAGCAACAAGAAGGTAACGCTGAGTCTACCGCCCAGTCCCCCGTCACACCTGCTTCGGAGATGCCATCATGATGTCAGAACAACCGAAAATCTTTCCTCGCAATCTCACGGCCCGTTTGGCCTACCAAGCGGCGGGCAATCCGGTCTCGAGCCGGTTAGAAGATGAAGTAGGCAACTGTTTTCCTGGCCTCGGCATCGATATTCGTAATCTGGATCGGCGCTTTTTTCCCGGCCTGGTCTTCAACTTCGCGGGCCGCGAGCACCGCGAACTCGACCCCGAAATCCCCAATCTGTACGGGGCGCGTCTGGTATCCGTCGAGGATGAGTGCGATGCCGATTTGCATCAGTCTAATCCGACGGCGATCGCTCTGCTGGCCGTCTTTCATAGCCCTCAAGGCCGCGAACTGCGTCAGGGTGAGTGGTTTATCGACACGCTCGAGCAAGCCGGAAAAACCATTGCCCTCTACGACCGCAACTCAAAGGGCGAGCGGATTCCGATGGATGGAATGGCCGTTTGGCGGATTGTGCGGAGCTTGAGCCCTGGCCACGTTGGCCTGACGCTTATTCGACGCGACCTGACCGAGGCGGATGGACAACATCCCACTATTACTCTCAACGGCTGGCGGCGGCAGTTTGTCGATCCCAAAACCGGCACGCTCAATGAGGTGTATCAGCCCGGCGAACTGGTGCAAAGCTTGTGCTCGCCTTGGCAACACGATATGCGCGACTGCGCCTGCATGTATTGGGCTTCTAATCGGCCTGACATTGTGTTTGCTGAGGTGCCGGCCAAAACCGAAGAAGAGCTGCTGGAATCGGAAGATGCCAACTTGCGGTTAGATTGGCTCCGCAGCGATCGCGAAGCAACCGGTCGCGTGTTTGCGCCCAATTCCTATCGCAAACTTCGCCAGTATCAAATGGATAACCACGAAATCAACAAGCGCTGGACTGAGTTGAACTTTGCGCTTGAAAGTCGTGAGATTAGCGAGACCTATACGCCGCCTGCGCTGGAGTCGCCAGACCCTGATGAAACCCATCAAGATCTGAATTAGCGCTCGCGACGCTAGAGGATGACTGATCATCCTGGCTTCAACTATTTGGACAGGGTTGAAGCGCTCGTTTTTCAAGTTTCCGCGAGTAATTCTTAAATCAGGAACAACCGTAGGGCTGACCTCTGGCCCCGCATTTCACCGCTTGGGGGCCGTTAATCTGGTCTCCTGAACGGTCATAGCTGGGGCCCAAGAGCGGCCACTGCACGAGTCTGTAAGCGCTTATTTTTTGAGGAAAATTTTGTGTTAGAAAATCTAGATCTTTCCGTCTTAGAAAAACAGTTTGAGCCGGTTTCTGAGGTGCCGGAAAACGAGTTTTACACCAATCCCGAAGACTTGGCTCAGATCTTACGAGAGCATTTAATTCCACTGGAATTAACCCTCTCTTTGGAATATCTTTACGCCTATTTTTCCTTGCGCCATGCCGAAGAAGTGACGGCAGAGCAGACCCAATTTCCGTCCCTGGCCGAGGATTTGAGCTTTGTTCGCCGTACCCTGCTCATGATCAGCGTGGGTGAAATGACCCACTATCGCTGGGCTCATCAATTACTGTGGCTGTTGCAGGACGAGGGCCTCGTGGCGCCCGTTACCGATCCTGGTATTCAGCTGGCGCAAAGGGT
This sequence comes from Cyanobacteria bacterium J06626_4, assembly GCA_038523235.1. Taxonomy (GTDB): domain Bacteria; phylum Cyanobacteriota; class Cyanobacteriia; order Phormidesmidales; family Phormidesmidaceae; genus Halomicronema. The sequence continues at coordinate 3,616 of JBCBJQ010000066.1, forward strand.
GCCTCGTCCTGATGAATCAGGCCCAGCCCATCGCGGCTTTAGAAACGCGGCGCTGCGCCCCTTGACCCCCGAGTTCTTAGCCGATCTGATTGCCGTGGAGCGACCGAGTGGGTATATCGACGGCGCCTATGGCAAGTTGGTCAGCACGCTCCGGCAGCCCAAATATCCGCAGCATTTGTATGAGCTAGCAGCCAAAATTGATGGCGACGGCATGGGGCACTACAAAAACCTGCTTGAGGTGCAGCGAGTGCTCGATAAGTACGTGCAATTGAATGCCACCGACGCCTATCTGCGCCCGCTGCAAGTGGGCACGTTTGCGGCAACGGCTGACGCCTTAGAGCATTACCGAGAGATTTTGGTGAATGTGCAACAAACCTATGCCTCGATTCCGCAGGGTGAATTTCGGGCGGCAGGGGCGACGGCGAGCTGCGCTCGAGACCAGATGACCTATCTGCAGGAAAAAGGGGAAGTCCTGGCCCGTCGGGGCATCGGCCTGCCCTTCTTTGCTGAGGTGGTGGCCGGAGAACAGCCCTGGTCGGGCCGCGATTTGCTCAAGTATTTGGAGGGCTAAACCGATGAAGACTGCTCCTACGGCAACGGCAACGAACGTGCAAACACTCTATGAACAGTCAGCCCCCCGCCAGCCGCAAATTCACTTGTTTGAAACTGAGTATGGCCCACACGCGCTGATGGCGGATGGGTCGCAGGTCTATGCTGTGGCCCCTGAACTGGTAGCCGCAATGGAAGGATTAGCGGCCCCCGATGCAGCCCAAGTGAATGAGCTCTTAGCGACCTCTGGGCTGGCGTCTGAGACATCTGTCTTTATGGCCGACCTCAACCCACTGACGAATCCGCCGCTGCGGGCGCTCTCTCTGGCGATCGCCCAAAAGTGCAACCTGGGCTGTACCTACTGCTACGCCCAAGCCGGAGAGTTTGGCGATGTCGCCAAGAGCATGTCTTGGGAGGTGGCTGAAGCCGCCGTCGAGCGGCTGTTTGAAGACACCCAACCCGGCGATCGCGTCAACCTTTCCTTTATGGGGGGGGAGCCGTTAATCAATCGCCCCCTGATCTACAAAGCGACGGAATTGGCGATGGCGATCGCCCAAGCGCGGCAGGTAAAAGTCGGGTTTGGCATTACCACCAACGGCACCTTGCTGACGGCGGCGGATGCCGACTTCTTTGAACGCTATGGTTTTGCCGTAACGGTCAGCCTGGATGGGGTGGGAGCCACCCATGATCGCTTGCGACCCTTCAAAGGGGGCGGGGGCAGCTACGACCGGATTTTGGCGAACCTGGAGCCGTTGCTGTCGCGAGCCCGTCAGATGTCGGTGTCGGCCCGCGTCACAGTGACGCCGCAAAACCTAAACCTACAGGAAACCTTGCAAGACCTGATCGACCTGGGCTTTCACAGCGTGGGCTTTTCGCCGATGCTGAGTTCGCCAACGGGCAAAGCCGAGATGGATACCGCCGACCTGGATATCATGCTGCAGCAGATGATCGAATGTGGTCAGGAGTTTGAACGGCAAACCTTAGCCGGGCGACGTTATCCATTTTCGAACCTAACGATGGCGCTGCAGCAGATTCATCGAGGCACCCATCGCCCTTATCCCTGTGGCGCGGGGGCCGGTTACATGGGCGTTTCGGCTGATGGCAATTTGTGGGCCTGTCACCGATTTGTCAACGACGAAGCGGGTCTGATGGGCAATCTGGAGGATGGGCTTAATCGTGATGTCCAAAACCAGTGGCTAGCGGCCCGGCAAGTTGATCGCCAAGAGCCTTGCAAAAGCTGCTGGGCGCGTTATCTCTGCGGGGGCGGCTGTCACCATGAGGTGATTCATCGCGGTCGCCCGGCCTGTGACTACATTCGCGGCTGGCTGCACTTTTGTCTGCAGACCTACGTGCATTTGTTAGAGCAGCGGCCCGACTATTTTGCCAGTGCTCCGGCCACTCCACTCGCGTCATGACCTCCGAGTTAGTAACCGAAATCTGCGTGGTCGGGGGCGGCCCGGCGGGGGCAGCGATCGCGCGCCAGCTGGCGCGCCTCGGCCATCAAGTTTGCTTGGTCGAAAAAGCCACCTTCCCCCGTGCTCACATTGGGGAATCGCTGCCGCCTTCGATTTTGCCCGTGTTGGATTTGTTGGATCTGCGCCAAATAGTGGAAGCCGCTGGAGCTTGCCGTCCCGAGTCCGCGTTCATTCGCTGGTCAACGCATCTGCCCTTTGAGAAGCCCTATGACCCAGAAGCCGGGTTTCTGGTAGATCGGGGGCGGCTTGATCAGCTTTTGTTGGCGGCGGCTCAGGCGGCTGGGGTAACAGTTTTGCAACCGGCGGCGGCAGGGCGGCCCACTTCTCTCGGGCCAAGCCAGTGGACCTTGCCAGTGCGGACGTCAGCGGGGCAAACAACGATCAACGCGCAATTTTTGATCAATGCCACCGGCAAACACAGCGGTTTTGACCGTCAAGTCCAGCATCATGCGGTCACCACATTGGCACTTTACGGGTACTGGCGCGACACCGCCTTTCAGCCGGGTGAGTCGTACGTCGAAGCAGGGGAAAATGAATGGTTTTGGGGGGCGGCTTTGCCCGATGGCAGCTTTAATGCCGCCGTTTTTGTCGAGGCTAAACGATATCAGGCGGCTCGCCCCCACCAGCGCACTGCCTGGTATCGTTCTTTGCTCACCCAAGCCCCCCTCTTAAAAGACTGCCTAGAGGGGCGTCTAGCCGGGCCAGTGCAGGTTTGCGATGCTTCCTTTTATCTTGCCCCCGACCCCATCGGCCCAGATTGGCTGCGGGTCGGCGATGCAGCGTTTGCCATTGATCCGTTATCGGCGCAGGGGGTACAGATGGCGTTGCTATCCGCCTTTCAGGGTGGCATTGCGGCTCATACCTTACTCACGCAACCCGCCAAAACCGAGGCGGCCTGCGCCTTTTATCGCCATAAGATTGAGGAAACGGTGGCCCATTCAAAAGCCGCCGCCGCCTATTTCTATGCGGCGCAAAATGTTTATCCTAGCAGTCCTTTTTGGCAGCAGCGATCGCAGCCCCCGGCAGTGGCTCAGCCTGACCCTTGGCCGCAAAATGCTCGACTGTTTGAATTGAGCGATCGCATTTGCCTATCGCCCTCGGCCCAACTGAGCACCACCCCAGTGATTCAGAACAACTCCATTCAGCTCATTCCAGCCCTCTCTCACCCCAGCTTAGAGAGTCCAGTCGCCTACTTAGGAAACGTCGAGATCGCGGCGTTGCTCAGTCTGGTGACGCCGGGTCAGACGATCTTAGACTTAGTCCAACGGTGGCGTCGCCAACAGGACTTGTCAATTTGTTGGCAAATCCTCCAGTGGTGCTGGAGTCAAGATATTCTCGTTTTAGCCGCTGTCCCGGCTCCCTCCACCGGTTTTTCTATCCCCAATCAACCGCAACTGTTATGAGTCTCAAACCCGAGCGAGAACGACAAATTCAACTATGGGGATGGGGGCTATTTATTGCCTCAGCGAGCTTTTTCACCATATCGAGTCTGCGCAGCGGTGATATCTACAGCGTGTTGGGCAGTTTGTTGTTTTTAGGAGCCTGTATCGTCTTTGTGATTCCCCTGTTGAAGTAGGCTGAGCTCGATACGCACCGCTCGATAATTAGCAAGTCCTCATTAAACGATGTTGTAGGGGGTGTTGTGGCGACAGCCTAACGCACCGCTAGAGTTGGCTTGGGTGCGTCACGCTAGGCGATGACACACCCTACGATCACGAGGGCTTTCTACTGATCACCCGACCCTACTCGACTGAAGAGGCTAATTGATACAGCGGAATCTGAATCAGAAATTCGGTGCCCTCACCACGCTTGGAATAGCACTCTAATTTGCCTCCATGCTTTTGAGTAATAATTTGGTAGCTAATCGACATGCCCATGCCATTCCCCTTACCTAAGGGTTTGGTCGTGAAAAATGGGTCGAAGATGCGTTGTTTGACCACCTCAGAAATGCCGATACCGTTATCTGCAATCGCGATCTCGACCCACTTATTCGGCAGGATTGAGGTGCGGATAGTAATTTGCTGGGGTTCGGCCTCAAGCTCATTAGCTATCCACCCGGCATGGTCTTCTTCGAGGGCATCAATCGCGTTGCTGAGAATGTTCATAAACACTTGATTGAGCTGTCCGGCATAGCATTCTACGGGCGGCAATTCGGTATATTGCCTGATCACTTCAATGGCGGGGCGATCGAGACAGGCTTTGAGCTTGTGCTGCAGAATCATCAAGGTGCTGTCGATGCCTTCGTGAATATCGACGGCTTTGAGTTCAGCTTCGTCCATCCGCGAAAAGTTCCGCAGTGATAAGACAATCTGGCGAATGCGATCAGTGCCTAGCTGCATGGACGCTAGTAGTTTAGGCAGATCTTCTTGCAAAAACTCGATTTCAATCTCTTCCCCCACTTGGGAAATTTTGGCAGACGGCTGGGGATACTGCTGCTCATAGAGATGCACAAATCCCAATAAGTCTTTCGTGTACTCCTGGATATGCTGCAGGTTGCCGTGGATAAAATTCACGGGATTATTGATTTCGTGGGCAACACCGGCGACCAACTGCCCCAAGCTCGACATCTTTTCACTCTGCACCATTTGAGCCTGAGAGCGCTTCAATTCTTCTAAGGTATTTTGGAGTTCGGCGGTTCTTTCTTCTACCCGGATTTCCAATCCCTGTTTGCTCTCTTCAAGGGCGGTAAACGAGTCGCGCAGCTGCCCAGCCATATGGTTGAAGGAACTGGACAGGGTATTCACCTCTTGAATCGGGCTGGTCTTGACGGTTTGCTCTAAATCGCCAGCGGCGATGGCTTCGCTGGCCTGATTCAAGCGTTTTAGGGAACGAGTAATCCAGCGGGCAGTGAGGAAACCGAGTCCAGAAGCCACGATCAAGGCGGCCACGCAGAGCCCAATCGTCGTGCGGGTGTTAGCGTAGATTTCAGCCATAAAGGCGGTTTTAGGCACACTCACAACCACCAACCAGTCGAGGCCATAGTCATCCTGCCAGGGCATGACGGTGACATAGTGGAAGCCGTCCTCTAGCTCAAACTGAAAATCAGTATTTTGGCGAATTGTTTGCAGCCGGTTGGTCGCCTGCAGCTCTTGGGCCAAACTCTGAATCGTGGGATCAGGACTGGCGATCGCGGGTAAGCGCTGGAGCTCGTCATCGATGCGGCCAAAGGGTGGGGCATCGCCAGAGTTGGCAATCAGGCTACCGTCACGCTCCACAATGAAGACTGTGCCCGACTGGGTGACATCCAGACCCTGCAAAAAACTGCTCAGCTTGAGCAAATGAATATCGGCATCAATGACCCCCAGCAGGCGATTTTGGCTGTCATACATCGGTCGCCCCGCCGACGCCGCCAGATAAGGACCATAGGGTGAGTCCCAGATATAGATGTCAGCCCAGGTGGGTTGTAGAGCTTCCATCGGTGCCGTGTACCAGCTTTCCGAAAAGTGACTATAGTCGTAGGTACCGATCAGCTCAGTGCGATCGCCCTCGTCATTCGTGGCAAAGGTGCGGGCACTCATGGGCTGATTCGAATCCCAATCATCAATAGTGACGGTGGCCTGACCTTCGTAGCGAATGGCCCCGAGCCCTTCTCCGGTCACCAGTCCCATACCGACAAACGTAAGGTCGTAGGCCTGCATCTGATCCCAGAAATACTGGCCCATCAGCTCCTGATCTTCGATATCGAGAATGCCGCGACGAATGGCATCGGCATTGATCTGGTTCAGCTGCTGCGGTACCGATAGATAGGACTGGAGGTGTTGATCCACCACATCGCTGGTGCGATCCATCAGCTGATCGGCCAGATTATTGACGGCTCTTTGGCCGTTCCTAAAAGATAAATAACCCACTAAGCTGACTGTTCCAAAAATCTGAGCCACAAAGGGAACAACCAGTAAAGCTTGTAGGGAAAACGCTTTGGATCGTTGGGTTTTCATTCTAGGAGTTACGAACACTAAATAGAATGCTGGGAACCGTGGAAATATCTGAGATGGTCAGATCTGCTGACATGACTACGGTAGCCTCAACACCCCCTTACAATACCCATCAGCCTTAAAAAAGAGCGACATCAGAGAAAAGGGGGCTCAGACGCAGCTCACATCAAGTTCTACTTCTGCTTGTGAAGCTTAAGTTCGATCAGTCGAATTGCGCAAACAACAAACTGAGACTAGGTTTCAAGAATGTTGTGCTCAGTGATACAAACACCTAGACAGGCAAAATAATGGGGTTAATTGTTAAGTTGGGTGTACAGCTTAAAGGCGCTACACTCAACCCAGTTATGCACTCATCGGCCATCGGCCATCGCCCAAATAGCCATACCTGCGAGGGCAATCGGCTGGCCAGCGGCGGCAGTACCTCAAACCCCATTGTTTTTACCGGTGATGCGCCAGCGCGACGTGACTCGCGAGCCGTCAACATTGGGATAGGAGTATGCCAAAAATGAGCGTGTCCAAGAACCCAGTTCCCATGAAAAACTTGCCGGAGACAGTTGCTCAGTTACCAGAGACCGGGTTCTTCAGGCGAAATATTTTTGATTTTGGATTACTTGGAAAGGACAAAGAAACTCAAACGGTGCGGAAAAACAGCGAAGGGGCCTGATCAAATTTCCAATACCACCTTGGCGGTGCGCGGCTGGGAGACACAGATCAGCACTTTGCCGTCGTCGGGTGTGCCCGCTGGGGGCTCCTCATAAGCAACTTCGCCCTCAGCGATCGCACACATGCAGGTGAGGCAGATACCGGCGCGGCAGCTAAAGTCGGGGCTGAGGCCCTGGTCTTCAGCAAATTCCAGCAGGGTGCCGTCGCCCGCGTTCCACGTCGCGGTTGTGCCGGATTGGGCGAAGACAACTTCGGCCGTGGCAATCGCGTCAGTCACCGTCGCTGTCGCCACAGTGGTTGAGGGAACGGGTTTGGAGAATGACTCGAAGTATACCTGGCGATCGGGAACCCCCCACTCGGCTAGGCCACTTCGCAGCGAGTCCATAAAGCTGGGAGAACCACAGAGGAAATATTCGGCATCTTGAGCGCCGAACTGGGGTGCTAAGAGCGACTTAACCAGGTCGGTATCGACGTAACCAGTGCTCTGGTAATGGCCTTCATCTTCGAGGCGGGGGCGGCTGTAGCGATAGTGCACCGTAAATGGAGCAGTTGCAGGCGCGATGGCCGGTACTGCTGCGCGAAAGGCGTGATAGCTGCCATCGCGGGCACCATGCAAAAACCACAGGGGTCGCTGGGGATTTTGGGCGGCCACGGCTTTCGCCATGCTGATCATGGGGGTAATGCCGACGCCGTTGCTGATCAGCACGACGGGGCGATCGCGCTCAACTTCTAGCACAAACTTACCGGCAGGCGGTTTGCAGGGAATGACGGCGCCCACATCAATCTGGTCATGCATGAAATTGGAGGCGAGACCCGGCGGCACATCTTGATCTTTGGGTGCCCCCTCTCGCTTGATCGACAGGCGATAGGTGGCGGGCGTGGCGGCGTAGTCTGATAGCGAATAGGTGCGAATAGTGGGCCGTGATTGTCCGGGAATATCAAGTTTAAGGGTGAGAAACTGCCCCGGCTGAAAGGCGGATAGGGCTTGGCCATCCTGAGGCTGCAGGTAAAACGAGGTAATTTCCCGACTTTCGGGCTCTTTGCGCGTGACGACTAAATTACGCCAGCCCGTCCAGCCATCCTGTTTGGAGGGGGCAGTGACGGTAGGTTTACGCGGCGGCAGCGGTTTGCTCACCCCACCCCAGACGGCCGCGATCGCCGCTCCAGCGACACCGGCATAAAGGCTCAGTTGATGCACTCGCGGCGATTCGAGCTTGGAGAATCCGAGTAAGCCGCTGGTGACCATCGTGGCGGCTGACGCGCCCATCACAGCTCCGGTCACGCTGCGCAAGAGCGGATTCTGAATGCGTTCGAGGATATCGGCCATCGAGAAGTTCCTAGAGGCGGTGGGAAATCAGGTGCGGGTGAATAGCAGGCGGCAGCACCCTCTATAGAATAGTGGGCTGGGCACTGATGTCACGCTGAAAATAACGGAAATTGTCAATACTGCACCTTAGTCAGGGCGATCACCGGGTGTCTGCCTGAAATAATTTGGTTTACAGTCCTGATCCGCGAGAAAAATCGGCTCTATAGTTTTAAGGTGTCAGAAAAAATCGGGGCTTCGTCGAGTTTATGAGAATCCCTGCAATACTAAAAGCCACCCAACCGTGAGCCCCTGCCGCCACCGATTAAGCGGTGCTTCAATTGATTATGGATGTTGATGAAGCTCTGGCTATTGTGGATGAATTTCTGCCGCAGCAGCCGCTGACTAATTTACAAGAAACGATCTTCTGTCAGGTGTGGGAAGGTAAAACCTATGCCGAAATTGCCGAAGCCTGCAATTACGAACACAACTATATTCGTGATGTCGGCTTTCGGCTCTGGCAAACCCTGTCAGACGCGCTGGCGCAAAAGGTGTCTAAAAGCAATATCAAAGCTGTGTTGGGACGCTATGCTCGCCATCGTCAGCAGCAGGCGCAGACGGCAGTGCCCCCCCTAGCGCCAACGTCGCTGGCGTTAGAGTTTCCGAGTGGGCCGGTACCGCTAAATTCGTCGCTGTATGTCGAGCGCCCGCCGATCGAATCCCAGGCCTTTGCCGACGTGCTGAAGCCCGGCAGCCTGATTCGCATCAAAGCTCCCCGGCAAATGGGGAAGACTTCCTTACTCAAGCGGATCGTTGCCCACGCTCAAGGGCACGAATTTCGCACTGTGACGCTGCGGTTTAACCGGGCCGATCGCGCCATTTATCAAGATATTGAGTCATTTTTGCGCTGGTTTTGCGCCAATATTAGCCATCAATTGGGCCTGACAACGGACTTAGATGCCTTTTGGAATGCGGCGATCGGCAGTAAGGTGAGCTGCACGGCGTATCTCGAAGACTACGTACTGAGCCAAATTAAAGGCGACCTGGTGATCGCGCTGGATGAGCTGAACGACTTGTTTCAATATCCCGAGATTGCCGCTGAGTTTTTGCCGCTGCTGCGTAGCTGGTACGAAGATGCTCGCGAGCTGGCGACTTGGCAGCGGGTACGGTGGGTGCTAGCCCACGCAACAGACGTCTACGTGCCACTGCAGCTGCACCAGTCACCGTTTAATGTCGGGTTTTCGATCAAGCTGCCCTCCTTTTCGTTAAGCCAGGTGCAAGAGTTGGCCCGTCGCCATGGTCTCGACTGGGCCGCGGGTGACACGGGCTCTGAGCAGCTGTTGTCGCTGCTGCACCGGGTCAGCTGCCGTCCGGGCTTGGTGCGGCTGGCGCTATACGCCCTGGCGCGCTATCGCCTCACTTTGGAACAGCTGATTGACGAAGCCCCCACCCAATCAGGCATCTATAGCGATCATCTGCGAGAGCTGCTGGCGGCCCTCTATCCTCACCCTGACCTGCAACAGGCCTTTCGGCAGGTGATTGACACGCCTGAGCCGGTCACGTTGGAGCCGATCACGGCCTATCGGTTAGAGAGTTTGGGGCTGATCAAGCTCAACAAAAATCAGGCTGCTCCGAGTTGTGAGCTGTATCGCGAATACTTTCATGAGTTTTTGCCGACCGAGTGACCACCGACCAATGGCTGAATTCAGACTGACGCTGTGGGGGCAGCAGCGTTGTCAGAGCCCTCTCGCCTTAATCTCAATATCCGTTTGTCCACCCTTTCAAACTGCGGTATTCCTACCCTGGGGAGCATTAGGGGCCAATGGATAAATCCTATGAGTATCAGGTGGGGGGCAGCCTCTCGGCTCATGATCCGACCTATATCGATCGCGCGGCGGATACGGCACTGTATCAGGCGCTGCGCGATCGCGCGTTTTGCTATGTGCTGACCTCGCGGCAAATGGGCAAATCGAGTTTGCGACTGCGCACTCGCTATCGGCTAGAGGCGGCTAACGAGGGGCGCTGTGCCGCGATCGATCTGGCTCGCATTGGCAGTCATCAAGTCACCCCGACGCAGTGGTATCAAGGGTTAGCGTATGACCTGGTGCGCAAGTTTGGGCTGCCGCATCCCCGCGACTTGCCGCAGTGGTGGCAGCAGTTAGGCGAGCTATCGCCGGTGCAAAAGCTCAGCCAGTTTATTGAAACCATTTTGCTGCCCGCGTTTGGTGACGAACCGCTGTTCATCTTTTTGGATGAAATCGACAGCGTTAGGGGACTCAATTTTGCGGTGGATGACTTCTTTGGCCTGGTGCGGTTTTGCTACAACGAACGGGCCGAAAACGCCGCCTATCGTCGCCTCACCTGGGCCTTGTTTGGCGTGGCGACTCCCCGTGATTTGGTAACTGATGTGGGGCAAACGCCCTTTAATGTGGGGCAGGCGATTCATCTACCGGGCTTTTCGCTGACTGAGGCCGCGCCCCTCACCGCCGGGCTGTTGGAACTGGCTGAGCAGCCCGAACAGGCGCTCGCCGAGGTGCTTAACTGGACGGGGGGACAGCCATTTCTCACCCAAAAGGTTTGCTGTCTGTTACGGAGCACCCAGCGCGATCGCCCGATCCTCTCCGGCACCGAAGCCCAAGCCGTCGGCGATTTGGTGCAGTCGCGCCTGCTGACCAATTGGGAAGCGCAGGATGAGCCCGAGCATTTACGCACGATTCGCGATCGCCTGACGATGGTGCCGCAGCGATCGGGTCGCCTGCTCAGCCTTTATCAGCGGCTGCTCAGCCAAGAGCAGCTCAAAGCCGATGGCAGCCCCGACCAGTCGGAGCTGAAGCTCTCCGGCATTGCGATCGAGCAGCAGGGCTACCTGCAGGTGACCAACCGCATTTATCCAGGGGTGTTTGATCATGATTGGATCGCTCGCTGTTTGGCCCGCCAGCGCCCCTATGCCGCGACCCTCGGTGCCTGGGTGGCCTCCAGCTACCAGGATGAATCGCGCCTGCTGATGGGGCAAGCCCTGAGCGAAGCGCTGCAGTGGGCCGGAGATAAAAGTCTCAGCGATTTGGATTATCGCTTTCTCTCGGCCAGTCAGGAATGGGACGCCAAAATGGTGCGGGTGGAACTGGAAGCCCAGGAAAAAGCCAATCAAATGCTGGCTGCAGCCCAACGTAAAGCCACGCAGATCATCTGGCTGGGCTATCTCAGCCTGGGCACCTGTCTCGTGATTTCGGTGGTGGCGCTGTTGGTGAGTTTACGGCGGTAGAGGTGGGTGAGTGTCTAGGGGGATAGCGAGCTAAGGAAAATGGGCGTGGGAGCTTGAGGGGCGGCGGGGCCAGGGAGCAATTTGGGGCATGGGTGATGGAGATAGCAAAGGGTAGAAAGGTGCCGGGTTCAAGGTGTAGGGAAGGACTTTGCCGCCAGCGATCCGGCGATTAAAACTGTCCCAACCTGACTGCGGCTCACGATAGCAGGCGGATGATTCAGGAGGATGAACTGTCCGGTTACTCCACACTCAGGCCATAGTGGCGGAAAATTGTTTTGACTGCTTCGATCTGTTCAGCGGTTGGGGGTTCGGTGTTCTCTAATAGGTAGGGCAAGCCCAGCTCTTTCCACTTGTATTCGCCCATTTTGTGGAAGGGCAGCACTTCAACTTTTTGTACTCCTTGCAAGGTGGCGACAAACTGCGCTAGGCCCTCGACATTGGCGCGATCGTCCGTCAAGCCAGGCACCAGCACAAACCGCAGCCACATAGGATGTTGGGTGGCACTCAGGTGGCGAGCGAAATGCAGAGTGGGAGCAATCGCCACATTAGTGACGCGGTGATAAATTTCGGGATCAAAGGATTTAATGTCGAGCAGCACCAGGTCGGCGTAGTCTAAGACGGGCTTGGAGGCTTCAAAGTCAGGGAAGCCGGACGTATCGAGCGCCGTGTGGATGTTGAGCGATCGGCAACGGCGAAAGATCTCGCGCACAAACTCAGGCTGCAGCAGGGGTTCACCACCGGTCACAGTGACGCCGCCACCAGAGTAAGTGAGGTATGACTGATAATGCTGGATATCGTCAATCAGCTCATCTACCGTGACGACTTTGCCGCCCAGCGGGTCGCGGGTGTCAGGGTTGTGGCAATACTGACAGCGCAGCAGACAGCCCTGGGTAAAGATGACATAGCGCAGCCCTGGCCCATCGACAGCGCTGCTGGTTTCGACGGAATGGATGCGGCCTTGGTGGGCTGAATGCAGGTCGGGCAGCGGCGAATGATGCGGAATCGGAGATTTGGCAGTCATAGAGACGATGGGGGATGGGGACGTAGGGGCGAGGCATTGGGTGAATCAGGTTGCGACATCATCCGTTACGTGCAGGCCCCAATGCCTCGCCCCTACGATCGGGGATGGCATCGTGTGGATGGGTGGCGGGCGATCGCCCGCCACCCAATCCTCAAATCCGTTCGTGGAAGGTGCGGCTGATCACGTCGAGCTGCTGCTCGCGGGTCAGTTTGATAAAGTTCACCGCATAGCCCGACACGCGAATCGTCAACTGCGGGAAGTTTTCTGGATGCTCCATCGCTTCTAGCAGGGTTTCGCGGTTAAGGGCGTTGATGTTGATGTGGTGACCCGTGTCGTGGAAGTAGGCATCCAGCACGCCCACCAGGTTATCGACCTGCGCAGGGGCCGTTTTGCCCAACGTGCCCGGCAGAATCGAGAAGGTGTAGGAAATGCCGTCTTGAGCGTGCTCGTAGGGCAGCTTAGCGACGGAGGCACAGGCCGCGATCGCCCCGTGGGTATCGCGCCCGTGCATCGGGTTCGCGCCCGGTGCAAAGGGTTCACCGGCCTTGCGGCCATCGGGGGTGCTGCCGGTCTTTTTGCCATACACCACGTTAGAGGTAATGGTCAAAATCGACTGGGTGGGCACCGCCTGGCGATAGGTGGGGCGCTGGCGAATCAGATTCATAAACTGTTCCATCACGCCTGCTGTGAGGCTATCGACGCGATCGTCGTTGTTGCCAAAGACGGGGAAGTCGCCTTCGATGTCGTAATCCACCGCGAGGCCGTCCTCATTGCGCAGCACCTTGACCTGCCCATATTTGATCGCCGAGAGGGCATCGCCTACGACCGACAGCCCAGCAATGCCGCAGGCCATGGTGCGATACACGTCGCGATCGTGCAGGGCCATCTCGATCCGCTCATAGCTGTACTTGTCATGCATGTAGTGGATCACGTTCAGCGTGTTGACGTAGGTTTTGGCTAACCAGGCCATCATCTCGCTGAACTTGGCCATGACTTCGTCATAGTTCAAGATGTCGCCGGTAATCGGGGCGATCGCCGGGCCAACCTGCTTGCCAGATTTTTCATCCTTACCACCGTTGATGGCATACAGCAGCGCCTTGGCCAAATTGACCCGAGCACCAAAAAACTGCATCTGCTTACCAATCCGCATGGCCGATACGCAGCAAGCAATGCCGTAGTCATCGCCGTAAAGCGGTCGCATCAGGTCGTCATTTTCGTACTGAATGGCGCTGGTATCGATCGAGGTCTTGGCACAAAACCGCTTAAACGGCAGCGGCAACTGCTCTGACCACAGCACCGTGAGGTTGGGTTCCGGCGCTGGCCCCAGGTTGTAGAGGGTTTGTAGCACGCGGAAGCTATTCTTGGTGACCAGCGGCCGCCCATCTTCGCCCACGCCACCGATGCATTCCGTCACCCAAACGGGATCGCCGGAGAATAGCTGGTTGTAGTCGGGGTGACGCAGGAAGCGCACCATCCGCAGCTTGATCACCAGATCATCAATGAGTTCCTGAGCGGCGGCTTCAGTCAAAGTACCCGCAGCCAGATCGCGCTCAATGTAGATATCGAGGAAGGTGGACACCCGTCCCAGCGACATGGCTGCGCCGTTTTGCTCTTTAACGGCACCCAGGTAGCCAAAGTAGGTCCACTGCACTGCTTCTTGGGCCGTCATGGCGGGCTGACTGATGTCACAGCCGTAGCTCGCCGCCATCGCCTGCAGTTCACCCAGGGCCCGAATTTGCTCGCTGATTTCTTCGCGCTGCTGAATCACCGTTTCAGTAATCGCATCGACCTCGAGGGAGGTGAGTTGGTCGCGCTTGTCGGCAATCAGGCGATCGCAGCCATAGAGCGCCACGCGCCGGTAGTCACCAATGATCCGACCGCGACCGTAGGCATCGGGCAGGCCGGTGATAATACCCGAGTGCCGCGCCAGACGCATCTCCTGGGTATAGGCATCAAACACGCCGTCATTGTGGGTCTTGCGATACTTGGCGAAAATTTCTTGGGTACCCGCATCCAGCTGATAGTCGTAGGCTTCTAACGACTTTTGCACCACCCGCACGCCGCCATTGGGCATGATCGCTCGCTTCAGCGGCTGATCAGTCTGCAGGCCGACGATTTTTTCCAGGGACTGGTCGATGTAGCCCGGCGCGTGGGCGGTGATGCTCGAAGGCACTTTGGTATCGACATCGAGAATGCCGTGGGCTCGCTCTTGCTTCATCAGGTCGCTGACCTGCTGCCAGAGGGCCTGAGTGCGATCGGTGGCGGGGGCCAAAAACGTCGCGTCGTCTACATACGGTGCGTAGTTGCGTTGAATAAAGTCGCGGACGTCGATGGTGTTAGTCCACTCGCCGGACGTAAAGCCCTGCCAGGGATCGATGCGGTTCGGAGCGGCAGTCGAAACAGTGTTGCGAATTGGCGTGGAAACCATAGGATACCTCCTGTAAAAGGTGGGAAGGGCAAGGAGCAGAAAGGGGAGAGGGGCGAGGCCGGCAGAGGATAAATTTTGAGGTAATTCCAGAACTATTGGTCTGTCGGCCTCGCCCTTACGACTGTGGCAAGGGGGCTGGTTAGCCGGTCGGCTGCAGTTCAGAGGGATCAGAGGGAGTCGGGCTGGCGGTGGGAACCGCCCCGTCAAGATCTGTCCGCAGCGGTGAGTGCCCGAGGTAGGCATCGACGAGCAGCTGCTTCAAATCGCTAATTAGCGGATAGCGCGGATTCGCCACCGTACACTGGTCGTCAAAAGCCTGATCGGCCACCAAATCGAGCTTGGCGAAGAAGGTCTCTTCCGGCTCTGTCATGGCGGCGCGAATCGAAGCGGGAATCTCGAGCTGTCGCTTCAAGTCTTCGATCGCGGCAATTAGCGCCGTCACCTTTTCGTCCTCGGAGATCCCGGCGAGCCCCAAACCTTCGGCAATGCGGGCATAGCGATGCTTGGCGTCGGGATACTTGTACTGCGAGAAAGTCGCCTGCTTAAACGGCGCGTCGGTGGCGTTATAGCGAATCACGTGGGAAATCATCAGAGCATTGGCCAGCCCGTGGGGAATGTGGAAGGTACCGCCCAACTGGTGCGCCATCGAGTGGCAGATGCCCAGGAAGCTGTTGGCAAAGGCCATGCCCGCGATCGTCGAAGCGTAATGTACTTTTTCCCGCGCTTCGGGATCATGCGCCCCCTGGTGATAGGCGCGGGGCAGATATTCAAATAGCAGCTGAATCGCCTCCAGCGCTAGGCCATTGGTGAAATCAGAGGCCATCACTGACACGTAGGCTTCGAGGGCATGGGTGAGGGCATCGACCCCGCCATAGGCGGTCAGCCGCTTCGGCAAATTCAGCACCAAGGCCGGATCGACGATCGCCATCGTCGGCGTCAGGGCATAGTCCGCGAGGGGATACTTGATGCCGACTCGATGATCGGTGACCACGGCAAAGGGGGTGACTTCTGAGCCGGTGCCCGACGTGGTCGGCACGGCTACCATAACGGCTTTTTCACCCAGCGGCGGCAGTTCGTAGACCCGCTTACGGATATCCATAAAGCGCATGGCCAGCCCCTCAAACTCGATTTCGGGGTGCTCATACATGAGCCACATCACTTTGGCGGCATCCATCGGCGAGCCGCCCCCCAGCGCAATAATCACATCGGGGTGAAAGGAGTTCATCAGCGCCAAGCCGCGCTGCACGGTATCTAGGGAGGGATCGGGCTCCACGTCATAAAAGATGTCGTAGGCCAGCCCTACCTGCTTCAGCGCTTCTTCTAACCCAGCGGTCATGCCCAGGTCATAGAGTGGCTTGTCGGTGACGATAAAGGCCCGCTGCTTACCGGCCAAATCTTGAATGGCCACCGGCAATGCCCCATATTTGAAATACACCTTGGGCGGCACGCGGAACCACAGCATATTTTCCCGGCGTTCGGCCACGGTTTTGATGTTGAGCAGATGGTGAGGCTCCACATTTTGACTGATCGAGTTGCCGCCCCAAGTACCACAGCCGAGGGTCAACGACGGGTCTAACCGGAAGTTGTAGAGATCGCCGATCGCCCCTTGGGAAGACGGGGTGTTGATCAAGACCCGTGCTGTTTCAACACTGTCTTCAAAGTTGCGAATATGCTCGGCGTTGGCCGGGTCGGTATAGAGCACGGCGGTATGACCGCGCCCGCCAAAATGCACCAGCTGCTTGGCCTTGCTAACAGCGTCTTCAAAGTCGCTGGCGCGATACATAGCCAGCACCGGCGACAGCTTTTCGTGGGCGAAGGGCTCCTCGCTGCCGATGTCGGTCACTTCGCCAATCAGCACCCGCTTCTGAGCCGGCACCGAAATGTCGGCAATCTCGGCCAATCGGGCCACCGGTTGACCGACGATCTCAGCGTTGAGGCGACCGTTGACAATAACCTTGCTACCCAGGGCAGCGCGATCGCCCGCGTCTAGGAAATGAGCCCCCCGCGCAATAAATTCTTGCCGCACGGCGTCATAGATCTCGTCCAGCACAATCACCGACTGCTCACTGGCGCAAATCATGCCGTTGTCAAAGGTTTTGCTCAGCAAAATCGACGATACGGCGACCTTGATGTCGGCGGTGTCGTCAATCAGGGCCGGAGTGTTGCCGGCACCGACCCCTAACGAAGGATGACCGGAAGAATAAGCGGCTCTCACCATGGCGGGGCCACCGGTCGCCAAAATCAAGCTGATATCGGGGTGCTGCATCAGCGCCTGCGACAGTTCGACAGAGGGCTCATCAATCCAGCCGATCAGGTCGGGCGGCGCTCCGGCGGCGATCGCGGCCTCTAATACGACTTGCGCTGCACGAATCGTACAGCGCTTAGCCCGAGGGTGGGGGGAGAAGATAATGGCGTTGCGGGTTTTGAGGGCAATCAGCGCCTTAAACACCGCCGTTGAAGTGGGATTGGTCGTCGGTACGATGCCGGCCAAAATACCCACCGGTTCCGCAATCCGCTGAATGCCAAAGGACTGATCGGCTTCAATGACGCCACAGGTCTTTTCGTGCTTGTACTTGTTGTAGATGATCTCGGAAGCGAAGTGGTTCTTGATCACCTTGTCTTCCACCACGCCCATGCCGGTTTCTTCAACGGCCAACTTGGCGAGGGGAATGCGGGCAGCATTGGCTGCTAGTGCGGCTTTCTTGAAAATTTGATCGACAGTACCCTGCGTAAATTGAGCGTATTCGGCTTGCGCCGCCTTGACCCGTTGAATCAGGTCTTCCAGGGCATGAACGGTCGTAATCGGCATAGTCAAGTTCCTTGAGTTAGCTGGAAGTTATCGACTCATCTAGACATCTGTGAACTGCTCTGCAATCAGTTCATCATGATGAGTTTTATCTAGCAGTTGATAAACATGTGTGAAGCGGATTTGATTCAGATTGAGGTGGTTCCAGAGTCCATCGATAGGACTAGTGATACTGAAGCAAATGTACTCAACCACCTTTGAGTTTATTCTAGTCACCCGATAGAAAAACGTATTTAATTTAAACCTTAAGAAATCTCTGCGATCGCCTTGTTTTCATCAATAGAAGCTCACCATCAAATTCAGCATATTTCTCTGATTGAGTAAAATCAATTACATTAACTTCCTTTGTTAAGTAAAATCGATTACTTTCCGGGTCAAGCTGCTGGGTCGTGAAGCTGAAACCCCAGCATGGTAAATGTTGTGCAGTATGATTTTAGACTCTAAAAGGAGGCTTAAGCTGCTCAGACTGCTCTGACTAGACCAACTGTTTGTCTTGACCTCTAGACCTTTCCTGACGGAGTGATGGTGCGGGTATAGGGGTTGCTTTATGGATGTCAATGAAGAGGCTTGAAAAACATCTATGGAATTGCCTCTGCTCACGATCAAGTTCGGATCAACAGATGGATTGCTTGAGATTTTAATGGAAATTTTTATGAATGATTTGCGTAAATTCTTTCTAGAGAGGCTAATCTTGAAGCGGCAGCGCTTGACTTTGACGGCCATAGTTGATGCTGACTGACTCAAGCTTGCTGGCCTTGATCAATGCCGAGTTTATGGCAGGACAATGGCATCTTTCACCTAGACGCAATTAGCGGGGTGGAGATGGTTTTTTAAGGCTTTGAAACTTTAATTTAAGTGACGTAATTTATTGTGACCTCGGTCACTGCCGCCGCCTCTTAAACCCGTTTTAACTTCGATCGCCGATCAAGGATGGGGGCGGACCGGCGGAACACGACTCCGCAGCGCGGCGGCTTCCAGTCAGGTGCCATGGGAGGGTCCACTAGGGGCCGCTAGGGGGCGGTTGGCAGCCGCCGGTGCAGTTCGATAGTGGAAATAGCAGGCTTCTATCATGACTCAGTCAAATACCTCAGCCTTTGATCCGGCTTACGACATTTTGCGGTCAGAGCATCAGCCCCTGCGGGCGATCTTTAATCCCACGACGGTGGCGGTGGTAGGGGCCAGCGATCGCCCCGGCAGTGTCGGTCGCACTCTGTTGTGGAATCTCATTAGCCATCCCTTTGGCGGCACGGTTTTTCCCGTCAACCCGAAGCGAGACAGCGTGTTGGGGATCAAGGCCTATGCCTCGATCAGCGCGGTGCCCGCCCAGATCGAACTGGTGATTATTGCCACCCCCGCCCCAACAGTGCCAGCGCTGATTCGTGAATGCATTGAGGCCGGGGTCAAGGGGGCGATCGTCGTTTCCGCCGGGTTTAAAGAAATTGGCGCACCGGGCATTGCCCTCGAACAAGACATCCTCAATCAGCTGCGACAGAGTTCGTTGCGCCTGATTGGGCCGAACTGCTTGGGAGTGATGAACCCGCGGGTGGGGCTCAATGCCACCTTTGCGGGCACCGTGGCTCAACCGGGCAACGTGGCGTTTATTAGCCAAAGTGGGGCGATCTGCACCGCCGTGTTGGACTGGAGCATTCGCGAAAATGTCGGCTTCAGTGCCTTTGTTTCCGTCGGCTCCATGCTGGATGTGGACTGGGGCGATTTGATCGACTACCTGGGCGATGATCCCCACACGCGCAGCATCGTCATCTATATGGAAACGATCGGTGATGCGCGATCGTTTCTCTCCGCCGCGCGGGAAGTAGCCCTGACCAAACCCATCATTGTGATCAAAGCGGGCCGCACGGAAGCCGCCGCGAAAGCAGCGGCCTCCCACACGGGCTCACTGGCGGGCAGCAATGCGGTGCTTGATGCCGCGTTCCGCCGCTGTGGGGTGTTGCGGGTCGATACGATCGCCGAGCTGTTTGACGTGGCCGAAGTGCTGGCGAAGCAGGCCCGGTTGCCCCAAGGCCCCAAGCTGACGATCATCACTAACGCGGGTGGCCCGGGCGTGCTGACCACCGACGCCCTGATCAGCTCCGGCGGGCAGCTGGCTCCCCTGAGTGACGACACCAAGCACAAGCTCGATCAAATTCTGCCCACCCACTGGAGCCACGGCAATCCGATCGATATTTTGGGCGATGCCGATTCCGATCGCTATACCAAAACCCTGGATATCGCCGCCCAAGACCCCAACGCCGACGGCCTGCTGGTGATTTTGACGCCCCAGGCGATGACCGATCCCACTCGCACGGCGGAGCAGTTGAAAGCTTACGCGCAGGCGATCGATAAGCCTGTGTTAGCCAGCTGGATGGGCGGTGCCAACGTACTGTCGGGCGAAGCCATTCTCAACCAGGCCAGCATTCCTACCTATCCCTATCCCGATGCGGCGGCGCACCTGTTCAACTTTATGTGGCGCTATAGCTACAACCTCAGAGCGCTGTACGAAACGCCAACGCTCGCTACCCAGGGCGGCAATGGCTATGATCCCGCTCAGGTCACTGAGCTGCTGCAGACGATTCAGGCGCAGGGTCGCACCCTCTTGACCGAGCAAGAGTCGAAGGCCGTGCTGGCCGCCTACGGCATTCCGGCCGTACAAACCTTAAAGGCCACCAGTGAAGAAGCCGCCGTGGCCCACGCCGAGCAAATGGGCTACCCTGTCGTGCTCAAGCTGCTGTCTGAAACGGTGACCCATAAAACCGATGTCGGTGGCGTACAGCTCAACATTGCGAACGCCGCAGCGGTGCGGCAGGCCTACCAGGCGATTGAGACGGCGGTGACCGCCAAAGTGGGGGCTGCGGCCTTTGATGGCGTCACTGTGCAGCCGATGATCGATCGCGACAACAGCTATGAACTGATTTTGGGCAGCAGTCTCGATGTGCAGTTTGGCCCGGTGCTGCTGTTTGGCGCCGGGGGACAAATGGTTGAGGTGATGCGCGATAGCGCCATTGCCCTACCGCCCTTGACAACGACGTTGGCCCGGCGACTGATTGAGCACACGCAGATTTACCAGGCGCTGCAAGGCATTCGCGGGCGTGATGCCATTGACTTAGAGCAGCTCGAACAAATTTTAGTGCGCTTTAGTCAGCTGGTGGTCGAGCATCCGCAAATTAAGGAAATCGACATTAATCCGCTGTTAGCCTCACCGGCCACTGCGTCCGCGACTCATACACTGCAGGCGCTTGATGCCCGCGTGGTGCTACACGAGGCCGATGTCGATCTGACCCAGATACCCAAACCGGCGATTCGCCCCTATCCAACCCAGTACGTCAGCGACTGGCATCTGCAGGATGGTCGTCCGGTGACGATTCGTCCCATCGCTCCGGAAGATGAGCCGCTGATCGTGCAGTTTCACAAAACCCTCTCTGAGGAAAGCATTTTTCTGCGCTACTTCCATTTGATGAAATTCAGCCAGCGCACCGCCCACGAACGCCTCACCCGCATTTGCTTTATCGACTACGATCGCCAAATTGCCCTGGTGGTTGATTACGAAAATCCGGAAACTGGGGAGCACGAGATTTTAGGCGCAGGCCGTCTGACCAAGCTACACGGTACCAAGGAAGCGGAATTTGCCATGCTGGTGGCCGATTCGGCTCAGCGGTTGGGGGTGGGGACGGAGCTGCTGCAGCGACTGGTACAAATCGCTCAACAAGAGGGCATCGATCGCATTACGGCAGAGATCTTGTTGCAAAACCGAGCCATGCAGCATGTCTGTCAGAAGGTTGGCTTTGAGCTGCAGCCCATTGGCGATGGCTTAGTCAAGGCCGAACGGGCGATTCCTTAGCAGTGACGGTAATGGGAGCCGTGGAGCGTAGAAAGTGGTGGGTGGAGTATAAGCTGCCCTGCCGCTGCTTTGCCGCTAGAGGCACCTTCCATAGCAGAGGGTAGAAAGGTGCCGGATTCAAGGTGCCGGGCAGGGCCTCGCCGCCAGTGAGCCGACGATTAAAAGTGTCCAAATCTGAATGCGGCTCGCGATAGTTCCCTGATTTGTCTGAGCTGGGGCGGCGAGTGCGATCGCTGAGCAGCAATATGAGCTGAGCGATCATTCCTGACCTGATATCAGAAAGGTGAACGGGCGCGCCGCCCAGGCAAAAGACCTGCAGCGTTTAACCTACCCAATTGGGTCGAGTCGCTTTGGTAACTCGCCATATTTCCGCATACTGAGTGATCGTGGGGATGGTAATTTTCGAATTTGCTGGCGATCGGGTAAATCGAAAAGTGCTCAAGCCAGCGGCCTATCAAAAGGATGAAAGATAATTCCCTGCTTCTGCGAGTCTTGAGCGAGTAAGACTAGAGCACTATCTCGATAGTAAAGATTCGAAAAAGAACAGAAGCCGTATAAAACAGTACAGGGATCATCGAAATAACTGCTGCTTTATACCAGCAACCGCTTAATTATGTAGCTGTCGGGCTCGCAAAAATATTTTTGACGTCCATGATGTTATGGTAGTTAACCTCAGCTATTCTATGATTTGGCTGGGCGAGTGTGAGGATTCAGAAAATAGCTAAAGGATGCTTTGATGGCCCTTTCACCTAATCAAGAAACTCAAATTTTCTTGTTTTTGCCTTCAATCAACTTTGATCGATAAGAGGCGGTATGCTCAACAGCATTGCACCTTCTAGTTTAAAACCTGAGACCTTTGCTCCCCTGCGAATCTTGATTGTGGAAAATGACCCAGTCATGCGTTTAGGGCTGGAGCAATTTTTAGACAGTTATGAAAGTTATGAGGTGATTGGCCAAGCCGAAGATGGCTATTCGGGGCTGTCGCTGGCGCTGAACCTCAAGCCTGATTTGGTGGTGATGGATATTGGCCTGCCCCAGCTCGATGGCATTACGGCGACCCAGCAGATCAAACAGAATAGCGAAGAAATTAGCGTGGTGATGCTGACCTCTCATACCGCCGATGCCGATATGGTTGCCGCCATGGCTAGCGGGGCCGATGCCTACTGCATTAAGGGGACGAGCCTAGAGCAACTAGAGGTCGCGATCAACTGTGCTAACAATGGGGCGGCCTACCTCGACCCACAAATTGCCCGGCGAGTGATGGGGCACCTGCAATACACCCCGCCCCCGACGCCGGTCGCTGATTTGTCGAATCGCGAACTCGATGTGCTGCGGCTGATTGTTGAAGGCAAAAGCAATCCGGCGATCGCGGCGGAACTGTTTCTCAGCATCAGCACGGTGAAAACTCACCTGCGCAGCATTATGAACAAGCTATCGGTGGATGATCGGGTGCAGACGGCAGTGGCGGCGCTGCGCAGCGGCTTGGTTTAATCTCAATGCGGCACACTAATGTTGCAGTTCGAAGATCTCTTGATGCTGTTCAAGAAGAAGTGTTGTTGTGGCTCAAGCAAAGGTATTGCATGTACCTAAGGTGGTACAACGGGATTCTCGCAGACGATGAGCCATGGGTAGAGGGCTAGCGATCAACCATCAGCTAAAAGCGGCGATCGCCCTTTGATGTGAGGTGACAATAGAGCGCGCGTGCCGATCTGGTCAGGTACAGCCTGTGCTCAAGCAATCGCCTCGCTGTAGTCAGAAATTTCCTACAGTTTGCGGTGAGTTTGCGTACACAACTCAAATCGTCAGATAGGCTGATGAAAAGCCCAGGTGATTTCATCGGTGAGTTCAACAGCGAATGGTGCAAGCAGCTTCAAAATTGATGACATTTCAGGAGTTTTTGGCATGGCAGCCAGAAACTGGTCGGTTCGAGCTGCACGACGGAGTCATTGTTGAAATGCAGCCAACGGGGCCTCATGTTCGCGAAGCGTCTCCGAAGGAGAAACAAGTTGTGGGCTTGCTCAACCGCAAGCTGAATGTCCTCATTGACCAAGCAGACCTGGAAGCTTTTATTCCAAACACGGCTCTCATTCGGCCCTCAGGTGCTGAGAGCGGCTACAAGCCCGATATCCTACTCATTGATCAACCCAGCCTAGCCCAAGAGCCCTTATGGGAACGAGAATCCATCATTACGCTGGGAACTTCCATCAAGCTGGTGGTCGAAGTCACCTCCACCAACTGGCCTGATGATTACGCCCGCAAGTTTGAGGACTACGAAGCGATGGACATCGCGGAATATTGGATTGTGGATTACCAGGGATTAGGTGGGCGACGATATATCGGTAGTCCTAAACAACCGACAGTCACTATCTGCCAACTGGTTAATGGTATTTATCAAACGCAGCTATTTCGCCAGGGTGAGTCTTTGATTTCGCCCCAGTTTCCCAGCTTAAAACTGACGACAGATCAGCTTTTTGATGCGGGCAGTCCCTGAGCAATTTCCTAACTAACGCCAGAGACCCTGGCGGAAAAATTTTCAGCGTATGCTCATAAACCGTTAACCGCACCACCACCTACGCCAGTCAGATTGGCGGGGTCGCTCTGGCTAAACCTGGGATGAAACGGGTTAGAAAATTTTTGCTGATGGCCCTGGCTGCCGTGGTCGTGGCGATCGCTGTCGGCATTGGGCAAGCCAGGGGCTGAGATAACCTTAATCTGAGTTTGGGGTGATGTAATTCGAATCAAGTCTCATACCTCATTGAAGCACTGCAAATATTTGGCTTCTAATGTTTGATAGTCAACTGGGGGGCAAAAGAGATACCCTTGGCCCAAGATACAATCCATCTCTTTGAGACAGTCCATCTGAGCTTCAGTTTCGATGCCCTCAGCAATCATCACCATGTCAAAGTGATACGCTAGCGTTCTAATCGCTTGCACTAAACTCAAATGCTTTTGCCCTTTGACCATTTGCTGAATAAAAGATTGATCGACTTTCAGGACATCAATCGGGAAACAGTGTAAATAATTTAAAGAAGAGTAGCCAGTCCCAAAATCGTCAATGCTCAGACTAATCCCTCGATTTTTGAGCCGATGCAAAATTTTAATGGCAGCATCCGAATTGGTCATGAGGGCACTTTCAGTAATCTCTAATTTGAGATTTTTGCCGCTCAAATGAGTTAGCTGCAAAGTCTCATCAATCCGTTTGAGTAAATGCGGGTCATTAAACTGCTGAACCGATAAATTGACGCTCATAAACGTATCAGCCGGTAGAATCTTTCGTTGCTGCCACAACTGCATTTGACTACAGGCTTCTTGCAAAATCCACTCGCCAATTTGCACGATCAGCCCGGTTTCTTCGGCAATGGGGATAAACTGCCCCGGCCCAATCATCCCGTGGGTCGGATGGTGCCATCGTAGTAAGGCCTCAAAGCCTTTAATTTGTTTAGACTCCAGAGAGAAAATGGGCTGATAATACACAACGAACTCATGTCGTCGCAAAGACTGATGCAAGTCAGTTTCTAACTGTAAGGACGATCGCACCGCTAGGTGCATCTTGGGCTCAAAGAAGGCATAGCCACTACCGCTGCGTTTGGCGCGATACATGGCAATATCAGCATCGCGAAGAATGTCCTCTGCCTGGGTGTAACTGGGGTTGCTGAGAACAATCCCGATACTGCAACTGCTGTAAAACTGCTGGTCCTGAATAATGAAGGAATTTTGTAATTGCTGTTGAATGCGCCGAGCCACTTGAACCGCCGATCGCGCATTGGGCACATCGGTGAGCAAGATGACAAATTCGTCGCCGCCGAAGCGACAGACCAGATCCGTGGCTGCCACACAGCGCCGCAGACTTTGGGCAATGGCTTTGAGCAGTTCATCACCGACCCAATGCCCAAAGGAATCGTTGACCAGTTTGAAGCGATCGCAATCAACAAAGAATACGGCAAATTTAGAATTGTCTGAACGATGGGGCTGCGCGATTAGCTCGGCCAAAATTGACTCTAGGGAGGCGCGGTTGGGCAGCCCCGTCAACTTGTCATGCAATGCCTGATAATGCAATTTGTCTTGAGCCTGACGCCGTTCAGAAATTTCTTGCACCAGATTGAGGTTGGTTCTCTCGAGTTCTTTCGTGCGCTGTTTGACCTCACTTTCTAGCCCTTCATTCAGCAATCGCAGCTGCAGCTCAAACCCTTTACGGTGGGTGATGTCTTCAATCAACACCAAAAAAAAGCGCCGCTCATCCTCTAACAAAGGGCTGGGCTGGGCAATGCCCTCTAGAACATGGAACCGCAGTTCGAACCAAGTTGCCCCCTGTTGGCATTCAATCGGCGTGATGGCAATGCCTTGCAAAAGATTCTGAATAATGGCTTGAAACCGAGCACGATCAAGCCACCGAGGCACCAATGTCCGCGTCAACCGCGCCCCCAGTTCCATCTCTAAATAGCGCGTCGCTAACGAATTGCAAAACCATACCCGGTCGCGGTCATCCACAGCCAGCATGCCAATGGGGACACTTTCAGAAATCGCCGATTGGGTCGCCTCGGCCCAGCCTAAAGCATTCGCTAAAAAGCCTAATTTTTGGACTTCGTTGCCCAAATCTTTCGGAATTGCCCTGGAGGAAGCCGGGCCTAAGGTGAGCTTGGCTTGACTGTGGTGGTAATGCTGCCAGAGGTCTTCTAACAACTTTTGGAGGGCGAGATTGGCTCTTAATTGCTGGCTAAAGATGGCACTGATGCCGGTGATGCCTACGAGTAAAAACGGCGGCATCCGCGACAGTAAATAGTCGCCCCGAAACAGCACCACACTGAGACATAACCAGCCCATTAAGCTGCCACTCACCATAAGTAGCTGCCACCGCAAAGGGCGGCCAATGAGAAAATAGCTCACCCCTGGCATGGCGACCAACAACAGCACCCACAGCCCAGGGGCTGCGATCGGCTGCAGATACTGCTGCTGCAGCAAGTTATCGAGAATGGCTGCCTGCATCACCACGCCATTGGCGGGAGGATTTTGATCAAAGGGGGTCAGCAGCGCATCAATGCCCGTGGCCGTCATCCCCACAATGACAATTTTTTCTTGAAAGACTGTGGGTGAGATGCGGCCCGCGATCACGTCACTTAAAGAATATTGAGGCAGCGTATTGGTCGAACCCGGCCAATTAATCCACAGCGGTTGGTCAAGCGGGGGCAACGCCACGGGCGCTTGAGTGAGCGAGTAAACCTCGGCCAAAGTCATGCCAAAGGCCGTCTCATTAGCCACCAAAGGTTCAAACGTATGCACCAAACCATCGCTAGCGACCTGCTTGCGAACATGTCCCGTGGCGATCGCCGCTGAGCGTAAGATGTCAGTCGCCATGAGTAGTCGCCCACTCTCATCGGTGCTAGTGGCAAGCACCACATTACCAGCCTGGGCGATCGCTGCGGCGAAGGCTTGATCAGCTGGGCTCGACTCAGCAAACAAAAGATTGAAGCCGATCACCCGAGGGCGCGGCACCGCCAATCGATTGAGCAGCTGGGTATAAACATCTCGCGGCAGCGGAAACTGACCTAACTCTGAGAGGGTGGCATCGTCGATCGCCACTAAGACCACGCGACTATCCCAAGGCCGCTCGCCGCGACTTTGAAACAACCAGCGATAGCTCGCATTCTCTAAATCGGCTAGCACTCCGAGCTGACTAAGCACCAAAATAATCAGCGAGGCCAAAACGCCAGGCAAAAACCGCCATCGATTTTTCAAGAGATTAGAGAAGCGGAACGTCATACACGGCCTCGTTGCCCAGCGGTGTGACTACTCTGACCTGAATGCCCACACCATAGCGAGCCGGCACCTCATATTCAAACTCGCCGGCCTCGTTAACAGTCTGCAATTCGTCTTCCACATACACCTGGTTGATCGGATCAATTTGCCCGCGTAGCAGCAAATATCGCAGACTATTGCGAACGACAATCTCAACTTGGGAATCAAATTCAGGGACATCGGGAATCGGTGTCGGTTCTAAAGGCGGCTCACCGGGACGAATCAGCGTTTGAAAGCCCCCCTGTACTGTCACCGTCTCAGCCTGTGCGGCGGCATACACCTCACCCGTTTCGGTGGCAATGCCCATTCGCTGGTCATCGGGATCGACCAGTACCCCAAACTCAGTGCCTCGGACGCCGCTGACCCCCGAGGGCGTCTGGATTTCCAATTCCGACCCCTCGTGGGTAAAGCGGCGGAGATTCAGACTGACGCCCCCCTGAGAGACGTAAAGGCGAGTGATATAACCGTTATCGTCGGCAAACTCTAACCCCCGGACCTCAAGCTCCGTATTATTTTGCATAGTAATCGTGCCAACTCCGGTATCCAAAATCAGCGTGCTAGAGGCGTCATTGCCAGTGCGCACCCCATCGCCCACCGCCGTCAGCCGATCGCCAATCGCCGCCGCCCGACTACCCCTTGGGCTCAAATACCGTACATCACCCACCATCTCTTGAATTGATAGCCAGCGCTCGATGCGAACATCAATGGACTGTTGAGCCGGCAGCTGAGGCACCAGGACGAGCCACCAGCTGCTGACGACCAGGGCAACCAGGATAAGAACTCTTTTTGGGGTCTTAGGCATAGCCAATTAAATAAAGTTTTCTTTAAAGGAGGGAATTTTTGAGTGTATCAAGAGCCAACGTGAGATCTGGCTAGGTTCTTCGTGCAGCAGTTTTAGCAAAGGAGTCTAGAGTGCAAAAATCTTGGAATTGAGCGAGAAGTTTAACGTCAGTAGATTCACTGAAAGACTGAGCTAGGCTTGCCGT
Organism: Cyanobacteria bacterium J06626_4; assembly: GCA_038523235.1. Taxonomy (GTDB): domain Bacteria; phylum Cyanobacteriota; class Cyanobacteriia; order Phormidesmidales; family Phormidesmidaceae; genus Halomicronema. The sequence goes on from JBCBJQ010000066.1 coordinate 31,669, forward strand.
CATTGAACGTAGACACGCCGGAATCAACGTATTTTGGTATGGCGTTGATTTCCTATGGTACAACCTTCACCACTGTCCTCAGCGCCAGCCAGCCTTAGGTACCTCTAGTATATTTCCTCCCCAATCTTTTCAGTATTTTACCGAAATGGCCTTTCAGGTACCCGTCGCGGTCTCTATCAGCAGCCTCTGGGTAATGGTTAGTTTGCCCAAAGCAGGCCAAAAAATTAGGCTTTTGAGGAAGGCTTGACGGGGTTAATCGATGTCAAAAGGGTGAGAAAATCTGGCCTCTCTCTATCGGCTAAAACGAAGAAAAAAAGCATATGACAGAGCCTTTAAAGGCCTTCAATCGGGGACATCAGGCAAGATCTAGCTGGTTTCTGGGGGCTACAGACGCAGCGCAACCAAGCCCTTTAGTCAGACTAAGAATTGCGAAATTGTCTCCAAAAACTTGAGACGGCTGCTGTAAAACCAGCTCGGTTGGTCGAGAGCAATTGATTTATACCAGTTCGACAAATTACAGCTACACATACAAGTCGGCTTCGACTTCGCTCAGCCGACGTTCCTTGAGCGGAG
>JBCBJQ010000067.1:0-31717 GCA_038523235.1 Cyanobacteria bacterium J06626_4
CAAGCAACTGGATATTAGCTTAAATCAATTCAATACACTGCCATCAGAAATTGGAAAGCTTACTAGTCTGAAACAGTTTGATTTCGGTGGGAATCCCCTTGAAGATCCTCCACCCGAAATCATTGCTAAAGGCTCATTACACGTTGTGAGTTATTTGCGTCAACAGTTAGAGCAGGGCAGAGAATATCTATATGAAGCTAAATTTCTCATTGTAGGAGAGGGAGGAGCAGGAAAAACATCTTTGGCCAAAAAGCTCCTTAATCCTCACTACGAGCTTGATGTCCAGGAATGTAGCACAGAAGGTATTGATGTTATTCACTGGGAATTTAAATTACGAGATGGAACTACATTTCGAGCCAATATCTGGGACTTTGGTGGACAGGAAATTTATCATGCCACCCATCAGTTCTTTCTGACTAAGCGTTCGCTCTATGCATTGGTAGTAGATGTTCGGCAAGATAACACTGACCTCTATTACTGGTTGAGCATTGTTAATTTGCTGAGTGAAAGTAGTCCTGTCTTTATTGTCAAAAATGAAAAGCAGGATCGCCAGTGCGAAGTTAATGAGCGGCAACTCAAAAGCGAATTCATGGACTCGCTCGAAAAAGTTTGCACCACGAACTTGGCAGATAACCGTGGCCTGAACGAGATTAAAATCGCGATTCAAAATCGTATCGCCCAGTTACCTCATGTGGGGACTCCTTTGCCCAAGAAGTGGGTGGAGATAAGACGAACTTTAGAAATGGATGAGCGAAACTACATTCTCTTTCATGAATATATCCGTATCTGTGAATTGAATGAGTTTACTCAAATTGCCAATCAGCTTCAACTGAGCGAATATCTGCACGATTTAGGCGTGTGTCTCCATTTTCAAAAAGATCCTGTCCTCAAACACTTTGTGATCCTCAAACCCGAATGGGGCACTGCGGCAGTTTATAAAGCTCTGGACACAAAAGCAGTGCGCGATAACTGCGGCCGCTTTACTCGTATTCAACTCAACGAAATCTGGAGTGAACATCAGTACGCTGACATGCGAGATGAACTCTTGCAACTGATGATGCGGTTTAAACTCTGTTACGAAATTCCCGGTTGCTCTCAGCACTACATCGCTCCCCAACTTCTGGGAATCAATGCTCCCGAATATGACTGGAATGACAGTGCCAACCTGATCTTCCGCTACCGTTACGATTTCATGCCCAAGGGTATTCTCACTCGCATCATCGTCGAACTTCACGAATATATCGAAGATCAGCAACTCGTCTGGAAAACGGGAGTTGTACTTACCAGTGGTAGTGCTCGGGCCGAAGTCATCGAGCACTATCCTCGCAGCGAAATCCGCATCCGCGTCTCCGGCAGTGACCAAAAACGCTGGCTTTCGGCCATCACCCACGAGTTAGAAAAGATTCACCGCTCTTACAACTCCGCTGATAATCCCACCGAAAATCGTCTTCGCTACCAAACTCTCATCCCCTGCAACTGCTCCGTCTGTATAGGCCGCCAAAACCCCCACGACTATCCCTATAAGGTCTTGCAACAATTCTTGCGAGACAGGCAAAATACCATCCAATGCCAGAAAAGCTATCAAATGGTGGACGTGCGCCGCTTGCTAGACGATATTTTGTATGGTGCGCTTGATGTGCTTCCAATGCAGGAGTCAATGAGTCGTTCTGATGACGATCCCCAAAGCTTTCCCCAGCAAGGTATCTCCAGCATTGTTCAAACCGCCCAAAAGCAGGTGTATCGCCCCAGTCGTCAGGAGCGCCTGAACTTGATCCAAACAATCAACACCTTACCTAAGCCTCAGTTTGAAGAACTAGTGTATGCCTTGAATCCGCCCCCAGGAATATTGCCCTCAAATATTGCTGCTCAAGGCAATCGCGCTAGTGAGTTGCTGCGATGGGCAGAAGGGGCGAAAGATATAGGGCTACCCGCCATTTTGGAAGTGCTAGAGGCTATGAACGTTCCTCTGTCGCCAAGGCCAGACCATTCTTAAAAACATGAATACTCTCACAGATCGATCTACGTCTCGAATCTGAGGATGAAGTAGACTCGCCAAAACCCTTGAGAAAAATTGAGCTTTCACAGCGGCGACAATCGGCGAATGATACGGTGTCGGTCAATGAAGCGTTTGGGGATGACGGATGAAAACACGGGCAGCGATCGCATGGGAAGCGGGTAAGCCGTTAGCCATTGAAGAAGTGGATCTCGACGGCCCCAAAGCCGGTGAAGTTTTGGTGCGGTTGGTCGCGACGGGCGTCTGTCACACCGATGCGTATACCCTGTCGGGTAAAGACCCCGAAGGCATTTTCCCCTCCATTTTGGGTCACGAAGGCGGCGGCGTGGTTGAAGAAATTGGTGCGGGCGTCACCAGCGTGCAGCCCGGCGATCAAGTGATTCCCCTTTATGTACCCGAGTGTGGCGAATGCAAATTTTGTCTGTCGGGCAAAACTAACCTGTGTCAGGCCGTCCGCGCCACTCAGGGCAAAGGTCTGCTACCCGACGGCACCACGCGCTTCAGCTTCAACGGCGATCCGCTCTATCACTACATGGGCACCAGCACCTTTAGCGAATACACCGTCGTCCCCGAAATCGCCCTGGCTAAAATCAACCCCAAAGCCCCGCTCGAAAAAGCTTGCCTGCTGGGCTGCGGTATCACCACTGGCATTGGGGCCGTGTTGAACACCGCCAAAGTTGAAGCCGGAGCCACCGTCGTCGTGTTTGGCCTCGGCGGCGTTGGCCTCAGCGTCGTGCAGGGGGCCGTGATGGCCAAGGCGGGACGCATCATTGCCGTCGATATCAATCCCGACAAGTTCGAACTCGCCAAACAGTTGGGCGCGACTGACTGCGTCAACCCCAAAGATTACGACGCCCCCATTCAAGCGGTGTTGGTGGATCTCACCGATGGCGGCGCTGACTACAGTTTTGAGTGCGTCGGCAATGTGGAACTCATGCGGGCCGCGCTGGAATGCTGCCACAAAGGCTGGGGCGAATCGATCATTATCGGTGTCGCAGCGGGGGGGAAAGAAATCAGTACGCGGCCCTTTCAGCTCGTGACCGGGCGCGTGTGGCGCGGGTCAGCCTTTGGCGGCGTCAAAGGGCGCAGCCAGCTTCCTGGTTACGTCGATCGCTTCCTCGCTGGCGAGATCAAAATCGACCCGATCATTACCCAAACCCTGCCGCTAGAAGACATCAACACCGCCTTCGATCTGATGCACGCGGGCAAAAGCATCCGCTCCGTCGTAATTTATTGAGCAGTGGATGAGGGGCTGATTGCGCTGGTTCCGAAGTCTCTAGCCATGCCTTCTGCACCCTGTGATTTCCACCTTCCCACGGCTCAGAAATTCAGCCGCTGCCAGGCGCTTTGCTGATGTTGTGGACTGCTTTGCTCAATTGCGGTGAGCTGCCGAAACGTTAATCCGTCCGACCCATCAAAATGGCTAACACGCCACCCCCCCACTTCCACCCTCTACCCCCTACTCTCCATCCCCCACTTTTCCATCCTCCATGACCTCCCCCAACACCCTCACCCTCACAGCCCATCAGCGCGTTTTCGGCGGTTGGCAAAACGTCTATCGCCATCGCTCGGATGTCCTCAACTGCGACATGAACGTTGCCGTCTACCTGCCGCCCCAGGCAGAGACGCAGCCCTGTCCGGTGGTCTATTGGCTCAGCGGCCTCACCTGCACCGAGCAAAATTTCATCACTAAGGCCGGGGCGCAGCAACATGCCGCCCAGCACGGCCTGATTCTGATCGCGCCCGATACCAGTCCTCGGGGCTGCAATCTACCCGGCGAAGATGATAGTTGGGATTTCGGCACCGGAGCAGGCTTTTATGTGAATGCCACGCAAGCGCCCTGGGCGCAGCACTATCGCATGTATGACTACGTGGTGAGTGAACTGCCGGGGGCGATCGCGGCCAACTTCCCCATCTGTGAGACGCATCAAAGCATCATGGGCCACTCGATGGGCGGCTATGGGGCGCTGATGATTGCCCTACGCAACCCCGGACGCTTTAAGAGCGTGTCGGCATTTTCGCCCATTGTGGCTCCGACCCAAGTACCGTGGGGGCAAAAAGCCTTCAGCGCCTATCTCGGCGACAATCGTGATGATTGGCTCGCCTATGACCCGACCCATCTAGTTATGGATGCTGCCAAACCGCTGCCCACCCTGATCGATCAGGGGGAAGCCGATAACTTTCTGCAAGAACAGCTGCAGCCCGAAAAATTTGCCGCTGCCTGCCAGACTGTCAACTATCCGCTGACATTACGAATGCAGCCCGGCTACGACCACAGCTACTATTTCATCGCCACTTTTATCGGTGATCACCTAGCCCACCATGCAGCGGCGTTGGTCTGACTGCTGTGAAAGGGAGCCGGCGATCGACTTGGCTGAGCGAAGAGGACTATCAAGCGGTGTACGCTTCGCTCAGGATGACACATCCAATTCTTTGACCTGGGATCTAAAGGGTCTGCAGCCAGTCTTTAATGAAGGCATTGACGATCTCGGGTCGTTCGTCGTGGGGGCAGTGACCGGTGTCAGGAATCGAGTGAAACGTCACGGGCGGATCAATATCTGCTGTTTGACTCAGCTCCTCATAAATGCTGGCTCCGGCGATCGGCGTCCAGGGATCGTTCTCACCCCAAAGCACCAAGAGCGGCTGCTTGATTTGGGGCAATAGCTCGCTGGGGCGCGGGCCAGCCGGTGCACTTAGGATCGAAGCGAAAACCTTTTGAGCACCCGGATCGCAGGATGGGCCATGCAGAATATCCACCAGCTCATCGGTGATGGCGTCTCGGTTGCGGTAGACCTGTTTCAGCGAACCGCGAATGCGAAACTTGCGCCGGACTTCGTTAAACAGCAGCGGCCCCAACAGGTTAGAACTGACTAATTTACTAAAGGTGCCCATGACGAATCGCAGCGGTGGGGCCAACTCTTCGGGGCGATGATTTAACCCCCCGGCACTATTGAGCAGCACCCCTGCCTGCGCCATTTCTGGTGAGCGGGCCAACATCATCAGCGCCAGTAGACCGCCAATGGAATTGCCCACAAAAACGGCTGGCTGCCCAATGTGCTCGCGCCAATAGTCTTGTAGCAAGGCTTCCCACACTTCGACGGCATAATCTAGCTCGGCCTTGTCAGACTGGCCAAAGCCTAGCAGATCGATTGCGTGCACCTGATAGCCAGCAGCGGCGAGTTCGGGGATGTTTTTGCGCCAGTGCCCAATGGAAGCCCCAAACCCGTGAATCAATACGAGGGGCAAGCCGCTGCCCTGCACGGTATAGCAAATGCGATGACCTTGCCAAATCCACTCTTGAGTCGGTAGCGTGGCGGGTGCGGTAAGTTGAGCCGTCATAGTTAGGAAAGTTGTTTAAGTGCTTTGCTAATCGAAAAATCTATTTAACATCATAGAGCTGAACTTTACGAAACTTAAGGTGTAGATTCCCGACGGTTGCTTTTGGGCTGCCTCAGAGTGGTTTTTGGGAGAAGTCGGAATACCCTCCGGGAAGAGCAAGCTCTACGGAGTGCGGAGTTAGGAATTCGGAGTTCAAGGTTGGAAGTGCGGAATCAGGCTGGAGTGAGAAACGGCTGTTGATGCCGGGCGCATCCCAAATTTGCCAATCCATCAATAGTTTAGGGCGAGTATCTTGCCCGCGATCAGAGCTAGAAAGACAAAATTGAGAAACGGCTGTTGATGCCTCGCTTCAGGCTGGGTGGAGGGTTCCCAGGGCCATGCCTAAGGGCCCAACCGAGATCGCACGATGGGATAGAGCGATCGCGACAGATGCCGACGGCGAGCCGGTTCATCATCCAGGACAAACGGCGGTGTCACCGTATACCCGGAGGAAAACGGCTGCAGTACCTGCCAAAGCTGCCGTTTTGAAACAACCTTGCTCGGGGCAAAATTTGTGGTGGTTTCGCCCGACATGGCCTGTCCTGCTGTGGTCTGTTGAATGGCGGTGGCGGCCCAGTGGTTGGCGGTGACATCAGCATAGGGGGATTTCGCCTCAGTGGCGGGGAAGGCCCGAGGCCGGGGTAATCGCGCTAAGGCTGAGGCCAGCACCGCTTTGGTGATGGGGGTGGCTGGTCGAAAGCTCAGGTCGCGGTGACGCATCGTGCACACCACATTAGCGATCGCCACCATCTGAATCGCCTCAAAGTCAGGATCATCCAGCGCTACATCATCAAACGCAAAAATGGGAATGCCCTGCTGTACCAGCCGTTGCTGCAGTTGCCATGCAGCGTGGGGTGGGGCCATCAAGGCTGACAGTCCGCCTGCTAATACCGCCTGCGCGGCAATGTGGCCGACCGCCTCGCCCAAGGCCCACTGGGCCCGAGGCTGCTCAAAAATGGAGCGGAGGGCAGAGGTACAGCCCGGCAGGCTCACGCGTAGCAGTCCTGTGGTCTGGGTGGGCTGCAACGCCCGCAGCGGTATCGAAAAGGGTCGAACGCCTTGGCTAGGCGGGTTGCTTGGGGCCATCACTAGCGCGATCGTATCGGAGAAAAAAGTGCCTCGCGCCGCGCCGCGCCGTTCTCCGGCGAGATGGTCAGCGGTCAGGGTCAGCTCCGTTACTGCTGCTGACTCTGAGGATTCGTCTAGCTGCTGCTGCAGGGCCGCATTGCCTGTGGCATCCAACGTCAGCCGCGCATGAATCTGGAATCGCTGGCCGGTTGACACATCACGAAACACCACCTGATGTACTCGCCGCTGGCCGCGCTGGGTGGAATACAGCACCTGTACCGGTTCGCCTTGGGGAATGAGAATTAGCTGCTGACTTTTGAGGTAGGGGGCGATCGCCTGCCGCAGCTGAGTTTCTTTCGAGGCGCTGGCCGGAGCAGCAGCTGGGGGGACAGTGGTGTCCGGCGATTTCTGGCGAGGCAATGAGGCTGGGGTCGCCAGTTGGCGATTCTTCCAATAGGACTGCTGACTTTGTGACATGACTGTGGCCGTGGCCCAGGGCGAAACGCGTCGCCCCAATCGCCAGCTAAAGCGCGTTGCGAGATGCGCTGAGGTGGGCTGATTGAGCGCGGCAGCAATATTGAGCGACCCCGTCTGCGCCCAGCATACCTGCCCCCCCGCCTGCAAAATGGCCAGCGTTGCAGTGTAGGCGGCGACGGTGTTGCCCACCACGAGCGTTTTACAAAAAACGGTTTCCCGTGGGGCGGGGCACAAAGTCCCAGAGCGGACGACAGCAAGGCGACTAGCCACGAACAATAAACCGGGTCAAGGTTGCTGGCATCACCTTATCTCAAAGGGCGATCGCCCGCATCCCTGCCCTTCAGAGTGTGAGAAATCTTCGAATTTTGACGCGGTTGCCTGCAGGCGAACAGTCTCCCATCGTCCGACCTTTTGGTCTGAGGGCAGCCAACCAGAAGCCTCAATACAGCTCATATTTCATCAGCTGACAGGGCAATTTGCCGTTCAAAATGGGCAGCCGTTGCGACGACTTCAAGCCGATGGATTTAGCCAGTGACTTGTTGCCGCTCAACACAAAGGCCGTCCACCCTTTAAAGCGCTGCTTCAAGACATCGCCCAGCAGCTTATAAAACGCCCCTAAATCTTCGTCGCGGCCCAAGCGCTGGCCGTAGGGCGGGTTGCACAACAGGACACCGGTATCGGCAGGTGCCGTAACGGCGGCTAACTCTAGCGTCTGTAGGGTGATCTCTTGCTCGACTTCGCAGTTTTGCGCGTTGGCCTGCGCCTGCTGCACCACTTCGGCATCGCGATCGCAGCCCATAATCGGGGCGGGTAAGGTCTCTAACCGTTCCGTATAGGCCTGCTGCTGCAAGCGTTTCCACAGGCGGGCATCAAAAGTGGGCCAGGTCTCAAAGCCCAACTGCTCGCGAAACAGCCCCGGGGCGCGCTTGAGGCCGATCAGCGCCGCCTCTAACGGCAGCGTGCCGGAACCACAAAGCGGGTCACAAAAGGCCTGATCGGGCTGCCAGCCCGAGAGATAAATCAGCGCGGCGGCGAGGGATTCTTTCAGCGGCGCTTTGCCGACAGCGGGCCGATAACCGCGCCGATGCAGGCTGCTGCCAGAGCTATCGAGGCTAACGGTGGCGCGATCGCGGTTGAGATGGACATTGATTTGCACATCTGGCTGCTGCGTATCCACATTCGAGCGCTGCTGAAAGCGATCTCGCTGCTGATCGACAATGGCGTTTTTCACCTGCAGGGCGGTGAAGTGAGTGTGGTTGAGCTGGCGATTTTTGCCTGTAGCGGCTACGGCCATCGTCAGGTCTGGATCGAGATACTCTTGCCAGTCAATACGCTGTACACCGCTGTAGAGGTCATCGGCATCCCGACAGCGAAATTCGGCTACCTCGACCAAAATCCGAAAGGGCAATCGTGCCCACAGGTTGACCCGATACAGCAGTTCGCGATCGCCCTGAAACGCGACTCCACAAAAACCGGGCTGCGGGTCGCGCACGCCGATTTCCTGCAGTTCTTGAGCGGCGAGGGTTTCGAGCCCGCGTGCCACCGTCGCAAAATAATGCCCCATGCTGAACCTGACTGTTAACACTGCCCCAATAGCGCAGAGGCTCCCACGGTGGGTTCTGTTCGCCAGTGAATCTAGCAGACAAAACTCAGCGCTATTGCCCCTGACTTTACAGTGTTGTTAGGGTTTCACAGCTTAAACCTTTTTGATCGCCGCTGACACTACATCACGATGGCCGAAGGCAACCTACCTACCCGCCGCGGGGCGGGCTATCCTGAGGCGGAGCCGCCGTGGCCACCGAATATCTTTGCGACTGCTGGAGTTGGCCTGATGTATGCCCTAACAAACTGTACGCTCTACACCGGGTTTGAGGTGCTGACTGACCATGCCCTCGTGATTGACGGGGCGTACATTCGGGCGATCGTGCCCCCAGCGGACTTGCCGGTCGAATGTGATCGCCTGGATCTGCAGGGTTTGCAGGTGTCGCCGGGGTTTATCGACCTGCAGCTAAATGGCTGTGGTGGGGTGATGTTTAACGATGTCATTGCTACCAGCACCCTCGATACGATGCATCAGACTAATCTGTGCAGCGGCACCACCAACTTTTTGCCAACCCTTATCACCACCTCGGATGCGGATATGCAGGCGGCGATCGCAGTTGTTCGGCATTATCGGCAACAGCCGCCAAACGGTGTACTGGGTCTCCATTTCGAAGGCCCCTATCTCAACCCCCAGCGCAAAGGCATTCACAACGGCGCGTATGTACGATCACCTGAGGCCGCTATGGTGGCCGCGATCGCGACAGCCGGGCCAGATATCGTCAAACTGGTGACGCTGGCCCCCGAGGCCGTCTCCCCAGAAACTATTCGCACCCTTTGCGATGCGGGTATTACGGTGTCGGCTGGGCACACCAACGCCACCTACGATCAGGCCCTGGCGGGATTTGAGCAAGGCGTCACGCTAGTCACCCATCTATTCAACGCCATGTCGCCCTGGCAGAGTCGTCAGCCCGGCACGGTCGGTGCCGCCTTCAATCATCCCGATATCTATGCGGGCATCATCGCCGATGGCCATCATGTCCATTTCGCCTCGATTGCCCTGGCCCACAAATTAAAGGGCGATAAACTCTTCCTCGTGACCGACGCCACCCCGCCTGCGGGCACCACCCTCGATTCGTTTGTCATTGGCGGCCAACCGGTGTATTGCCGGGACGGCAAATGCGTTTCTGCCGAGGGCACGCTAGGGGGCTCTGCCTTGACGATGGCGGCAGCGATCGCCAACTGTGTGCAGCAGGTGGGTCTTCCCCTCGATGAAGCGTTACGCATGGCCACCCTATATCCGGCTCGGGCTATCAATGTGGCGGATCAACTGGGGACTGTAGCCGCGGGGCGTTTGGCCAACTTAGCCATGTTTGATGCGGCGCTGCAGATCTGCGGCGTGGTCGATCTCGGCCATCTACAAATGTTCACGCCGCTGGCCGACATGCCCCCTTCTCCACTACCGATTACAACCGGGTCGGGCCAGCGTTAGTCTATAAAGAGTTCAGTCATCGTTGCGGAATTTTCCTATGCTGTCTGTCTACAAACGTGTGGTGATCGCTGCAATTGGTTGTTCTGCTGGCGCCCTCTGGGGCAGTCTAGCCACCGCCTCTGATCGCGCTGATGCTCTCCCCGCCCCGCCTGCTGCTGAGGAAACCGCGCCTTTGCCCGCTGCTGAGCCTGCGATCGAGACGGAGTCCCCGACCGAGGCCGAGGCTGAGGCCGAACCGTTGGTTTGCCCTCCCGGTCAGTTTGCTTCAACCTTTGCCGATGTGTATCCGTTCCACTGGGCCTATGATGCGGTCAATTCGTTAGCCGCCCCCCCGATGCAGTGCTTCGACTGGCCTGAAGAGTACCTGTAACAGTGAGTGAGCCCACCGTATCCACCCGGTACCCCGCCCTGCCGTAGGATAAAGAAAGCAGCCTGTAGGGATACACCGAATCATGGATAAAGCAGAGCAACTTGTGCGCATGGCAGAAGACGAGCTGACTCAGTACAGCACTGAAGCACGCAAAATTGAAAAGCTGCGCCGCAAGTTTAGCTTTGCGCTCCCCTATGCTGAGCAAAAGGCCGTGCGCGATCAGGTCGAGGCCGACATTCCGACCAACTTCATCGCTAAGCTCGTTGAAGAAAATCGACAAACCGTAGCCCTGCCGTTTTGGGGTATTGGGGGGCTGGGTCTGCTGTTAGGCATTTCGTTGCGTCAACCGCTCGATATCATCGCCACTGGCATCGGCTTTTATGTGGCGTTTCAAGTGCAGAAGTGGGGCTGGGAACTAGAGGCGAAGCGCCTGGTGGTCAAAACCCTAGACGATATTGAAGTCGGAATCCAGGCTGCCCGCGCCGATACAGCGACCAAAGAGGCTTCGTAAGCACCGGTTCGCCCCAGTTGGTCTGCAGAGTCAGCGGAGAGCACCCCTCAATACAGATCTCTTTTGCTGCTCTGTTCCTGACATGCTGGGCGTTTTACCGGGACTGGGTCGAGCAGCGACCGGCGGGATCGATCAAAATCGGCCCACCGAATGAGAGAATGTACGTTTAATATTTGAAAACTTCTGACTGTTAATCTATGGCTCACATTGAATTTGCCCGCGGCGTTGCTGAAACAGTCATCCCTGACGTGCGTTTGACCCGCGCTCCAGATGGCAGTGATGGCACAGCAACCTTCTATTTCGAAAATCCCAAAGCCTTTTCGGAGGACGAGGGCGTAGATATCACCGGCATGTACATGGTGGACGAGGAAGGGGAGCTGACCACTCGCGAGGTTAAAGGCAAATTTTTAGATGGCCGACCGGCAGGTATCGAAGCGCTGTTCGTCATGAAAAGTGAAGCCGAGTGGGAACGGTTTATGCGATTTATGAATCGCTACGCCGAACAAAACGGCCTTGGCTTTACCAAAAGCTAATGGGTGCGTAGCGCTCACTGCAAATGCCATTGCCCCATCCCGACCTGGCTGCCGTGACCGTTGGCTATGCTGTGTTGACGGTCAGTGATACGCGGACGCCTGCAACTGACAAAAGTGGTCAGCTCCTGCAGGCCAAACTGACCGCCGCACACCATTCTGTGGCGGCTTATGCGATCTTGCCAGATGAGCGGGAGGCAGTGGGGCGGCAAGTGCAGACCTGGGTGGCGAACGGCAGCATTGCCGTAATTGTGTTGAACGGTGGGACGGGCCTTGCGCCGCGCGATACGACCTACGAAGCGATCGCGGCGCTCCTCTCTAAGACGCTGCTGGGATTTGGCGAAATCTTTCGACAATTGAGCTACGCAGAAATTGGCTCTAGGGCGATGGCGTCGCGGGCGATCGCGGGCGTCTGTGAGTCCACCCTGATTTTTTCGCTGCCGGGTTCCTTCAAGGCGGTGGCACTGGCGATGGATCAATTGATTCTGCCGGAACTGGTGCATCTGACCACCCAACTGCGCGGCTAGTAGGCTGTGGCGCTATTTCACCAACCATTGCCGATGACTAGGGAGCAGTGGGAGAAAGGGGGCAGAGAGAGTGTTACTTCTGTCGTCGAGTACGAGCTTCCTCACAGCTCGGTCAGCCCTTCAGCCGCCGCCCACAATGGTGACAATTTCTAGGCGATCGCCCGTTTGCAGATAAGTTTCTGACCAAAACTGACGGTGCAAAATTTCGCCGTTATATTCCACCGCGACTAAGCGCGGATTCATGCCAATTTGCTGCAGATAGTCGGGCAGCAGGGTTTGGGGTGGGCAGTGGGCAACTTTGCCGTTTACTGACAGCTCAATGGTGGATGGGGTGGGTGAAGAATCAGTCATCGCAGTTTCTACGAGGGATCAATGGGGTGGCAGCTCTCAGTGGGTGGCAGCTTGCAGTTGGGTGAGCAGCGCCTGACTGGCTGCCGTCGGATTATCGGCTTGCATAATGGCGCGCACAACAGCGACGCGATCGCCCCCGGCGGCCATCACCTCTGCCAGATTGCCTGCATCAATGCCGCCAATGGCAAACCAGGGCACGGGTGAATTTTGGGCGGCATACCGCACATAGTCTAAACCCGCCGCCGCTTTGTCGGGCTTGGTCGGGGTGGCATAGACGGGGCCAACGCCGATATAGTCGGCCCCTTCGGCCAGGGCTTTGGCCATTTCTGCGGGGTTGGTGGTCGAACGGCCAATGAGGCGCTGACTGCCCAGCAATGCCCGCGCGGTGGCAATGGGTAAATCTTGCTGGCCCAGGTGTACGCCATCGGCCTCTACCGCCAGCGCCAGATCGACTCGGTCGTTGATGAAAAATAGGGCTCCATATTGCTGACACAGCGCTTTTAGCTGCTGGGCAATGGGGAGGCGATCGCAATCATTACCAACCTTTTCACGATATTGCACCATTTGCAGCCCACCCTGCAGCGCGGCTTCCACGACTGGCAACAGGTTGGGGTCGGGGGCCGTCACCAAATACAGCTGGGCCTGCTGCAGTTGCTGAAACCGCTGATGGGCCATCACCTGGCTTTCGAGGGTGTAGACCTCATAGCGCAGCTGCTTACAGGCTTCAGACAGCTCAGGATGATGGATTTTGCCAAATTCTTCGAGCGATCGCAGGGCTTCTTCGACTCGACAAAAGTTGGCCTGCAGCACCTGGGCGACGCTGCTGCGCAGGCGCTCTTGGGGATGGGTCAGGGTTGTGCCGGGGTCGCTGGGGGTATCGCGGGCGGCGCGCAAATCTGCGGTGTGCCACTGCGCTAGGCGTTGGCGCAAATGCTTGAACTGGGCAGTCAGCTCGCCCTGATTGAGGCCAAAGCGACACCAATCTTCGAGCACTCGCAAGCCCTCGCGAGCGCGATCGAGATTGGCGTCTAAAATGCGGGCAATGCTATCAGGTTGGCTCATTGATGAGATGGGAGCACTCATACTACAAGGGTGAGAAACGGCTGCTTTGGGCGACGACAATCAGGTAAAAAACCTGGTCGTGCCATGGCGAAAGCGTTTCAAATTTTCCCACAGCTGGGGACGGTAGAACTCAAAATCCGTCGTTATAGTGGAATCAAGAATGACGCAATTGTGATGCCTCTGTCTGACGCGGCTATGCTACAGCACCAGTTTCTCAATACCAATGGCATTCGGCTGCACTATGTCATCCAAGGTCAAGGGCCGCTGTTGCTATTGCTGCACGGCTTTCCCGAGTTTTGGTACACCTGGCGACACCAAATTCCCGTCTTTGCCGAACATTTCACCGTTGTGGCCCTTGATTTGCGGGGCTATAACGATAGCGATAAGCCGACTGATATCAGTGCCTATACGCTATCAGAGCTGGGCAAAGATATTGCTGGCGTGATTACGGCATTAGGCTACGACCAGTGCTACTTGGTGGGGCACGACTGGGGTGGGGCGATCGCCTGGCACGTGGCCTACACCTATCCTGACCAGGTGGCCAAGCTGATCGTCCTCAACTGCCCTCACCCCAGGCGCTTTTTAGACGGCTTTGCTGACCCTGGCCAATGGCTGCGCAGCGCCTATATTGGCTTTTTTCAACTGCCATGGCTGCCAGAGTGGGTGCTGCAGGCCGATGATTATCAGTTCATTGATCGGGTTTTTGACCAGCTAGCGGTCAATCGCCATGCCATCACCGCCATTGACATTCAAGCCTTTAAAACGGCGTTGGCCCGACCGGGTGCCCTGCGCGCTGGCCTCAATTACTACCGTAATTTGCTATCGCCCTCGCTGCTCCAGCAAACCTGGCCTGTTCTCGAAGTACCGACGCTGATGATTTGGGGGGAAAATGACCCCGTTTTTGCCAGTTCGCTGGCCATGGCAGAAGAACACGTGCGAGAATTTCATCTCCGCTACATCGCCCACTGCGGTCATTGGGTGCCCCAAGAATACCCCGAGTTGGTGAACCAATATATGGGTGAGTTTTTGGGGGTGTCTGTGTGACGCTGTCTGACCGATGCATGGGCTGGCGATGCCAGGAGGCGCCAGCCATGAACGGCTAAACGTATTGAAGCTGAATACCCCACGCCCTCATTGATGCCACTCAATCGGGTCTGAAAACCTAGTGCAGCATCAAGCCTTAATTTTAGGGTTAGCTTATTCCAGAAGCCATACAATTCAAAGCTCTTGGAAAATGTCTGCCCTAATTCTTAGTGCTGACAGAGTACTAAGTAGTAGGTAGGTACAACCATCTTGCAGACGGGTTTCGGCTCCGCTCAACCCTCAACGTTTGACTTGGCAAGCAATATAGCTGATTGAGCGGAGTCGAAATCAGCGACCGGTTTAACACTTAATTTGACCCAGCTACTTAGGTAACGTCAGTTCGGATTAAAATCGAAGCCGGATATTTCCCCTCCTGGGAGGGGCTGAGGGGTGGGTGGATCGCCAGTTAGCGCGACTGATCGGCCCCCACCCCGCCTTTGGCACCCCTCCCGAGAGGGGATTTGAGGCTCAATCGGCGGTTAAAAGCGTTACTTATTTTGATCCCGAACTCAGGTTAGGTACTGTAAGCCAAACCACGTTGTCTTGGACAGCCTTGGTTGGGTCTGCCGAGCCCAACTTTCCTGAACCTTTGGCGCATCAGACCAATTGCCTGCCGGGGTTCAGCTGTGTTGAACCAAGGCGCTCGGGACGCTACTTTTGAGCAACTGCCTTAATCCACAATGGGCGATCGCCGGCCCAAGAGTCGATCGCGTAGCTTTTTGACGCGATCGCGATACTTTGCCGCTTCCTCAAAGTCGAGATTCTTGGCCGCTTCTTTCATCTGCTTTTCGAGCTGGCTGATCAGTTCCGGAATTTCCTCTAACGGCAGCTCGTCTTTGTGCTCGTAGACCTCATCTAGCTCCTGTACGTTGAGGCGACGCGAGACCTCCAAAAAGGAGAGAATGGCGTTGCTGTTGCGGCGAATGATCGAAGCGGGCACGATGCCGTTGTCTTCGTTGTGCTTCTGCTGCAGGGCGCGGCGGCGTTCCGTGATGTCGATCGCCTTCGCCATGCTGTCGGTCAGGTTGTCGCCATAGAGAATCGCCTTGCCTTCCACGTGGCGGGCGGCGCGGCCAATGGTCTGAATCAGCGATCGCTCGGCCCGCAAAAAGCCCTCTTTGTCCGCATCCAAAATGGCGACCAGAGAAACCTCGGGCAGATCGAGACCTTCGCGCAGCAGGTTGACGCCAACTAGCACGTCGTAATTGCCATCGCGCAAATCTTGAATCAGCTCAATACGTTCGATGGAGTGAATCTCCGAGTGCAGATAGCGGACTCGGACGCCCTGCTCGTCAAAATATTCGGTGAGGTCTTCAGCCATGCGCTTAGTCAGTGTCGTCACTAAGACACGCTCATTGCGAACGGCACGTTCTCGAATCTCACCCAGCAGGTCGTCCACTTGCCCCTCGGTTGGACGCACAAAAATCTCAGGATCGAGCACTCCTGTGGGGCGAATGATCTGTTCGGCGACACGCCCTTCTGAGACCTCAAATTCCCAACTGCCCGGTGTGGCCGACACAAACACGCACTGGTTCATCTTGTCCCAAAACTCTTCGGCTTTGAGGGGGCGGTTGTCCGCGGCGCTGGGTAGACGAAAGCCGTGCTCAATCAGCACCATCTTGCGGGCGCGATCGCCGTTATACATGGCGTGAATTTGCGGGATCGTCACGTGGGATTCGTCAATCACCAGCAGCCAATCTTTCGGGAAATAGTCGATCAAGCATTCTGGCGGCGACCCGGCCAAGCGTCCGGCTAGGTGGCGAGCATAGTTCTCCACGCCGTTACAGTAGCCGACTTCTCGCAGCATCTCCAGGTCGTAGCGGGTGCGCTGTTCGAGCCGCTGTGCTTCCAGAAGCTTGCCGTTGGTTTCCAACTCCTCTAGGCGATCGCGCAGCTCGTCTTGAATGGCGGCGCAGGCGGCTTCGAGCTTGTCGTCGGGAGTGACAAAGTGTTTCGCCGGGTAGACATTGATCGCCTCTAGGCTCTGCAGGGTTGCCCCCGTGACCGGATCGACATAGCGAATGGCATCAATCTCATCGCCAAAGAACTCTACCCGAATGATGCGGTCTTCGTAGGCAGGGCCAATCTCTAGCACGTCACCTTTGACCCGAAAGCGGCCCCGCCCCAGGTCTAAATCGTTGCGGGTGTACTGCACAACGGCCAGATCGCGCAGCACCTGTCGCTGATTCACCTCCATGCCCACCTGCAGCGGAATCGAAGCTTTCAAATATTCTGACGGAATGCCCAAACCGTAGATACAGCTGATGGAGGCCACCACAATGACGTCACGCCGTTCAAACAGCGATCGCGTCGCTGAGTGGCGCAGCATGTCGATCTCTTCGTTAATAGAGGCGGTTTTGGCGATGTAGGTATCGGTGACAGGCACGTAGGCCTCGGGCTGGTAATAGTCGTAATAGCTGATGAAATATTCCACCGCATTGTCGGGGAAAAATTCGCGTAACTCATTGCAGAGTTGCGCCGCCAGGGTTTTGTTGTGGGCCAGCACCAGGGCCGGTTTGCCAATTTTGTCGATCACCCGCGCCATGGTGTGGGTCTTGCCGGTGCCGGTGGCCCCCAGCAGGGTTTGATATTTATGGCTGTCTTGCAGGTATTGGGTGAGCCCTGCGATCGCTTTGGGCTGATCGCCCTTGGGTTCAAAGGGAGCTTGGATGTCAAAATCGCTCATGATTGCCTTTCCCCATACGCCGCTACAGCTTTCTATGATGACGGATTCCTGGGCAATGTGGGGGTGTCGAGGGTGACGAAATCCCGACAAGTGGCGATCAAGTGATTGAGATCACCAGCGCCTATGGCAACGGCAAAAACCCGTACTTTAGCGAACTTTTGTAACTGTTCTCCCCGAAATATATCAGTAGATCTGTCAGTAAAAATGTGGATTGCACTGAGAAAAATGGGCTCTATGAAAGAGCGATCGCCGGAGCATTACCGGGTCCTTTCTAAAGGTCTCTCACCGGATGTCTCGCCTGGCGATGGCGCGGCGATGGTGCTGGCTTTCCCGTCGCGGCCAGCGCGGCGATCATGGTGCCCCTAACCGCCACAGTCAAGATTCGGGAGGCCTGCCAAACGGTTGCGGCACTACCGGACTGGCGATTTGCCAACATCAGGCGCATTCTGCTGCTTTCGCTTGTTCTTAAAAAAGTTCACGATTTCAAATGTTTTACCCCATTGCCTCACCGCTCTCTGCAAGTCCTGACGTGACGCCGCGCCCCCACCGGCGATCGCCCAGGCTGCAGCTTTCCTTTCAGCGCGCTGCCCTGGGCGTGCTCGGCATCGCTACCCTGCTCGGGGCCGTGACCTTGTCCCCCAGTCAAGCGCAAACCGGGCGCTGGCTAGAGGTGGAACGCCTAACCGGGAATGTCTTCGTGCAACAGCATCAATCGCGGCCGGCGGGACTCGGCGATCGCCTCACCCAGGTCGGTCACAGCATTACTACCCAAAGTCAGGCGAGCACGAGCTTGGCGTTAGATACCGAAATTGGCTCGGTCGCCGTGGCCCAAAATACCCATCTCAAAGTCGAACGCTTAGACGTGTTATCGAATGGTGGCCGGGTCACTGTCTTAGAGGTGACGCGGGGGCAGGCGCGCGTGCAATCCCGACCCTTTACGAATCCCAACACCCTGTTAGAAATCTGGACGCCAAGCGGGGTGGCGGCAGTGCGTGGCACGGACTTTGGGGTGGCCGTAGACGACGAGGGTAAAACCACCATCGCCACCTTAGAAGGCAGTGTCGAAGCGACGGCGGAGTCGGTGACGGTGACCGTCGATGAGGGCTTGGCCTCGGTGATTCGCCCCGGTGAACCGCCGACAACGCCCATTGCTCTCGACCGTGAACTGGCGATTGAAGGTTTGACTCAAGAGCGCCGAGGCAATACCCTGACCGTCACCGGCCGCGTCAACCCCACCAATACTGTGCAGGTAGGCGATCGCGGCATCGAGGTTTCTCGCAGCGGCTATTTTGCGTGGCAGGCGAATTCGGCCCGTCGCAGTCGTAGTGTGGCATTTACGGTGACTAATCCGCTGGGCGAGTCGCGCCGCTATCGCATTTTGCCGTGGCAGGTGCCCGACCTGGACCGAGGCAGCAACGGTGGAAGAGACTGAGCGACCGAGGCCACTCGCCTGATCATCGAGGGGGGCATCATCAATTTAACGACTCAAACTTTTAAGATCAGGTCTGCCCCCAAAACTGCAGATATCACAAACTGTTTCAACAAGGCGTTTCTCCTCCTATGAAGCAACTTTGGCAGCGGATTCAGCGACAGATCCAGGCAAAACTGCGTCCGACTGCCGCCCCGCGCTGGTCGGCGATGTCCTGGGTGCCTGGCATTGCCGCGGTCGTCGCGGGGGTGGGGCTCTTTAGTGTGGGCGCTTGGGAGCCTCTAGAGCGCTTGGTTTATGTCGGCCTTTTTCATACCCGCGATCACCTGCAGCCCATTCAGTGGGATGACCGCGTGGTGGTGATTGCGATCGATGAGCAAAGTTTGGCGACCTATGGTGGCTTTCCCTGGCCGCGCGATCGCTACGCGACGCTGCTCGACCGACTGATGGCCGTGCAGCCAGCGGCCATTGGGCTGGATATTCTCATGCCCGAAGCCACGCTCGAAGATCAAACCCTGGCCGCAGCCGTGCAATACAGTGGCAATGTTGTGCTGGCGGTGGGCAGCGATCCGCTAGGCAATCCGATTCAGGTCACGCCGACCTTACTAGGGCCGACGGATGGGTTTGTGCGCATCGGCCACGTCAATCATTTGCCCGATACCGATGGCCTCAGCCGCCAGACAGTTTTGTACAAAATTCAAGGGACGCAAATTGTCCCGAGTTTTGGCATGGCCCTATTGAGTGCCTATGAGCAAAGTCTGTCAAACCTGATTACTGCCGACCCCCAAGAGATGCCCAGCCTCAACTCTAAGTTTGTGGCGAATCCTGGCCAGTACGACCAAAATCATCCGAGTTGGGTCAACTGGCCTGGCCCGACCCGAGCCGCTGCCACAGGTGAGTCAACGACGGCCAACGGCTTGACCACGCTGTCTTTTGCCGACGTGATGGCTGAAGAGCCGGATGAGCAACTGCTGGCTCAGCTGCAAAACAAGATCGTGCTGGTGGGCTACACCGCCGTGGGCATTGTGGGCAATTCCGAAGATGCCCTGAGAACCCCCTTTGAAAAACAGATTCCGACTACGGGCGTTTATCTACATGCCGCTGTGGTGGATAATCTGCTGAACGATCGCTTTTTAACCCGTTTGCCCCTCGCTTGGACACTGGCGTTGATTGCCGTGAGCGGGCTGGGCAGTAGCTGGCTCTTAAGTCCGCTCGGGGCGCAAGGCCGCTTTGCCGTGATGCTGGGCATCGTTCCCCTCTGGCTGGGGCTCGCCTATGGCAGCTTTTTGATGGGGGTGTGGCTACCGGTAGCCGCCCCCATCGCCACGGGGTGGATTGGGCTGATGTCCTTTCAATTTATTGAGCAGCGAGAACGCAAAACCTTGATGGATCTGTTTGCCATCAATCTGTCGCCCGAAATGGCCGATTTCATTTGGGAGCATAAGGGCGAAATGCTAGCAGAGGGGCAGATTCGCCCCCAGACGCTGACCGCCACGCTGCTGTTTTCCGATATTCGAGATTTCACTTCGATTAGTGAAAAACTGCCCTCGGAGGTCTTATTGCCCTGGCTCAACAGCTATTTTGAGGTGATGACCGACTGCATTATGGAACATGGCGGCGTGGTGGATAAATACATTGGCGATGCCATCATGGCCGCGTTTGGCGCGCCGATCGCCCGGCCTGGTCCAGAGGCCGATCAGCAAAATGCGATCGCGGCAGTCAGTGCCAGCTTGGCTATGGTCGAAAAACTCAAAGATCTCAACCGCGATTTTGCCGCCAGAGGCCTGCCCACCATCAAGTTTGGCATTGGTCTGCATACGGGCTCTCTGGTGGGGGGCACCGTTGGCAGCCGGCACCGCGCCAACTATTCGCTCTTTGGTGATGCCGTCAACGTGGCCGCTCGCCTGCAAGACATGACCAAGACGCACACCTCAACAGCCCCTTATCCAATTTTGCTCAGTGAGGCGACTGCTCAGCAGGTAACCGATCAGTTTTGCCTGACACCCCAGGGGCAACTGCAGCTGCGGGGCCGGTCAGAAAAAACGACGGCCTACACGCTGAGCTCCCGTGAGCCAGCCATTAATCCGGCAGAATCTTCACCTACCACAACTGCTCATTCACCCAGTCGCTGATCAGACGGCGAGCCGGCTTGACCCTGAGCGGTAAAAGTCGGGCTCGCGTCCTCAACTTAATCAACGGTGTGGCCGCTGGCAGTAATCGCTTCACGTACGGCACTTTCAGCGGCGTTAGTTTCTGCTGTCACGGTTTTACCGCTGACGTCAACGTTGACTTGGGCGTTGGCGTCAACGGTGTGGATGGCTTTGGTTACTGTTTCAGCGCAGCCATCGCAAACAATCGAGGGAACCTTGAGATTTAGAGCCATGAAAATAATCGCCGTAAAAACTATATCTATGTCAATCGAATTAAGCCTAGCGCGAATGGGCTCAGCACTTTTGCCAGGCTGGAAAATTAGGTGAAAATTCCCCGCGATCGCTCCCCCGCTATCCGCTGATGCCTGTCCAATGCTGCCAGCAATACATCCTCTAAAAGATCACAAATTAGAATATTGCTATGACCATAAAAGTGTCTGAGGAGCTCGATACAATGCCGCTCAGTCAACGTATTTCGTCGGCAATGCTGACCCTGTTATTGGCTGGGGGCAGCATTGGCCTAGTGCCAATTATGGCTGCTCCGGCCCGAGCAAAACTGGTAGCGCAGGTTGCCTCTGAGGCAGCGCTGCAGCGAGCCAATGAGCTGAGTCAACAAGCACTCATCCTCTACCAGCAGGGTCGTTATGACGAGGCCGAACCGCTCTATCAGCAATCCCTAGAGATTCGTCTTGAGCAATTGGGCGACCGCCATCCCGATGTGGCCACCAGCCTTAACAATTTGGCCTTGCTATATAAAGCCCAGGGTCATTATGACGAGGCCGAGCCCCTCTTGCAGCAGTCCCTTAATATCTATCGTGAGCAGTTGGGCGAACGTCACCCCGATGTCGCTACGGCCCTCAACAACTTAGCCTTGCTGTATGAAGCTCAGGGTCATTATGACGAGGCCGAACCGCTGCATCAGCAATCCCTAGAGATTCGTCTTGAGCAATTGGGCGACTGCCATCCCGATGTGGCTCAAAGTCTCAATAACCTGGCCGTGTTGTATCGAGAACAGGGTCATTATGACGAGGCCGAATCGCTGTATCAGCAATCCCTTAATATCTATCGTGAGCAGTTGGGTGACCGTCATCCCGATGTGGCCACCAGCCTGAACAATTTGGCCTCGCTGTATGAAGTTCAGGAGCGCTATGACGAGGCCGAATCGCTGTATCAGCAATCCCTAGAGATTTTTAGAGAGCAACTGGGCGACCGTCATCTCGATGTGGCCACCAGCCTGAACAATTTGGCCTTGCTGTATAAAGTTCAGGAGCGCTATGACGAGGCCGAACCGCTGTATCAGCAATCCCTAGAGATTCTTAGAGAGCAATTGGGCGAGCGCCATCCCGATGTGGCCACCAGTCTCAACAACTTGGCCGTGTTGTACCGTGCTCAGGGCCGTTATGGCGAAGCTGAACCGCTGTATCAGCAATCCCTAGAGATTCTTAGAGAGCAATTGGGCGAGCGCCATCCCGATGTGGCCAAAGGCCTGAACAACCTGGCTGTGCTGTATCAAGAGCAGGGTCGCGATGATGAGGCGGAAGCTCTTTTGAAGCAGGCTCGTGAAATTCTGGGGCAATAGCTACGCTCATCCCCGCATCTGAAGAGCTTGACTAATGAGGTAATAAGCTGAATCAGTTCGAGATCGCGTTGGGAGCCAAGAGATAAACCGCATCCCCAATCGCGAGGCGAAACCGCGCTTGGGCGCTGCTGCTGTTGATGGCAATTTCGACCCAACCGTGGCTACCGATGAGGGCGATCGCGTGGCCGATTTCGACATCGCCATAGGTTTTACTCAGGGGAATCTCGACCTGGCCGACCTGCAAAACCCAATCTTGGCGCTGGGCCACTGTGGCGGGAATTGTCGTGACTAGATTGCCAAAGTGGTCAACATGCTGAATGTGCCCGATCACCTGAGTGTCGCTGATATCCGGCTGAGGAATGGCAATCCGAGTGAGCGAGGCTGGGGAAATCGTCGTGCCCAGTTTTTCCAGAGGAACCCCAGCGGCCAGATGCGCGGCGACAGGGGCAAAGATATCGCGCCCGTGAAAGGTCGTGCTGGGCTCAGGCGTTTGCCAATAGTGCGGATCCGTCAGCTCCACCGCTGCGATCGCCCCCACCGCATCGACCACCCCACTGAGCACACCGTTATCTGGCCCGACCAAATAGCCTTGGGGTATCTGCAGGGCGACGGCTCGTCGGGCCGTGCCCACGCCTGGATCAACCACGACTAAATGCACCGTATCAGGGGGAAAATAGCGGTAGGCATTCAACAGGGTAAACCGGGCGGCGGCAATGTTTTGAGGAGGAACGCTATGGGTCAAATCAATCAGGCGAGCAGCAGGGCAAATGCCCGCAATCACCCCTTTCATCACTCCGACATAGCCATCCTGATAGCCGAAATCGGTCAGCAGCGTCATGAGCGGAGCCATCATCAGTCCACACGAAGGTTGGGCAAAAGCCTCAAGATCGTCTCATGATCATGGCGGTCTCGAAAGTACGAATGCGGAAAGGCAAAACTCCGAATTCCAAACTCCAAACTCCCTCACCCTCAAGCCGTCAGGGCTGCAGGCACCTTGCCAAAGCGGCGATCGCGCTGTTGAAAACTCAGCAATGCCTCGTGCAGGGCGGCGCGGTCAAAGTCGGGCCAGAGGCGATCGGTAAAATACAGCTCGGTGTAGGCCATTTGCCAAAGCAGATAGTTGCTCAGCCGCTGTTCGCCGCTGGTGCGAATGAGCAAGTCAGGGTCTGGCCCGTTGCTGCTATAGAGCTGCTGGCTAATCGCCGCTTCGTCAATGTCTTCGGGCTGCAGCAGACCGCGCTGCACCTGTTGCGCCAGCGACTGACAGGCACGAGTGATTTCTAACCGGCTGCCATAGTTCACGGCGACATTAAAGGTGACGCCGCGATTGTGAGCCGTGGTGGCACAGGCCCGATGCATTTCTGCCTGCAGGGTTTCGGGCAGTTCCGACAGGTCGCCCAAAAAGCGCAACCGCACCCCCTCTTGATGCATCTCGGCCAGTTCTTTACGCAAGAGCCGCTCAAACAAGCGCATCAAAAACTCCACCTCTTTGAGGGGGCGCTGCCAATTTTCGGTCGAAAAGGCATATACCGTCAGCGCCGGAATGCCCCAATCGCGACAGCAGCGCACCAAATCCTTGAGCACCCGTGCCCCCTGACGATGGCCAGCGATGCGCGGCAGCCCCCGCTGCTGAGCCCAGCGGCCATTGCCATCCATAATGAACGCGACATGCTGGGGCAGGCGATCGCGGTCTAGATCTAGGGGTAGTGTTTTCAACATAATGAGTTCCTATTGAGTGCAAAACAGCTAGTTTTTCAGATTTAGCAGGGGGAGTTAGGCGTTTGTATCGTTCCCGGCTATGGGGGGCTGGCCTAACAACGGGGTCAGATAAGCGGGCGTCAGACTTTGATGCCACTGACAAATCGGTTTAATTACCTGGTCGAGGGTGTATAAAAACGTCAGGCGCTGGGTGGTTGACCAGCGTTCCCAGGCCAGCTCGTGCATCATGCGACGCAGAGTATGCAGCAGACTACCTTGGGTCGTGCGATCGCGGGTTTTTGCCACCAGGGCGCGGCTGAGGGTTTGCCCGATTTTGAACAGCGAAGAGTCGGGATAAGCCCACATGCCAAAGCCCCAGAATTTGGTCATGTGATTGATTTCGTCGATCAATAGTTCGCCCAGCGCCGCCTGTAGCGCCCCGGTCGAGTGGGCCATCATCCACAGATAGAGGCAGGCCGCCCCATATTCAGTCGCCACCCGGTGCAGACCGTGACGATAGAGATTTTCGTGGGGGTCAGCGGCGGGCTGATAGGGTCGGGCCGAGTGGGGCACGATATCGGGATGTTGACCGCTTAAACAACGATACATTTTGGCCAGAGCTGGCGTGTGGCGCTTTTCTTCGCGTTCCCACAGGCCGATGGTGGTCAGCTGGCCCGAGTCGTCTACCTCGCCGCCAACAAAGCCTGCCATCGCCGGGTAGCAGGCCGCCAAATATTGCCGACTGCTTTGGGTATAGCCGCGAATGGGCGCTTCGGTATTGATGGTGCCGAGCAGTGTGGCACAAAACGTTGCGGGGTCAATGCCCACCAGTTGTTCCGGGGTCACTTCGCGCCAGGCGATCGCCCCCCACGGTCGTAGTGTTGGGCAGTCAAGCTGCTGGGGCAGTTCTTCTAAGCGATCGCGCAGCACCGCCTCAGTGACATAGCGCTTTCGCAGCTGTCGAATCCGTTGCAGAATTTGCAACCCGTTGGGGGTGCCCACGAGTTCTCCGGCAAGATCAGTCGTAGTTGTCGTTGACACGATGGCAGTCGTCATGGGTGCAGTCCTTACCTCAGGTCTCCCCAACCCTAGCCAGCCCTCGATTCGACGTCAGTCGGTAGAGGTCGGCAAAGGCCCGCAGGCCAATATCGATAAAAGTCGGAAAACGTCAGCCCTGTGTCGATAGGCACGCGTTCATCAGAAATCGTCGCTATTCTCACTGAAGGAGGTGTCATACCAGTTCTCTATTGTGAGCCTATCCATCATCTTCGGCAGAGCTAGGGGGCCAAGGGTGCTGGGGAGCCAACGGATTAGAGAACTGGAATGGAGCAGTCGGCCAAAAGTTTTTGAGGAGGGCTAGACGAGACTTATTGACCTGCACAGGATTGGTCCCGATTAATGAGCCTCACTCATACCACCGCCGCAAAGGATGATCGCTTTGAGGGAAGACTCTAAGGTTGAGTCAGCGATCGCTCCCCCAACGCCAAACGCCCAATTTACCCTCCACCCTCCACCCTCTACCCCCCACGCCCCAACTCTTCCACCCCCTTGCTCGCCTACTCCCACACCAAAACCGTGTCCTCCTTCCCATCGGCTAAATTAGACCTAAGCTCAGGAACTCAAGCGATGAGTGCAGAAGCCGTTCTCGAACTCGCAGATTCCCTCGTTTTCCGCGCTACCGGCAAACATCTCAACGATTTACAGCGCAAAATCTTGCAGGCGGTCTGGCGACGACAAACCTACAGCGAAATCGCCCGCCGGCTGCGATACACCGAAGGGCATGTCAAAGACGTGGCGTCGCAAATCTGGCAGGCCCTGTCTCAGTCGCTCGATGAGCGGGTCACCAAAAGCAATAGCCTGACCGTGTTAGAACGCTCGTTAAAACAGGCCAAGGGAGCGCTGTCACCCACCCTGTCGCCGCCCGTCGCTGAATCGGCTCACTTTGTCGGACGAGAAACGGCGATCGCCGATTTGACGCAACTGATTGCCCAAGGGCATCGGGCGATCGTGCTGCAGGGAGAAGGCGGCATTGGCAAAACCACCCTGGCCCAGCAGTTTTTAGAATGTCAGCCCTGGGATGTGGTGTTAGAACTGTTGATGGCGAAGGAAACCGCCAACATCACTCCGGTTGAGCAGGTGGTGGAAGAGTGGTTGCGACAGGACTTTCAGATTGAGCCAGGGCAAGATTTTGGCGTCACGCTCGCTCGGCTGCGGCGACGGCTGCGAGAGGTGCGGGTCGGCATTGTGATCGACAACCTCGAACCGGCCTTAAATGCCCAAGGTCGGTTTTGGCCGCAGCATTCTCGCTATGGCGACCTGATGCGGGTGTTATGTGACCCTAAGGGGCAAACCGTGACGCTGCTCACAAGCCGCGATCGCCTCTGCGAACCGGGTGTCACCGTTAGCCATTACCGCTTGCCAGGGCTCAGCCCAGAGACGTGGCAGCAGTTTTTTGAGTCCAGGGCCATTGTCCTATCCCCGCAGACGTTGACCGCTATGCACCGGGCCTACGGGGGCAACGCCAAGGCGATGAACATTCTCACCGGAGCGATCGGCGGTGATTTTGACGGCGATGGCGATGCTTATTGGCAAGCGATCGGCGCTGACCCGCTAACGGCGCTTGACCTGAAAAATCTTGTCACCAGTCAGGCCAATCGACTGCAGGGGTTAGACGCCGATGCCTATCGACTATTTTGCCGTCTGGGAGCCTATCGCTATCAAGATGTGCCCCGCGTGCCCCTAGAGGGACTGCTGGCCTTGATGTGGGACATTGACCCGGCGCGACATCGGCAGGTCATCACGTCGCTGCGCAACCGTTCCCTCGTGGAAAGCTACAAAGGCCACTATTGGCTGCATCCCGTTGTGCAGGCAGAGGCGTCAGAGCGGCTGCAGCAGAGTGGTGAAGCCACCCAGACTCACACCCAAGCGCGGCAGTTTTGGACCCAGCACGTCACGACCATTCACACGATTGCGGAGGCGACTCAAGCCTGTGAAGCGTATTACCATGCCTTGGCGATCGCCGACTATGCCGGGGCCGCCGAGGTGTTGCTCAACAGCCGTCATAACCAGTGGGGCCAACATTTGACGTTGGGCAGCACCCTCTATCGCATGGGGTTGCTGCAACCCGCAATGACGGCGATCTCCACCCTGCTGCCGCACCTGCCACAAGATCAGCGGGCCAGCGAGTTGCGCAACATTCTGGCTGATGTGTATTGGATCTCGGGTAAGATTCACGCCGCGATTTCGATGCAAAAGCAGGCCCAGGGGATCGCCCGCCAAGGGCTAGACGCCGCCTCTGCCACCACTGCCGATGACCATGAAATCTACTGCTGGCGTATGTTGGAAGTGGACGCCCTGCTCAGCCTTGGCCTGTACCACCTCGATTTGTGGGAACTGGCTGATGCTGCCGGCTACTTTCGGGCCGTGATCACAGCGGCCAAAGACACCCCCCATCAAAGCTGGGCCGACAAAGCGGCCCTCTGCCTCGCCCTCGTCGCCTCCCATAGCCTGCACGATGCCCAAGTCGATTTGGGTGAATCGCCCTTAGCACTGGCAACTCCGTTGGCTGAGCAGGCCTATCGCGCAATCGCCGACACTACTCGCCCCGAATATACGGGGCGGTTTGCCTTTTTCATTCAGCTGTTGGCGCAGACCTATACCAATCTGGGCAATGTTGACCGCGCCGCTGAGCTTTATCAACGGGCGATCGCCTTTGCTGAAGAAAGCCATTACGTGCAGGTCAAAGCCAAAGCACTCGTGGGTCGAGGGAAACTGCGGCGACAGCAAGGAGAATTGGCCGCCGCCATTCACGCGATTGAGGATGCCCTCGTGCTGCTGGAAGAGTTAGGGGCACAGGGGGATTTGGCGGAAGCCCACTACCAATTAGGCCTGGCCTATCAACAGCAGGGTGACCCCGAGCAGGCTCAGGTGCATCTGATGAGTGCGATTCACCGGTTCGAAGCAATTCAAGCGCCGCGTCAAGTCGCCAAAGTGCGGGCAGTGCTATGAGTCAGCGTCGGCCATGATTTTGGGGACTTTGATGAAGTCGTCTTCGCGATCGGGCACGTTTCTGAGCAGGCTTTCGCGATCGCCAAAGGTTTCTAGCTGATCCGGTCGGTTAATATTGCTGACTTCAATCGCGCGGGTGGTCGGCGCTACATCGGTGGTATCCAGTTCGTTCAACTGCTCAACGTAGTCCAAAATGCTGTTGAGCTGTGTGGTGAACTGTTCTTCTTCGCTGCTTTCTAGCTCTAGGCGAGCCAAATGAGCGACTTTTTGAACCTGTTCGAGATCAATCATGGTAAAGGTTGATGCGAGTTAGGAAAGAGAAGGAGCAGTGGCGAAATGACGTGACCGGCGATTGAAGATTTGCAACACAGCTCGCCTAGGGCGTGTCATCAATTAAACTCGAAAGCCTTACGCTATGGACATTACCGCGCCCGTTCCGTAAAACTGGCTAGAGGCTGAACCGTTTTCAGCATAAGAATTCAGCCGTTGAATGATAACAGCCTATAGGCAAATCGACCGGTTAGAAGAAGATATCGGCCTTCATGCGGCCCGTATTCTTCAGCCAGTTTTGAGCCTCAATATAATTATTCGGCGCAATCCGAATCGCTTCCATCCAATAGTTGGCAGCTTGGTCGAATAGCTCGCTGGCGTCTTGCACGTTGCCTGCCGCTTCGGCCTGCTCACCTTTGTAGTGATAAATCACGGCCATGTTGTTGAGGGCCTGACACAGGCGCGGATTCAGCGCGAGGGCCTCTTCATAGCGCTCTAGGGCGATGGCGTGCTCACCATTGCTCGCGTTAATCAGCCCCATGTTGTAGAGAATGAAGCTCTTGTCGTAGGGATTTTCCTCGAGCTGCAGGGCCTCTTCATAGTTTTCCATGGCTTCGGCATACTCGCCGTCCGCCTGGGCGGACATGCCGTCACGGTAATACGCAAAGGCCTCTTTGGCGCTTTGGTTGGTGGGCATCATTTTGAGGATCATGTCAGCCATGACCGTAAAAGTCTTATCGATGAAGTTATCGTTGCGCTGAGTTCTAGGCATGGCGAGCAGCAAGTGCAGTGAACGAGTTTGTAACTACTTTAGCGTTCACGGTCGCGATCGCAAGCATTCGCCTCGGCGATCGCGGCTAGCCAGAGGTGACGGAGTCGCTAGAGCGCAGCCGCTGATGCAAAAATCCGACTAAATCTTCTAGGGTTTCGAGTAAAGATTCGTCAAATTCTTCGCTGATATCCACTTGGAAAACATCGTAAAAATCGGCGCAAAGCTGGTTGGGCCAGTCAAACCAGCAAACCAGCGGCAACTGCAGGTCTTCAATGAGGCGATCGCTGGGCCGCAGCCGACCAACCTTGAGTCCGGAATAGTCAGGCAATTTTGTGTAAAGAAAACTTAGGAGCAGTTGCGCCCGGTCGCCGATGATAGCTTCAGCAAAAAGTTGCGACCAATCTTCTAACGGTAAAGACTGACGGTCGCGTAGTCGCCCATTCACCTGATGACGAATGCCCGCGTCAGGACTCAAATCGGCATAAGTTCTTAGGCTGCGAAGGTAGTTGATGGCTGATTGCCACATGTCTGTTTGGCCTGGCGGCTGCGTGTTCTGAGTGTTCCCAGGAAACATCTTGGGGCGCTACTGTTTTGTGGAATTCAGTATATTTGTCTGACCTCAGCGAAATTGGGTAAACGCTAGTCAGTACGGGCATTTCTCGCAGTTCCTAGGTCGCGATCGCAACATGGCTTTTAAGCAACCAGATTCGGTAATTACGGGCTGTGACCCCCCAGTGAGCGCGAGGGATGATCGCGTAGAAACACGGGGTTTCCTCGCTGCAGTGGGCCTAGCTAATCGGGATGGGCAGGGCTTTCAGGGAGCTGACAATTCAGTGGTGAGGAGTTTAAAGCACCCGCATGGTTTCAGCCGTGATAAAAACAGAGGCATGGATGATCGCCTGGTGCAGGGATCGGATTCCCGACCCCATCCTGACAATGCGGGGAATTGAGGGGCCAGACAGCAGATTGTTTTTTGTGGCAAAGAATGCGGTTTGCAATTTACGGATGCTCAAGATCCAGAAATGCCAGATCTGGCCGTGACCGCAGGCAGGCCCTCCGAATTGCAGTTATGAAGATGCCGCGTCATGCGCTGTCCATTGTTGAAACTGTGACCACTGAGTCGTGATCAATTGCTGAAACTCCTGGCAAAAGCGCTCCTCAGAAAAACGCTCGGCGTGTTGACGAATGAGAGGGGCCGCAATCGCCGTAGGGTGGTGTTCAAACTGTTCGACGGCGGCTACCAGCGCCTCCATCGTCTGTGGGGTAAAGAGCAGGCCCGTTTTGCCGTCGATCACGCTTTCAGCTACGCCGCCTCGCCCATAGGCAATGACTGGGGCACCGGCAGCTTGAGCTTCTACGGGGGTGATGCCAAAATCCTCTTCCGCCGGAAACACGAAGGCTTTGCAGCGTTCCATGTAATCCACCACCACCGTATCTGACTGGTGTCCTAAGAACTGAATATTCGGTCGTGCGGTGCGCTCTAGGTTGGCCCGCAATTCGCCTTCGCCAATCACCACCAGGGGCAAGCCCAACTGATTGAAAGCGGCAATGGTCAAATCGACGCGCTTGTAGGGCACAAATCGCGACACGGTTAGATAAAACTCCCCGCGCGGGCGATCGGCCCGAAAGCGCTGCACCGCCACCGGTGGATAAATTACCTGGGCCGGACGACGATAGGTTTTGTGAATGCGGCGTGCCACAAAGCGAGAATTTGCCACAAAATAATCGACCCGAGGGGCGCTGGTGACATCCCACAATCGCAGGTAATGCAAAATCAATCGGGTGAGCAGACTCTTGACGCCCGTCTGCAGTCCTGCCTGCTGCAGATATTGCCACTGCAGATCCCACGCGTAGCGAATAGGCGTGTGCACATAGCTAATGTGAAGCTGGTCAGCCCGAGTCACCACGCCTTTGGCCACGGCGTGATGGCTAGAGATAACGATGTCATAGGCTGACAGGTCAAACTGCTCGATCGCGAAGGGCATCAAGGGCAGGTATTTACGAAACTGTTGCCGCGCCCAGGGTAAGCGTTGGATGAATGAGGTGGTGACAGGTTTGTGTTGAATGAACGATCGCAGTTCGTTGGGCAAAAAATCGACCAGACTAAATAAGTCGGCCTCGGGATACAGCTTGAGGATTTGCTCAACCACTCGTTCCGACCCGGCATAGGCGGCTAGCCACTCATGGGCGATCGCGATTTTCATGACATCTAGCTGCGACAAACGACCCGGCGACGGCGTACCGTTGCCTTAGGGTTAACGATACGGTGAGCTGACGAACTCAGCTCAGATTGCCGCAATATTCTCTTAAGGCAGTCGGGGGGTGGCAGCTTTGCCTATTTGCTGTCCCTAAGCGATCGCTGATCAGTCAAATGGTTTTCAAGATGTCCGAAATCTGCCCTCATCGAATCCGCGTAGCCATAACCGTCCAGCAAGAAGCCTCTTCATTGAAACGGCAGCAGCATTCCACCTAATCACCCTCCGTAAGATGTGATTGCAACCCAGCAAAAGCCTTACAGTACAAACATTTTAATGAGCTTGCCACTCTATCGTATTAGGTAGAATGTTTCTTTCTAATAAACTATTATGCGGCAATATAACTAGGAGAAACCAGCAGATGCTCACAAGCATTTTCTTGAGTCATAATCACGCTAACAAACCATTTGCAAGGAACTTGGCTCGAGACTTAGAGGGGCATGGCGTTAAATGTTGGTGAGATGAAGC
>JBCBJQ010000068.1:0-30694 GCA_038523235.1 Cyanobacteria bacterium J06626_4
AAAACAAAGCATTCTGTCCAACTTACTGAATGGATACTTGAAAATGATGATCAACACTTAGGGGGGCTTGCGAGCTTTCTATCTGAAATCATGGGGCAGCTCGAAAGTATACATTGAAAGGCTCATAAAGATGTTACAAATAGACCTTATCAGACTTACTTACATCAATACTCCGGACAGAAATCTGCTCCTCACATCGCCTGTAATGTAGAGCCTTCGTTGCTAGAAGTATTTAAATCAATATCAGCCTGAAAGCTACCTTTGATTTAAATGGGCAGTTGCTGGGATGATCGCCCTGTAAGCCTTATAGCTTCGTCAATAAAACTGTCCGGACTGTTGTTACATAAGCAATGTTCTGAAAGTGATCCGTGATGCAGTGTCTGAAACCTTATAAAAAAGTGAGTGTGGGCTTTCTTCCATGTAACCTGAAAGTCCTTGAATCTGAATACCATATTCTCGAATATGGCTGGCCTACCATTTTTTGTTTGGTCGACCACTGAGGTGTGGTGAGGACGGGGGAGATCGCCCCTTATGGGGCAAAGTATGGCGATGTCGTCTCATGCGGCAATGTCGCCATAGGCAAGTGTTAGGCTGCAGGCAACTTCATCACCCCATGAGGCCCCTGACCAATGACACGGGATG
Source organism: Cyanobacteria bacterium J06626_4 (assembly GCA_038523235.1). Lineage (GTDB taxonomy): Bacteria > Cyanobacteriota > Cyanobacteriia > Phormidesmidales > Phormidesmidaceae > Halomicronema. The sequence goes on from JBCBJQ010000068.1 coordinate 643, forward strand.
AACTGCTGCAGGCCATTGCCAAGGCCGCCAAAGAAGGCGCCACCACCCTGGATCTAACGGAAAGCAACATCTCATCAGACCCATCAGACCAGCTGACCGAACTCCCACCCGAGATTGGTCAGTTAACTCACATGGAGACACTCATTATTCAGAATTTTTGTGGCCACAATGCGCTGCAAACGCTTCCTCCTGAAATCGGCCAACTTAAGAATCTGAAGGTTCTCGATCTGCGATCGGATGAGCTACAGAGCTTGCCCGCCGCAATCGGACAACTGCACCATCTGTCAAAATTGCGACTCAATGTACGTCAGCTGAGTCACCTACCTGTAGAAATTGGGCAGTTACAAAATCTATCAGAGCTTCATCTTTTTACCGATAAGCTGAGCCATTTACCCAAAGAAATTGGTCAGTTGGAAAATCTGTCAGAGCTTCATCTTTCTGCAGGTAAACTGAGTTATTTACCCTCAGAAATTGGCCAGTTGAAAAATCTATCAACATTTGAACTGTACACGTCAGATCTAAAATGCTTGCCTGCCGAAATTGGTCAGCTTCAGAATTTATCGAAGCTGCGTTTATCTGCTCATAGTCTGCAGGAGATTCCTGATGAAATCGGCCAGCTCAAAAATCTAAGCACTATCCATATCACAACTCCTCTCTTGAGTCATCTACCCGCAGCATTTTACAAACTTGAAGGGCTATTGAGTCTCGATCTAGAGTGCTGCGAAACGCTAAATTGTTTGGCCGCTGAAATTGGCCAGCTTCAGCGTTTGAGACGTCTCTCAATCAGCCATACCCTCCTCCGCAACCTCCCCCCAGAAATTGGCCAGCTCAAAGATTTATCGAAGCTGATCTTAAGCCATGTCAAGATCAGCCATTTGCCCGCAGAAATCGGGCAGTTGACCAAGCTGTCAGAGCTCGAAATAAAGCACTGTAACCAGCTCAGCAGCTTGCCTCCAGAAATTGGCAAGTTAAAAGCTCTATCTCGCCTGAACCTTGCCCACAATTGTCTGACCCACTTGCCTGAAGAGATGGGTGAGTTACAAGCCCTATCATGGCTCAGCGCTCAGAACAATCAAATCAGTAGCTTGCCGGCATCGATTGGCCAGCTCAAAAATCTGTCATATCTATCGCTTCGCGAGAATCAACTAGAAGCGCTACCAGAAAAATTTGGCCATCTACAAAATCTTTCAACCTGCGATTTTAGTTATAATCAGTTAAGCAGCTTGCCGAAGAGCATTGGCGGATTAAAAAATCTATCGAAGTTATATCTGCGCAAAAATCCGTTGCCAATTCCGCCTATCTTGATCGGCAACAACCATAAACCGCAGGCAATAATTGCTCACTACTTGGAAAACTCCGTGTAGCTATCAGGGGCTGATCAACTGACAAAACATCCGACAAAACATCGCTGACTCTGTCCTAAATCACTTTTTAAAAAACTTTTTGGCCAGTGCCAAACGGCAATCGAATTGCGATCGCCCCCAAGCCAGCTCGGATAAACTCCATGATCACGGCAATGTAGCGAGAAATGCCGCCACCGCCTGATTAAAGGCATCTGGCTCCACCAAATGAGGCCAGTGATTGCCCGGTAAGTGCTGTATTGATAGCTGAGGGAGATATTGCTGATACGGCTTAATTTGAAATCGGGTGCGGTTGAGTCCCTTTTCAGGCAGCAGCAGGCCGGTCGGCGTCGCGACCGTTTGTGCCAGGCCCGCCCGCTGCAGCACATCATCAAACACCCCGTTGCGGGCCGCGATCGCAAACTTGCTGCCCCAGCTGCCGTCTGCCCGCTGTTCCATCCCCTCTTGAAAAACCGCCTGCTGCAGCGGGCTCCAGCCGCGATACTGCTTCAGTCCTTGGGCCACGGCAACGGCGGCATCCTCATTGGCAAAAGGCCCCATCACTTTCAGAAAAGGCAGGGTGCGATACAGGATGGGGAAGGTGGGCCGAAACCAGCCGGGCAGGCGGTTGACAAAAAATGGATCGACCAAAATCAAGCTACGGAGTCGGTGAGGCTGCTGCTGCGCCCACAGTAAGGCAATCTTCGCCGCCCAAGAATGGGCAATCACCCGCACCGTGTCGAGCCCAAGGGCCTCAGCCCAGCCTTCTAAGTCAGCAGCGAGCACCTGAGAATCGTAGGCCGATTCGGGTGGTTTACTGCTGTTGCCGTGACCGCGCAAATCGGGCGCTAGGCAGCGGTAGCGATCGCTTAAATGTGCTGCCAGCGACTGCCACACGAGACCATGATCAGCTAAACCATGCAGCATGACCACGGCCTCGCCCGTACCCTGCTCGCGGTAAGCCAGGGATATTTCGTTGGTCAAGACTTTCTGCTGCAGGCAAAATGACATGGCAATATCAGTGACTGGGCGACTGGTGGGACTCCATGAGAAGCGGTGTTGGGCCTTATTCTGGGGCAGGTTCAGGCAAATATTGTTGCAGATAACTCAGCGTTAAGAGCTTCGTTTCGGCCACCAAGTCTTGGCGAAACTCCGGATCTCCCCCCAGAGACAGCCACAAGAGTTCAGTAATGGTTTTAGTGATGACCATGGCGATCCGCTCACACTTGGCGATCGCCAAACTGGGCTCACGGGCGTGGAAAAATCGCGCGAGTTCATCAATCACCTGATATTCAAAATCATCGATTTTTTCGATTTTAGACCAGGTGATCGTATCTAATAGCTGAGCAAAAATCGCTCGTGATCCCGGATAGTCAGTATAGAACTGGTCGAACACGTCAATCATCTGATCCACGTACTGGCGCAACGGCAGCGTCATGGCCACAGGAGTATGCAGATCGAGAAATCGCTGATACTGCTTCTGCAGATAGCGAATGGCCAACGCCTTGAGAATCGCTTCTTTATCGGGAAAGAACTGGTAAATCGACCCGACCGAAACACCGGCCTGGGCCGCGATCGCTCGGGTAGTCGCTGATTCGTAACCAATTTCCACAAACAGCTGCTCGGCCACGTCAAGAATTTGCTGAACTCGCTCCTGACTACGAGCCTGCTGAGGCTGTCGCCGCATCTTATTGAGCTTGGAGGTACGAGAAGACTTCGAGTCGGGCATCGATTTTGAGATGGGTTGACAAAACGTGAACAGTGTTCTTATTTTAGAAACATGAACACTGTTCAAATTTTACCGCCTCTGGGCGAGTCCATTTCTATGCCACCCCTTACTCGTCGTTCACTATTGGCTTTGTTTGCGATCATGCCGGTAGTCGGCAAAGCGTGTCAGCCTTTGCCGGGTCAAACGTTGCCGGAGCAAACCCATTACGACACCATCGTGATTGGCGCAGGCGCCGCCGGGTTAGCTGCAGCCCAGACATTGAAAGATGCTAACCGCTCTGTACTGTTGCTAGAGGCGCGCGATCGCGTCGGGGGCAGAGTCCACACCGACTATGATTTTGCGCCGCACCCCGTCGAGCTCGGCGCGGAATTCCTGCATGGTGAAAACATCGTGACCTGGGACTGGGTGCGGCGTCATCGGTTGGCCACCCTGGCAGCCTTTGATCACTATCGCCACCAGTTTGTCTATGCCCATCAAGCGCTACAGCCCTTTCGGCAGTGGTCCACCATGCCGGGGTTAGAGGCGCTCGATTTGATGAATGGTTCACCGATTGACGCGCTGATTGCTAGCTGGATTGACGAAGGCAAACCGGACGTGAGCCTGGCGCAGTTTCTAGCGCGGCACCAGATCGAGCTATCGCCGGATGCTCGTCGTCTTGTCGACCATTTTCTCAGCGGTAGCTATGGGGCCAACCTTGATCAGCTTGGGGTCTATGGACTGGCAGAGTCAACCTATGCAGGGGATGGCGATCGCTATTTTCGGCTGCGACCCGGTTACTCTCATCTGATGGCGAAGTTAGCCGTTGGGTTAAACATTCACTACGCCACGCCTGTTGTTCGCATTGGCTGGAGCCCATCCGGTGTCCAGATTCAGACAGACACCGCTCAAACCTACACCGCCCAACAGATTGTGATCACGCTACCGTTGGCCTTGCTACAGGCCAACGCCGTCGAGTTTACTCCACCATTGCCGGAATCTAAGCTCAAGGCCATTCAGGGGCTCGGTGCCGGACATATCACTAAGCTGATACTGAAATTTGATCAGCCCTTTTGGCCGCGAGCATTGGAGTCTTGCCTCACCACCCAGGACACGCAATTCTGGTGGCGATCCGGTTGGCAACGTCATAATGAGGCCCCGGTACTGACTGCTTTCACCGGCGCAACAGGGGCGGATACCTTAGGGGCACTGGGGCGAGAAGGCTCGATTCGAGCCGGTTTGCAGCAGTTAGAACAGATATTTGAACAGCCCTTAGCAGAGCGATTGACGGATGCACTGTTTGTCGATTGGCAAGCTGATCCCTATGCGCGGATGGCTTATTCCTATGTGCCGGTTGATGGGGTGGGGTTGCGATCGCAACTCGCCCAGCCAGTTGATCACGTGCTCTTCTTTGCTGGCGAGGCCACTCATCCGACCCGCGCTGCTACTGTGCATGGGGCCTTAGAAAGTGGGGACCGGGCGGCGCGTGAAATTTTATCGCGGCATCGGCATCGTTCGGCCTCATGAGCTGGCCCGATCACCCCATTGGCGGTGGCATGATGTCACTGACACGACCGTCTGCAGCTCACCACCCGAACCGTTTTGTGGCTGTCTGCCCTGCAAAAGCGTCAGAGCTCCCGACGTTTGCAACTCGCTCATCCTGCCAAAAGCGCCAGATTTCCAAGTCCTTCTGCCTTTCTGGCGTACCCCTTGGACTATCGATGGGGAGAAGTCTGTAGGGTTTAGAGACGGAGCAGCGTCTCTGGGCGTAGGCAAACCACGTCAAATGCCCTCATCCTAAACGGGCATGAATTCAAAACGGAGTGGATCCCAGCGTGAAACCAAAAACTTTTTTGAATCGTCCATTTTTATACCGGCATAGGAGAGTTACTCAGCCATGAATCGCAAAGTAAAACTGGCCCTCGATATCTTCATGGGGGCCGTTATTCCTATCCTAATTTTAAATAACCTCAATGAGCAATTGGGGACAGTAAACACTTACGTTTTTGCGGCACTCGTGCCGGTCGCTTGGATTTTGCTTGATACATGCTTTATCACCCGACGCTTTAATTTCATCACGAGCTATGTGGGCATGTTTGCAATCTTGCGTGGCTTACTTGCCTTTTGGTTTGTCGATGGTATCCAGTTTGCTTTCAAAGACAGTATCGGCTCGATGTTTTCTGTGGTGGTATTTGGGGTTTCTATCATGTTGGGAAAACCCATCATGTACTACTTTCTTATGCAAGGAATGGGCCCTGATTCATTAGCTCAGGAAAAGGCCCTCAAGGCGTTACTGGCCGAGTCCAAGGTGTATGGGGCACTCGTCAAGAGTACGAAAGTTTTACTGATGATTAGCCTTTTCACCAGCATGATCAACTTTGTCCTCAATTTGCAGATTGTGGTCGCTGATTTCGGGACTACAGCATTCAATCAACAAGTTGCCCAGGTGAATGCGATGACTCAAATCATGTTCACCCTCTTGGAGTTTATGGGCATCGGGATTGCCATCGTGCTTATCCGCCGGGCGATGCTTTACTACCTGCCTGAAGAACCGGACAAGGAAGACGATGAAAGTGATTTCTGGGATCTCTTAGAACTCCGCGAGAGTCAGAAAATCACCTCACAATCGTAGAGTCTAAATTGCTATCGATTCTCTCAATGATGTCAGTTCGGTTAAGGCAAAACCTGTTACTTTCCCCTCCTGGGAGGGGCTGACGGGGTGGGTTCGAGCCGTTGGAGAAACCCACCCCGTCCTGCGGACAACCCTCCCAGGAGGGGATTTGGCCCTCAAACTGCCCGTAGTCCCTCACCAGTCTTATCCCGAACTCAGGTTAAATATCAAAGACAACCCACAAAAAGAGATTGATGCCACGCCCGGATTGAGCTGTCCCTTTTTCAAGAGGGTGCGGGGGATAGACACGGCAATTTTATGGGTAGTTCAAACTCAGAGAATGGGTATAACTGGTGCTGGATGCCCTAATTGTTGGCGATTGCCGGGTTTCAGCACAGCTGTCATCACCCCAATGTCTATGGCTGCGCGGGTCGCAGCTTTACCGGCTCAAGTCCCCACCACGTTTGGATGGAATGACGTACACCGTTTGAGAGAGTGAGTGCAAAAGGCGATTCTACGGGCGATCGCAGCCACCTGGAGCAGTTAGGGGCAACTTGCTTGCCGATCGCGCCACCCACAGCCGGGGTAATGGCTCATGGCAAGCCGCAAACACAGGACTAGATCTGGAAGGCCATCATCTTTTCCACCGCTTCCTCAATTTTTTGCGGTTGCACAATCGTCAGGCTCTCAAGCTTGCCGTTATACGGCGTCGGAATATCTTGCGACGACAGGCGCAGCACCGGAGCATCCAGTTCATCGAAGAAGCGATCGTTGATCGAGGCGACGATTTCAGCGCCAATGCCCCCTGTCTTCATGCATTCTTCCACCACGATTACGCGATGCGTTTTTTTGATCGAAGCGCCGATGGTGTCAAAATCCAGCGGCTTCAGTGAAATTAAATCAATCACCTCTGGATCAAATCCTTTTTTCTCCAGCTTTTTAGTCGCTTGCATGACGTGGTGACGCATCCGCGAGTAGGTCAAAATAGTGACGTCTTGACCCGGACGCACCACCTCCGCCTGATCAAGGGGCACGAGGTAGTCGTGATCGGGCAAATCTTCTTTGAGGTTGTAGAGCAGCACATGCTCAAAAAACAGGACGGGATTGTTGTCGCGAATCGCGGATTTCAACAATCCTTTAGCGTTGTAGGGGGTGGAACAGGCCACAATTTTAAGCCCCGGTACCGCCTGAAAATAGGCCTCTAGCCGCTGGGAGTGCTCCGCCCCAAGCTGCCGCCCGACGCCGCCCGGCCCACGAATTACCATCGGAATTTTATAGTTGCCGCCCGAGGTATAGCGCAGCATCCCGGCATTGTTGGCAATCTGGTTAAAGGCCAAGAGCAGAAAGCCCATATTCATACCTTCGATGATCGGTCGCAGGCCCGTCATCGCGGCCCCCACAGCCATGCCGGTAAAGCTATTTTCCGCGATGGGCGTATCCAGCACGCGAAACTCGCCGTATTTTTCGTACAACCCTTTGGTGACCTTATAGGAACCGCCGTAGACACCGACGTCTTCGCCTAAAACAAAAACGGTATCGTCGCGGCCCATTTCCTCATCGACGGCTTCGCGGAGAGCGTTGAACAAAAGAGTGTCTGCCATAGGTCTGCTTCTAGAAAGTTGAAAAAACAAGAGATTGCACGGGCCGCTCTAATGATTCAGAGCAAAAATCCCAATCCGGTCGCGGGCGGTCTGGAGCGAGGGCGCTGACCAGCCTGGCCTAACGCTCGGCAAAAATGTAACGATAGAGTTCGCTGGGGTCAGGCTCAGGGCTCTGCTCAGCAAAGGTGACGGCTTCATCCACCAGGGTTTGAATGCGATCGCGAATGGCCTTCAGGTCGCTGTCTTTGACCAGATTTTGCTTCAGTAGGTACGTTTCAAAGCGCTTCAGCGGGTCGCGGGCCAGCCACTCTTCTTTCTCTTCTTTGGACCGCAGCTCATCGGGGTCGGCCAGCGAGTGACCGCGAAACCGGTAGGTGAGACATTCGATCAGCGTGGGGCCTTCACCCGCCCGGGCTTTCCGCACCGCTTCCAGGGCTGCCTCGCGAACGGCGAGGACATCCATGCCGTCAACTTCGACGCCGGTCATGCCGAAAACGCTGGCTTTTTTATAAATTTCGGTTTGCGAACTGGCGCGATCGTGGGCCATCCCGATCGCCCACTTGTTGTTTTCCACCACAAAGATAATCGGCAGTTTCCACAGCGCCGCCATGTTAAGGCATTCAAAAAACTGACCGTTGTTTGTCGTACCGTCGCCAAAGAAGCAGGCCGTCACCTGATCGGCAGCCGCATCGCCCAACGCATTACGGCGATAGTGCGACTGAAAGGCCGCTCCCAGCGCTACCGGAATGCCTTCGCCAATAAAAGCAAAGCCGCCGAGCAAATTATGCTCCGCCGAAAACAGGTGCATGGAGCCGCCCCGCCCCTTGCTGCAGCCCGTTTCTTTGCCAAACAGCTCCGCCATGACGTTGCGCGCGGGCACCCCCACGCTCAGAGCATGAACGTGATCGCGGTAGGTGCTGCAGACGTAGTCATCGGTGCGTAAACACTTGATCACCCCCGAAGAGACCGCCTCTTGACCGTTATACAGGTGCACAAAGCCAAACATGCGGCCCCGATAATACATCTCCGCGCACTTATCTTCGAAGTAGCGGCCGAGTACCATGTCCTCATAAATGGTCAGCCCTTCCTCGGCGGTCACGAGGGCATCGGTTGCATTAAATACGGGTAGGGTCCGTTCCTGAGCCATGGGTTTGACGTATCCTTGACGGCAGTTCCAACTTTACACAATAAACAATATTGTCCTTTTGATAAGGTTCCTCAACCTTAGAATTATCTTGAGGACAGAACCTTGCCCCCACGTCGCGGTATAGGTCAGGGGGCGACCCCTGGGGGGCAGGCGGAAATCTCACCAATCTTATACCGGTATCTGACTTTAAACATCAGCAGCAGTAGTTGGCCATAAAGGAACTTAAATTGGGCGGTCAAGAACTCGACAACCGACCTATCATGAGGAACGATTTACGAACAGGTTTCTGAAGCAAACGGGTTGGCGGGGGCAATTCCCGCCATGCTGGCCGCGGGCATGACCCGAACAACTGATAGCAAGATGGGCACTTGGGGACAAGACAGCAGTGCGGATTCCACTGGATCATTACCGAATACTGGGGTTGCCAATTCAGGCAACGACCGAGCAACTGAAGCAGGCCCATCGCGATCGCACTCTGCAGCTACCGCGACGGGAATATTCTGAAATTGCGATCGAGTCGCGCAAAGCCCTGATTGATGAGGCTTATACCCTGCTCGCCGACGCCGAGCAGCGGCAATCGTATGATGCGCAATTTTTGGGCCGCGCCTACACGGCGGAAGCGCTCACTCCGCCCAAAGCTAGCCCGGCAGCCGGGGCCGCAACCGAGTTAAACCCGCAGGTTGGGGAAGCGGCCCTGCGATCGCTCGCCGCCGACCCGACCCCGACGCGATCGCCAGAACCCTACACCCCCACCGTTGACATTGCAGATGCCCAGTTTGTCGGCGCGCTCCTGATTCTGCTTGAGCTGGGCGAATACGAACTCGCGATTCGCCTGGGGCGGCCTTTTGTCACCCGTGGAGACGCTAATTTAGACGATGGCCGCTACGGTGAGCCGCAGGCGGTTCGAGCCGATATCGTGTTGACCTTAGCCTTGGCCTGCTTAGAGCTGGGTCGCGAGCAGTGGCAGCAAAACCAATATGAAAATGCCGCGGAGTCGTTAGAAACGGGCCAAACGCTGCTGGTGCAAGAAAATAGCTTTCCGGTCATTCGCAGTGAGCTGCAGTCTGATCTGTACAAGCTGCGCCCCTATCGAGTGTTAGAACTGGTAGCTCGACCGATCGATCAAACTGCACCCCGCCGCCAGGGCGTCAAACTCTTGAAAACGATGCTGCAAGATCGGGGCGGCATTGATGGCATCGGCGACGATTTATCGGGTCTCTCGACCGATGATTTTTTGCGGTTTATTCAGCAGCTGCGAGGCTATTTGACCGCCGGCGAACAGCAGGAAATTTTTGAGGCCGAAGCGCGCCGCCCCTCTGCCGTCGCCACCTATCTGGCAGTGTATGCCCTGCTGGCCCGCGGCTTTGCCTTTCACCAACCGGCGCTCGTCAGACGCGCCAAGCAGCTGTTAGAACGGGTGGGCGCACGACAGGATGTCTACCTAGAGCAAGCGGTTTGTTCCTTGTTGCTCGGTCACGCCGAAGAAGCGGGTCGTGCCCTAGAACGCAGCCAAGAATACGAACCCTTAGCCTTTATTCGCGAACATTCTCAAGGCTCGCCGGATTTGCTGCCGGGGTTGTGCCTCTATGCCGAGCGGTGGCTCCAAGAGGAGGTATTTCACCACTTTCGTGATTTGGCTCAGCAGCAAACCCTGCTGAAAGACTATTTCGCCGACCCTCAGGTGCAGTCTTTTTTAGAGACGATGCCCGCTCCGGCGATCGCCGAGCCGCCTCAATCGACGGCTGCCCCCGATACCTTGGCGGCGGGGGCGACGGCCTTCGGCCCGCCACCCGCAATGCCCACCCTGTCAGCCCCGATCACCCCGGCCTATACCGACGCTCCGGTCGGGAACACCCCGTCGGCACGACCTGTCGCTGACGCCAATACAATTCCTCGTGAAGAAATCGGTTTGAGCGTGGCCGAGCGGGTCTCACAGCTGTCGCCGGAGGGGCAACTCCAGGCCTCGGGGTCGGGGCGCTCGTTTGCCGCGTCGCAAAACGGTCACCGCCCCTCAGCGGCGGTCGTGCCCCCAGAGCCGCTGGTGCCAGGTGAGCGGTCATCGCGATCGCCCCACTGGGGTCGCCTCGCTGGGGTGGTAACGGTGGGGGCGGTGACGATGGGCCTCTTGGGCCTAGTCACGGTGCGCGCCTTTAGTTGGGTGGGGGCAGCCTTCAGCGGCCCGAGAATTCAACAGCCGGCGCTCGATATTAGCCTGATCAGGCCACCGGTCAACATTCCCACCCCGCCGCCGCCAGAGGCGCAAATTGGCGTCAAAGACATTGCTGAACGAACGATTACCACCTGGTTGTCGGCCAAACGCGAGGCCCTCGGGCCAGAACACACGATGGATAACCTGGAGACGGCGCTGGTCGAGCCGGTGCTGACCGAGTGGCGCAACCAAGCTCTGGGAGGAGAACGCGACAACTGGTACTACACCTTCGAGCATTCCGTTGAGGTGCTGTCAGTAGAGCCCGATGACCCCACCGCCGAGGCTCTGACAGTTGAGGCTCAGGTCAAAGAAGTGGCTGAGTATTACGAATTGGGAGTGCTCAACAACCGCAATTCCTACGATCGCGACCTCAACATGCGGTATGAGTTGGTGCGTCAGGAGGCTGACTGGTTCATCAAGAGTATGGAAGAAATTGAATGATTGCCGTTTGAGGTGGGTACCTTGGAGCGGGTTCTGTTCCCTCGCTGCCCGGATGCCAAAGGGTACTTGGGCGAATCGCAGTGGTGCAATGACTCGTTTTGCGGTATGTTGAGCGCTTGTGTGTCAAAGCTATGATGGTGTTTGCACCATTAGGCCAGGCCACTATAGACACGTCTCTTGTGTGTACTTTAATTTTGCTGCCCTACTGAACTGAGGATATGCAACTCGACAGTCCTCCGGCGCCCTCGGCGCCCTCGATTTTAGAAACGCTGCCGGTCCCCAACCTGCCGACCCAAGATTGCCCGCGCCGGGTGCGGATGGATCTGGATTTGCTCATATTGGCGATCGAATCGCTGGACGTGGCGGGCTCAGAGGCCCTGCTCAAAGTGTCAGAACAGCTCGGCCTGCAGTCAGTGATTCCCGGCCGTGTCAAGCTCTGGCGCATCCGTAGCACCAACCCCATGCGGCGACAAAATCAGCGCGATCCCTTGTCGATCGCCGAGGCCAAAGCACTCACCATCGTGATTTGTTTTTTAGCCAAGCGTCTGTCCGTGCTGATGCGTCAACTCCTGCTGGGTTATCAGCAGCTCAGCGATAAGCAGCTAGCGTTCGATCATCATTTTCGACTCGCCGACTATCTACTACGATTTCGCAGCCTATTTCGAGCCCGCATGAACCCGCAGCGAGCCGGGGTGATTGCCTACAGCACCGACGAAAAACTCAACGAGCTGGCGATTTCGCTGCTGACTCGCCTACTATTTTGTACCGGCACCCAAGGCCCGCAACGCCTCTGGAGCAGCCTGTTTGACGGAGAAGTCGTATGACCGTTCAACGCCAATACACCCTGCCCAACTGCAACCTCAAGCTGGAAGGGCTGAATACGGGTGACGACACTGACCCGATGGCTCCCCTCACGGTGGTGCTCAACTCAGAATGCATTTTTCCCGGTACGCCCCACGTCCTCAGTGGCGGTCGGGAGTTTCTCGACGCGCTGGTCAAAACCGTGAGCGACTACGCGCAATCGCTGCTGAGCGGTATTCCCTACCCCTTGCCAGAAGAGGTCTCGGCAGCCCAGCCGGTCGCCCTAAAACCGGGCGAGCACCATCGCCATCACCTGATGGCCACTGTGACGGCCGCCGATGGCACCGCGACGCGCCAGACTCTAGAGCTGAACTCGGTGCAACTATTTGACCTGGTCGAGGCAGTTGATCAACTTCTAGCCGATACGCTCACCCTCCCTGACCTCACCCTGCAGCTGTCATCCCTCGATCGCCGTCATGCTCGCCCAGCTGAGCCGATGGCCCAGCGGGCAGTGCCGGCAGCAGTGGGCCTATCGACCCTGGCGGCGGCAGCGGCCCTGTTCTTTTTACCGCCGGTACCAGAGTTTGAGGTGCAGCGCCGCGAGAGTGAAGGCGCATCGCTCTCGGAACTGGTGGAGCAAGAAGCCGCTAATTTGGCGGAAGCGGAATCGTCCCCCGACGACTCTGAGACCGCGGCGGGCGATCGCGGCGACGGGGTCGATCCTGACGATGACGCTACTGCCGCTGACCCCATTGCGGCGGGGGTAGCGCTCGACCGCCTGGCCACGGCAGCGGCGATTACGGATGCCGATACCCTGAGCGAGTTAGCCGCTGAGTTAGAAGACAGCCTAGCCGATGCCTTAGACGCCGACGTCGTCTTCGAAGACGACCTGATTTATCGCGTAGCAGTCTCAGAATCGGGCGATATTTTGGGCTACAAATACGAAAATGATCCTGCCCTCATCAATGTTGACAGCACCCCTCTGCCAGAGCTGACCTTCATTCCAGTCGAGCCGACAGCCACCACCGACGAGGCCGTGGCTCAGTTTTTGGTCACCTTTGACGAAGCGGGTGAAGTCACCGCTGAGCCGATTGACGCCGATGAGTTGACTGACACGGGTAGCGAAGAATAAGCCCGGCGGGGTGTTGGGTGAGATGAGTTCACGGGAAAAGTGCGAGTGGTCATCATCGTGAGGTCTAAAGCTCCATCCAGTGGCGGCTGAATCAACGGTAGTGAACCGGTACGGCTGCGATCGCCGCCCCCCGAGTCACGTCCTTTAGAATAAGAACACTCGCCGCTGTTGATTGAAGTGGGTCATCACCATGCACGACACCACTGGCCTTGCCATGCCTCAGGCTGACCCGCCGCGCCCACCGCGCGAGACCCTGCCTACCATGTACGATTTGCCCAGCGAGTTTCCTGAGGAACCTGGCTGGCCCGACGAATTTCATGATTTGCAGCCCCAGTTATTGAGCCGGACGCTGACTTTATCGGCCTATCAGCGTGACCGATGGTTTACCGGCAGCGATTTGAATCTTTACTACGACGTGCATCATCCGCTGTGGCACAAGCGGCCCGACTGGTTTTTGGCTTTAGACGTACCGCGCCTTTACGAAGGTCGTGACCTGCGTCGCAGCTATGTCGTATGGCAAGAAGGGCAGGCCCCCACCGTCGCGATCGAGTTTTTATCACCGCGCACCGAGCAGGAAGATTTGGGTCGGTTTTATAACTCCCAAGATCAGGTGGCTGCCGCGTCGGCAGCTGAGCCGAACTTATCTACTGACGCGATGCTTCCTGGCAAACTGGAAGTGTATGAGCGCTACCTGCGGGTACCGCACTATCTGGTCTACAGTCGCTATAGTCAAAAACTGCGGTATTTCAAGCTGGTCGGCACTCGCTACGAAGAGCAACCTTTAAACGCCAAGCCACCGCTTGTTTGGTTAGACGACCTAGAAATTGGCCTAGGAGTCTGGTCAGGAGAATTTGAGGGAATTCCCGCACATTGGTTGCGCTGGTGTGATGCAGTGGGTCAGTGGCAGCTCACCGATACCGAACGAGCTGAACAACGAGCAGAAATTGAACAGCTGGAAAAAGACGAAGCCCGGCAACGAGCTGATACAGCTCAAGAACGAGCAGAGCGACTAGCGGCACAACTGCGGGCTTTAGGCATTGAGCCTGACCAGGAATGAAGGAATTGATGCTGCGAGTGGCGAGCACTAGAAATGTGCCAAGCCCTGATTAGACAAGGCAAAAACAGCTCTTCGTAATGCAGAGTTAGAATCAGCCCCTCTAGAACAGTAGTCTGGGTACTTACCAGAAATTAGAAGGGCGAAAGGCCATGACAATCACAAAAAGTGTCTAGCCTTAGCGGCGACATCTAGACTTTGCCGTTACGTTATCTGTAACGAAATCAGTCACCTTCAATCGTAGGGGCTCTGAAAATAGTCACTGCACTCATCTACGTCTATGTCCACTGCTAGCCTGAGTTCCCCGTCATTCAACCATCATTCTCTCGCTCTGTCACGGTGCTCTCCCTGGCTGACCCCACTGGCCTATTTTTTAGGGGAAAAGCTGATTGTGCCGAGCTATTTCCGTCAGGTCAAAATTAGAGGACAGCAAAACTTATCGCACCAAGGGCCGATTATTTTGGCCCCAACCCATCGGGCTCGCTGGGACTCGATCATCATTCCCTATGCGGCAGGACGCTCAGTCACGGGGCGAGACTTGCACTTTATGGTGACCTCTGATGAGGTTAAAGGGTTGCAGGGCTGGTTCATCCGTCGCTTGGGCGGGTTTGCGGTCAACGTGCGATCGCCCAGCGTTTCCAGCCTGCGTCACGGCATCGATCTGCTGCAGCAAGCCCAAATGATGGTGATTTATCCCGAAGGGGGCATTTTTCGCGATTGCCAAGTGCATCGGTTAAAGCCAGGGCTGGCCCGGATCGCGCTACAGGCCGAAGCTCAAGCCCACAATCTGGGCATCCAAGTGATTCCCGTTAGTTTGCGATACGACATCCCTAAACCGCACTGGCGCAGCAGCGTCGAAATCGCCTTCGGCCCACCGTTAGACGTATCTTCCTATTTGCCGACCCAACAAAAACGTCCCCTCACCGCTGAGGAACTCAAGACGACAGCCCGTCAGCTGACTGATGATTTGACGGTGGATTTGACTGCCCTTTCGGATAATCAAAATCAGCGCCTCCTGTTCTAAAGGGAATTGCTGATGGGGGAATATCTTGAGGGCGATCGCTCATGACGGCCAGGCTGGCTAGCCCATGCAGCAGCAGAGCGCCAATATGGGGATTGGTCATCAGCCATCAAGACCCGCTTCCGCTTTGGCGTATCCTAAACGTGAAGACTCTGCCTGTCTCACAAACGCTATGGCTCACTCCAATGCTAATCCGGCTCCAGAGCCGCCCCCCGCTGACGATCTAATCATCGAAGAAGTCGAAGACGATACCCCCCTCGACATTGAGCCAGAAAAACGGCGAGTCAAAACGGAAAAGCAAGACCTGCCGGTCGAAACTCTGGTCAGCTGGGTCAATCGCGGCAAGCTCAACCTGCAGCCAGATTTTCAACGCAATTTCGTGTGGAACAGTGGCAAAGCGAGCCGGCTGGTCGAATCTTTACTGCTAGCGATTCCGATTCCCGTGATTTATGTTGCTGAAGAGGCCAACCGCACCTATTCAGTCGTGGATGGACAGCAGCGTTTAACCAGCATTTGTGCCTTTATCAATGGCGCGTTTCCCAACGGTCAAAAGTTTAAGCTGTCGGGTTTGCAAGTGCTCAAAGATCTGAATCGCAAAGCCTTTACCGATTTGCCCGTTGAGCTGCAAGAAGAAATGCTCAACTTCATTCTCAGGCTGATTGTGATTGAAAAAGATTCTGACCCCGATGTGAAGTTTGAGGTGTTTGAACGACTCAATCTGGGCGCAGAAAAGCTGAACGATCAAGAAGTGCGAAATTGTGTCTATCGCGGCAACTACAACGAACTATTGCGATCGCTGGCCCAAAACGAATTTTTGCTCAGAATTTTGCAATCGAAAGAGCCCCATAGTCGCATGGCCGATCGCCAACTGGTGCTGCGGTTTTTTGCCCTGTGGCGAAATACGCCGCAGCATTACAAAGGCCCAGCCAAGCGCTTTTTAAATACAGAGATGGAGCGGCACCGCCAGCTGAGTGCAGCCGCTCAAACTGAGATGCGGCAAGTATTTGAAAAGTCAATTGAAATGGCCTATGCCGTATTTCAAGAAAAGGCTTTTCGACGGTACTATCTGGGCAACGCCTATAACCCCAATGGCACCTGGGAAAAATCTCGGCTCAACGTCGCCCTCTGGGACACCATTCTCTATACCTTTAGCCAGTATGAGCTGCCCCAAATCTTGCCCATCAAAGACCATATCCGCGAAGCGTTTTTGGATTTACTAACCCACGACAAAAAGTTCGTGGAATATATCAGCACCAGCACCGACCGGAGCGATCGCATTCAATATCGGGCGCAGACCTGGGGCAAGCGGTTAGAGCATCTGATCGATTTACCCACGGGTGAACCCCGCACCTATTCCCGCGACTTCAAACAGATGCTGTTTGACCAGCATCCGACCTGCCATGTCTGCTGGAAGCCCATTGAGGAATTGGATGATGCGGTGATCGCCCATGTGACTGACTACTGGCGTGAACCTAAACAAATTCCCGAAAATGCTCGCCTGGATCATCGCTTTTGTCATCAGGTGCGGCAAAAGCCGTCCTCTTGATGGGCGGCATCGACTGACCCACCCCGTTTCTAATGTGCAAGTCAAGATTCAACCTGCATCAATCTTGCTCTAGATTGGTGCAGGCGTTGAAGATAGTGTAATGACTGACAGAGTTGCCCAGTGACTCAAGGAAAGCAAGTGCAACCAACCGGGCTGTTTACCAAATTTGCGCGAGGGGCGGGGGCAGCGCTGACTGTTCAGCTCATCAGTGCCTGCCTGCTGTACGGGGCGCAGGTATGGCTGGCTCGCTGGCTGGGCACCACGGCCTATGGCGTATATGAATACGCCACCGCCATCAGCATCATCGGCGCGTTTATTGCCAGCTTTGGCCTGCCCATTGTGGCCTTGCGGTTGGTGTCGGCCTATCGCGCCCAAAGCGACTGGGCGCGGCTCGGGGGGCTAATCGGCGGCAGTTGGCGACAGCTTTTGCTGGCCAGCATTGGCATTGCCGGATGCGGTACCGCCGTATGGGGGTGGCTGCAGGCAACCCGTGACTTAGGAGTGTACACCTGGCCCCTGCTGCTCGGCATCTGGACCATTCCTGGCCTAACCCTAATGGGTCTGCAAAGAGAAATTATCCGGGGCTTTCAGCAAATTGTCTTGGCCTTTGCCCCATCGCTGATTGGGCAGCCCTTGGTACTGCTGGGGCTAGCCGTCGGGTGGCGATCGCAGCGCCCCTTCACCAGTACCGTGGCCATGGCCCTGAGCCTCACTGCCATTCTCGTGGTGCTGGCTGGGCAATGGGGCTGGTTTCAGGCCCGACTCGATGCCCAGATTCGCCGCCCCCCGCACATTTATGAAACGGCTGAATGGTGGTGTACTGCCTTACCGGTCATGTTGATGGGCGGCTCCTTCATGATTTTGAACCACACCGACACCCTCATGATTGGCCTGATGTTGAATGCCCAACAGGTCGGCATTTACAGCGCGGCGTTAAAAACGGCGGCTTGGGTACCGTTCATTTTGATGGCGGTGAATGCCATGGCCGCGCCCCTCATTGCCACTTTGTATGCCGAGAATGACCAGGCCGGACTCCAGCAACTCGTCTCCGTGATTGCCCGCTGGATGTTTTACCCCGCCTTGGTGATGGCGATCGCGATCGTGCTTTTTTCGCGCCCCATCCTGCACCTGTTTGGGGCAGAATTCATCGCCGCGCAGGGCGCGTTAGTCGCACTGATGCTGGGACAACTGGTAAATGTGGGTGCGGGCTCGGTGGGCTATCTGATGCTCATGACGACCTACCAGAAACAGGCGGCTGGCGTGATGGCCGTGAGTGCCCTCGCCAACGTCATTTTGAACTGGGTCGGCATTCACTGGTTTGGCATCTTGGGGGCGGCGATCGCCACGGCCCTCTCTATGGCCCTGTGGAATATTTGGCTGTACGTCTTAGTAGTGAAAAAGCTCGGCGTCCGTCCGTCCATTCTGGATACGTTTTAAGCCCACCCCAATTACCGCTGACTCAAGGCCGCCTGCCGTTGCTGAATGTCGTCGAGGGTGGCATCAGGAATCGCAGCGATCAGCTGCTGCGTGTAGGGTTGCTGCGGCGAATTGTAGATGACTTCGGCGGGACCAATTTCTTCAATGCGCCCCTGATTCATCACCACAATGCGATCGCTGACAAATTTCACCACGCTCAGATCGTGAGAGATAAAGATATAGGTCAGGTTGAATTCCTGCTGCAGATCCTTCAACAAGTTCAGCACCTGGGCCTGCACAGAGACATCTAGCGCCGAGACCGACTCATCGCAAATGATGAACTTGGGTTCGCAGGCCAGAGTGCGGGCAATGCAAATCCGCTGCCGCTGCCCACCCGAAAATTCGTGAGGCATGCGCCGCAGGGCACTGCCATCCAAACCGACCCGTTCGAGCAAATCAGTGGCCCGCGCCTGCCGTGCCGCTTCGCTACCGCCCAAGCCGTGAATCTGCATCGGTTCTATAATCGCTGAGCCGATGGTTTGGCGCGCATCTAAAGAGCCATAAGGGTTTTGAAACACGATTTGCATGGACTGCCGCAGCTGGCGCATCTCGCTAGGCGCCATCTCTAAGACAGAGCGCCCCTCAAAGTGCACGGTGCCACGGGTCGGCTCAATTAACCGCAGTAAGCAGCGGCTCAGGGTTGATTTACCGCAGCCCGACTCACCCACCAGCCCCAGGGTTTCGCCGGGATACACGTCAAAGCTGACATCATCAACAGCGCGAAACTCGGTTTTGCTGCCGAAAAACCCTTGCCGCATGGGAAATGACTTGGTCAGATTCTTAACCTGCAATAGGGAGGCTTGCTTCTGCAGAACCAGTCGCTTCTGAGCAATTTCTTCGGGACTCACTTCCGCCAACAGTTCCGCCTTTTCCGCTGGGGTGCGCACCTTCGAGACCACCTGCACGACGCCGCCGTCAACCAGCTGCTCTTCCATAAAGTCACTAACAGTGGGCAGTCGGCGCAATTGCTGCTGAGGCCGCGGTCGACAGTTCAGCAAGCCCTGGGTGTAGGGATGCTGCGGCTCGGCAAACAAGTCATACACCGAGGCAATTTCCACCAGATCGCCGTGATACATGACGGCGACGCGATCGGCAATTTCGGAGACGACACCCATATCGTGAGTGATGAAGACGGTAGCGGTGCCGCGAGTGGTCTGCAAATCGCGCAGCAGATCCAAAATGGTGGCTTGAATAGTGACATCCAGAGCCGTCGTCGGTTCATCCGCAATCAGGACAGCGGGATTACCGGCCAGGGCGATCGCCACCATCACGCGCTGCTGCTGTCCCCCCGAGAGCTGATGGGGGTAGCGGCCCAAAATTTCGGTCGGATTGGGTAGCTTAACTTCCTCAAACAGGGCGATCGTCTGAGCTTTCGCGGCTTCAGCCTTTAGCCCCTGGTGCAAGCGCAGCGCCTCAATCACCTGAGCACCGCAGGTATACACCGGATTGAGCGACGTCAGCGGCTCCTGAAAAATCATCGAGATCAGCTTGCCGCGATACTGGCGGCGGGCCTCGGGGGACAGCTGCAATAAATCGATCGGGGCCGCCGCCGGCTCCCGCGGGTCGCGAAACCAGATTTCACCCGACAGTTCAGCGCCTTGATCCAACAGGCCAATCAGCGCTAGCGAGGTCACCGATTTACCCGAGCCAGACTCGCCCACCAGCCCTAGCGTCTCGCCCGATGACAAATCAAAGGAGACGGACTTGACTGCCGGTACCGGCCCCGCCTTGGTCAAAAAGGTGACGCAGAGATCGCGGACGTCAAGAATCGGAGAAACGGAGGAAACCATAACCATAAGTTTTATAGAACGCCTAAAAAAACGTAATTCATCGGGGAGACAAAATTACTTCAACGGGGGCTTGACTGCAGGCAAATTAAATGCGACCAATCAAAAGCTTGTCTTAAATTTTTCTTAAGAAGCCCTAATTTGATCAACTCAAAAGCATTTTTATTGATGTCTGTAATATCTGCTCAAAAAGCCGGAAAGCATTTGTTGGCAGGCACTTTAGTAAATCATTCTGGTCGACATTTAGACGCAGCATGGACTAGTCATTCGGCGATATCTGTATTAGATTACTCATTTTTGTTCTCAGCAGTTCAATTAAGTTCTATGCCATCTCGATTACAGGTTACGAAGACATCCCTTAAAGTGCTGTTTATTCAACCTTAATTTCTCTTTTTAAGATTTCAGGAGCTGACTATGTTGAGCAACCCCCGAGGTTTGCGACGGTATCTGCGACGACTGTTACTAGCGGCCTTAGCCATGACCCTGGCACTGGTGCTGGCCAACTGCGGCGGCACCCCCAAGGAAGCCGCTGATCCGGCTGCGCCCGACGAAGCCGCGGCACCCGCTGACACAGGAGCGTTGGTGTTTGGGTCGGGCGGCCAACCGGTCAACCTAACATCGGGCAACATCACCGACGGCAACTCCATTTATGTGCAGCGCCAGATTTACAACTATCTAATTGGCACCGAACCGGGTACCACCGATTTGCAGCCCGAGCTGGTCACCGACTGGGTAGCTTCCGAGGATGCCCTGACCTGGACGTTTACGCTGCGCGAGGGCGTTAAATTTCACGACGGCAGCGATCTCAATGCCGAGGCGGTGGTGTTTAATGTGCAGCGCTGGTGGGATCCCGAATTTGAATTTGGCTTTCGCGCCGAAGGCAACCTTTACGAAATTTGGACTGACCTCTTCGGTGGCTTTAAGGGCGATGAAAATTCCACGCTCGTAGACGTGCGGGCTGTTGATGACCTCACTATCGAGTTTGAGCTAGCAGAACCCTTCGCCGCCTTTCCAGCCGCCATTTCATCCGGTTATTTCGGCATTGCTAGCCCCACCGCGATGCAGGAAGCGGGGCCGAGCTACGGCACACCCTCCGGCTTAGCTGTCGGGACGGGGCCGTTTGTGTTTAACGAGTGGCGCAGTGGCGATCGCATCCTGCTCTCCAGTTTTGCCGACTATTGGGATGGCCCACCCGCCACCGAACAGCTGGTGATTAGCTTTGTGGAAGATCCGGCGGCACGGCTGGCGCAGTTGCGCGCAGGCACGCTGGATTTCACCGTCGATCTCACGCCCGATCAGCTACCCGAAATTGAGTCAGATCCGGCGCTAGAAGCGGTCTTTCGCCCTTCATTTAACGTCGGCTACCTAGCGCTAAATCCCACCTATGAGCCCTTGGCCTCGGTGGAAGTGCGGCAGGCGATCGCCCAAGCCATTAACAAAACCGCCATCGTCGATGCGTTTTGGGGCGAGCTGGGTCAAACCGATGGTCACTTTGTCCCCTCCTCTTTGGCAAACTACACCAGCGACGAGGTCGGCGATTACGAATACGATCCTGAAGCAGCCCAAGCGGCGATCGCTGAGGCGGGCTATCCCGATGGCTTTGAGCTGGATCTGTGGTACATGCCGGTGAGTCGGCCCTACTTCCCCAACCCCAAACCCATTGCCGAAGCCTTTGCGGCGGAGCTGAGCCAAATCGGCATTACCGTCAACCTGCAAACCAAGGACTGGGGCGCTTATCTGGAAGACCGCAACACGGCACCGGGATTTCAATCCTTCATGCTGGGCTGGACGGGGGATTATGGCGACCCCGACAACTTCCTCTATGCGCACTTTGGGCCGGGGGCCACGCAAGATCTCGGCGGTTATGAGGATGCTGAGCTGTTCGACATGCTGAATAAAGCGCGGGTCGCCAGTGACCCCACCGAGCGCGAGCAGATTTACAAAGATGTGGATGCCAAGCTGTTTGACAGCGCCCTGCGGATTCCCATCGTGCATTCTCAGCCGCTGCTGGCGCAGCGTACCAACGTTACGGGCTGGACCCCCAGCCCACTCGGCTCGGAGTTCTTCTCCACCGTGGAGAAAAGCTAGGACATAGAAAGTCAACGAGTGGGATAGCCATCACGGCTATCCCCGTTCAGGCAGGATGCCTAACTGGCAAAACACAGTCCTAGTGCCACTAAGGCTCGGAAATTAAATAATGCGCTGATTTATCCCCTCTTGGGAGGGGTGCCCGCAGGGCGGGGTGGGTTTCAATTACTCGCACTATCGGCCAACCCACCCCGTTGCCCCTCCCAGGAGGGGATATGACATCCGGCTTTGCTTCAAAGCAAATCACGGAATTTGTTAAATTGTCATTCCCAAGTTCTCAAAGTCCTCAAAGTCCCCACTGAGTACATCCACCATGGGTCGCTATATCTTTGCCCGCTTACTGCGGTTAATTCCCGTTTTGCTAGGCATTTCCCTACTGGTCTTTTTGTTTTTGCATCTGATTCCTGGAGATCCGGCGGTGACGATGCTGGGCGATCGCGCCACGCCTGAGCAGGTCGAGGTACTGCGTGAGCGGATGGGGTTAAACGAACCTTTACCGTTGCAGTACCTGTCCTTTTTGGGGAGTTTGCTGAGCTTCAATCTGGGCACCAGCATTTTTACCGGCGTGCCCATTTGGGATGAAATTTTGCTACGCTGGCCCGCCACCTTCGAGCTCTCCGTCATCGCCATGCTGATTGCCCTGGTGGTGGGCATTCCCGCTGGCGTCATCGCCGCCGTTCGCAAAAACAGCCTAATCGATAACGTGATGATGAGCGGTTCGCTGCTGGGGGTCTCGATGCCGGTGTATTGGCTGGGGTTGCTGCTGGTGTACCTGTTTGCCGTCAACCTGCAATGGCTGCCCGCCAGCGGTCGCCTCGGGGTCGATGTCGGCTTCACCTTTGAACCGATCACGGGCTTTTTCATTTTTGATGCCTTGATTCAGGGCGACTTTACTGCTTTTGGCAACATCGTGTCGCACCTGGTTTTGCCTGCCGTGACGCTCAGCACCATTCCCCTCGCGATTTTGGCTCGCATCACTCGCAGTGCCATGCTCGAAGTGCTGTCTCAAGACTACATTCGCACCGCGCGCGCGAAGGGCGTGTTGGAATTTTGGGTGGTGGCTAAACATGCCCTCAAAAATGCCATGCTGCCTGTGGTCACCATTGTGGGGCTGGAGTTTGGCACCCTGCTCGGTGGGGCGATTTTGACGGAAACGATCTTCTCTTGGCCGGGTATCGGCAAGTGGATTTATGAAGGCATTTTGCTGCGCGACTATCCGGTGGTGCAGGGCGGCATCGTGTTTGTGGCCTTTGTCTTTGTCTTGGTGAACTTACTGGTCGATATTTCCTACGCCTTTTTAGATCCGCGAATTCAGTACAAATAATGGTTTTCTGAGGTCAGGCAAGATGCCTAACCAACTCTCTGACTTCCGCTCACCGATTCTTCTACCCGCCGACCCATCCACCCGGCACCCTTCCGCGCTTCACCCACCCCGTACGGGCGAGACATTTTCGGATATATGTTTTGATCTAAACCGAAATATTTGAGCGAAAATGCCTCGCCCCTCCAGCCGCTATCCATCCACCCATTCTCCCAACCGCCCATGACCACCACGATCGCCCCCAGCCGCCTGACCCGATTTAAAAACAATCGCGCAGTGCAACGATTTGCCGAATCGACCTCGGGCCTAATTGGCCTCGGGCTAACGATTTTCATCGGTTTGGCAGCGCTGCTGGCTCCGGTGCTGAATCCTTACGATCCGACCACCGATCGCGACTATGCCGCCCGCCTGCAAGGCCCCAGTTGGGAACATTGGTTTGGTGCTGACGGTTTGGGCCGCGACATTTTGACCCTGGTTTGGTACGGCCTCAGAACGTCGTTGGTAATTGGTCTGGTGTCGGTGCTATTGGGCTTGATTATCGGGGTCAGCCTCGGCCTCGCTGCCGGTTACTTTCGCGGCTGGATCGAAGGCGTCGTCGGCTGGCTGACCGATGTCATGCTGGCGTTTCCCTCCATTTTGCTGGCAATCGCCGTCGTCACCATCACCGGCCCCAGCGTGGTCAGCGTCATGATGGCCGTCGGCATCGTGCAAATCCCTAAATTCATTCGCCTCACTCGCAGCATGGTGCTCTCGCTGCGCGAACAGGAGTTTGTGCAAACCGTCCGGGCCTTTGGTGCCCAGCCGCCACGCATCATTTTTCTGCATATTTTGCCTGCCAGTCTCGCGCCGATTGTAGTGCAGTCCACGCTGGCGATCGGCACCGCCACGTTAGAAGCCGCCGGACTCGGCTTTTTGGGTCTGGGGGCACAACCGCCCACACCCGAACTGGGCACCATGCTCTCGGACGCCTTTAAAGGGGGCTATTCGCTTTCCGCCCCGTGGACGATTCTGTTTCCCGGCTTATTCATTACGCTGACGGTACTGGCCTTTAACCTGTTGGGCGATGGCCTGCGCGACGCCCTTGACCCGAAAGGCAGCCGCGGCTAGGTGTTCGCGATCGCGGCCTAACGATCCGGTTACACCCGATGCAGCAGTCAGTCCTGGTTAGCCTTAGAATCCTTCAGTGTGGACACACCAGGACGGGATAGACAAAGACATGGAGCCGATCCTACTGAACTCGACAGACGAACAAGCGGTGGAAGAGTTGGTGGCATCTCTCATGCAGACCCAGCCCACTGAGTACACTGTCCTGAATGAGCATCAAGAGGACATCACCCACGAGATCAAGAAGCTCGTATCCCTCAAGACCCGCATGATGAAAGGCCGATAGCCTAAAAACTATGTACTCTCTCGCGTAAAATCCACGAGCCAGCTCTCGCAACACAGCAGCGACCATTGGCCATAGCCAATCGTTGAAATT
The DNA here is from genome assembly GCA_038523235.1 of Cyanobacteria bacterium J06626_4. Lineage (GTDB taxonomy): Bacteria > Cyanobacteriota > Cyanobacteriia > Phormidesmidales > Phormidesmidaceae > Halomicronema. The sequence goes on from JBCBJQ010000068.1 coordinate 25,403, forward strand.
GATGGGTTTGGGTTCCCCATCAACCCGAGCAGTAGTGTTTATCGACAGTTTTTAGCAAAGTTTTCATGTCGTCTGATCCAGCTATTCAGGTTGAGCTACAGGAATTCGAGGGTGTCTGCTTCATCGTCGGGCATGAATCCGGTGTGGAGTATGCGCTCAATGCGGCGGACTGTCGTGCGAACAGCGCCAGATGCAAGGCTTTCTCGTGCCCTGTCCGCTCTCTGTGGCCATTCGTGAACAACTCTATGCGCACTTTTACACCAGGCCTAAATACCGAGGCCATGGTTACAGCGGGCTGGACGAAGAAGACGCGGAGTTAATCGATGATTTGCTGGCGTCGGTGGACTATGCAGGACTCTCGGTCGATCGCGACCAACTTAGCAGATCGGTGGAAGCCTGGGTCTACCTCAAGGTCAATGTCGATTATCCCTGCATTCCTTATTGCTGGAATTCAGACTCGACTTCGACAGTCGTCATGGTCTGGGAAAACAGCGATTAACGTACTATTAAATACTTTCAAATCTCTTCTGTAATTCAAGGCAATTACAGAAGAGATGACTATACTGAACTCATCTACCCAATCATCAATATAAGTGAATTAGCTGTTGTATTCCTACACAAACACCCAATTAGCTTTTTAGACGGAAGATTTTCGGCCCCAAAAATCATAAAAGAACGATATGGAATAGTTCTCTCTACTAAATAGTTCTGTGACATGAGCAATTCCCTAACAATCCGAATCGTCAAAGCCTACGAAGCTGAAGAAATCAGCGAGTTAGCCATGCGATCAAAAGCCTACTGGGGATATTCAGAATCATTTATGGAAGCCTGTCGTAAGGAACTAACCGTTACCGCTCAAGCAATGAACTCAGCTGACGTGCACTATTTGGTCGCAGAAAAGAACTCAGAATTAATAGGATATTACGCAGTTGAAAAGCTGAGCGATCACAAATTTGAATTGGCAGCCTTGTTCGTTGAACCAACGTTCATTGGGCAGGGGATCGGTAGAGGATTGATGGATCATGCAAAAAAACTGGTCAAAAAACTAGGCGGCAAGACGTTAATTATTCAGGGCGACCCTAATGCTGAGAGATTTTATCGCGCAGCCGGGGGCAAACCAAGCGGCATGAGAGAATCGGCAAGTGTTTCTGGCCGCAGCTTGCCGTTATTCACAATAGATTTGATGAGTGACGATGCGGCATGATGAGCGCATGCCGTCGGATGCGGTAAAGTCGCGCCGCTGATGAGGGCGAGGCAAACGAGATCGAACATGACAATCAAGGTTGGTGAGGTAGAGGCGCTCTTTCGGTATCCCGTGAAGTCCATGGCGGGTGAGGCGCTTGAGGCAGCCGAGCTGGGCTGGCATGGTCTTGAGGGCGATCGCCGCTTGGCGTTTCGTCGGCTTGACGATCGCCATGGCTTCCCTTGGCTAACTGCCTCCAAGCTGCCAGAGCTGATTCTGTTCACGCCGGTGCGTCGGGGAGCTGACGCTGCTGCTGGCGGTCTGCCGACGCATGTGCGCACGCCAGGCGGAGAGGAACTGGCTCTGTTCGGCCCGGAACTGGCCGCTGAAGTCAGCCGTCAACATGGCTCGCCGGTCGAGATGATGCACCTCAACCGGGGCATTTTTGACGAAGCGAGCATTTCCGCAATCACGTCTGCCACGGTCAGCAAGATTGCCGAACTTGCGGGGCACCCTCCAGATGTCCGCCGATTCCGACCCAATATTCTGATCTCGTCGCCGCCCGCCATTCCCTTTGAGGAAGACGCCTGGGTAGGAGGGGTGCTGTCGTTTGGAAAAGGTGATGCGGCCGCCGCGATCGCCGTCACCAATTGGGATGAGCGCTGCTCAATGGTCAACTTTGATCCAGATTCGGGACTTCGCACACCGGAAGTTCTCAAGGCGGTGGTGCGGGAGCGGGGCAACAAAGCTGGGGTCTACGGCACCGTGATTCGGCGCGGACGCCTGGCAGTAGGCCAGCCGCTCTATTTCACACCACCCGTCAAATAGCAGGGGTCACGATGACGCGACGACCCCATGTGCACGGCGCAGCTAAGCGCCGATCCGTTAATCGTTTGCCCCTTTCAACTCTTTTCTGATCACAAAGGTTAAGTTGGCGCGATCGTCCCACTTCATCTTAGGAATGCGATCGCAACTGTATACGTCTCGCTCACTCTTGACCTCAAGTTAGCTGGAGCTTGAAATACCACAGCTGCATCGATCCACAGCAACACCTTGATCATGCCCGCATCAGTCCGTCTTGATATTCAATGATGCTTTTAGCCAAGCGGCATATTCGGCCAGCGCCTCTTCATTACGTGAGCAATAGGTCCATTTCTGCTGTCGCTTCGCATGAATGAAACCAGCCCGTTTCAACAGCTCGATATGTCGACTCATCGTCGGCTGACTCACACCGAAATGCTCGGCGATGAGCTGAACACAAACCCCTGTCTCGACCGGGTCCGCAGACTCCTGCTTCGCGAAATGCTCAAGCGGACGGTCGAGCAGGCGCAGGATTTCGAGCCGCGTTTGGTTGGCGATCGCCTTGACTTGATCTTCTCTATTGGCCATGCCATAAATATATATAGCAAATTAGCTATATGTCAATTTATATTCAGAGGAGGCTTCGATGCTGCAGCTTAAAGAGCGGTTTTCTTTCGATGGCCAGTCCATTGCGTGGGGTTCAATGGGCGCAGGCGATCCGATTGTCCTTGTTCACGGTTTCCCTTGGTCGGCCCAAGCCTGGCGGGCGATCGCGCCTTGGTTGGCGAAGACGCACCAGGTCTTTTACTTTGACATGTTGGGAACGGGGCTTTCAGAAAAGGGTGCAACGCAGAATGTCGCGGAATCGGTCCAGAGCAACCTCCTTGAAGCCCTCATCAGGTATTGGAAATTAAAGCGGCCACAAGTCGTCGGCCACGATTTCGGCGGGTTGGCAGCATTACGTTGTCATTTCGTCAACGGCATTGAGTATGGCAAACTCCATCTCGTTAACGCGGTTGCCGTATTGCCATCAGGGTCACCGCTCTACGCACATGTTGCAAATTACGAACCCGCATTTGCCGGTTTGCCGGACTATGCCCACGAAGCCTTATTCCGTGCCTATATTCAGGCTGCTGCCCACTATCCGCTGCGAGAAGAATCGATCCGTTTATATTTTGAACCTTGGTCAGGCGAGGTCGGGAAGGCAGCCTTTTATCGCCAGATCGCACAAGCGGATCTCGGTAATATCGAGGCAGCCCAGAAGCTCTATGGACCCACAGATTTCGACGTGCACATCAGCTGGGGCATGCGGGATACATTCATTCCATCGGCACAAGGCCGACAAGTACACCAGCTTTTGCAGGCCAAGAGCTTCACGCCAATTGATGACGCCGCACACATGGTGCACGAAGACTCGCCCGCCGCACTGTTGGGGGCGTTGCTGCAGAGTATCTAATGAGCGTGCTCGATTGCGCCAGAGCGTTCGTGCGCGACGTGACCACAATCAAGTGAGATGAGCGATCGCCTCACATCATCTTGGGAATGCGATCGCAACTGTCTACGTCTCACTTGCTCTCGATCTCAGGCTAGCTGGGGCATTCTTTTAAGTTGAAATGCCGGAGCCGCACCGATTGCCGTACCTGGTCGAGCAAGCGGGGTGTCTGTATTTGAGTCATGACGAACAGATCATGAACAATAGCGTCATCTGGGATGTCATTCGTCAAAAGTGCTGGATAACATCCTCCATTCCCAAAGGTGATTATCAAATCTGCTGTATGACCGCGGACAGATGGGACGTTCTTCGTCAGATCTGATGTTGAATATGTAGTTATGTGGCATGCGACACTCTCATGGAATTGCGAATTGCGGCAAAGACGGATGCAGATGCGATCATCGCTTTCGATCACGTCGCGGCATCTGACCCGGCACGCATCCAGTTCATCCACGACCAGATCAAATCGGGCGCGTGTTACATCGCCGTCATCGACACCAACGTCGTGGCCTACGCCGTCCTGAACTACAAGTTCTACGACAACGGTTGGATCGAAATGCTCTATGTCCACCCGCGATTCCACCGTCAAGGCATCGGCTCTGCGTTGATCCGTCACTTGATGAATGAATGCCGCACCCCCAAACTATTCACATCGACGAATCAATCCAACGTCCCGATGCAGCGACTGCTGGCAACGCTGGGATTTGATCGAAGTGGCTTCATCGAAAACCTTGACGAGGGCGATCCGGAATGGGTGTATTTCAAACGCTTGCGCGATCATGTCACATAACAAACGGATGCACCGGAACCGCCGATCCGGCCGGATTCAAGTGGAACATCAAACGAGGCGGCCCGGTGATGCTGGTCGTTAGCCTGCTTTATTCCTTAAATGAGGATATCTGGGCAATCATTTCAGCACGAGATGAAACTTTTAACTTACGAAACATCCGCTTCAGAGCTTGCCTCACCGAGTTTTCTGTAATCCAGAGTGTGGCACCAATTTCTCTGCTGGTTAATCCTTGGGCAACCAGTTTTGCAATTTGGGTTTCGCGGGGTGTGAGTCGCGTATGATTCACCACAGTGATCGCAGTAGGTTGTGATCGCAACTCTGCTAGTTGGGTAGATAGGTGTAGGCAAAGGGCGCTTAGGTCTGCCAGATTCTGAGCATCGAAGGCAGGATGATCCCGATGACGAGTAAAGGCAACACCGCCAACAAGCAGACTCTTGTGAACAATTGGTCCAACCATCACATGACCATGATCGGCACAAGGACAAATCGTCTGCCAAACCCCTGGTGGCAGAATAACCCCTTCATGCACCGGAGCATGGCGGTCTACCAAGTAACGCAAGATCGGATTGTGGTCGAGCGACAGAGCCAATTTGATGATGTCTGAGGTGTTGGCATTGATCGCGGGAAACTCGTCTAGAAAGCTGAGTCCACAATGGACAGCGGTGAAGTATTCACCAACTCGGGCTATCGTGGACTGTCGCAGTTCTCGCTCATTCTGAGCCTGAGCAATTACTTGGAACAGAGATTGCAATGGGTTTGCCATGATTCTCACCCTATCTGCGGCTCAGTTATAGGCTAAGCAGTAAATGTTGTCAAAAGATGGCTCGTCACATTTTGGTTATAACTGAGCAGCCGTTTATGCCAGTTAGGCAGCGCAGCAAAGTGTACCCATTTGAGGTCTATTCAAGGATAGTAAGTTGCTTTTAGTCTGATTGTGATCACAGTTAGTGTTATCGACAAATCGATTAACAGAAGCTTTTGTAATCCAATAGAAACACGGAAGGACCGACAAAAATGACTACTTAC
>JBCBJQ010000069.1:0-30565 GCA_038523235.1 Cyanobacteria bacterium J06626_4
CTACTATTTAGCAAAGCTGCCAGAACTCTCTACAGCTCAGGCGACTCGGCTAAATAGTAGTACTCTTGTACGACCTCTGTATACTCGATATTGGCAGATTCTAGAAAGGCTGTTAAGTCACGGGATTCTTCTGGTCGCATAAAAGTCGCACCAATCCTTTTTAGTTAATTGCTTTGCTGTCTGCGATGTTCCTTCCCTGATCGGGATAGTTAGTTATTGACAGATAAAACACCTTTTCTAAGTTTTTCAAGTGCTCTTTTTCCTTGGGTTCTCAATTTGGGAATTAAAGAGTCACTGTAGTGAGATTCTAGTCCCCACTCGACAAACGTGTAGGCCACCTCTTTCCAAGAATAGCCATGGACGATGCGTAAAGTGAGAACTTCCTGGTCTTTTTCTGATAGTGCTTTGAAAGAATTCCATAGAGTATCGATGGTGTCTGGGTTGATGCCGTCTGTATAGGCGTGATCGATTGAAAAAGCACTATCATCCTCTGCCTCTGCCCGAGATAACTTCTGACTGATGCTGTAGTTGCGCTTTCGTTGTTTGCTCTTCTCAAAGATGATGAGCTGAGCAACTCGGGTGAGATAAGCGGGGAATCTTTGAACTTCGTGGCCAGCCAGGACTTTCTGGCGGACTCTTAAATAAGCCTCAATCAGAATTTCACTCTCGTGCCATTCCGGGTAAAGGCCCATTTGATTCAGCGATCGCCGAATGAAAAAAATTAGATTTTTTGAAGTTCCCACCTCCTGAGGTGATAGTGAACGACTGACGACCTCATGTAGCAATTCCAGCTGCTTGTAGATCTTATGCATAGGGATTTTTATCCTCCTACAGATATGTGTCACCAGCAGTCAGTTGTGTGACATCGCAGTCGTTCGACGTCAAAGTTGACTGGTGTTGTATGAGGACGGGGCGGTCATCTGCCGATGCATAGGGTCTAGAAGGTCTGGAAAGACTTTGGTTTCAGAGATGAAGTCTCAGCCGGACTGAGAATGTTGGCAACACCCACGGCAAAGCTGTGGACAGTGGGGGATGAGCAGCATCGAGTACTGAGCTCAAATCCGTAACTGTCTTTCGCCTATGCCTTACGTGGCAATAGAAACAAACATCGTGACAAGGGCTTTACTTTTCTTCAAGAAGTCGGCTTTCTGGCCGTCACGATTCGGCAGTGCTAGCAGTTTAAGGGAGTGGCCAGACGGGCATTGCTAATAAGTGAGATACATGAATGTCTGACCCCACTGGCAGGATGCGGCTTCCTGTAAGCTACGCATCCCTATATGTACAGTTTGATTCAACTCTAACGACTCAACCTGGCTTGGTCTTGAATGAACGCTTCAATCTCAGAAAGCAGCCAGACTTTCTCTGGTGTGGAGAGGGTCATGCCAAATTGATGAGCGCCATCGGAGAAGGAAATTACTTTGGGGGAACGTTGAAAATTATTCCGTGTCGCCACGAGTTCAGCGCCATAGAGGTCAGTCGTTGCCCCTTGATCGCTGCGTTTCCAGTCAAAGAATTGACGGGTCAAGGTGAAGCGATCGCCGTCAATCTCTAAGGCTACTCTGCCGGCGAAAGCATACAGCAATGGCCAGATAAAATTCAGACTCACGATTAATGATGTGAGGGTAAAGAAAAACGGGGCACCTACGAATAGCATCAAAAAAACAAAGCCGATTCCAAACATGGCATGAAAGATACTGCCAACATTCTCTTCATGCAGGCCGACGGGCGGTATACGAATGGACAGATGCCCTGGGCTGCGAGTCAATTCAATACAGGTGCCGGCGGGTCTTTTGAGGGCCGGTGTTGGTTTGGCAACTGGCCCATCACCCGTGTGTCGGCGGCGAGACCGAGGCTGGGTCAGGGCGGCGATCGCTTCACTGGCTGATGTCAAGCGATCTTCCATTAATGGCTCTAACAGGTCATCTAGCCAATCAGCAAAGGTGTCAGAGAGGGTGACATGAGAGCGAAAATTAATCCGAAGGCGGGTTTGGGGCAAATTACCGGGATCTTGATGGGTGAGTAAGTTAAGTAATGTTGCGCCTAGGCCATATAAATCAGTGGCGGGATAAGCCTGACCCTGAAACTGCTCAGGAGCCATGTACCCATAGGTGCCGACGACAGTGCTGCCCATCGTGGTGCTCGCTCGATAAACCATTTGCACCGCGCCAAAATCGACCAGAAAAATGCGTCCATCTTGCCGTCGAATAAGATTTTGGGGCTTTACATCGCGATGGATAATGGGCGGATTTAACTGATGGATGTATTGCAGTACCTGCAAAACCTCGGTCGCAATCCGTTTCACTTCTGCTTCAGAAAATCGCTCTCCTGCTGCGACCAATTCTGCCAGCGAGTGGCCCTCGGCAATTTCTTGAGCAATATAAAATAGCCGGTTGTCTGCCGTATCGACCTGAAAGTAATCGATATATTGAGGAATCGCCGGATGATCGAGACTCTTTAAGACCAGTGCTTCACGCTCAAACAGTTCTAGCTTCTTCCAATCGCTCAACCCTTTGAGTGATAGCTCTTTGAGCGCGACTGAGCGCCCGGTGACGGCATCCTCAGCGCGGTAAGTAAGACCGCTACCGCCCTGACCCAGCACATCCAAAATTGTGTATCGATCTTGAATCAACGCCCCTTGGGGCTGGGCCTCATGCATTACTCTAGTGAACTCATGAAGAGCAGTAAGTAGCGTTAGTTGGCGGGCCACACCTGACCCTAATGTAACTACTCAAAATGCTATCGAGGGGGCAACTGGCAGCCGTGTCTCTTTGCGGTCCACGTCATGACATCTTTCGGCCAATGCGACTGGTGCACCGTCGTGTTAGCACGATGTTGATGTCAAAGTATCTGTTTAGCGTGATCTTTAGGATCCCCTGCTGTCGCCGCCCCCTTGAAAAAGGGGCTATGTCAGATTTCCCGCTGTGCAAGGGTTTCCCCTTTTTCTACGCGCAGCCATGCCCGCAGGGCTTTAGGGGGATTGAGGGGGATCGGCAGTAGCTGGACGCTAAACATGAACATGCCAAAGGCATCAACATCGGCCGACTAAACGGGATGGCCAATGCACGTTCGGGAGCGCTGCCCCAAAATCCATGGGATGAAACGGCGATCTCCAGAGCGAGGCGATCACAGCGGCGATCTCTCGACCGATAGTGCCACTTCGCCGCATCGATATCCCTGTGGTCGCAATTTCTGGGTAATGCTGCGCCAGCTTTTCAACCAGTCGTCAGCCGGTTATTCCGAGGCTGCTGATTTTGGATATAAAGCTGATTTTGGATATGAATTGGATGACTGATAGGAAGAACGACACGGGTTGACTCACCATTGATAGCGAAGAGCGGGCATCTTGCCCGCGATCTAAAATACCGGATTTATACTTCGATTCAGCAATGCCTATTCCGAAGGTTTGCGACTTTCGAGGCGAAATAAGAAGACCATCAGGGCGACCACACCGATTTGCAAAGCGAGGTTAGGCAGTGCCGTTCCCACATCGCGCCCGGCCAGCACTTGGGTCAAGAAGATGAACCCGCCGATCGCCCCGGAGGCGGCAAAGGTGCCATAGACAAACTTCCGCAATCCTTTATAGGGAGCCTTGGCCTCAGCCATGAGTCGTTGGTATCGTTCTGGACTCATCCCTTTGGGAATGCGATCGCGATCGGCCATGATGTTCGTCTCAGTACAAGAGGTCAGTCAGTACACAGGGGCGGGGTAAACCTTGAGCCCCGCTGGCTTACTGCCTACTGACACCATACCGAACAATGGCTAGTCGCTGGTTGGCTATTGCATTTCTGCTTTTTGCACATAGCCATCTTGAGGGCCCAACAGCAGCTTGAGTGGCCGCTCCGATTCTGCCGCTTTGACGGCGGTGCGATAGACCGAGTCGTCCGCCGGTAAGGTTACTGTGGCGCCCCCTTGTTCAAAGGTCAGCGTGAAGTCAATAGATTTGTTAATGAGGGGTTCTGAGAACACCTCGCCATCTTGTTGGCGGGCTTCTAGCTCTTCGACGGTGGGCTTGGGCGGAATCGCGGGCCACCAGATGCCATCTTTGTCGCGCTCGCCGGTGGGATCAACCGTGGGCTGGCCGTTCATGTTGACGAGAGAATTGGTCTCAAAGGTTTCGATGCGCCCTTCGCGAGGGCGATCAGGGGAAACGCCGCGTGGTGTGTACTCGGCTCGCCAGGTATAGGTGGTCACGGCCATCGCTTCGTAGTCCTGCGTGATGACCTCTGCGCAGCTAGCGATCGCCAGCCCGACCCCGAGGCTAGCAATCAGACTCAAGAGGCGAGCGGGACGGGCGGTCAGCGATGAAATCATAGTGGCGACAGGAATTTAAGGACGTTATCGAGTGGCGACTTGACGGTCGAGGTAGGCGAGGATAGCCAACACTGGCACAATACTAGCGGCTGCCAGGAGCCAAAAGCTATGAGCCATTTGGGGGGATTGATCGAGGGCCCATCCCCCTAGCGGGGGAGCCACAAAGTAGCCCAGCGCCCAACACATCGAGTTGATAGACAGATAGACGCCGCGCAGCGTCTCGGGTGCCAGCATGGCGACAAAAGAGGAGGCAATCGGTGTGTAAGCGGTGGTGGCGATCGCCATGACGGCGAGGGCGAGTGCCGCTCCAACGTTGGTATGACTCAATAGGCCGGTGCCCGTCGCCCACACCAGCGCGAACCCGGCTCCCCAGAGTACTGTTGAAATCATTAAGGCCCGCGGCTGTGCCAGTGGTTTCAACAGCCGTGCGATCGGCAGCTGACAGAGCGCCGTGAGAATCACATGGCCAGTGAACAAAACGCTGAGCGTCGCCTCGGAAAAGCCTGCGGCCTCGCCCGTGGGCACAAACTGGTTGAGATAAACCGGCAGCGTACTCTGGATCTGGGCGATGTAGCCGGTGAGCAGAATGTTGACTGCAACATATACCCATAAAATTGAGTCTTTGAGGGCAACGGTCCAGCCTTGCCAAAACGAGCGGTCGCCCGGTTGCTCAGGCCGCGTTTCGGCGATCGCCCAATAGACCAAGCCAAAAAACAGCAGAAACGACACCCCATCCACGGCAAACAGGAGCCGATAGCGCTGGGTTGTGGAAATCAGCACGCCACCGAGAATGACGCCGAGTCCCAGTCCTACACTGTCGGCCAGCCGCACGAGAGCAAAGGCTTCGTTGCGCTCCGTTGTGGGGGTGATATCCGCTACGACGGCTTCTGTGGAGGGCCAATACAGCCCCACCCCTAGCCCCATTAGCAGATTGCCCGCGATAAAAACCGGAAAGCCGTTCGACAGCAAAAAGACCCCGTCGGCCAAGGCCGAGATCAGCGCCGACAGCAGCAGAGTTTGCCGTCTGCCCCATCGTCGCGAATCGGTCATAGAGCCGCCGACAAACCGACCCACTAGTCCTGATAGCGCCTGACTGCCGATTCCCAGCCCCACCTGCGTTGCGGATAGCCCCACCTGATTGACAAAAAAGATCGGCGCATAAAACAGCACAAAGCCAATGCCAATCTGCGAGAGCAGACGACCCGCTGCCAAAAGCCAGACACGGCGATCGAGCTGCGGAAACCAGCGCTGAAATTGTTTGTGCACGATGCTGTTGCCTGCCAATAGGGAGTCTTCTTGTCAGTGTATCGAGGTGCCCCCTTGCGGTTCGCTAAAACCCCTGGCAAGCTGATAGCCATTGCCTTGGTGACAGGAGAGCGCGTGGCCTCAGATGCATTTCGCCGGGAGCTGCAGCAAGAAGCACAGCGCTGGCGCTCCACCGGACTCATTTCGGAAGAGCAGTTTCAGCAGTTGTCACAGCAGTATGAGTTTGTCACTCTCGAGACGGCGGCGCGCGATCGCTTCGTCATGATTTTGCTGGGGTTGGGCAGCATTTTGGTGGGCATTGGCGCGATGACCTTCGTCGCTGCCAACTGGCAAGCGCTGCCGCAAACCTTGAAGGCGGGCCTGCTGTTTACGGCGATGCTGATTTGCAATGGCAGCGGCTTTACCTTGATCAATCGTATTGCCCCGAATGATCGTTGGCGGCGGTTAGGACAAGCCCTATTGCTGCTGGGGGCGCTGCTGCTGGGCGCTAACCTGGCTCTGATGGGGCAAATTGTGCACACAAGCAGCACCCGCTATGAGCTGTGTGCTGCTTGGTCGATTGGGGTGCTGGCGATGGCCTATGGTGTGCGGCTGCCGTTTTTGGGCCTGTTGGCGCTGCTCATTTTGGGCATTGGCTACTGGAGTGCCCTGTGGGATCTGCTCTGGCTACAAAGCTCTATCTTTGGCGTGTGGACGCTGCAGATGATGCCGCTGCTAGCAGCGATCGCCTTCCTGCCGCTCTGCTATCGCTGTCAGTCGCCACTGCTGTTTGCCCTTAGCGCCATAGCCGTTACATCTTCGCTAATGGTGCTGATCTTTGATGTGGGGCGATCGCTACCGGCTCTGTTCGATGCCCTGCTGCTAGTCATGCCCTTTGCCTTGCTGTGGGCCTACGACGACAGGCTGTGGGCGCGGCTGAGGCAGTTGACTCAAGGGCGATCACGGTCCCCGGTCTCTAGCCCTGACAGTGATGATGAGGCCGCGATCGAGCAATCTTTTCAGCCCGTGGCGCGGGGGCTGATGCTGTTTAGCCTGAGCCTGCTGTACTGGCTGCTGTCGTTTCAAGATGTCTGGTTTACGTCTGCCAGCCGCAGTTTGCTTAACCCACCGCTAGTGTGGCGCAACACGAGCCTGGTGGTGCTGACGCTGTTGGTGTTTGCCGGGTGGACAATTGGGGCTTGGGTTTATTTGGGTTGGCGGCCGCAGCGATCCTGGCGACTTGATGCCCTCAGCGCCGTCATCTTAGGATTTTTGGGGGTGACCGCCACCCTCTTTTTTTGGACGTTCAACGCGGGGCCGATTCCGATTTTGGCGACGACCGTGATGAATATTCTACTGACGGTGTTGGCCCTCGGTATGATGCGAGAAGGTCTGGGCTCGGGTACGCGATCGCCCTTTTGGTGGGGCTTGGTGATGCTGACCTTACAAATTTTGAGCCGCGTTTTGGAATACGAGACGGGCCTGTTGGTGAAGTCGCTCGTGTTTGTCGTCTGCGGCTTAGGGGTGATTTTGATTGGCCTGTGGTTTGAACGGTACGTGCGCACGTTGAGGATCGATTCGGTATGACTTCGCCGCGTTCTGGCTCGAAGTGGCAGCAGCGCAGTCTTTGGGCAATCGCCCTGCCTCTGCTGGTGCAAACGCTCTTGATTGTCGCTGTGCCGCTGCAATCGGCGATCGCCACTGCCTTTGGCACGACCGTCATTCTGCGGACGGTACCGGTGGATCCTTATGATCCCTTTCGGGGTTACTACACGACGCTGCAGTACGACATTTCTCAACGGGGGGTTTTGAGCACGCTTGCCGGTTGGGATGAGATTCGGCCGAGTTTAGCCCCCTCTGCAGCAGGCAAATTGCTGCGGCCCGGACAAACGTTTTTTGTGGTGTTGGTGAATCCTGACAATACTGAAGCCGGGGCGACTGCACTGAGTGGCGGTTCCCCTTGGCAGCCGATCGCCGTGGCTCGGCGCCGACCGACCAACCTGCCTGCCGACCAAATCGCCCTGCAGGGCACCTATCGCCGCGATCGTATTGTTTATGGTCTCGAACGTTATTATCTGCCAGAGGCCGAACGTCTCGACCTCGAACGTCGCATTCGTGAGGCTCAGACCGGTGCCGAACAGCCGCGCTTTCGGGTCGAAGTTCGCATTGGCCCGTTGGGTAAAGCGGTGCCGATCGCCCTCTGGCTGCAGGATGAGCGCATTGAGTTTTAGGTCATGCCCTGACTAACGGCGGCTCAACAGAGAGTATCCCGCTCGCCTTAACTTGCTTGCACGTGGATAGGACGGGGCTATCCACGTGACATAGATCGTGTCCATAATCATTCCTGCGGGTGGAAAAGAACTCAGTCGTCAAACGCAGCCGCCATAATAGGAAAAGTGTTTGCCGGTTGCCCGCCGGGTTCTTTTCACCGGAGTTGTTCTGTGTCTGCTAGCCCATCGCCAACTCGTCCCAATCCCTTGCGCCGTCGCTGGCAAACCGTTCGCGATCGCTGGCAGACAACTGCGCCAGAAGTAGAAGATTCGGTGTTGCTGCGGGGATTGGTGCAGCTGTTGGTGAGCGTTGGGATTGCATCTGTTTCTGTCGCGGCGATGGGCGTCACCGAGGCCTCCTACCTGAATTTGTTCGCCATTCCCCTTAGCGCGATCGGCGGCTATTGGAGCTGGAAATCGCGTCTTCGCCGGAATGTGGCCGCTAAGTTTTTGATTGCCTTTGGCATGTTGACTGCCCTGGGCGTGTTTTTGGTAGGTCTAGTGGGAGGCGGCACCGATACTCGAATTCGTCTAGCGGAATTGCTGATTCACCTGCAGGTGTTGCACAGCTTTGATATGCCGCGCCGCAAAGACTTAGGCTATTCCATCGTGATTGGCCTGATTTTGTTGGGCGTGGCCGCAACGGTGAGTCAGTCGTTGACCTTTGCACCACTGCTCATTCTGTTTTTGGCGATCGCTCTGCCCGTCCTGATGCTCGATTATCAGTCACGTTTGGGGTTACAGGCTCCTACCGCGGCGGCAGGGCTGCGAGCGGCGCCTAAACTCAAGCGTCTGGCCTGGTTACTGGCGCTGGTGATGGGGATCGGATTGACGATTTTTGCGGCCCTACCGCGGCTGCCGGGGTATCAAGTCCGCAGCTTTCCAATGAGTGCAACGGTTGATTTTCAGGGCGAATTTTCAGGCGATCAGATTATCAATTCCGGCTACGCTTCCGGTAATGCCTTAACTGAAGATGCTGAAAATGCGGAGGGTGACAGTACCCAGATTCAAGGCAGCCCGACGGAAGGCCCCGGCGAACTCGATCCCGAAAGGTATTACGGCTTTAACCAGCAGATGAACCAAAACCTGCGGGGCACGATGGAGCCGCAAGTGGTTATGCGTGTGCGATCTCAGTCTCCCGGCTTTTGGCGGATGTTGGCCTTTGATTACTACACCGGTCAAGGCTGGGAAATCTCCCGCGAGGATGAAGTTGAGATTTTTGAGCGCTCGGCCTATTCTTTGCGCAACTATTTGCCACCTGCCGCCTTCAAAACTGGCCGACATAATACTGAAGGTCGAGATCGCGAAGTGGTGCAGACTTACACCATTGTCAGCAATCTACCCAACCTGATTCCGGCCCTTTATCAGGCTGAGCAGCTATATTTTCCGACGCAGCAAGTGGCGATTGATGCCGAGGGCTCCCTACGAGCCCCCATTCCCCTCTCTCCCGGCGTTACCTACAGCATTATTTCAGATGTGCCCTATCGCGATCGCACGCCGCTGGGCACCGCCAGCACGAACTACGCTAGCGACATTCAAAGCATCTATCTGCAGGTACCAGAGGCGATTCGAGATCGGGTGCGGCAGCAGACTGAGGCGCTGCTCGCTCAGTCGCCTCAACCGTTGACAAATCCCTACGAGCAGACGCTGTATTTAGCCCAGAGCCTGAAGCAGAACTACACCATACAAGCTGACCTCCCCTTTTTTGCTGATGCTGAAGACTTGGTAGAAACGTTTCTGTTTACCTATGAAGGCGGCTATCCCGATCATTTTTCGACCACGTTGACGGTGATGCTCAGAAGCATCGGCATTCCCGCTCGCTTAGTCACAGGATTCGCGCCCGGTCGCTTTAACCCCTTCACGGGCTACTACGTGGTGAGCAACACTGACGCTTACGCCATGACTGAGGTGTTTTTCCCCGGCTATGGGTGGTTCCCCTTTGATCCGATTCCGGGGCATGAGCTGATTCCGCCTTCCATTAAAGACAGTCAAACCTTTACCGTGCTGCGCCAGTTCTGGAATTGGGCCGCAGGCTGGTTACCGTCACCGGTCTCGGGCTGGCTTTCCGGGGTGTTTGCGGCCGCGATTGGTTTGGTAGCGCGACTGGTGAAGTTCTTTACTCAGGGCCTCGTTGGCTTTTTAGCGGCGCTGCTGGCTTTAACGGGATTAGCCTTTGCGCTGTGGTTGGCGTTGCAGGGTTGGCGACGCTGGCGGCAACGGTGGCACTGGCAGCGATTGCCCGTGGTCGAACGAATTTATCAACAAATGTTGGCGAACTTGGCCGCGCAGGGCTATCCTAAACGCCCGACTCAAACGCCGCTGGAATATGCGATCGCGCTACGTCGTCACCACCAGTTTCCTCAGGCGGATCAGGTAATGGCCGTGGTGCAGGCTTACATGCAGTGGCGCTATGGCAATCGACCGGCTGATGCTGATCACCTAGGTCAACAGGTCAAGGCGCTTAAACAAGCATCACGACCATTAGCGTAGGGTGATTTTAGTGTCGGCAGAAGATAATCTGGGATTATTTTTTACGCAACCCCAAGGCACCCTTGAGGCCTACCCAAGCATTGCGTAACTGCCACAACCGATTCGCTTCCATCGCTTGTGTCGTGGCTTGCCAATGGTCGGCTTGAGTTTGGGCCTGCATCAGCTGCGCCTGGGTCTGCTGCAGCTCAATTTGAGCTTTGTGGAGTTCCGCGTGGATTTTCTGTAACTCCACCTGCATCGGTTCCATCTTGGCGGCAATACCCTGCGCGTGACTTGCGGTGAACCAATCTTGCAGCACCCAGTCTGGGTGATCGGCCGCAGCGGTTAGGACGGTGATATCGAGCGGCGGCGACTGCGACGGTAGCTCAGCTTGGGTCTCTAACGCTTGATAAACCTCTAATGCTTGGGGACAGTGCCGTGCAAGCAGTGCGGGACGGTGGGTGTTACTGACCTGGGCATGCATCACACCCGCTTGAAAAACTGTTTCCGTTGGAGTCGCTAGAGGGCGTTGGAACTTTTCAGCGACACAGTTAAGCCACTGGTGTTCGTCGGTTTTCAAGACATCGCAATTGAACAAAAATGTTTGGTTAGGATGACGCTGGCAAAAGTTTAGGATGGCTTGGTTATAGGCGATCCACACCTCGGCGGCAAAGTTGGGATTGTGGTGGAAAGCCGGATCGCCTCTGACAAACAGTGAATCGATCACTTCCCAAGGCACCCGGTAGGGAAAGACAAACTGCGCATCTGGCAGCAAACCGGCCCAAAACTCTAAAAATAGGGTGGTTCTAGGCTCTTTCCAGCCCCAGAGGTCGAACTCATGGGTGCGGCGATCGCACAACGCCATCGCCTGAGCCCAA
The DNA here is from genome assembly GCA_038523235.1 of Cyanobacteria bacterium J06626_4. Classification (GTDB taxonomy): domain Bacteria; phylum Cyanobacteriota; class Cyanobacteriia; order Phormidesmidales; family Phormidesmidaceae; genus Halomicronema. The sequence continues at coordinate 11,174 of JBCBJQ010000069.1, forward strand.
AACTGCTGGGGGACGTCAACGTTGCCGAGAGTCGTCCAGCCTTCGGTACTCAGGCCTTGAGAGATGAGAATTTCTTGATGCAGAGACAAAAAATCTTTGTCTTCAAAATGGCCCTGGGGATTGCCCGTGTTTGCCCCCAATAGCTCATTGCCGACGTTGACACCGGCTTTTTTCAGAATTGCCGCTGTCAATGACGTGCCCGAACGATGCATCCCAGCGATGATGACTGGCTGATGGTTCGTCTTATCTTGCTGTCGCATGACCTAAAAAATATCGATTAATCGGGGTTGAAAACCGCTCAAACCACTGCTGAAGTGGTCACAACGCGGGCAACAGCCTGAAAGTCTACCGTTCCGGTTGCCTTCAACTCCACCTCGGGCTGCACCTTAAACATGACGGCGTCGATCGCCCTGTCCAAATATACATCTTCGCCATTGACATCACCCCTGACCCCCGCATTCAGAAAGTATGTGCCCGGCAACAGAGCACAGGCAAATTCAAACTCAACATCGATTAAACTGCCTGCCGCCACGTGGTCAAGTCGCTGCCGCATCCCGTGAGAAACGGCTCCTCCCAGCTCAAAGCCCGTGAGCGTTTTGATCATCATGCCAAACTGTACCTGCCAGGCGGCGTCTACAAAATAGGCCTTATAGCTGTAGATGTAGGTTTCGTTGCGCAATAAAAGGTTGGCGGGCTGACCGTCAACGGTCTTAATCTCAGGACTTTTAATGCGGGCACCGCGCGACTGATATTGCACGCTATGTTGCGGTAGCAAGTAGGGGTCGTAGAGCGATCGCCGGGTATCAGCCGTGGCGACTACTTCCGGACGGTGGGCCGTAGTGGCGATTTCCGCTTCAGCGGCCTGCCCTGAGGCCAAAGCAGAGGAGTTGTTGGGTTCGGCCTGAAAGGCGCGGCGCAACTCCTCACGCTGATTAGCCGGGGCATAAATAAACTTTTGATAGTTGGCGATCACGGTTTTCGGCAGGCCCTTTAGAACCACTTCGCCCGCATCAATTAAAACGGCATGGTCGCACAGTTCGACAATGGAGCCAGCGGAATGGGAGACAAAGAGCACGGTCGCCCCTTGGGCCTGCATGTCATAGATGCGGGCAAAGCATTTGCGCTGGAAAGCTTCATCGCCGACCGAGAGGGCCTCATCCACAATGAGAATGTCGGGCTCAGCATTGATTGCCACGGCAAACGCCAGCCGCACAAACATGCCGCTAGAGTAAGTGCGCACCGGCTGATCCATAAAGCTACCGATGTCGGCAAATGCCGCAATGTCATCAAATTTGGCGGCGATTTCGGCTTGCGAGAGGCCCAAAATCCGTCCGTTGAAAAAGGTGTTCTGTCGCCCCGTAAATTCGGGATTAAAGCCGCTGCCCAGCTCCAGCAGAGCGGACACGCGACCGTGAACCTGTAGCTGACCTGAGGTCGCCTGTAGGGTACCGGCAATAATCTGCAGCAGTGTGCTTTTGCCGGAGCCGTTGCGGCCAACAATGCCGACGGTGTCACCTTGAGGAATCTCTAAACTAATGTTGCGCAGTGCCCAAAACTCTTCGGCTCGAGGTTTGCCTGGCAGCAAAACCTCTCGCAGGCGATCGACCGGACGATGGTAACGCTTGTAGACCTTAGAAATCTGGCTGAGCGAAATGGCCGGTTCGTTAGACATCAAAGACGACTCCAGCCAGGGGCGCGATCGCTAGCCAACCAGGCCCAGGGCGCGATGAGACTTGATTCAGGGCCGTGCGACGGCATTGCAGCATGGGGGCGCGATCGCGTAGCGATGAATTTAGCTGCCGGGGAGGATGTAGCATCAGATTCATAACACATCGGCAAACGCCAGCTTCAGCTTGTGATAGCACCAGCCCCCACCGATAAATAGGCCGGCGGCAATGAGCGTGGCAATGGCCCATTCGCCCCAGTGGGTGACATCACCAATCAAGATAACGTCGCGATACATTTCCCCGATCGCCGCTAAGGGATTCAGCCAAAAAATCCAGCTTTGCAGGGGTTGCGGAATCATTGTGACGGGATAGATCAGGGGCGTTGCGTAAAACCACAGGTTCAAGGCCACCGTCAGCGTTTGGGGAATGTCGCGAATAAAGACCGTCAGTCCTGCGGCACCAAAGCCTAACCCGGCCGTTAAGAGCAGCTGGGGTAGCCACACCAAAGGCAGCAGCAGCAGTGTCGGATGCACCGCCTGATGAAAAATAGCGACAAACACTATCAGTACCATTATGCCCAAGGTGCTTTCTAAAAAGCTGGCGAGGACGGGCACCAGCGGTAGCAGACTGAGGGGGAACACCACCTTTTTGACTAAGTTTGGCTGGCTAATGACCGCTGTGGATGCCTGCATCAAGCCATTGTTAAAGGCGAGCCAGGGAATCAATCCGGCAAACAGCCAGAGCCCAAAGGTAAAGGAACTGTCGGTGGGCGATCCGTTGAGGTTGAGCTTGACGCCCAACACAATCGAAAAGACGTAGGTGTAGATCAACAGCAGGGCGATTTGGTGCATCAGGGGCCACAGGTTGCCCAAGATTGAACCTTTGTAGCGAGCTGACAAGTGTCGCTGTACCAGGGTTTTGAGCAACGCGAGTTGAGCCCAGTGTGTCTCATCCACCGGCAGGCGCTTTTTCCAGCGAGAAAGTTGACGTTGGAACCTTTCGCCGCTGGATTTTAGAGATGTTTTTAGGGGCTTTTGTACACCCGCCATCTGGAAGTGTCCTTAGCTCAGGAACGCAGCCATCAAAAACCGATGATGACTGTTTAGCGGCAAAGGTTCCCGCCGCTGGGGTTCAGCCGTGCGATCAGGATATCAAGCTATTAGACCTGCAACATACTTTATGGCGGAATGATTTGGTCGCGATTTCTTACGCTGAATGCGCTCTTGCTGATACCCTGCCTCCGATGCGCCGATCGCTTGATTAGGGCCAGTACTGCCCAATTCAGAACTGCGCCCCCGTGCCTATGCCGATAATGTACCCTCTAAGTCATACTGACGGCCCCGCCAAGATTTGGGGGTGCGGAGCGAAGACAGCCAAATTCGCAATACCGCTAGGGGATCGGCCAGCGGCGATAGCCAAAACACCCAACGACGCTTAGCCTGACTCAGATCATAGGATGGCAAAATTGCCCATTGCAGGGCGATGCGGGCCGCAATCAGACTGACATTGAGGCCTAAGCTCAGCTGTATGGGCAGGGTGGGCTGGTCGGCAGCTAAGCCCGCGAGCAAAATCGGCAGCGCCAGCCATGGCAAAGCCTGTACGCAGGTCAAAAACCACAGATCGCCCCAGATCTGACCGGTGGAAGAAGCATCTTTGAGATCCAGCGATCGCCCCCATTCTTGCCAAGTTTCTGACAACCCTTCATACATCCGCACCTTCAGGAGTTGGGAGCCGTCCCAAAACCCGACTTTGGCTCCGGTCTGAGCGGCATGGCGGGCCAGCGTCACATCATCACAAAACGACAGCCGCGCCACCGTATAGCCTCCTAAGCGATCTAGCAGTTGCCGCCGACAGAGAAAGCATTGGCCGTTGGCCATCACCCGTTCCGCCCCACTTTCAGACGCGCCCGTTGGGCCAAAGCGATAGACCAGGGTCATCAGCAAAGCGGGCTGTAGCCAAACCTCCCCCGGACTTTTCAAAATAAATCGGGGCGACAAGGAGACCAGATCATAGTTTTCGGTCGCCGCCGCCGCCATCAAAGCGGCCACCAAGCCAGGTTGCGGCTGCGTGTCCGCGTCGAGCCCCAAAATCCACTCGCTCTCAGCAGAACTGTGTAAATAGCCGTGATGCAGCGCCCAAGGACGACCGACCCAGGCGGGTGGTAACGGATCGTCCGTCATCAGTTGCAGGCGGGATTCCTGGGCTTGAGCGGCTTTGACCAAATCGCGAGTGCCATCCTGAGAATGGCTATCGACGATCAAGATTTCGCGGACCTCATCGGTCTGCTGCGATAACCCCTGAAGACAAGGGCCGAGGCGCGCCACTTCATTCAAGGTGGGCACGACTACACTCACTGCGCCCTTTTGTTCGGGGGTGGCTAGGCGAGGCTGCAATGGGGGACGGCGCGTCGGGCCTTTGAGTAAGCGTGACAACAACACCATGACAGCGGGGAGCTGTAGCGTCAGTAGGAGCAGCGCGATCGCACTACTCAGCCACCCCGACAAATCGATCAAGAACATGCAATGAACTCTGGGGGGAACTTTCTATTTAGAGGCAGTCGCTGGCGTTGCGGTCATTTCGAGCACCGGTAAATCGGGCTGCGGTTCAGCCGTTAGGTCGATCACCAGTCGGTCATCAGGGGCCAGCAGCCAACAGATTACCGCCGGTAGCACCCCAACGACTAGGCCCAACAAAATGGGTACATAGATGCCACCACCCAGACTCATGAACATGGCGAAGGCAAAGTTGGTCAGATACATGATCAAGGGCAATACGAGCTGCTGCTTCGTCAACCCCATCAGGCGTTCATTCTGTCGCCATAGAACAGCCGCCACCGTCATAAAGACAGCGCCCGTGCAAAACCAACCGGCAAAGTTTTCATAGGGCATGCCAAAGAATGCGCCGGGCTGGTGCCAGTACCAAAAAGGCATCGCTGTTTGACTCATGGCTGGGTCTAAGACAAAGTCCCACGACATCAGCAGCAAGGCCCCAACGGCAATCGCGGCCCCCTGCCGCCACCATGACCCCCGAATGGCCATCAGACCGCCCCGCGCCAACAAATAAGACGAAATGCCTAGATAAAACCAAGAGAGGGGAATCGTGAAGGGGACAAGACCCGCAATTTTGTAGCCCAAGCCGTTGAGATAGCTATAGTCACCAAAGGGAAACCCGGTACTGGTGCCCGACAATTCACTCGATAGCGAGATGGCGATCGCCGGCAGCAAGAACGCCAGCAGTGCTTTCCAGCCATAAACTCGACGGGTGTAGAGCGCTACGGCGATCGTGCCTAACACGATATAAACCACACCGCCGCCTGCCATACTCCAGCGATACAGCAGGGCACCCGCAGGCAAATACGCCAAAATCTCAGGGTGGGGCATGACCCACAGTAGCCCTGCCAGCCCAAAGGCCATCGAGAGCACGTGGCCCCAGAGGCACCACTTTTCTATGCGCATCAACCGAGTCATGTCTGAATAAACCTCAAACTGCGTTTTTCAGTCGCTTTCAATCCGCCGTAGTCAGGAGGCTGCAACATTTCTTATTGGAATCGTGCCCCACTTCTCAGATTTTGTAAAGTTTTTGGGGATCTGTCTGGCTGTTCTGGGGATTGAATGGACGATATTCACCGTACGCCTGAACTTAGGCCAATGTAGTGACTTTTGCTGCCATTTTCACGACGGCGTGTTGATTGCTCACTGCTTGATGCCAAGGTAGCGCGATTTCGTTTTCTATGAAGACTGGATATCGCCCGGGGTGGCGACCAATTGAGGTGAGCCTACCGATTGGCTGCGAGCAGGGGGACAAAGTTCTTATAGACTGACCCTTTAGACAAGCAATCAGGCCAGTGATGACCTGATTGTCGTGGATATCTTCGGAGAACAGTGGCAGTGATGATGCTCGTTTGGTTGCTAGGAGCGATCGCCTTCGTGGGGCTGTTGGGTTGGGCCGGCCTGGAATGGCAATATCGCCAGCGCGCGGGTAATCGCTTGGCCTTTGCTGCCGGGCAGTGGAATATTGAGCAGTTTGAGGCCGATCACTACCAAATTGTGGGTACCCCAGAGCTGATCAATCGCACCCCAGCGTCCGAGATCATGGTGCCAGAACTGACCGCTGAGACTACCCTGCTGTCTCAAGGTTCTCTGGACGGCATTCAGGTGCGGGTCACCATCACCACCGCCCATCCCGACGCGGAGCCGCGCCCCGATGGCTATTGGTTCGCCTATATCGTCAAACTCCAAAAGCGCACCCAGTTCAGAGTCAAGGTGGAAATCACTGGCCCCGACTTACGATCGCTCAAGGCCCTCTGGGTGCGGGTGCATTATTTGACCTACGGTCCCGGTGGCCGTTACCCGCAAATTGGTCACGTCATTGTTCCTCTCAAGTTTCCGATACCCGAAGCCACGCCCGCTTGGCGAGAGACCTCCCAAGCCCAGGTATTACCGATTCCGACTCATTTGTTGACCCATCTGGATTCGCCGGTTGAAGTGGTAAAACGGTACGTCGCCGCCCACGCCCAGCCGGGTGACACGATTACCCTGGGCGAAACGCCGGTCGCCATTATGCAGGGACGCTGGCGGCATCCTTCGACGATTCAACCCGGTTGGTTAGCACGGCGGTTGTGCTACTACTTTTTGCCGACCTCCAGTCTGGCGACGGCCTGCGGTCTCCAGACGCTGGTGGATATTGTCGGCGCTTGGCGGGTTTTCTTTGCCTTTGTGGGGGGAGCCTTTATGAAGGCAGTGCTGCGACGAGGGGGGGGGTTTTATCAGCTTGCCGGCGATCAGGCCCGGCTGATTGATGACGTGACCGGCACCTTACCCCCCTACGATCAGTTTGTGGTGATGGGGCCAGCGTCGCCCCAGCTGGTCGTCGATGAGATTGAAAAAGCCACTGGGTTAGGTGCCGCCATTGTTGACGTTAATGATTTGAAGGCGGTCAAAATTGTTGCGGCCAGCGCGAGTGTACGGGCTGACGTCACTGCTCAAGCCTTGATCGACAATCCGGCTGGCAACGCGGATGAGCAAACGCCTCTAGTGCTCATTCGTCCGCTCAAGTCGTCATAGTGTCATCGGACAGAATCATTGGGTCGTCATGGAGAATTTCTACAGGGCATGATTCGGTGGTCGGAGTGATCGCTCGCTTGCTGTCTGCTGCCATCCAGAGCTTGAGCGAAGTTTGAAGCTCGCGTTATGATGGCAACACAGAGCTTTGTAAAGTTTAGACAGTTCGCCCTCGTGTGCTCGGTATGACCCACTCAGATGCTTCCGATTCAGAACTGCAGCTGCGTCCCCTTTATCCTCGCGATATTGACGTCATCGAGGGGTGGAGCGAGGCGAGCATCACCATTCCAGAAGCTGGGTCAGAGCTGTTGATGATGGGCACTCGCAGCCTCGTACATCATCCCCTGGCTGCCTGGTGGCAGCGAGCTACGATGCTGGCTTTACCCAATCGTCCTCGCTGGTCTGGCTTTGTGGCGGCCTTGGGCGATCGCCTCTGCGGCATGGTCGAAGTCGCGCCCTTCAACCGCACTCGCAGTACCTGGCAGGTCAACCGCATTCTGGTTGAGCCAGAAGGGTTGCCCGCCAGTATTAAAGGACCGCTCGATACCGTGGGTTCCCAGCTGTTGCGTCACTGCTTTGAGACCATTTGGGAAGCGCGCATGTGGCTCGCTGAAGTCGATATTGAGCAAAAAGCCGCGCTGGCGCTCTATCGACAAAATGGCTTTCAGCCCCTAGCTCAGGTGACCTACTGGGAAATTAGTCCCGATATCTTGTCGGAGCAGGCGAGCCAAGAGCCCGATTTGCCCAATTTGATGGCAGTGAGCAATGCCGATGCTCAACTGCTGTATCAGCTCGATACTGCCGCTATGCCGCCGCTGGTGAGACAGGTCTTTGACCAGCAAATTCAAGATTTTAAGGTCGAGCCGGTGCAGGCGATGGCCAATACGGCCCGGCAGTGGATGCATCGCGAAAACCGCATTCAAGGCTATGTGTTTGAGCCGCAGCGCAAGGCGGCCATTGGTCGCTTTGACTTAATTGCCTGTCGCGGTAAGCATCGCTACCATGCGGCGGAGCTGACGGTTCATCCGGCCTACACGTGGCTTTACCCTGAGTTGTTGAGCCACATGGCGAGCCTACTGCAGGCCTATCCGGCTATGCCTCTCCGGGTGACATCGCGTGACTTTCAGCCTGAACGCGAAGAGTTTTTGCTGAAAATTCAGGCGACTCCAGTCAACCGTACTTTGATGTTGTCGCGATCGGTTTGGCATAAGGTGCGTGAGGCTAAACCCACTGCTTTAGAAGGGTTACAGCTGCCAGAAGTGCTGGCGGGTCTCCAACCGGCGGGTAAGCCGATTCCCGGTCGCATGACCTGGCACCGCGACTGGGATGAGACTTTGCTGAAGTGGTCACCGGCGACATCGTCGATGCCTAGAGGAAAACTGCCTGAAGGCGATGAATCACCGCGCCGATCTAAGCCAGACAACCTTTCGGGCCAGTCGGGATAATGAGACGATGCTGATGATCGTGGCCGAGCGCCAGGAGTGATCGCTGTGGCTCAGAAATACGTCTCGGCTCTAGGGCTCGATATCGGTCATAAGCGCATTGGTGTGGCTGGGTGCGATCGCCTAGGTATGCTCGTGACTGAACTCACGACCCTGCAGGGCAAATCTTTTCCGCAGCTGGTTGAGACGTTGCAGCGCTTAAGCCAAGACCGTCAGGTGACGGTCTTAGTAGTAGGTTTGCCTTACACCATGGACGGCGCGATCGGCCAACAAGCGCAACGGGTCAAATCTTTTGCTCAAAGGCTATCATCGGCGCTCCAATTACCCGTAGAGTATGTAGATGAGCGGTTGACCTCTTTTCAAGCTGAGCAAATGCTTTTAGCTGAAGGAACTTCGCCGTCTCGCAATAAGGGGTTGGTTGACCGCAAGGCTGCTGCGATTATTTTGCAACAATGGTTGGATCAGCGTGCTAGTTCGGGTTCAGCCCCCTTCGTAAAATCGTTTGAGCCTGTTGCAGGAGACCTGGAATGACTGCGGATTCTGATTACGTCCAAGAGGGTCCGACGATCGCCATTAAAGACGATTCAGGACGCACCTTGATTTGTCAAATTGAACAGACCTTCGAGATTGAAGGTCGGCAATATGCTCTGCTCCTTCCGCTTGACACCCCAGTCGAAATCTTTGCCTGGGAGGAAGATGACTCGGGGGAAACAGATTCGCTGATCGATGTAGAAGACAAAGATATCGATGAGCTTTTGCCCACAGCCCGCGCAGTTTTGGCGGAACATGATTTATCGCTCAAGCGCAGCGCTGTTACCCTGAGTGTTGTCGGTCATATTCCTGAGCCTAACGACGAAGATTGTTTTACGCTTGAAGTCGGCGATCTCAATACCGATGGCGACCCTGAGACCGAAGACTTTCAAACCCTGGCGACGTTCTTCCATAACGAGTTGGAATATACCGTTTGCACGCCCGTCGATCCGCTGCTGCTGTTCGCCGAAGTGACTGGTCAAGGTGAGGCTCATATGATTCCACCTGAAGAGTTTGAGCGTCTGCGACCTGAAATTGAGTCGACGATTTTTGACGTGCTGGAATAAGTGGCCAAGCCTCTGCCAGTCTCGGTTTCGGAGGCGTTAGTGACTAGCCTAAGAGAGCCCGTCTGGGTAGTGACAGCGTATTTGGCTAGAGATGGGTGGCCGAAGATGTCTCGTCAAGACGGGTTTTGCCGCACGAGGTGGCAATGAATGGAGGATTTCTGGCTCAACTCGTCCTGACAGCGCTGATGTCTGCTCGCTCAGCAATCCCCTTAGGGGTCAGTCAGGAGCTGGGGGCAGATCAGTTTCAGGGTGACAGGCTAAAATAACCGACGTCGGAGCGGTGATTACTCAATTATCGGCAAAGGTGATGGCTTCTCGTCTTCCTAAAATCTTGTTCTTTTTTCTGTTACTCCCGGTTGCTTTAGGGGTTTCAGGCTGGCAAGGGTGGGCATGGTGGAGCTGGGCCACCGCGCCTATTGCCACTGCTGCCACCGCCCCAGCCGATGCTGAGGAGGCGTCAGCATCGGCTCCGGATACAGTACAAATTCAAATTCCGTCGGGTACTTCAGGGCAGCAGATTGGCCAAGATCTCGAAGCCGCTGGATTGATTCGATCGCACCTCGCCTGGAATTTGTGGAGTCGCTGGCAAAATCTCCGCCGCGATGCCGGCTATCAGGCCGGTACCTATGTCCTCTCGCCGACCCAGTCGATGCAAGACATCGCTCAGCAAATTCGGACTGGAGACGTACTCCAGACGTCGTTTACGATTCCCGAAGGCTGGACGCGTGAACAAATGGCCGCAGCGTTTGAGGAACGCGGTTTTTTCTCGGCGCAGGGCTTTTTAGACGCCACTCAGCAGCCGCCTCGCGATCGCTACCCTTGGCTGCCCCAAAATCTGCCCCACTTAGAGGGCTTTCTCTATCCTGATACATATCTTCTACCGGCAGAAACGGTGACTCCAGAAGGTGTTCGCGATCTGATGCTGGATCGGTTTGAAGCGGTAGCCTTGCCGGTTTATCAGCAAAGTAGCTCGGCTTTTTCGCTGCTGGAGTGGACCACTTTATCGAGCATTGTGGAGCGGGAGGCGGTGATTCCTGAGGAGCGATCGGAAATTGCGGCGGTGTTTAACCGGCGGCTGGAAGAAAGTATTCCCCTCGGTGCTGATCCTACGGTGGAATATGGCCTGGGCGTCACCCAGACACCGGAACAGCCTTTGACCCTAGCCCAAGTTAGAACGCCTTCGCCCTACAACACGTATATCAATGTGGGGTTGCCGCCGACGCCGATCGCCAGCCCTGGCTTGCCCAGTCTAGAGGCGAGTTTGAACCCGCCAGCGACGGAATACCTCTATTTCGTCGCGCGCTATGACGGCACCCATGTGTTTAGCCGCACCCTGGCTGAGCATGAAACGGCTCAAGCGCAGATTCGCGATGCGATCGACGGGCGATAAGCCAAGCTCTGTCCCTGATCTCTTTGAGGATGAAAAGCTCCCTCCATGCTGAAGAACAAGCTACAGCCCGATCTCGTTTTAGGTGAACCGGTGCTTGGGGTCACGCTGGAGCTGATTGAGCGCTACCACTTGCAGGGACTGGTGCTCGATGTGGATGAAACCCTAGTGCCCCTGAGAGAGGCCGAAACCACCGCTGAAGTGCGAGAGTGGTTTGCGACTTTGCAAGCCCAGGTGCCGATCTGGTTAGTCAGCAATAACTTGCACGAACCGCGAATTCAGCGCATCGCCAAGAGTTTGGCAGTGCCTTACATCACGGGTGCTGGCAAGCCCTCGCGGCGTAAGCTTCGGCAGGCGACGGCAGCGATGCAGTTACCTATTGAGCGAATTGCGATGGTGGGCGATCGCCTCTTTACCGATGTGCTGGCGGGCAACCGCTTAGGCATGTTTACCATTCTGGTTGAGCCGATGGTCTATCCCATGGGCAAGCCAGGCAAGTATTTGTTGCGATCGACTGAGGTATGGCTATCGCAACGGTTAGGGGTGTCTTTGCAGGCCACTCGATAAGCCTTGCCGGTTTATGAGAGGCGTTTTATTTTGCAATGTCCCTTAACAAAAGAATATCTCAGCGAAATATAAAGACAACATTATGAACTGTCTAAATTGGCCCGGGGATCACTCATCATAGGACTAAGTTACATGGGGTCAAGCCTAATAAAGACCCTAGATTATAAGAAAACTAAAGGCTGAGTCTCTCTCGTTTAGGCGACAGGGTCTTGGCCTTTTTAGATCTGGCTGGACTTCCTAGCTGCAGGTCTGTGGGGGATCAGGCGAAAGAAGTATGCATGGGTGATGCATTAAAAACACATATCGGCTATGCAACGGTGATCCCCGGGCAGATTGTCGAAGGTGTCGAGGCCATTGAAATGGTCGATAGGCAGTTCGGCGACTTTCGTGGGATCGTCCATCATCTGGAGGTTTACTGCCCCCCTTTCGTCAGCCCTGTTCGTTGCGCTTCAGCACCTGGTAGTGGGCTAAACAGTTGCAAGTCGAGCAAAAGTGAAACTCTATGACCGCGCCACGAGGCAGGCGGTGCTCAGCCCGGTGGTGATCGTCCCACCCGTAGATCCAGAGCGCATCATAACGACGGCAAGTTGTGCAATGACAGGCCGTCGCCAAGTCAGGGTTGCCGTTAAAGTTCCAGCGGAAAGTGGCTCAGTTACAGGCGCCGGTCAGCATGTGCGCAATCATCTCGCAAAGACTGCTTGAACAAACATCGGTAAAGAAATGCGGAGAGACCATCGGGTGCTTTTCTCAAAGCATTGACCCTTGATTCCAGACCTTGCACCGATGCCATGGGCTAACTGTCGTCTGATGAGAATGGGGCTTACTGGGGAACCACTGTTAACGAAGGGATGCTTTCCAATGCTTGGGCTTGGGCATTTTGTTCCCGGGCGTCTCCCATATCGGCCACGGTGGCATCGCGCAGTTGCTCCCGCAAATGGGGCATGACAGCCAGGGCGCGCGTCCAGTCAGGAATCTGTGTGCCCGTCGCATCGTTGAGGTAATCTTCGCCTGCCTGCAAGATCAATTTTTCAAAGCTTTCCAGGGTGGCTTCTTCGTGATGGCGATCGTACTCAATGCCATTAAAGCGAGCATCCACAAAATACTGCCGGGTCAGGTTCTGGGCTTCTCGGCGAAACTTCACACTAAGAGCGCGAATGTGGTCTCGGGAGATGGCCACCTGTTCGGTTTCCGTCAGCGTTCGCAGCACCGATTTTAGAATATCGCGGCACATCTTTTGCAGCCCCTGTTCTGAAGAATTGCCGAGGGTCTGATGCTTATGCTCAAAAATCCCTAGATCAACCTGGGCAATCCGCTTCCGCGCGATATTGCGATACACCTCTGCCAGCAACCCCACCTCTAGCCCCCAATCGGCGGGAATGCGGGTATTGAGAGCCAGATCACTGGTCAGGGCAAACTCTCCCGACAATGGATAGCGATAGGAGTTGAGGTAGCGCAGATAGTCGCGGTAGCCAAATAGCTCCATCAGCGAGGTGATGAGAGGCGTGACAAACAGCCGGGTCACACGGCCATGCATCTTTCGAGGAGACTCGCTCAGACGGGTGTAATAGGCCTTGCTAAAGGCAATGCCAAACTCGCGCTCAAGTAAGGGAAACAGGAGTTTGAGAGGGTAGGTTTTGTCGTAAGTGACAATATCAGCATCGTGGAGAGCGATCGCCGCTGCCTCTAGCGAAGCCACGCCGAGCCCTAACCAGACTGCCCGCCCTTTCCCTCGGTGCTGCATCAAATCCAGCCCTTGTTCCTGCAGTTGGGCTAGCAGCTTGGTAATCCGAGGGCCGTTTTCCCACATGACATAGGTCGGCTGGGGCAGCGGCTGAAAGAACTCAACGGCTTGAGAGTATTGATCTACGGAGTCAGCGTAGAGGCTGATAACGACCGTATTGACGAACCGGCAGTGGGCCAACTGATCGCTAATTTGAGTCAGGGCGGGTCGCTCTAGTTCCTCATATAAAGACGGAATGAGCACCGCCGTGGGCAACGATTGACTCACTTCCGTCAGGTGATCGTCTAGTCGATCAACGTCACAACCCAGGTCGTGAATTGTCGTAATGAGATCTTGCTTGTAGTCCACAAAACCTCTCTCCTCATAGATAACATCATCATTATCAAGGTCTGGGGGAGAAAGGTCTGTCAGAAGCACTACGGCATCACTGACGCTTATCCCCTAGCGCAGCCATCCCTTGAGACGAGAAGCTACCTGCGGCCTTCTCAGCTTGCGCATCGCCTTGGTTTGAATTTGACGGACGCGCTCCCGTGAAAGGTTAAACATATTGCCGACTTCTTCCAAGGTGTGCGTTTCGCCCGTAGTCAGACCATAGCGCAAAGTAATGATGTCTTTTTCACGCTCGGTCAGCACCTCCGACAACACGCCCGTAATTTCTTTCCGCATCATGGCTTCGCTGATTTTGGCTTCCGGCGTTTGCGTATTGCCGTCTTCCAGCAACTCCATCAGCTCGGTGTCTTCGCCCTTACCCACCCGGTGGTTTAAAGACAGTGATCGCCGCCGCACCTGCTGCAAACTTCGCAGCTGATCGGGGGCCATATCTAAGGCTTCTGCCAGCTCCGCTTCCGTCGGATTACGCTGTAAATCACGCCGGAGTTCGCGGTGGGCTTTTTTCAGCTTGTTGAGCTTTTCAACAATATGAATAGGCAAGCGAATTGTGCGGGCATCGTTAGCGATCGTACGGGTAATGCCTTGACGAATCCACCAGTAAGCATAGGTCGAAAATTTATACCCCTTGTCAGGATCAAATTTCTCCGTGGCTCGATTAAGACCCAACGCTCCTTCTTGAATGAGGTCTAAAAAGGGCACGCCGCGATTTAAATAACGTTTGGCAATCGACACCACTAACCGCAAATTAGAGCGGATCATCCGGCGTTTTGCCGACCGCCCGTGGTGCAGCTTTTGCCTAAACTCGGTTTCTGTCAGGTGGAGCGCTTGCGTGATTTCTGTGCGGGTCGGTGCAACACCATGCTCCTCTACCCAGGTTTCTCGAAATTCCTCTAGCTGTCCGAGAAATCTGACTTGGCGAGCCAGTTCGATCTCTTCGGCAGGTTTGAGCAGGGGATAGCGAGCCATCTCCTTAAAAAAGGCTCCAACGGCATCATCGGTGATCGTTTTTTGATACCCCGGCAAGCCAATTTCTGACAGTGAGTCTTTGGCGGTATATTGCACCGATACTTCCCCCTCTTCACTCCAAGGAACCTCTTCTTTCTGGTTCGAGGATGGGGTATCGGCGGTTGACTCTTCAGTACTAACAGACCCTAACTCATCATCAGCGAGGCCGACATGAGCTAAGGTTTCGGAATCAGTTTCTGGGGAAATAAAGAAAGCTTCCATAGGGGTAATATTGGGCTTCAAAAAACCTCGCTTTTGTGGCGTTTATACTCGAATTAGCAGCGAAATAGCAACCCATTTTAGAAAATTAATATTTTGATACGGGATCAACGATCGCCCTGCCAAGGGATTGGGCAGTTTTGCCCACGTGTAACGTTTTTCAGGAATTGTTACCGGTTGTAAAACCGAGTGAGTTTTCCACAGGAGAATAACGAAAACATTAAGAGTTTAAACAGCCTTGCAAGGATAGCGGTAAATGCGCAAAATGGCTAATTTTTTTAGTCGTCGATCGCTACACTATAAATTCGATTGATCAAGTGAGGTTGATATCACGACTGAGTCGGCCAAATGGGTGGAAGCCTTAGTTGATTGTGCCGGTGTTCAAGGGCTCTATACGTATCGCCTACCCCCTGACCTGACGATTGCGGTGGGCGATATTTTAAGCGTGCCTTTTGGGCCACAACAGGTTGGGGCGATCGCCCTGCGGCTATTAGCAACTCCCCCTCAAGATTTGGCAGAAAACCAGATTCGAGCGGTCACGGCGGTGATTAGTCGTGGTCTGTTTTCGCCTACTTATTGGCAGTTGATGACTCAAATTGCCGAATACTATCAAACTCCGCTCATTCAAGTGATTCGCACGGCTTTGCCACCGGGATTGCTAGGGCGATCGCAGCGACGAGTCCGATTGTTGTCGGCGACCTTGCCACCAGATGCGGCGACCTTTTTGCCCCCTGCTGCGGCTTGTGTGCTGACTCAGCTACAGCAGTCGGCTAACGGTGACTACACCTGGCAGTATCTGCGGCAAAAATGTCGGGGTGCCAATCGAGGCATTCAGGCTTTAATCCAGCGCGGGTGGGCCGAGAGTTATTTGGCTTTGCCCACTCCGCCGCAGCCGAAGCGGCGGCAAGCGGTGACCGTCATGCAGGTGCCGTCTCTAGAAGACGGCGCGATTACCCGTCGCCAGTATGAGGTGCTGACGTTGCTGCAGCGCCAAGGGGGTGACCTGTGGCTGGCCGACGCGCTGCAATATTGCCGCACGACCAGCGCGACGCTGCGATCGCTGGCTCAAAAGGGATATCTTGCCATCGAAGCCCGAGAAATCCTGCGGCACTCTGACCGGCAATCGTTGCCGCCGGATCAACCCAAGAGTTTAACGGTCGCCCAGCAAGCGGCCTTGAAAACGTTAATAGCAGCCACCGATTCAGGCCCTTACTTGCTGCATGGTGTGACGGGCTCAGGTAAAACGGAGGTTTATTTACAAGTCATTGCACCGCGCTTGGCGGCGGGGCAGTCAGCACTGGTGTTAGTGCCAGAGATTGGTCTGACCCCGCAGCTGACTGATCGGTTTCAACAGCGGTTTGGCGATCGCATTTGCGTCTATCACAGTGGTTTGTCTGACGGTGAGCGTTATGACGCCTGGCGACGGATGCTCCAAGGGGAACCCCTCGTGGCGATCGGCACGCGCTCAGCTGTTTTTGCTCCCCTGTCTCAGCTCGGCATCATCATTTTAGATGAGGAGCATGACAGCAGCTTCAAACAAGATCAGCCAATGCCCTGTTATCACGCACGCACGGTGGCCCAGTGGCGAGCGGAGCGCGAAGGGTGTCCACTGCTATTGGGCTCGGCCACGCCCTCACTTGAGAGTTGGATTGCTTTGGCCAATCCAGCAACTGCTGTTCTGGCAAGCGCTGATTCAGAGCTGCCTGCAGCAACTTGGAACTTGGCTAAAGCTGAGATGCCAGCCACTACAGAAACGATAGCGGCGGCTCCGGCACCGATGTCGGCAACTGAGTCTGTGACTGCTCTAAGTGCGGTGGTGGATAATCCGCATTACCTCGCTTTGCCCGAGCGCGTGCATCAGCGGCCAGTGCCGCCCATCACCGTGGTCGACATGCGGCTTGAACTGCAGATTGGCAATCGCTCCATCTTTAGTCGCGCTCTGCGGGCAGCGCTCGAAACGATGAAAGCCAAAAATGAGCAGGGCATCCTATTCATTCAGCGGCGGGGCCACAGTAGTTTTGTTTCCTGCCGCTTGTGTGGTCATGTGATGATGTGTCCGCACTGTGATGTTTCGCTGTCATACCACCAATCACATAGTAATGCTGCCCCTCGGCTGCGCTGCCACTATTGCGGGTTTAGCCAAGCTCAGCCGCCCGCTTGTCCGTCCTGTGGCTCGAAATATTTGAAGCACTTCGGCAGTGGTACGCAGCGAGTTGAGCAGGCGATCGCCCAAGAACTGCCCCAGCTGCGGTGTCTACGCTTTGATAGTGACACCACCCGCGCCAAAGGCGCTCACCGTGCCCTGCTTGCCCGGTTTGCTCAGGGAGAAGCCGATGTGCTGGTGGGTACGCAAATGCTGACGAAGGGCATCGATTTGCCCCGGGTCACGGTCGTGGGCATCATTGCTGCCGATGGTCTGCTGTATATGGCCGACTATCGGGCGAGTGAGCGAGCCTTTCAGGTGTTGACTCAGGTGGCCGGTCGGTCGGGGCGGGGCGAGCAGCCGGGACGGGTCATTTTACAAACCTATAATCCGGAGAATCCGGTTGTCGAGGCCGTGAAGCACCATAGCCTCCGCAGCTTTCTCGAAACTGAACTGCAGCAGCGCAGTACGCTCAATTACCCCCCCATGGGGCGATTGATCTTATTGCGCATCACCAGCCCCCAGTCCCATCTGGTGGAACAGGCGGCTCGCCAGCTAGCGGCCCAAGTCGCCGCGATCACCCCCGCCTGGGAACTCCTAGGGCCGGCACCGGCACCGATTTTGCGGGTTGCCCGGCGCTATCGCTGGCAGATCTTGCTCAAGGGGGCGATCGCCGACCCGCTGCCTGAGCTGGGGCAATTGTCAAAATTGTGCCCTGCCCAAGTGAGTTTGACGGTTGATGTTGACCCGCTCAATTTAATGTGACCGGTGGCAAGAGGGAGCTCATTCACTCTGATGAAAAGTGATCATTTGTGGACTCGCCCAATTCTCATTACCTCCTCAAAATCGGTATCCATTCAGCGCCCTCGCTGGCGATGTGCTCTGTTGAAGCAAGCTCAACCGTGATATCGATGGCTGCTGCTTGAATGACTGGGGATCAAGTTTGATTGATGCTGTCGGGGCTGAAATCGATTGGGAATTTCTGGAAAGGAAGTGTTCCAGTATAGTGATGACATAGCTGCCAAACACCTATTTCCATGCTGAAGCATTTCCTCAAGCCCATCATCGGCCCGTTCCTTCTGGCGTTCGTCTTGCTCGTCACCTGTCTTACAGCGGCTCCAGCCTGGGCCACTGGCGTTTATCAAATGCCCGCTTTGTCAGACGACACTTGGATCGTTGACGATGCTGGTTTGATTAGCCGTCTTAATGAAGGCAAAATTACTGACCAACTGCAGGCGCTAGCGACAGAGACCGGTAACGAAGTGCGCTTTGTCACGATTCACCGGCTGGATTATGGGGAAACACCTGCGAGCTTTGCGGATGCTCTCATGCAAAAGTGGTTCCCCGATCCTGAGGCCCGCGCCAATCAGAGCATTTTGGTATTAGACGATGTGACGAATACTGCTGCGATGAAAGTGGGCGATCGCGCAGCGACTTTATTGTCCACGGAGATTGTCGATAGTGTTGTGGATGAAACGATTGGTTTGCCGCTGCGACAGGCCAACAAGTACAACCAGGCGTTTTTAGGAGCCAGCGATCGCCTCTTTGCCGTGCTGTCTGGCGGCCCTGATCCGGGCCCCCCGGTTGATGTCGCTTCCTTTGAAATGGAAAGCACTTTCGCTTCGGCTGAAGAAACGGAAGAAAATCGCGGTAACGCGACGATTATCGTAGTGGGCTTTTTAATTGCCGCGACGGTGATTCCGATGGCGACCTACTACATTTATCAATCCATTGGTGGGTAGGGTCGCTGTTGCTTTACTAGCCTGCCCAGCCTGTTGACCCGCACCGATGCAACAGCCTTCTGCAGTCTCTACGAGGGAGCTGACTGCAGGAGGCTGTTTGGTATGGAGATGCAGAAAGCAAACTAATCTTGAACGTATTCTTGACCCGCCACGAGAGCCAGCTCGGCCCGCACAAATTCGCGCCCGAGATAAGCTGCGTGCTCCATTCTGGTAACGGGGCAAGGGCGCTCGCTCGCCTCAAACACCGCAATGCACAATTCTTTGGCGGTGCGTCCAGTGTAGAGATGGGTGGATTGACGGGGTTCTCCTCCCTGGCAGGCTAAAGGCTCGCCAGTTTCAGGGTCACACGCCAAACCTTTATCGTTGATTACATTGGTAAAGTGCTTAGCGCAAATGAGTCTCTTGTCGACCTCTAGATAGACCAAGAAATATCCACCCGGATCAAGCTCAATGAATCGCTGTGAGAGCTGATTGTCGAGGTCAGTGAGTGATTGGGAGTTGGCTGGCTGAGCGATCGAGGTTGGTACCATTTGAACAACTTAAAGATGAGGTTTGCGGAATGTGGCCATAGGCTAAGTCGGCAAAATTAGCTTAGGCTTTTTATTCTAACTTGACGGGTGAGCCGATGCGGCTCTTGAGATTTCTGCTAAATACCGCATTCCGGTCGTTAAAAGAACATCGCCATACTGAGAGACTTAGACGGTTCTACAGAATGCAGTAATTTAGCTTTGAACAGATGCTTGAAAGACTGATTGTCAAAATCTCTAAGTCGCTCATTTCTGGCCAGACGTCATGGATTAAAAATACTTTTGTCAAACATTACACGCGGTCTAGTCTCCTTGTTCTGGTCTGTGGAGTAAGCTGCAGGCTCCTGATGATGGCAATCTGACCAGGAGCAAAATTTAGTTCAGCTTGGCATATATAAGTAGGAA
>JBCBJQ010000070.1:0-30494 GCA_038523235.1 Cyanobacteria bacterium J06626_4
GAATCCAAATAGTTCTGAATCAACGCTTAATGAAGATGCCTTCACGCCTCGTGTAGGGTTGGTTTATCAGCCTATTGAAGAGCTTTCGCTTTATGGTAGCTACACCACTTCCTTTGTGCCGAATACGGATACGACAGAGGCTGGTGAGATTCTCGAACCCGAGCGGGGCGAACAGTTTGAAATCGGTGCCCGAGCTGAATTATTAGACGGCAGGCTAACGGCTAACTTAGCCTTTTTCGATATCACTAAAGAGAACGTTGCCACTACTGATCCTGACAATATCTTCTTCTCAGTGGCAACCGGCGAGCAGCGCAGCCAAGGCCTTGAGTTAGACATTGCCGGAGAGATTTTACCGGGCTGGAATATCATCGCCAACTATGCCTATACCGATGCCGAAATCACGGAAGATGAAGATTTCGAAGGCAATCGACTGACCGATGCACCGGCGCACAATTTCAACCTGTGGACGACCTACGACATTCAAGACGGCCCGCTGGTAGGTCTGGGTTTTGGCCTCGGATTTAACTTTGTGGGTGAGCGCTCTGGTGACCTGGCCAATAGCTTTGAAGTCGATAGCTATTTCCTCACGAATGCGGCCATTTCCTATGAACGCGATAACTGGCGCGCCGCGCTTAATATTCGCAACTTGTTTGATGTGGACTACATCGAATCGACGGGGGTTAACAGGACATTTGGCATTGCGCCTGGGGAACCTTTTACCCTCATTGGCTCCTTCGCCATCGAATTTTGATCCATTTAGGTTACAAGATGATGGTTGCTCATCAACACCCCTTTGCAACTTGACGGTAGAAAATGGGTAACCACCATCATGACCAATCCCCATCATTTTTTGAATCGATGGCAACTGTTTGTTCAGTCTATCCAGATGCGGATACTTCCTGAGGCTCAGCGATCGCTGAACCGTCAACGTCGGTTTTTGTTATTGATGGGGGTTACTGCATGCATCGCCTCTGCCTGCACCAGCCAGGCGCAAACGGATCAGCAATCTCTAACGACTGCATCTACAGATGTGAGACGAATCCAGCATGCCTTTGGCGAAACTGAGATTCCTAAGAATCTAACTCGGATCGTCGTGTGGGGGTACGTAACAATCGAAGCAGTCGTAGCGCATGGGATTCAACCGATAGGGGTGCCGAACAGCATGGTTGATGAAATGCGCCATCTCTCATTGGATAGAGAGACTATTGCCGAAATTGGTGCTCCAGGCCAACCCAACCTGGAGAAGATTGCGGCTCTGAAGCCAGATCTGATCCTCACCAGTAAACATAGAATTCGTGATAATTATCCACTGCTGGCACAGATTGCCCCAACGGTAGTATTTGATATTGATAGCAACACTGAATGGAAAGAGCTCACCCAACTCTGTGGCCAAGCTTTGGGCAAACAAGCTGAAACTGAAAAGCTGGCGGCAGCTTATGATGCCAAGCTACAGGAAGTCAGAGCTCGGTTTTCCAAAAATTCCAGACAACCTCAGGTTTCTGTGGTCTATTTACACCCAGAATTTATTGGCACCATGGGAACTGCGACCTTCGCAGGTAGCGTACTCGCAGATGCAGGCATTGCCCGTCCACATAGCCAGGCCCAGGCACAAGGCCCCCGCAATATTTCCCTGGAGTCTCTTGAACTTCTCGATGGAGATGCCTTGTACATTATTCGGCCACAGAGCTACCACGAAGTAGCCGCAGAGATCCGAACTGAAATCGATCGCATGCAAGCCCATCCTCTATGGTCTCAGCTCAAGGCCGTGCAGGCTAATCAGGTTTATGAGGTGGGTGCTTATTGGGCGATCGGCAGCTACATCGCCGCTAATCTCATTCTGGATGATTTACTGGAACATTTAGTTAAGCGCCAATGAAATCCTTCATGACATAATAATGAAAATTATTGTCATTAAGTTGGGTGCTGATTTTTACATCTGCATCTGGTCTTTGATAGCGATATGGCGAGCCGATTTCTCAATCAAGTATCTGACCATCTCCATTCTGGTAGCCCTAGTGATTCCAGGCTATTTCATGCCGACCCGTCTGATCAGATCCAAGTTTGGTCGCCCCAAGTCGGGCAAGGATACGTACAAACGATTCCACTGCGGGAAGACCTATCGCTCGTCATTGTCGACGACACGATGCACAACGCGGTGCTGATGAATACCTGCAAGCAAGAGGCTGCCCTAGAGTTTGAGTTTCAGCTTGCAGGAGCGACACCAGGACAAAGTAGCTTGGCCCCCCATTTTGGCATGAGAGGTCCAAATACTCGACCTGCTCAACAACGCCGGTTTAAGGTTGAGATTTTCTTTGGCCCATCGGCTTTTATGACCTACTACCAACTGATTGCTGAGCGCTTGCCACCCCAGGCACTGAACTTATTTCACAAAAGCGTTGAATGCATGCACCGTAGTCAGTTTGGCCATCAGGCTGCATCACCGCAAGCAGCGCTCACCCAAATTTTGAGCCGTACAGTCTCCCCCTTGCCACTGTCGCAATCAATTGCCGATTTGCTGCTGTTCGCCCCTGAACTGCTGGGCTCTAACCATACAGTCCAACAGGCAATGGTTCCAGAGATGCACCAGGTTATTCATCAGATTTTGAGCAGTCCCTATAGTGGCCAAGTGCGCCGCGCGTATCTAGAGCGCAAAGTCTTAGAACTCGTTGCGCTGAAACTCAATGCCCTGGAACAATTGCGATCGCTCTCATATCCATTAAGCCCCGGCGATCTAGAGCGCATTTATCAAGCGGGGAAAGTTTTAACGCGTCATCTTCAAAACCCACCGTCAATCGAAGTTCTGTCGCGCCAGGTCGGGCTCAATCGCTTGAAGCTTAATCGCGGCTTTCACCATGTCTACGGCACCACCCCCTTTCGCTATCTGCGCAACTGTCGTCTGCAACTCGCCCAAATATTACTGACCACCTCAGAATTAGCGGTTAAAGAAGTCGCCTACCGGGTCGGCTATACCAATTGCAGTCGTTTTGCGACTGCCTTCTACCAAAAGTTTGGGCTAAATCCCAAGGCCTTTCAACTCCAGATCGATCATCGTCGCCTACAGCAAACCTAACTCTGATACCCAGCAGTCAGCCCAAAATAATGCGTTTCGGGCGACATTTTGTTGGGGAACCCCGATACATTAATCGAGAATAATTCGCTTCAAGCTCAATGCTGAAGGCGTAGCTAATGGATTTAGTTGCCTGATCGTATTGAACTTGAAGAGTGGTGTGAGGGATGTGATGAGAAAGCAGTTACAGCGCTGGAGTCCTTTTGTCGTTCTAGCGGTGGCAGGAAGTTGGGCAGTGCCGGCTCAGGCGCAGGCGAGTCGATGGGTAGATGAGTCCGCTGCGCTGCGCCTGCCATCTGCTCATTTGCCCATCGATTCACCGATGCCACAATCTGCTCTCGAGGGGGTTGCCCAAACACCGCTCGTGCAAATCACGACTGTGCGCCTGGAGGAAACTGAGGCAGGCTTGCAGGTGGTGTTAGAAACAGCAGCCGGTGAGCTAGCCGCGCCAATCACAACGGTGTCGGGCGCTGCTCTCATCGCCGAGCTCCCCAATGCGGTGCTGGCCCTGCCAGAGGGTGATGAGTTTCAGCAGTTTGAACCGGCGGATGGCATCGCCTTGGTGCAGGTGACCGAGTTGCCGGACAACCGGGTGCAGGTCGTCATTACCGGGACAGAGACCGCCCCGACGGCAGAGTTGAGTCCGACGCCAGTGGGATTGACTCTGGGAATAACGCCAGGGATTGCCCCAGCCGATACAGCAGACGATGAGGCGCTGCGAGTCGTGGTAACGGGTGAGGAAGGGAGTCGTTACGTGGAACCGAATACCTCAACAGCGACTCGTACAGATACCCCACTGCGGGATGTGCCGCAATCGATTCAAGTAATTCCTCGTGAGGTGCTAGAAGATCAGCAGGTGATTCGACTGAATGATGCGCTGCGTAATGTCAGCGGCGTGGTATCAGCGGACCGAACGGGTAGTAGTCAACGATTCATTCTCCGAGGTTTTGATGACCCCGCGATTCTGCGGGATGGGTTTAGGTTGACGTTTGGTGGGGTTGGCAATGCTGGTGTTCAAGAACTCTCTAACCTAGAAACCATAGAAGTGTTGAAGGGACCGGCCTCGATTCTGTTTGGCTCGGTGGAACCGGGTGGGGTGATCAATCTAGTCACCAAGCAACCTTTGAATGAACCGTTTTATGACCTCAATTTGCGATTGGGTAACCGCACCTTGATTGAACCCAGTCTTGATTTTTCTGGGCCGCTGACTGAAGATGGTCGTCTGCTTTATCGGTTGAATGCCCTCCGCCGCAGGGAAGACAGCTTCCGCGATTTTGACAACGATTTTGATCGCTCTTTCATTGCCCCGGTTGTGAGATGGCAAATTAGCGATCGCACTGACTTAACCCTCAATTTTGAATACCTTGAGGCTGAGGGCCCTTCCGATGTTGGTCTAGTTGCTTTAGGAGATGAAGTCGCCGATATTCCGTTTGATCGCGTTTTAAGTGACCCCGGCGATTTCTTTCAAACTGAAACCATACGAGTAGGTTATGACTTTGAGCATCGCTTCAGCGACAACTGGAGAATACGTAATGCTTTCACGTTCAACAGCTTTGATATACAGAATTCAGAACAATTCGTTGCTCTTGCCTTCGATGAAGCCACAGGAAGTTTAGGTCGATCTCTGCTGTCTTCGAGTCAAGATCAAGATATTTTTGAACTCCAGACTAATGTGGTGGGTGAATTTAACACCGGATCTATTGGGCATACCTTACTCTTCGGTGTTGATTTATTTCGCCGTGAGAATCCTCGCTTTGATACGTTTGGTGTTCTCTCACCAGAAATCATTAACATCTTTGATCCTGTTTACAGCGACTCACGTCCTGATCCCGCCACGAATCCGATCTTTATTGATAACGATACCCGAACCGATACCCTGGGCGTTTACATTCAGGATCAAATCAGTCTGTTAGATAATCTGAAGTTACTGCTTGGGGTACGCTATGAAACCGTTGACCAAGAAGTTACGAATAACCCGACCTTTTTCAATCCAATCGGGTCTGAAACCAGCCAGAGCGAAGATGCTTTCAGTCCGCGGATTGGGCTAGTTTATCAACCTCTCCAAGAGGTTTCACTGTACGGTAGCTTTAGTCAATCTTTTGCACCCAATACCGGCACAACGTTTGCGGGTGACCTGCTGGAACCCGAACGGGGCGAACAATTTGAAATTGGTGCGAGAGCTGAATTGCTAGCGGGCAGACTGACAGCCAATCTGGCATTGTTCAACATTACTAAACAGAATGTGTCAACGCCTGATCCCAACAACTTCGGTTCCGTTGTGGCAACTGGCGAGCAACGCAGCCGAGGGATTGAATTAGATGTGGCTGGAGCAGTCTTGCCAGGCTGGAATATCATCGCCAACTATGCCTATACCGATGCTGACATCACTGAAGACAACAGCGATATCGAAGACAATCGACTGTTTGGCGTGCCTGAACATAATTTCAATCTGTGGACAACCTACGACATTCAAGACGGTCCGCTAACGGGATTAGGCTTTGGTCTGGGTTTGAACTATGTGAGTGAGCGATTTGGCGATAATGACAACAGTTTTGTGTTGGATAGCTATTTCCTCACTAATGCAGCGATTTCCTATGAACGTGATAACTGGCAGGCGGGTTTAAACATTCGCAACCTCTTTGATGTCGATTACATTGAGGGGTCTCAAAATAGTCGATTGTCTTTCATTTCTCCAGGTGAGGGGTTGACTGTTATTGGCTCATTTTCCATTGAATTTTGAAGACTATGTCCACACTAAGACGAATGATGGGTTGGTTAGTGTTGAGTGTGCTCACTGCAGGGCTCATTATTGGGTGTGGGCTTTCTGAAAGCCCTGAATCAGACCAAAGTCCGACGGCTGATGCTTCACCCCAACTACCGAACACGGATTGTCGCGTACTTGAACATGATTTAGGCGAAACTGAGGTCTGTGGACAACCCCAAAACGTGGCAGTGCTGGGTGTTCATAGCCTCGATTTGCTGCTCTCTCTAGATGTGCAACCGACAGGGTATGCCGCTTCCAGCGCCCATGGTGGAGAGGTCTTTGATCAGCCAGTGCAGCAGATTCCTTATTTGGGTCATCTGGTCACAACCCAACCGGTCAATTTGGGGCGCGGTGGCGAACCCTCTCTAGAAAAACTGGCAGCCCTTAAGCCCGACTTGATTATCGGTGAAGCCAGCCGCTCAGATAACTACGATCTACTCACTCAAATTGCGCCGACGCTGCAATGGCAGAATCGCATGGCGAAAGGCCAATGGCAGGAGAGTTTGCAAACGATCGCCGCTGCCATCGGGCAGGATGAAAAAGCAGCGGCAGTCATTCAGCAATATGAGACCCGTATCGCCGAGGCGCGGGCTGATTTAGCTGATGTGGTGGCTGCATACCCTAAACTGCTGCTGTTGGGAGCCAATCGATTGGATGAGGGTGCTTTTGTCATTAGTGCTGATAGCTATCTGGGTGAGCTGTTGAATA
This sequence comes from Cyanobacteria bacterium J06626_4, assembly GCA_038523235.1. Classification (GTDB taxonomy): domain Bacteria; phylum Cyanobacteriota; class Cyanobacteriia; order Phormidesmidales; family Phormidesmidaceae; genus Halomicronema. The sequence goes on from JBCBJQ010000070.1 coordinate 6,540, forward strand.
AAGTGGGGTTTCAACTCGTTTCTCAACCCAATGTCACCGGCACTGCACCGATTTCAATTGAAACCCTGCCAGAGCTGGATGATGCGGATACCATCATTGTTCTGGGCTATGACCTTAATGCTATTAATGAGCAGTTGGAGAATTCAGACCTATCTGATGAGGCGTCAATAAACGAGCGACTTGAAATGCAACAGGTGAAAGCGATTAAACAGGATTGGGCAGCGAATGTGATCGCACAATCCCTCACCGCCAGTCAAGAAAACCGTGTCTACTTCGCGACCTTCTACAAATGGAATGCGCTTAATGGTGCCATTGGTGCCGATCTGATTCTAGAGGACTTGCGTCAGTTTTTCTTGGAGAGATGATTGGCTTGTCGAGACCTTAAGTGTATTTGCAACAGGGAATTGCGTTGCCAGTAAAAAATGCGTTTCAGAGTCAAAATCCCTAGTCAGGAGCATTCTAATTGCCCTAAGCTCCATAACGCATTGCTGCCTTAGTGCTAAGTCTCACAGCATTGCATCGTTGAGAGGAAATAGTGTGTCGTGCAGACTTTTTTCGTGCTCTGGCTCGGGCAATTTGCTTCTTTGCTCGGCTCCGAGATGACCAACTTTGCCATCACCATCTGGGCCTGGGAAGTTACGGGTCAGGCCACGCCACTGTCGTTCATCATCGTGGCGACCCAAATTCCTCGCCTGCTGATTTCCCCCTTTGCTGGCCTTTGGGTAGACCAATTTAATCGCAAAACCCTAATGTTTTTGGGGGATACCGTCGCCGGACTTTCCACCGTGGCGATTTTGGCCCTGTTTTTAACCGACCATCTGCAAATTTGGCATTTATATCTTTCTGGCGGCATCAACAGCATTTTTGGCTATGTGCAGGGGTTGGCCCACTCCGCTTCTATGTCGCTGATTGTGGCAGAGCGGCACTATGCTCGCGCTGCCGCCTTTGAGTCGCTGCAGCTGTCTGGTAGCTATGTGGTTGCTCCCGTGATCGCGGGGGGCATTTACGCCGTCACGGGTCTCAGCGGCATTCTGGCCATTGACTTAATCACTTTCGGGGTGGCGATCGCCACGCTTGGCACCGTTAAAATTCCCCAACCGACCCAATCCCGCCAAGTGGCGGATGAATCGGCTTGGCAGTCGATCACCTTTGGCTTTCGCTACCTTTGGCAGCATCCTGGTCTAAGAGCGCTCTTGGGCTTTTTCCTCATCAGCAACTTGATTAACAGTGCCAGCTTCAGTGTGTTTATGCCCATGGTGTTGGCTCGCAACGGTAATAATGCGGCAGCCATGGGGACGCTGTTTTCCTTTTTTGGCATGGGCGGGCTCATTGGCGGCTTGACATTGGGTGTCTGGGGTGGGCCTAAACGACGCATCCACGGAATCTTGATTTTTAGCGCCATCTGGAAGGTGGGCTTAATGGTGCTGGCGATCACCCGAACTTTCGCCATCCATATCGGTACTGCCCTCGCTAGCGGATTTTGCTCGCCCTTTCCGGGGAGCTGTAGCCAGGCGATTTGGCGATCGCAGGTGGCACCGGAAGTCCAAGGACGGGTATTTGCGAGTCGATTTTTGGTGACGCAGTTAGCGACGCCAATCGGGGCCGCGATCGCTGGCCCCTTAGCCGATCAGGTCTTTGAGCCCGCCCTGCAACCAGAGGGATTACTCGCCGATACGCTGCTGGGCCAAATTTTTGGTGTTGGCGCTGGCGCTGGCATGGCTTTACAGATGACCTTGTTTGCCAGTTTTGGGCTCGTCGTTGCCCTTGCAGGATACGGCATTAAACCGCTCATGACATTAGAAGATACGTCGACCAAACCAGCTACATAATGCTCTCTTTTACTGGGTGGACGATGCCTAGGGCAACCCCTGGCATGTGAGTGATCAGCTCGCCGCATGAATCGCATTGTCTGGGATTGGGGTTTAATCTCAATAGTCGGAATAGCGGGCAGAGCTACTTTTTTGCTTGCTTTGGCAGTAATTCGACTGCACGCCGCCTGGTCTCTGGGACGGTTACGCTTTGACAAACATACTTAATAGGTTTTTGCCCAATAGATATTGATGTTTGAGGTGTCTAAAGCCTGCTTGTGTGCCCATTTGTTGCCGCACTTCTGGGCTGTAAACTGTGATGCCATTGGGAGAGACTGGCACATACCCAACCCCTGTCGAGGTATCGGTCGTTGGGTCAACCCAGTAAAACGTACCTCCTGGTCGCAGGACCCGATATATCTCAGTCAAGACCCGTTGGGGTTCAAGGTAATGCAAAAAGCTAAATGTATTGAAAACCGCATCAAATTGCTGATCGGTGAACCGTAAAGGTGCGGCCTGGCCCTGGACAAATATGAGGCGAGGTCGATGGTGGTTGGCATTCCGTGCCTGGCGCAACATCGCCGCCGAAAAGTCTAGCCCGGTGCCTTGTAGGCTGGGATAGGTAGCTGCCAGGCGATTAAGCAAACGCCCGGTACCACAGCTAATATCCAGGACGTTAGGGGTTTCGGGGAGTTCGACGTACTCCAGCAGTCGCCGATGAGTGGCTTGGTATAAAAGTGAGGGAACCCAGAAGTCATAGAAGGGTGCCCAGCGGTCGAAGAGTTGTTGTTTGCTGTTCGATACATTCATTGATTGATCAAGCTTGGGGTGTTTGAGCGGTTTTACTGACGACTTCGTGTGTTCTAGTTCAGTCTGCTGATGGGAAGTTTGAGCAGGCGCTGGATGAGGGTGATCAATGTCCTGCAAGCAAGTAGGTCAGTATCCAAAGGCTACCTTCCTTTATCTCCGACTTCGACAATTTGCGCGTTCAAGGCCTTGGCCACCACCGGGTCGTGACTCGTGAGTAAGAGCGTGCCCTCTGACTGCGTAAACGTTTGCAGTAAATTCAGCATGAGCTGTAGAGATTGAGTATCCTGACCAACGGTGATCTCATCTAAAAGGCATAGCTTCGGCTGCCTGGCGAGAACAGCTCCCAGAGCGAGGCGACGCTTTTGACCCTGAGACAGAGACTGGGGATGTTGCTCGGCGCGGTCCTTGAGATTGAGTTGAGCCAAGATGCCATCCGCCATTGAGGCAGAGATGCCGGGCTGTTGCACTTCTTGCTGCACAGTGTCGGCAAAGAGTTGATGGTTCGGGTTTTGGAGGACGAAGCCGACGATTTGAGCAAGTTCAACAATACGCTTTCTGGCAATTGGGTATCCGAGTAAGTCAATACTGCCGATGGTGGGCTGCACCAAGCCGCTGATCATCCGTAGGAGGGTGGTTTTGCCGCTGCCGTTGTCGCCTTTGAGTAGGACGGTTTCGCCAGGGTAGAGGGTGAGATCGGGGTAGGGGGGATAGGGGTTGAGGGTGAGGGAGTGAGTTTGGAGGAGGGATGGGGTGGATGGGGAGATAGGGAGATGGGGGGATGGGGAGATGGGGAGTTGAGAGATAGGGAGTGGGGGAGCGGTTAGGGTGGGTGGGCCGGGGTGGAGGTGGGTTTGGTGGATGTGGAGGGTGCGATCGCAAATTGTCTGCACCAGATCCAGGCGATGTTCGACGATGAGGATGGCTTGACCTTGAGCAGCTCGCTGTTTGAGGAGCTGTAATAGGCGATGGGCGGTCGTTAAATCTAAGTAGGCAAAGGGTTCGTCGAGGAGCAAGACGGGCTGGTTCATGGCTAGGACGCAGGCGATGATCAGCCGCTGTTTCTGCCCGGCAGAGAGACGGACGATAGCCCAGTCTTGTTGGGCTTGCAGATCAAATTCTTGCAGAATCGCCTGGGTCAGTGGCTGGATGCGCTGGGTAGGGGTGGCGAGGTTTTCCAGGCCAAAGACGACTTCGTCGGCAACCGTATCGGTAAAAATTTGGGTCTCGACATTTTGCAGCAGGGTGCCGATTTGGTAGGAACGCTGGCAGACGCTCCAGGTTTCGATATCCTCGCCCTGGCAGCGGAGCGTGCCCGTGAGGGCACCGCCGATATGGGCAGGAGCGATACCCGCAATACAGTTGAGCAGGGTGCTTTTGCCGCTGCCAGTAGCGCCTGCCACTAACACGATTTCGCCAGGATGCAGGGCTAGGTCGATATTGTTCAGCACGGGCTGGGTGGCATTGGCGTAGGTAAAGCTAAGGTTGGCAATCTGAATTATGGGTTCCATTGCAAATACCCGACGGCCCCAAATACTGCGATCGCCGCGATCGCCACTGCCGTATCCAATCTTTGCCACTGTAGTGGTTGGCCCATACTGCGCCGAGCGCTAGGGTCATAGCTGCGGGTTTCTAACCCAATCGTGACCTCATCGGCATAGCTGACGATGCGAAAAATCAGCGGCACAAACAGCCCCGAAAACCATTGTCCAGGTCGGCGGCTGAGATCAACTCCCCGCAGTTGGTTGGCTTCAATAATGCGCTGGGCTTCCTGCTGCACCACAGGCAAAAATCGCCACACCAGCGTCAGGCTCAGAACCAAAAAGGAAGGCAATTTTACCGCCTGTAGAGCACGCGTTAATTCTGCTGGAGAAGTGGTTAAGGAAAAGATTGGGCCGGGTAGTAAAATCGCTAGCAGCCGCAGGGAATTCAACATCGCAGAGGGCCAGTCCCGCAGTAGCCAGGTTAACGTGGTGAAGAGGAGGAGGGCGATCGCCCCTGCCAGCCAGATGCGCCACGACATTCTCACTGTCAACAGCAGCACCAGCAGCACCCCCACCAGCAGCCCCGCCGCTGCCAAATCTTGCAGGGCAAACGCGACACCGACCGCTACGATACTCAAGGCAATCTTCAACAGCGGATTGACTCGCCACAGCCAGCCCTGCCTTAAAGTGTCAACCCGGTTAGCCAGCATTCAGCTTGCCTGCCCGCTGCAATTGCTTAACGACGCGCTCTCCTAACCACCAGCCGATCGCCCCGGCAACGCCAGAAACCAGTGTCATCAATAGGAGTATCCAGAGCTGACCCACCCAAGCGGCAATCATATCGCCAGCCGCATAAGCACCCACTAATGTCCCCGCTACGGTAGCGCTACTGAAAAACAAGACATTTCCTAGCAGGCGATTGGTCTTGCCATAGAAGCCGCCCCGAAACACCATCACCCCCTCTGTTATCAGCAGGGCAACTACCAGGAAAGCCGCAATAATCCAAGAGATGCGACTTAGAACCAACGCCAAAACCCCAATCATTAGGGCGACACTGCCCGAACGTTGCAGTCGGGCCATCCCGAGCGTCAGAAAAATGCCCGCAAAGGGCGCCCAGACCACCGTCCGAATGCCCGGTAGCGGAATCGATAGGGTCAGCGGGACCGTAATTACCGACGCCACCGCGATGCCAATCGTCATAAACGCAGCGAATACATAATCTCGAAGCTGCCAGGATTGAGAGGATTTTGCCATGCTTTTGCGTTCTGATTACAACTCGGCATTGACCCCAAACAGCACTCTCGCGCCAGGGGCCGCGAAGTTGTTAGTGGGGTAGACGTATTGAGTATTGAATAGATTTTCGACGGTGAATGTTAGCTGCACGGGGGGAATGACTTGATAGCCTAAGGTCAGATCAAACACCACCGCCCCTTCGCTACCGGGGCCGATTTCGTTGTTTTCCAGCACCACATCCCCCTGGTCGGCATAGATGCGGGATTGAATTAGCCCTAGGAAGCGGTCATCGGCGTAGGTCAATCGCACCAACGCTGTCGTGGGAAACACCTCTAGCTGATTCAAAGGACGCCCAGACTCGTCTTCACTGTCCACGAAGGTCAGGTTGCCCTCCAGCCTGAGACCCGGCATAAATTCATAGGCGGCGTTGAGCTGCACCCCTTGAATCAGGACGTCTTTATTGACGACCCGACTGGCAGGCGGCGGTGGCCCCGGCGGCCCTGGCGGCGGTGTAAAGGTTTCAAAGCCCTGAAAATCGCTAATGTCATTGCGGAAGTAAACCACCCCCGCCGTAAAGTCGCCGCTGGTGTAGTCCAAACCAATGTCGATATTGTTGGCTCGCTCTGGCGATAAGTCGGCATTAGACTGCACCTGGCCCTGGGTCGGGGCAAAGAACGAGCCATCAGCAGCGTTCCCAAACAAAAACAGCAGGCTCGGCGGCCGAAATCCTTGGGCGAAGTTAGCGCGGGCCAACAGCCCATCCGTGATCTCGTAAACGGTACCCACGTTAAACGTGACAGCATTTGTCTCGTTGGACTGGTCAGCACTTTCCGCGTCAAAGAAATCAAGCCGGAGGCCGCCCGTGAGCGTCCAGTCATCCGTGACGTTGTAGACGGACTGAGCAAATAAGCCGTGAAATTCGCGGGTGGCATCAGGAGAGGTCACGTCGTTCACCAGATCCTCGAACTCGGACCGATCCTGGCTGAAGTCGTAGCCGTAGGTAAGGGTGGCATCGCCGATCGCGGTGGTGGCAATGCCCGTAATGCCGTAGCTCACCGTATCCGTCAGGTCTGAGGTGGGCACCGTGATTTCGGCGGGAAAAGGACCCGGGATGGTAAATGCCGTCAACGTTTCAAACTGGCGGCGGCTGCGTTGATAGTAGCCTCGCACTTCTAGCTCAGTGCCGCCCGGTACGCCGTCGTTGATGTAGGCCAGTGAGTACCGATTCGTTTCCCGAAACTCGTTGCGGGCTTCGAGAAATGGGGGCGAAGGAAAGCCATTAAGATCAGCATCATCCTGACGGTAGCGATCGAGCCGCAAAATGAACCGAGATTCGTCGTTGATGTCATAGCGACCAGCCCCGTATAAGTCAAACACGGTGTATTCCGTACCGTCTGGGGGAATGATGTCGCCACTAGCATCACGAGCATCGCCAGCCGTCCGGTAGGTCGCCCCCACAACGTAGTTTGGCCCCGAAAACTCCAGGTTGGTGTTGAACTCGGAAAAGCCACCACCGTAAGATTCGCTGGTCACCGTGAAGGGCTGATCGGGGTCGGGCGTGTTGGTAATGACGTTGACGACACCGCCAAATGAATCAGCCCCGTAGATGGAAGAGGCTGGACCTTGCAACACCTCAATACGCTCTACCCGGAAGGGATCAACACTGCCAAAATCGGGGCCAAACTCTAAGTTGGGACGGCGCTCGCCATCGACCAGAAACCCAATCCGCTCGCCGGTAATCCCGCGAATATTCACCGAACTGCTAATCAACCCCAGCCGATTAACCGTAATCCCCGGCAGGGTTTGCAGCGCATCGGAGACGGTGCGGATCAAAGGCCGTTGCTGCTCTAGTTCGGCCTCGGTCACCACTTGAACCGTGGCCGAGGTTTCGACCTCGGGAGTCGGGCGACGAGCCGCTGTTACGACCAGCCGTAAGCCCTCTTCTGCTGAAGGGTCTACTGAGGGGGCTACTTCAACTGCCTCTGCGTCGGTAGACGGCACATCGAGTTCGGTAGGCGGCACCTCTGGGTCAACTTCGGCAGCAGGGGGTGGCACTTCGGGAGGGGCGGCGATCGCCGCCTCGGTCACCCCCACGACAATTGCGGTCTCGCTGGTCTCCACTGCGACGGTCGGCAGTTCAGTTTCGCCGACAATCTGAATCCGGATGCTGTTGGCGTCTAGGGATTCCACCGTCACCGACTCAATGCCTTCGCCTGGTGCATCTTGCTGAAAAGCAGCCCCCTCAGCTAGCCGAGCATTTGTAATATCAATGAGGCGTGTACTGCCAAAGGTTGTTTCAAAGATTCTAGTTTGAGCCGTGGTCTCACCCGCCAGCAGGATTTGTAAACTTGCCCCAGTCTGAAGGATTTCAATGTTCGTGATCTGCGCCGTTTGTGCTTGAGCGGGCAGCGACATAACCGTGCTGCCAACGACGGCGGCACACCCTACAAAACCCCAAATTTTTTGCACCTAAATTCCTCACACACCAACTTGCTGGCTGCTCAACTAGAACAGCTCTTCCAAAACGAAAGTAGCCACTGCAAAAATTTCAGAGCATCAATGTCAAGCCCTAAATTCTTTTTGATTAGATAGTGGTCTGATTAGACAGTGAATAGCAGTTTCTAAAATCAGACAAAACCCCAAAAATGTGGCTCTCCGGGACTAGCTGTAAAGGAGAACTCTATCGGTTTCTCTCTAAAAAACCAAGAAAAATCGTACCATCAACGTCTCTGGCTTGCTATGCCTTCGGGGGGGATAAATCGCTGCTACAAGTCCAAAATTGCCATCTCTGTAGCCACATCACCTGAAAATTGTGCGCGGTTAATTGCCAATGGTGACTTTCCTCCGAGCGGAGTCGTTGGCTTTGCCTAGGGGGATGGATGACAAGTTAACGTCCGAGAGATGATGTCAAGATGATCTTGGCAGTCCCTTTTAGCTAGCCAATCGCTGTACCTGCATCTGAAAGACTTTCGGATTCAGCCCCGTTTGGCGGCGAAAGGCTTTGGCAAAATGGTTGCGGCTGCTGTATCCCACGGCAGCGGCGATAGTTTCGATGGGGCGATCGGAGGTCATCAATAACCGTCGCGCCAGCCCCAAGCGGCAGTCCCGCAAGTACTTAAAAGGGGTCGTGCCATACACCTCATGAAACCCTTGATTGAGCTTGAGCCGATTAGTGCTCACCTGTCGCGCGAGGGCTTCCACGGTGGGGGGCGTGACTAGCCGGTTTCTTAAAATCGACGCGGCCTGGTAGATACTATCCAAGTCAGCGGGGGCGAGACGGGGATGGGTGATGGCTTGAATCCGCAGCTTGACCAATTCCAGAGCCTGCTTTTCCAGATATTGCCGCCGCGTTTCTCCCTGGTAAGGACAGCTGAGAATTCGCCCGATGGGGGCTTCCATCTGGGCGGTTAACGGCAAGCGATTCGCATATTCGAGATCAATGGTTTGGGTATAGAGCGCCTCTGGCAGAATTTGCTCAAATGAGAGATCAGCATCAGCCCGGTAAGCCCCCTGGATTGCGTAGGCATTCAGACGACTCAGAATGGTCTTGAGATCTAGTCCTAAACGACCGCCGCGAAACTGCCAAAAGCACTGAATCGTGTCCTCAAAAATCTGCTGCGTTTGGTGGGGTAAACGCTCAACGCACGCTTGGGTGTAGGCCAAGATGGCATCATAGCCTTTGAAAATCACTTCAATTTCAAAAATCCGCTGGTGAGCCACGAGCGTGCCTAAAGATTTAGCCTCCGTGATGGCCATAAATCGACTCGGTTGACCGGTGCCCCCCGCCAGGGGGAATTCAAATTTAGCCCCCACGGTTGGACTATGGGGGAGAAACATCACGTCTCGATTAATCCTGTAGTCCATAATCACCAGGGTCAGATCGTCTCGCAGGGGAATGTTTTGGCGATAGCCCTGACCGACATGGGACGGATACAACAAAATTTGATCAGAGGGGTCGGCATGCCACAAGCGCGAATCGTCGGAACTGCCCCTTAACAGCCAATTTTCGTAATGTTCTACGACTAATCGCGGTGTCATGGTGGACCGAATGAAGCTATCTCTCATTAATGAGAATAGATTGCATTGTAAGGCATGACCAGACACCCACTGCTGTGATTAATGAGACACAGAGATGATTGACAACCGAATTTAAGGGTCAAGTTGTGAGAAATCAGTAAAACCTGTAACTGAATTGCCCAAATGCCCGCTCTGTATTGCCTTGAAGCTGCTTGGCAAGAGTTCTAGTGTGTATCAGCTCAGGCGGCACGATGGGATATGCCACAGTGGTCTATCACCAGTTTGAAAATTTGCCATCAGAAAAAATGCGTTAAGCGCCCAAAATCTCTAGTCCCAGATGAGAATTCATCCTAACCTGCTCTAAATCAATTAAGTTACAAGCCTCACGAGTGACTTCGGGCAGCGTTAATCCTAATGGGCTGTCGGGTTTTGCCGGGGGTGGCGGATGATCTGTGTGAGGGCGATGATGAGCAAGTTTGGGCAACGTGGAAATGGTTTCTGGCTTTTAGCCATGATGAGTGGGCAACTGGCGATCGCCCCCGCCCTAATGATGCAGTGGGCCAATGCTGCCGTTGCTCAAGAACTGGAGACCCCGCGATCGCCGCATTCGTCCTTCCCAGCCCCAATTGAGGAGATCGCCCAAACAAGCCCCGCCCCCGTGCAAATCACTGAAGTACGCCTAGAAACGAGTGAAGCGGGTTTACAGATACAGTTAGAGACTCCTGCCGGTGAGTTGCCGACGCCGACCTCCAGCATCGCTGGTAATGCCCTGGTAATCACAGTGCCGAATGCGGTTCTGGCACTATCCACCGGCGACGAATTGATTCAGTTTGAACCCGCTGACCGCATTGCCTTAGTGCAGGTTACAGAGCTGCCGGGGGCACAGGTTCAGATCGTGATCACCGGGGCAGAGGCCCCGCCGACCGCCGAGATTAGCAGCGCAACCGCCGGACTGACCGTCAGCATTGCGCCCGGCCTCCCTGGCTCTGCCGCAACAGACGATGAGGCCATTCAGCTGGCCGTGACCGGCGAGCAAGCAGGCAGCGACTACCGAGCGCCCACAGCGGCCACCGCCACTCGCACCGAGAGCCCCATAGAGGATATTCCCCAGTCGATTCAGGTGATTCCCCGCCAACTGATTGAAGATGAGCAGGCCACAGGCATTGAAGACGTTCTAGACAATGTAGCTGGCGTGAACTATTTCGGCAATGATGATGGACGGGGCACCCGGTTCACTATTCGGGGCTTTGGCGCGGGGGGCTCGCCGGTTTTGCGGGATGGCTTTCGGGTTTTTGAGCTTGGCGGCAATGCAGCAGCGCCCGAAGTCGCTAACTTAGAACGGATTGAAGTGTTGAAAGGCCCGGCTTCGGTGCTGTATGGTGAGGCCGACCCAGGCGGCATCATTAATCTAGTGACGAAGCAGCCCCTCTCAGAGCCGTTTTACAGCGCTCAGATCCAGGTGGGCAACCGAGGCTTAATTAGTCCCAGTCTGGATTTGACCGGTCCGCTGACGGCCGACGGGCGCTTGCGCTATCGGTTGAATGCCCTAGTCCGTCGCGAAGAAAGTTTCCGGGACTTGGACAACAGCTTTAATCGGTCGTTCATTGCGCCGACTCTCGCTTGGGACATTAGCGATCGCACCGACCTCACCGTCAGCTTGGAATATATCGAAGACAATGACCCCGCCGATTTTGGCCTGGTCGCCATCGGGGATGGCGTCGCTGATATTCCCTTGGATCGGGTGCTTAATAATCCGGATGATACGATCGCCAAAGAATACTTGAGTGCAGGCTATACCCTAGAGCACCGCTTTAGTGACAACTGGCGGCTACGCAATGAGTTTCGCTACGTTGCCGATGATTTTGCCTATGGCACCATCGCTATCCCCGCTTTCTTTGATGAAGCGTCCGGTTTTTTAACTCGACTGCTGAGTACCCAGAGCAATGAGCGCGACAACTACAGTTTATACACCAACATTCAGGGTCGCTTTAATACCGGTTCCATTGAGCACAACCTCTTATTTGGGGTGGATTTGTCCCGAGAAGATGAGATCCTGGGCGGTCGGGGGGCGATCAGTCCTCAGCTCAACCCTGAGTTCTTTAGCACCATCAATATCTTTGATCCCGATTATCCCCTGACCACCCCCGATATCGACGATGCTCCAATTACCTTTATCAGGGACACAACCGCTGAGCGACTAGGGATTTACCTGCAAGATCAAATCTATCTTTTGGATAACCTGATTGTGCTAGCCGGGTTACGGTATGACACCGTCGACCAAGAAATCACCGGTGGGACGCTGACTCCGTTCGGTGACGATGTGACAGAAACGATCCAAAACGATGATGCCGTCACCCCTCGCATTGGGATTGTCTACCAGCCCACCGAGACCATTGCTCTCTACGCTAACTACGCTCAGTCTTTTACCCCTAATACCGAAACTGATGTTGACGGCCTCCCCCTAGAACCCGAAACCGGCGATGGGTTTGAAGTGGGTATCAAAGCCGACCTGATCCCCAATCGCCTGTCAGCCACCCTGGCCTACTTTGACATTACTCGGCAAAACGTCGCCACGGCGGATCCCAATGACCCGCTGGCAGTGGCCTCCATTGCCACGGGCGAACAACGGAGTCGCGGCATTGACCTAGATATCAGTGGCGAGATTCTACCCGGATGGAACATCATTGCCTCCTACGCTTATATCGATGCCGAGATTACGGAGGACAACACGCTGGAAGTGGGTAACCGTTTGGCTAGCGTCCCTGAACACAGTGCCAGTTTATGGACGACCTACGAGATTCAATCGGGTGATCTAGAGGGTCTGGGCTTCGGCTTGGGGTTCAATTTTGTGGGTGAACGACAGGGCGATTTAGACAACAGTTTTGCGGTGGATAGCTATTTCCTCACCAGTGCTGCCGCCTCTTACCGCCGTGATAACTGGCGGGTGCAGCTCAATATAGACAACCTGTTTGATGTTGACTACATCGAATCGGCTGGGGGGGGCCGAGCCAGGGGGATTTTTCCGGGAGACCCGTTGACCGTGCGGGGCTCCTTAGCAGTCACGTTTTAAGCTATCTAATCAGATAAGCACTCAACAGGACTTACGCATCGGTCCGAAACCGGATGCAACTGCGTAAGTCCTTCTCAAGTTAGTGGGATGCAGGGATTTATGCCAAAAATGATGCCGTCGCTGCCCGCTCGTTGGGCGGGCTTTTGGGGACAGCCCCTCAATCGCCAACGTCGATTTACGTTGCTCATGGGCCTGACGGCGCTGGTGGCGGCCTGTGGGTCAGACTCTTCCCCCGAGGCGGAGACGGATGCCGCCTCGGCCCCAGTCGAGCCGGTCGTTCAACATGCCTTTGGTGAGACGACCCTACCGGCCACCCCCACCCGCATCGTTGTGTTGGGATACACCCTGGTCGAAACGCTGGTGGCCCTAGACGTGCCGCCCATCGGAGCACCGGGCGTGATTCTCAATGAAATGACCTACCTAGAGTTAGATCCGGACGCGATCGCTGACGTTGGCACCCCCGCCCAACCCAACCTAGAGAGAATCACGACCCTGAACCCAGACCTGATTCTCACGTCTCAACGACTGGGGGAAGAGAGCTATACTCTGTTAGCCCAAATCGCGCCCACCGTCGCCTTTGACGTCGATGAAATGACTGAATGGCGATCGCTGACTCGTCTCTGCGCCGAGGCGTTAGGCAAATCGGAGGTGGCTGAAAAACTATCGGCAGACTACGAAGCTAAGCTCGCGCAACTTGCCGATCAAGTATCCCAAGACTTAGCAGACATCGAAGCCTCGGTGGTCTTTGTGTCACCGGGCCAGATGCGGACTTTTGGGAAAGCCACCTTTCCTGGCAGCGTCTTAGCCGATGCGGGGTTATCCCGGCCCCCCAGCCAGGCCGCAGGGCCGGGAGTCAACAACATCTCGTTGGAAGTCTTGGAGCAAATTGATGGGGATGTCATGTTCATTCTGACGCCCCAGAGTAACACCGAACTGGCGGCTGACATTGAGGCCGAAATTGCCCGTACCCAGGCCAGCCCCCTCTGGCCGCAGCTACAGGCCGTACAGAATGACCAAGTATATGAAGCTGGCCCCCACTGGGCGATCGGTAGCTACATTGCGGCTAACCTCATGTTGGATGATTTGCTGACCTACTTCACCCCAGCCAGCTAAAGCGCCCCCATCGACCCACCGTCAGAAATGTATTTGGGGCGCAACCCCCCAGGAGAGGGCGCAGAAGCCACCGATGCGGCAGCGGATATCAGAGATAAGAGCTTATTGCGATCTGATATCATCAATTATCCGTTCATCGTCTAGCTTCCGTAATCCGTGACGTTAACTTTCCAGGGTTCCGAATGGCAGCACTGCCTGCAGGAGCAAACGCGAAATACCCAGCCCGAGCTGTTGACCAATCCCAAAGACCGCACGCTGGTCTTTCCCGACTGGTTGGGCACCGGTTACAAACGCGATATTCGACTGCAGCACCATATCTCACTGACGCTACATCGCTATCGACTTCAAGCAGACATTATCTCTCTGGGCTCAGCGCTGAGCAGAAACTGCTTTGAGTTTTCGTTTGTGTTGGCAGGCAACGTGAGGGGTACTGATTTAGGAGCGCAGCAACAGATATCGGTTGAGGGTCAAAAGGCCTATTTCCTCAATGCCGCCTTGCCCGCCCATAAAGTCTATGAATATGCCCAGCAAGATTTTTGGGCGGTAGACGTTCACATCCCAGTGCCTCTGTTAGCAGCCATGGTCACCGAACATGAGGAAACGTTGCCCCTAACCCTACGTCGGATGGTAACTGGACAGGATGATCGCCCGGCCCTGCCTCCCCTCAACATCACGCCAGCCATGCAAAAGGTGCTGCAGAAAATTTGGCAGTGTCCTCATCAGGGGTTAACGCGATCGCTGTACTTAGAAGCTCAAGCTTTAGAGCTGATTTCCCTTTATATTCAAGCGATTCAGGCCGGGCCGGGCGCTTCGTCTAGCCTGCCAGCCGCTGATATCGAAAGCATCCGTCAGGCCCAAGATATTCTCCAGCAAAGCCTGCGCACACCGCCCTCGCTGATGGAGTTAGCGCGCCAGGTGGGCATTAACGATCGCAAACTCAAACAAGGATTCCGCGAGGTGCTGGATACCACCGTGTTTGGCTACCTGACTCAACAACGGATGGAAACTGCTTGCCGATTGCTCCGACAAAAACGGTCGGTTGCTGTAGTAGCGGCCACGGTGGGCTACGACAGCCCGACCGCGTTTAGCGGTGCCTTTCGGCGCAAATTTGGGGTCGCTCCCAAGGCCTATCAGTTGGCGAATTCCCCCAAGGGGTAAAAAGTCCCGATCAAAGAGAAAAAAGTCCCGATCAAAGAGCATCCGATCTCGCTGGCCCGATAAGTTTGACAACAACTATTTGAGAAGCATTCTTATCTGGTGCGGCGTGGCCAGTTGAGACTTGTGCTTGATGACTGTTGATTGGGAGATATCGAAACGTGATCAAACGATTGGGGCTAGGGTTATTGCCGCTGAGTGGGTTGGCCATAGCGCTGCCAGCCGCAGCGATCGCTGTGCCAGAGCTGATGGAGCCGGTGGACCAGCCGGCCGAAGACGCGAGACCCACGGGCAAAGCGATCGCCCCAACGGTGCCGGAGTCGGCACCCGACACTCAGGCAGCGTCGGTAACCGCTGCAACGGTTTCAAACTGGATGGCTCAAGCCACCGATGACGTGATCACCATTACCGCTGTGCAAGTGCAAGAAACCGCTACAGGATTGGCGATCGCCCTGGAAGCATCTGGTCCTTTATCGGCTGGTTCGCCCACAATTGTGGGGAATGCGCTCGTAATTGACCTGCCTGATGCCGCGCTCAATCTGGCCGATGCCGCTCAGGCTGAGCAATTTGCGCCCGCCACCGGCATTGCTTTGATCAGCGTTTCCGAGGGCGACGGCGGCGTGCAGGTTGCCATCACCGGCACCGCCGCCCCGCCGCAGGTCGAGATTGACGCCACGGGTGACACCCTGGTGCTGGGGGTCGTGCCCAGTATCGCGACTGACATTGCGGACGACCCTGACGCCATTCGCCTCGGCGTGGAAGGCGCGCAAGCGGGGAGTGACTATTACGTGCCCGCCGCTTCCACGGCAACCCGTACGGATACGCCGCTGGATGAAATTCCTCAATCCATCCAAGTAATTCCTCAAGCCGTATTGGAAGATCAGCAGGTGATTCGCCTTGGCGATGCCCTGCGCAATGCCAGTGGTGTCGTCTCCAACTCGATTGATCAGCGGGGCGAACGGTTCATTATTCGCGGCTTTAGCAGCTCATCGATTCTGCGCGACGGCTTTCGCCAGACCGACGGTGCTGGGGGCAATGCGGGTTTTCAGGAACTGGCGAATATCGAGCAGATTGAGGTGCTCAAAGGTCCGGCGGCAATTTTGGCTGGCAACGTCGAACCAGGTGGCGCCATCAACCTGGTCACCGAAAGGCCTTTGTCAGAGCCGTTTTATCAAGTTGACGTCCGGGCTGGCAGTCGTTTTCTTGTCGAACCCGGCATCGACTTGACCGGACCGCTCACGAGTGATGGGCGAGTGCTCTATCGCTTAAATGCGCTATTTCGTCGAGAAGATTTCTACCGTGATTTTGATGACCCGATCGAACGGGCGTTTATTGCGCCCACCGTCAGCTGGGCGATTAGCGATCGCACCGATCTCCTGGTGGAATTGGAATACAGTAATGAAACCCGCCCGGCTGATTTTAACGGCTTACCGGCCTTGGGCGATCGCGTGGCCGACGTGCCCTTTGACCGCATCACCGGCGAACCGGGTGACGATGCCCAAAATGAGTTTCTGCGCGTCGGCTACCGGTTTGAACATCGCTTTAGCGATCACTGGAAAGTGCGCAACAGCTTCCGGTATATCGACTTTGACAATGAATTTGTCTCTAACGTGGTCGCCGGCGTGATCGATGAGGATACCGGCGACCTCTTCCGAGTTTGGATTCAGAACGAACAGCCGAGCGAAAGTTATGAGTTGCAAACGAACGTTGTCGGTGAGTTTAATACGGGCTCCATCGAGCACACCCTCCTCGCAGGCATCGATTTATATCGTCGCGATGCTCAAAATCGCCGCCGAACTGACTTTGGCCGTCAGCCACTGTTCAATATCTTTGACCCGGTATATGGGGTGCCCCGTCCCGATAGCTTTAACGAGTCGCCGCCAGTGATTACCGAATTTCGCACTGATAATCTGGGTCTCTACGTGCAAGATCAGATTGCCCTAGCAGACAATTTGTTTGTACTGGCCGGGCTGCGCTATGACACGGTCACTCAGGAGACTGAAAATTTTGAGTTGAATACTGATGTTGATCAGAGCGATGACGCCTTCACGCCTCGCATTGGTATCGTCTACCAACCCATTGATGAAATTTCGCTCTACACCAGCTACAGCACCTCGTTTAGTCCCAACTCGGGCATCACCCGAGACGGCGATATCCTCGACCCAGAAGAAGGGGAACAGTTTGAAGTCGGGGTGAGAGCCGAGCTGTTGGGCGATCGCCTCTTCGCTAATCTGGCGCTGTTTGATATCACTAAGCAGAATGTCGCGACCGCCGACCCGAATGCACTACCGGGGGAAAACTTTGCGGTCGCCACTGGCGAGCAGCGCAGCCGGGGTGTTGAGCTTGACGTGATTGGTGAAATTTTGCCCGGTTGGAATATTGTGGCTAACTACGCCTACACCGACACCGAGATCACGGAAGACAATTCGGGGTTAGAGGGCAACCGCTTGTTTGGCGTCCCAGAACACAACGCCAACCTGTGGACAACCTATGAAATTCAATCAGGGGATCTGGCCGGTCTGGGGTTTGGCATTGGCGTCAATTACCTCAGCGATCGCTTTGGCGACAACGACAACAGTTTTGTGCTCGAAGAATACTTTCTGACGAATGCGGCGATTTCCTACGAGCGGGATACCTGGCGAGCGGCACTGAACGTTCGCAATCTGTTTGATGTGCAATACATCGACAGTTCTGAAGGTTCCAGAAATATTGAAAACCGGCCAGGAGAAGGGCTAACCATTATTGGTTCCGTCTCGGTCGAATTTTGAGTCTTTAGATCTCATCGATTCAGCTTTGAGCGTTGAAATAGAGGACGCAGAGGATTTATGCCGATTCTGCATGACCGAGCTGCAGATCGAGGATCCCCCGCTGTCGCCGCCCCCTTGATAAAGGGGCTGTTCCCCATCAGGATTTTGCTGCCCCCTTTTTTTTAGCGCAGCCATGCCCGGAGGGCTTTAGGGGGGATTGGGGGGATCGCTCCAGTACATGCATCTGTAGTCCAGTTTCAGAGAATTGGTATTATGCCAACTATCATTCAGTCTGTTCAAGCGCGCTGGGCTGGCAATTGGGGTCGCCCCTTAAACCGGCAACGTCGATTTATGCTGCTCATGGGCATGGCGGCACTAGCCTCAGCCTGTGGGTCAGGTCAGTCACCTCAGGCTGAGGCTGAGGTATCCCCCGCTGATGTCGAGACCGATCAGGTCATTCAACACGCGTTTGGTGAGACTGCCGTACCGGCCAACCCCACCCGTATTGTGGTGTTGGGATACACCCTGGTCGAAACGGTAGTGGCCCTGGGTGTGCAGCCCATTGGGGCACCGGGCATCATTCTGAATGAAATGACCTATTTGGAGTTGGCGCAGGATGCGATCGCCGACGTGGGCACGCCCGAACGTCCGAATCTGGAGAGAATTACCACCCTGAACCCAGACCTGATTCTCACAACTGCACGACTCGGGGGAGAGAGTTACCCCCTCTTATCGCAAATCGCCCCCACCGTTGCTTTTGACATCGATGAAAGGCTCGAATGGCGATCGCTGACTCGCCTCTGCGGCGAGGCATTAGGCAAACAGGATGTAGCGGCAAAGCTCTCAGCCGACTACGAAGCCAAGCTAGCCCAGCTCAAATCACAAGCGCCCCAAAACCCTGAAGCCATCACCGCCTCTATCGTCTTTTTAACTCCGGGTCGGATCCGCACCATGGGGAAAGCCACCTTCCCCGGCACCGTCTTAGCCGATGCCGAGCTATCACGCCCCCCCAGCCAAGCCGAAGGTCCCGGTCTCATGAACATCTCTCTGGAAGCTCTCGATGAAATTGACGGGGATGTCCTGTTTATTCTGACGCCCCAAAGTGAGACAGAATTGGCAGCCGGTGTGCGAGCCGAAATTGAACGCACCCAGGCCAGTCCCCTCTGGCCCCAACTGCAGGCCGTGCAGACCGATCAAGTTTATGAGGTGGGCCCCTACTGGGGGCTGGGCAGCTACATTGCCGCCAACTTAATTTTGGATGACTTGCTGACCTACCTGACTCCGGCTGGCTAGCGCTAACCGCAGACACTCGATCCAAAAAGATGCGTTTGGGGCCCAAAATCCCTAGCCAGCCCTGCGGGATTTTCCTAATGTGGCGAAGCGCTGTGTTGTCCGCAGTCCACCCTAAACACTGTTGACTGAGCCCCTCGATGCGTACATTTACTTTGATTTGGTTCGGTCAGCTAGTTTCCGCCATTGGCAGCCGCATGACCTTTTTTGCCCTAACGCTCTGGGCTTGGGACGCGACCGGTTCCGCGACGACCCTGGCCCTGGTGGGGTTGTTTTTTCAACTACCGCAAATTCCGACTACCCTGTTTGCCGGAGTCATTGTCGATCGCGTTAACCGCAAAACGCTGATGCTGCTGGGGGATGCCACGACCGCAATCGCCACCTTGATGATCGGCGGCCTTTACCTCACCCAGCAACTGGCGATCTGGCACTTGTACTTAGTGGCCATGCTCGCTGGGAGCTTCAGCCAGATTCAGATGTTGGCTTATCAAGCCTCACTATCTCTACTGGTGCCTCAGCAGCAGTACACTCGGGCCGCCAGTATGGGGGCAATCGTGCACTACGGTTCACAGATTTTCGCCCCCGCCCTGGCCGGTGTCTTGTATCCCGTCATTCAGCTGTCGGGTATTGTGGGCATTGACTTGACTACCTTTGCGATCGCGTTCATCACGCTGCTGCTGGCCCCCATTCCCCAACCGTCAAAAGCCGCACCCCAGTCAGAGCACTGGACTCGGCAGCTCACATTTGGCTTTCGCCATATCTGGCAGCAACCCCAACTCAAAGCGCTGCTTCTCTTCACCCTGATGTTTGTATTTGCCCACGATTTGGGGTCAGCGCTCTATCAACCGATGATTTTGGCGCGGACCGGCGGCAGTGCTCAAGCCCTTGCCAGTGTTTCGGCGGCCGCTGGTGTGGGTGGGGTCGCTGGAGCCGTGATCGTGAGTCTTTGGGGTGGCCCTAAGCGACGAGTTTGGGGCCTATTGGCCGGATATATTGGCGCGGGCCTGAGCAAGCTGGTCTTTGGCTTGGGGCGATCGCTCACGGTTTGGGTACCGGCTCAGGTCTGCTCATCACTCAATTTTCCTCTTTTAGGCAGCTGCCGCAGCGCCTTGTGGATGGCCCACGTTGCGCCAGATATTCAGGGAAGAGTCTTTGCGGCCAATTCTCTCGTGACGCAGGTCGCCAGCATTTTGGCTACAGGGCTAGCAGGGCCACTAGCAGACCGCCTGTTTGAGCCCGCCATGATGTCCAATAGTGGATTGGCCAATTGGCTCAGTCCTCTATTTGGCAGCGGTGCGGGTGCTGGCATGGCAGTACTCTATACAGCATGTGCCGCAGCACTGCTCCTCCTTGGCATCAGCGGTTTCTTTGTCCCATCCCTCAGAGCAAAGGTTAAACAGCTTTAGCTTGACCATCCCGTTTGGCTAAATCGGCGGAGTTTTGATAAGAATAAATCTCATTTATACTAATTGCCGCCGCCTTTCACAAACGGTTTGGCGTGAATCCGCGCTCGCTCCGTGGCCACTAATGCTGAGGTTATTCAAAACACAGATGTCTTCAACTCAGTTGAGCCCAGTTTTGTCAGTTTCTAAGATTGGCCGCCAGTTTCAAGGTCGCTGGATTTGGCAAGATATTAGCTTTGAACTTTTTCCGGGCGATCGCTTGGCAATTGTGGGCTCCTCGGGTGCCGGTAAAAGCCTATTACTCAGGGTTTTAGCTGGGCTGGATTCGATCCAATCAGGGCAAATTATCTTCCAGAATTGCCCACTGTCTACCTTAGACATGCCTCAGTTTCGAGCTCAAGTAATGTATCTACACCAGCAACCGGCTTTATTTGAAGGCAGTGTCGAGTCAAACTTACAGCAGGTCTATAAACTAGCCATCCACCGCGACAGAACCTATGATCGCGCCAGAATTCTGGCCTATTTGTCAAGCTTAGACCGTTCTGCCGACTTTCTAGAACGTTCCGTAGAACACCTCTCAGGCGGAGAGAAACAAATCGTCGCCTGTCTGCGGTCTTTGCAATTATCACCGCAGGTCTTGCTGTTAGATGAACCCACCGCTTCACTCGATAAAACCACAACCGAGCAATTAGAAATACTGATTGCTCAATGGCAACGAACCGATGCTCTCAAAGCTTATATCTGGATCAGCCATGACCCCGAGCAGATAGAACGGGTGACCGACTGCCAGTTAGTTTTGTCTGGTTCCCCACTCCCTCACGCCTAACTGATGAACAACTACATCCCCATTGACAATTGGCAGCTGGCCCTTGCTGCTGCTCTAATTTTGGTCAACATTGCTCTCTCGCTGGGTTTACGGCTGGGCTTAGCCAGAAAATTAGGCGTTGCTGCATTGCGGATGGTGGTACAGCTGCTCTTAGTGGGATATGTGTTGGGTTGGATTTTCGCCTTGGATAATCCCCTTTGGGTGTTGCTGTTAGTGTTCATGATGAGTGCGATCGCTGGCAATGCTTCGGTCAACCGCACCCGCCGTCGCTTCCCTTCCATCTACTGGAACAGTTTCGTTTCAATTCTGGCAGCCAGTGGTTTTGTGACGGGGTTATTGGTAGAAGGCATTATTCACATTCATCCTTGGTATGACCCGCAATACGTGATTCCGCTGTTGGGGATGGTTTTGGGAAATGCGCTGACCGGAACATCTTTAGCCTTAGACCGATTAATGGAAGATTTGGTCAGTCGGCGATCGCAGATTGAATCCCTTTTAGCGCTGGGAGCAACCCGTTGGGAAGCCGCGAATGAAACCCTTAAAGAAGCGCTGCGTACTGGGATGATTCCTACCATCAACTCAATGATGGTGTTGGGACTGGTGAGTTTACCCGGCATGATGACGGGGCAAATGCTGGCAGGGGTGAATCCCACCAACGCCGTACGCTATCAAATCATCATTTACTTCACCCTGGCTGCAGGGACTGCGCTTGCTTGCATTAGCGTGATTCTGCTCGCCTTTCAGGTTTTGTTTAGCCCAGAACACCAGTTACGACTCGAACGATTACGAAAAATCGATGCTTGAAGAAACACCAGCTAGTAGTCAGCCACGTGGAATTAGACCGGTAGGAGAGGGTCGTTGATAGCGGCTCACATCCCCTACGTTTCATGCCTAATAGATACGTTTCCAATAATGGCGAGGTCTGTTTCGAATTAAGCGATACCGCTGGACAACTTACTTGCCGCGCTATGGTGAGAGCACAAGCGATCGCGCTGCGCTACATCATTGACAGTGTTGGGCCACCAGAGCTAGTCAAGCTAGGAATAGAAATCAATGATGCTTGAGGCTGCTGAGAAGAGTCTATATCGAGCAGCGAATGTAGCCCCGTGCCGAATTGCAAGCTTTCTGACTGATTCTGAAACAGCATGGAAAATTGCTGAGTGCCAATTGGATCTTCCAGCTTTTCCGACGGTAGAGAGCGTTCAGGGTTGTCAACGATTTCGTGGCCTCCTTGCAGCAGGGAGTCATCGGCCACGAGAAGAACGCCAAAAGTGCTTTCTGAGAAAGCTACATCGGCGGCTGCTTGAGATATTGCATTTTTACCAGGCTGCCTTTGACCTTGAGAGCTTACTGGGACTTCGTGGTCTAAAACTTCCAAAAAGTCAGTGCCAATTTCGTCGATCACTTGTTCGAGCAACTGTTCATTGAATGAGACGGTAGGAATAGACAGATCAAAGACCGAATCTTGGTCAATATCATCTAGCAGGGTAGTCAGTTCTTGTTCAAACAAATCAATCTGACTAGTAGTTTCGTCCTCTAGCTTATTAGTAGACTGTTTTACAAAATCACCGACCTCATCCTTAGTATAGAAAGCTTTCCAATCAGCATTTTCGTCATTATTAGTATCAAGCGATAACCGATTTAACAGACCCTCGGCATCATAAATGCGCACATGAATCCAATCGCCATGGCTGTCATCGGTTGAGTGATCGGTAGAATCAACATCTCTAACAAATCCAAAAGATGAGACATTCGCAGCACGGGCAGTGGCATCAGGCTCTGTTGCTGGATCAGGCTGACCTAATATTGGCGATGGCTGAGTCGGCGGGTCAGGCGTTGAAGGCGCATCGATCAGAGGATTGTCGTCACGGTCAAAATCTTTGAAGGGGGTAAATCCTGATGGGGGTGACGGGTCCAAAGTGTCTTCAGTCTCTTGTTCATCATCTTCACTGGTAGTTGGGTCATCAGCTGTAGTTTTGCCACCGGCATCGATCTCCGAGGACGCCTTGGAAATGAGATATCGGTAATCAAAGCTGGGCGACCGCGCTGACAGCTCATCGCCCTGATAAAAAACAGAGCTACTGCCGTGTCGGGCATCTCCATCCGATCCTCCATCAGAGGCCCTGTTAATCGGCACATCTTGACTTCCCGAAGCAATTTGAATAAGCGAGAGCGTCTGCTCTGGACCGTTAAGTAGTAGATGAGCGAGTTCTTGACTAGATGGAACCAAACCTCGGGTTGAACCAGGTGTAACCAGCAATTGCCCTGAATAATCGGCTAGTGATTCTACGACAGAGGAGGTCGGCAAATTGCCTTCTAGATAATATTGTTCTAGCTTTTCACTCAGCTCTCGACCTGAGAGTTCACTAGTTGAGAAAAGCAAGCTTTTCTGATGAATATCTTCCTCGCCAGCCCTATAAAAATCTGCTGGTCTCAGGTCGTCAGGATTCAAGAAGTCTTCTACATTATCAACAGGGTTTTCGATATTGCTAAATTCAATGCCGAAAATTTCTTTAGTCAACCAAACAGAGAAAAGAAAAATCAGAGATTCGACGGCAGCATTCGTACTGTTGTAGGAGGCTTTGGAACTATGCTGAGAAACGATATCTTCAATAGAAACGATATCTTGATGGGCGTTCTGAAACAGGGTGGTGAAGTACAATAGCTTGACCCTTTCGTCTTTTCCTTCTTGTACGGGTTTAATATTTTTTCTGATTCGATTTAAGAGCTGCTCAGCATATTCAGGCTCTTTGATTCTTTTGTGGATATGACTCCTCAAGTTGTTCCATTCTTCAGACTGAATCATGACCTCAATCTGGTTTGATTCAAGCAGCGTCCAGAGAATATCCAAGCAGATACATTCCAGAGAGCCTTCTTGGCCTTCTAGCCCTGCAATAATGGTTGCAGCATCAATTAGGTATTTATGACTTCGCTGAGCGAACATTTTAGAACTAAACAAATAAAGAAACTGAACGGTGCATCTTCCCGTTGCTATTAACTCA
>JBCBJQ010000071.1:0-29327 GCA_038523235.1 Cyanobacteria bacterium J06626_4
CCACGAAAAACACTACTTGCAATTGTGATTGTGGCAATGACAAGTGTTGTGAAGAAAAGACCTGTGAGTGCTGTAAGGAATCTTGCTGCTGCAAATAGGTTTTAGACCCTACAACCATTTACTGAGCATAAACTGCTCAGTAAATCACAAAACAAAACTCGTTTTTTAAGGGGTAGCTTTACTCTACCCCTATTTTATTAATTTTATATTTGAATCAATCTTGATTATCAGTTGAGTCAAAAAAGAAAAATTCTGTTTGTTCCTCATCAATCGCCAGATGATTTTGGTGGTAATCAAGCAATTCTTGGGACGAAATTGGATGCTGGATTGGATCATTGAAGAATGCTTTTACCCGGAGGTAACGGCGTAGCCCAGCCGCGCTGGCATCTTCACAGGTTGCTGCCAAAAAATCCTTTGGTAAGGTGTTACTGACCTTGAGCCAAGCCGCCAGCAGCACCCCTTCAATATCATCCGAAGGGGCTTGATCCATCAAGGATTCCAGCCCTTCTAAAATTTCAATGATGGAAATGAGTTGAGCGTCATCAAGCATTATCTTAGCTTTGTGCAATGACAATGATTATCATTACCGTATTCTTGCATGTCAATGGTCAGCGCTCTGACAACAGTCAGGATTGACCTCGCTTTGACCACAACCGAGCCGGAACCAGTACCTGACGATTAAAAACACGCATGCAAGTCCGGCTTCGTATGCAATGCATTGTCATAATGCCTAGCGAATCAGTTGGTCCTTGGACTGCCGACCAACCGCCCCAGTAGCGGGGAAAAACTGCTCATCACCTCACGGTATCCGGAGGGACGGATTATTGCCTCAACTCGCTGGCGGATTAGAGGATTGTTCATTGATCACAGTCTGCAACGCGCGAACCGACAGAAATAAACATAAAACGTCCACGACAAAGAACCCGAAGAGTACCGGGAGCAACCCAGTCTGGCCTGAGTTGAACGCACCCACAATATCACCAAATTCTCGAATGCTGCACCCGAGAAACGCCATTGTGTAAGCCTGAGGTGTACGTAGCCAAAGCGCAAATGCAGTGATCAATCCAAGAGCAAGGGTACGTCCCGCCCAGGCACCGGCAAGCATTTCAGCGTTTTCGATGAACCCTACTGCGGAAGCAGGATTGAGCAGTCCGGTTATACCCAGCAATATGCCTAGAATTGCGACCAATGCACCGAACAATGCAACAAAAAATGGAATGCCATCAGGTTTTACGCTAGTGATTTTCATTGCAGAAATCTTTTTCAAACTGTGAAATAAAAGGCGAGGAGTTTAGTCCTCAAAAAATCATCTACACCTACGTCCATCGGACATGAATCACCCCGGTTTTGAGTTTGTTCCGAGAAGAAGAATCTGATTGTTTTTAGTTTACGATCGTCGGGAATAGACTGCTGCAAGCGAAGTGAACAGTACGCTGGATTCATCCGCCAATGAGGTTCGCGAACCGATGGTGAATTCCGGCACTGCACACGCCACACATGATAACTATCTATTAAAACGTCAGCTCTGACAAAGTAAGACCTATGTTTTTGCAGGGCAAACGCATACTAAATGGGAACTCTCAAGCCATTGACTGATCAAGCTTTGAGACTCTGTTGCTTGACCACCCAGGATTTGGGCAGCGCCTAGGAAGAACGAGTTTGTTAGCTTACAGCGACCACTTATTGAGAATTCGGTCAATAGACGATTCCGATCAAAACGCTGAAAACCTTTTCAGAAAGAGGGTTAAGGCTCTTTGAAAGAGTATGCGTTTGCCCTGTATGTTTTTGGGGCTTATCCGTCACTTTTGCCCGATAAACACCCCTGTAGCAGTTATACAGCATCCATCACGGTCCACTTAGGCCATCACGTTCGTTCAGTCAATAAGAGGAAACAGATGCCAGGTAGGCACTGCCTACTGCCACTGTCTGTCCTGCTCAAAGCCTTTCCCTTTAATCGTTTCAGCCATCTACAGCTTTCCCCTACTAACGTTAGCAGCCGCATAGGCCCCAGACATGAACTCGCGCTGAGTGCTCTGGCTAGAGAGGGCTGATGCCATTGGTCTGCCTGCGTAACCGTGACCCAACAGATCCTAGACTGAAATTGTGATAATGATTATCATTCTAATAGTCTCGTCATCCGGATAAACCAGCGTGAGTCAACCCCAAACGAATCAGTCCTATGACGTTGTGATTGTCGGTGCTGGAGCGGCAGGCATCGGCTGTGGCGTCGTTCTCAAAGAACTGGGTCTAGAGCACTTTAAGATTTTAGACCGACACCAGGTTGGCGCTTCCTTTAGCCGCTGGCCTGAGGAGATGAACTTCATCACGCCGTCGTTTCCCAGTCACGGTTTTGGCCTGCTCGACCTAAATGCAGTGACCTTGAAGACCTCGCCCGCGATCGCCTTTCGGCGCGAGCACGTCAGCGGCAAGCAGTACGCGCTGTACTTGCAGACCGTTGCCGATCACTTTGAGTTACCGATTCAGACTGAGGTTGACGTCAAGGCCGTGGAGCCGTTGTCCCAGGGGGGCTTCAATCTGCAGACGACTGCCGGCGACCTCCGCACTCAATTTGTCATTTGGGCCGCCGGCGAGTATCAATATCCCCATCTCAATGCTTTTCCCGGCGCAGAGCACTGTCTCCACAACTCTCGAATTCGGTCGTGGACAGATCTAGAAGGCGACGAATTCCTCATCATTGGCGGCTACGAAAGCGGCATGGATGCGGCGGCCAATTTGGTCGCGCTAGGGAAGAAAGTCGGTGTGCTCGATCGCACGGGAGCCTGGGCCGATCCAGACACGGATCCCAGCGTTTCCCTATCGCCCTACACCTTGCAGCGCCTGGAATTTGTCTATCGCACTGGACGTCTGGACATGGTCAGTGACGCCTCCATCGAAGCAGTCGAACCGATCCCTGGTGGCTACGCGATCCACAGCGAATACCAAAAGTGGATGACGGCGCATCCGCCGATCCTCTGCACCGGTTTCGACACCAGTTTGAAACAGATTGCGCCCCTATTCGATTGGTCCGAGGGCTATGCCGCGCTCACGGAAAATGACGAATCTACCCTCACCCCAGGTCTCTTTGTCAGTGGACCTTCCGTGCGCCATGGCAACCTGATTTTTTGCTTCATCTACAAATTCCGCCAGCGCTTTGCCGTCATCGCCAATGCGATCGCCTATCGCCTCGGCCTCGATCCCACCCCCCTCGAAGCGTACCGCCAGGCCGGACTCTTCCTTGACGACCTCTCCTGCTGCGACAACGACTGTGTTTGTTAGTTGGAAGTCAGGTATTAGGGAATAGGGAACAGGGAATAGGTGTTAGGTCTCAGTGCTAGGTGTCAGATGAAATCCAGAACCCAGAACTCAGAACCTCATAACCAATACCCATCCACCCAAGCCCTCCGGGCAGGCTTCGCCAACACACTCTCCTACCCATCCACTCCCCACTCCCCCCATCTCCTCACCATGCCCACCGCCCCACCCATCCAACGCACCACCATCATTGTCGGCAAAGAAAGCACTGGTAAATCTGAACTGGCCGCAGCACTTACAGGGCGATCGCCCACCAGCACTAACATTCAGGGCTCAACGATCGCCTGCGAGACCTATCAGACCCGAGACGATGCCTTGATCGACACGCCCGGCATTCTCTTTCGCTCTGACACCGCCACCACCCGCACGGCTCTAGCGCAACTCCAGGCCCATGACCAGATTTTGTTAGTCGTTAAAGCCACCCACATGGATGATGACCTGGCGGATTTGCTGCCGCTAGTGGCTGGGAAACAAGGGGTGGTGGTCGTCACCTTCTGGGATAAGGTATTGCCGTCTGCCTTCACTCAGGAAGTTTTGGGCCGTTGGGAGCAAGCCGCCCAGGTGAGGTTTATGCCTGTGGATGCCCGCCATTTAAGCTCGGATCAGCGCCAGCAGATTTTAGCGGCGTTGCAGACTCCAGCCACCTTTTCCCCACAATGGCACCCGATTCCAATAGGCTGGCGGATCGAGCCCGCGCCTACCTGGTTAGAGCATCCCCGCTGGGGTGGATTGCTGGCCATACTCTTGCTGCTGTTGCCTGCGGTCATTGCCGTTGGGGTCGCCAATGGCGTTGCGGGGGTGCTGGATCCCCTTGTTCAAGCCGGATTAACCCCTCTGATCACGGCCCTGTCTCAGGTTCCAACACTACTGCGAGAGATTTTGATTGGCCGCTATGGCTTAGTGACGATGGGGCCGCTGCTATTTGTCTGGGCGGTACCGACAGTGATGCTGTATGCCCTGTTTTTAGGCGCATACAAAGCCAGCGGGTTAGTAGAACGCATTACCGTGGCGCTGCATCCACTGCTGAGGCCGTTTGGCCTATCCGGGCGCGATTTGGTGCGCGTGATTATGGGGTTTGGCTGCAATGTGCCTGCCGTGATCAGCACTCGCGCCTGTTCCAGTTGTTCCCGACAGACCTGTGTGAGTGCGATCGCCTTTGGCTCCGCCTGTTCCTACCAATTTGGAGCCACTCTGGGGGTCTTCAGCGCCGCTAATTTGCCCGGTTTAGTCGTGCCCTACCTGGGTTACTTAACTCTGACCACCCTGATTTACACCCGCCTGATTGCGCCCAAAGCCGCCCGTTCCCCCCACAATGCCCTCATGATTGAACGGCGCACGTTTTTGGAAATGCCCCGCTGGTCTGCGATCTGGCGCGAAACCCAGGGTACCCTCCACCAGTTTTTTACCAACGCGATTCCCATCTTTGTGGTGATTACGGTGATCGCTTCGGTGTTGGACTGGCTCGGTCTAATCACTGCTGCAGCCGGATGGATTAATCCCCTGATGGGGCTGTTTGGTCTGCCCCCAGAAGCCGCTCTGCCCGTCATTTTGGCCTCGATTCGCAAAGACGGACTGCTGCTGTTTGCCGAACCAGACACCCTGGCGGTACTCACCCCATTGCAAATTTTAACCGGGGTGTACCTGGCTGGGGTATTGCTGCCCTGCCTGGTCACCGTACTCACTATCGCCCGCGAACAATCGGTGCGGTTTGCGATGGGGTTGATGGCTCGGCAGGCGATCGCCGCAACTGCGTTTGCAATGCTGTTGGCCTGGGTAGGCGGCTGGCTATAGCTTGCGAAGAATACACTCCTTAGCTGATAGAGTGCTCAGTTAGATGGAAGCAGTGGATATTGCCACAGTGCCCCCATCTAACTTTGTTACCTTGTGGCCAAGATAACTGAACTGATTCTGGAGTGTCTAAGTTCGGGGGTTACCGCCTTTTCCACCCGCCCAAGAAGCCAACGCTGAGAAGACCCAGCAGAACACCCGGTTCAGGTACAGCAGCAGGTGAGGCTCCAAATCCAAAGAAAATAACGCCGGGGTTAGTTCCCACTAAATCCCAAGAACCATCGCTCAGGTCGTAGCGAGCGATCCCACCCAGACGCTGAACGGGCGTCGCCGGATCGTTGTCATCATCAATAAAGTTGACATTGCCAAAGAGCGCATCAAATTGGCCATCGGCGTCACTGTCAACCCCTGTCAACGCGGCAAAACCGCTAAATATGCTGCGATCACCTGTGGTTACAGCGCCCACCTCACCGACAACAGCAGCGTCTCCGGTCTCTGGCTCAAACTGAATTAAGGACTCAGTATCGAGGTCGATACCATAGAGGCTATTGTCGACCGACCCCAGACTAATCACAAAAGGGCTAGCTGTACCCAACTGGGTGCCGCGGGCCTTGTCAACCGCATCGCCAACCGCCTGAGATGAGCCCAGCGGCATGGCTGCTCCTGTGGTTAGGTCAACTTGATGGAGTTGTTGAGTATTGAAACTCTCGTCAAAAGGCACAATAAATCCTCTGCCATCCTCCAGAATGTCAAAACTGGTGGCACCTAGGTCAGTGGGTTCACTGATGGGGGTTTGGGTGGCAGAGTCTCGATCAATTTCCACCAGTTGGCCGCTAAATTGATAGCCTAACAGTCGCTGATCAGCTGTCCCCGCTAAGGCTGACGGCAATCCACTGGTCTCAGGTGAAACGGGGGTGGCAATGCCGGTTGTTGAATCAACTGCAAACAAAAAGTTTTCACGGATATCATCGTGAACGCCTGGCACAGCCTGGGTCAGACGCTGCCCTGTGGCATAGAAGATAGCGGCTTCAGCTGAGGGTGCTAACAGCAATGTCCCTACTAGGGGAGCGGACGTCCAGCTAGCGATTCGGAAAAAAGATTTAGTCATGGAAGTCTCGGATAGTTTTTTCACCGTTATCAGGTCTTAGTGAGTTGCTGGTGCGGTGCGGCGTAAACGTAGAGCCAACAGCGCGATCGCACCCAGTCCGACTAATGCACCTGGTTCAGGCACTTTAGTGGCAACCATTCTTTGACCGAGCTGATCGCCTGCTCCCGGATCATCCAAAAGCTGTGCCCGCGTACGGGTAAAGAAAGCCACATCAAGATGGGGGCCAAACCCGATCGGCAGGTCAGGAAACTCATCGCCAAAATCAGTTAGGTGAACATGGGGAATGGGTTCTCCATCTTCAGTCAGCGGAGCCGCCGACCAAAAATTTAGCCCCGTTGCGCCAATGGGTTCCCCCGCGTCATCGAACAGAACCGTATATTCGCCAATATCAATCCCATTCGGCTCACTGAAAGAGCCATCTTGCAAAATTTCACGCGTTTGGGTGTCGAAATTAAAGTTGAACCCGGCATAGGTGAGGTGGTTATCCTCAAATTCTTGAATCAGATTGCCTTGCGGATCAAAGAAGGCAATGTCAAAAGCGTCTAAATCATCACCTCGCACAATCCCGTTTTCATAGGTTTGGGCATCGTCATAGCTAAATTGCCCTTCAGCGCTGTAACCCAGAATTTGCCCCGTCCATGAAAGGCGAAAGGTAGCCGCCTGAGCTGGAGCCAGGGTGCCTAGACTCAGAGCCGTACCGACTGCGATGGCGGAGCCGGTCCGGAGGACCATCGTAACCCCCTGTTTGGGGGCGATCGCAATGATTGACTTGCCAAAACTGCGCATAGAGAAAACCTCTACATAAATAGAATGATAATCATTCTCACAATATGCGATATATACTGAGACCAATATGAACTCTCGGTAAAGTTGGTGTCGCAAATTT
Organism: Cyanobacteria bacterium J06626_4; assembly: GCA_038523235.1. Taxonomy (GTDB): domain Bacteria; phylum Cyanobacteriota; class Cyanobacteriia; order Phormidesmidales; family Phormidesmidaceae; genus Halomicronema. The sequence continues at coordinate 7,095 of JBCBJQ010000071.1, forward strand.
AAAGCAAACCGAGAAAGCGGTTGCCGCAGTTCCTGAATCAACTACTAACCAACGCTCTCAGGCGCAACTGAGGCGACCTAATTTGCTCTAGACCAGCGATTGTCATTGTTATTTTCTGTTCTATGTCATCACCCTTTGCTGCCCGTACCTCCGTTGAAGCTGTCGAAGAAGGGATGCTCTTGGCACCTAAGTTTGACGCTAATGGGCTCATTCCGGTTATCACCACCGATGCTGCAACCGGCGAGGTGTTGATGCACGCCTACATGAATGAAGCCGCATTACTGAAAACCCTGGAAACGGGTGAAGCCCATTACTACAGCCGCAGTCGTCAGCAGCTCTGGCACAAGGGAGCCACCAGTGGGTTAGTGCAGACCGTACAACAATTGCTGATTGATGATGACCAGGATTGCCTATGGATGAAAGTCAAAGTGGCTGGGTCAGGAGCCAGTTGCCATGTCGGCTATCGCTCTTGCTTCTACCGTCAGATTTCTCCTGGCGAGGGCCAGGTTGAAGCTGCTCAGCCGATTGTGCTGGCGCTGACGGAAACGGGCAAGACGTTTGACCCCGTCGCCGTCTATGGGGATGCGCCGAATCCGACTCAACTTTGAACCAAGGAAGGTACCATGCCGCTCCGTCATCAACCGGCCCCACCCACACCCTGGGACCATGACCAAGATCAGCCTAGAATTGCCGCTTCTGCTTATGTTCATCCCCAGTGCAGCCTGATTGGGGATGTGCAGCTGGGCGACAATGTGATTGTCGCCCCCAATACCTCCATTCGAGCGGACGAAGGGACTCCCTTTTACATTGGGGCAAATACCAACATTCAAGATGGGGTGGTCATTCATGGGTTAGAGCAGGGGCGCGTCTTGGGCGATGACCAGCAAGCCTACTCAGTGTGGATTGGCGAAGGCACCTGCATTACCCACATGGCATTAATTCATGGCCCGGCTTACGTCGGGAATGAGTGTTTTATTGGCTTTCGCTCCACAGTATTTAATGCCCAAGTGGGTCACGGGTGCATTGTGATGATGCATGCCCTGATTCAGGATGTGGAGATTCCCCCCGGTAAGTATGTGCCCTCAGGGATGGTGATTACGACCCAACAGGCCGCCGATCGCCTACCGGATGCTAACGAGAGCGATCGCACTTTCTCTCACCATGTGGTCGAAATCAATCAGGCCCTGCGGGCGGGGTATCGCTGCGCCAACGATATCGCCTGCGCTACTGCTTTGCAGAATCCGGCCACCACTAATGGTTCCAACGGTAATGGGGCTCAATCGATGCCTCAAAATGGCCAAGTGGCCCACCCTTTGAGCGCAGACATCGTGGACGTGATCCGACAACAACTCCACTTAGGACACCGCATTGGCCTGGAATTTGCTGATGCGCGGCGCTTTAAGGTGGGTTCTTGGCAGAGCGGTCCGGCGATCGCGAGCAGCCATGAGGCCCAGGTACTCACCCAGGTGGAACAGTTCTTGGCGGATCATCCCGGCGACTATGTGCGATTGCTAGGCATTGATTCCAAAGCAAAACAGCGTCAGTTGGAGCGAATGATTCAGAAGCCAGAGTGAGCCTGAAAAATTAAATCCGGTGCCGCAGTCTGGGCTCTTTACGAGTGCTACTTTCCCGCTGAGGTGAAACGTTATGGGTTTTTGGTCCAATCAAACTCCATTTGCTTAGCCGTTTTTTCAGCCAACGCTAATCCATGAGTTTTGCTGACTAAATGCAGGCTCATATCAATGCCCGCCGAAATGCCGCCAGACGTGATAAGAGTCCCCTCATCAACCCACCGTTGATTTTCAAGGACCTCCAGTTTCGGATACCGGGTTTTGAGGTCTGGGATATCTTCCCAGTGGGTCGTTACTTTTTGAGTGTCAATGACTCCCGCCTCTGCTAATAAGAAAGCACCGGTACACACTGACGCCACGAGCTTTGCTTTCTGGGACGCTTCTTTGATCCACTGCAAGACGAGCGGCTTTTGCATTTCTACTACATGCACGCCACCCACAACGATCAGGACATCGATCGCGGGATGATCGGAGATGCTGTACGCAGGATTCACTGCATAGCCGCCGCGAGCGGTAACTGTTTTACCCGTTTCGCTTACCAGGAAGACTTTGAATGGATTGGGTGTGTTCGAGACTCTCGAAGCAGTCGAGAAAACCTCAAATGGCCCCGAAAAATCGAGGACTTCTGCTTCATCATAAATGTAGATTCCAATGTTCATTTTTGATTACATAAGTAGCTGGGCCGAATTAAGTGTTAAACCGGTCGCTGATTTCGACTCCGCTCAATCAGCTATATTGCTTGCCAAGTAAGACGTTGAGGGTTGAGCGGAGTCGAAACCCGTCTGCAAGATGATTGTGCTTACCTACTTAGAAGGTCACAATCAAACAATAGAATTCAGCCTAATTCTCGGAGCCATTGCCACAGATTTTGCTCCCCTGCTCCCTAGACCTTCAGCTCCCTAGCTCCCCGTCACTCTAGCTCTTTCAGCCCTTCACCCTAATCAACACCAGGCAATCGCACCGAGACGCACGTTCCCTGGTTGGGTTGGCTGGCGATCGCCAAGGTGCCGCCGTGCAGCTCCACACAGGTTTTCACCACGGCTAATCCTAAACCGCTGCCGGCAACGGGGCCGACATTTTTGCCTCGATAGAACGCGCCCAGAATCGCCGATCGCTCTTTGGGGTGAATGCCAATACCCGCATCGACAATTTGAAAGCACACGGTGGTGTCCTCTCGCGTCACCGTTAGGTGAATCTGACTGTGCTCCGGCGAATATTTCGCGGCGTTAGAGAGCAGATTGATCAGAATCGAATTCAGCAAATGCTTATCGGCATAAATTTGGGTAGGTAGGGCATTGCCCTGGAGCACCAACGTCTGCCCCGCTTTGAAATGAATCTGATCAGACAACTGCCGACAAAACGGAGCCAGCGCGACAATCGACGGGTCAAATTCTAGCTTGCCCGCCTCAGCCCGAGTCAAGGTCAACATATCGCTCACGAGCTTGCCCATGCGGTTGGCCGCCCCGCGAATGCGATCCAGATTGCCCGCCCTTTGCTGGGGTGAGAGCGTTTGGTCATGGGTGGCCAACGACTGAGCCGAGACAGAAATAATGCTCAGCGGCGTGCGCAGCTCATGGGACGCCATAGAAAACAGGCGGAGCTTGAGGTCGCTCAACTCGCGGGTGCGCCTGAGTTCGCTTTGCCAGCGCGAGAAGTAGATGAGCACAGTGGCGGTGAGTAGCAGGCCAATGGTGAGGGTGGCAAGCGTGCCCCACAGTAGCTGAGAGGCTGAGGGCACAAACACAATCTGCCACTCCCGCTGACCTAGTTGAATCTGCTGCGTACAGTCTGAGGGCGTCGCACACAGGGCATGGGGGGCAGGGTTAACGTACGGGGGCGCTGGCGATCGCACCCGCACGCTCTGGGCATCGGCGTTGTAAATGCCCAATAGCTGCTCTGCGGGTTTGGCCGTTTGATCGAGAATATAAAAATCAATATCGTAATCGAGGTCACGCAGCGATTCTTCCACCACGTCGGCGATGCGAAAAACGCCCAGCACGTAACCTGCGACGTCAGCTCGACCGGTGGCCGAGGTGCCAGCAGCAACGGACGTAGCCGCAGCCTGATAAATCGGCACAAACACTAAAAAGCCATACTGATTTTGCGTGGTTTCTTGCACCAGTTGAATGCGCCCCGTGGCCGCGATCTCGCCCGTATCACGCGCGCGTTCCAACGCCCGGCGGCGCGTCTCATCAGAGGCCAAGTCGTACCCTAGGGCGGCTTCGTTGTTTTGCAGCGGTTCGACAAAAGTGACCGGCACATAGCGATCGCGCTGCCCAGCGGGAATCAACTGCCCGGTCAGCGCTTCTCGTTCAGTAATCGAAAAATTGGCCTGCCTCGTCGCGGCGCTCAACTGCTGCTCGTAAGTGGGTCTTTGCCCGTCCGTAATTTGCGGTGCCCACTCCAGCGCTTGAATGCCAGGATAGGTCTGAACTGCCCGACTCACAAACCGGCTAAAGGCCATTTCGTCCACTTCATTGTTGGCCGCTTCGTACAAATCACTAATCGATAGCAGCAGTTCGGTGTAGCGATTGGTCGTGCGCTGCAGCGCCGTCGTGAGGTTATTCGTTTGCTGTTGAAATTCACTTTGATGCGAGAGCCGTTCCCACCGCTCAACCCAAACAGTTGCCACCAGCGTTGTGCCTAACCCCAGCGTGAGAATCAAAACCGTCGGCAGATAGCGCAGCGCAGCAAACATCATAAATCTCGCCGTTGAGGCTTAGGCGCTCTATCCTACCGGAAATCGTCAGCAGCGACTGTCCACACTCCTTGGGTGAAAGCGATGTACTGTCGGGCAAAACATCGTTTGGTGCTAGTCAAAACTAAGCGATCGGGACATTGGCCTGCGGACACCTTGCCAAGAACAAAATCACCATTCGTGGGTCGCTCGCACCGGTTCTCCGCTGATGCAAAATCTCCGCCACAGCGCCATCATCCGGCCCCCTTTGCCCTCTCGCTCCCCAGCGTATCCAGATTGGTCAGGAGTCCAGAGATCCCTTTTTTCCCCTACCCACAGCCCAGCAACGGCACCTATTTAAACTCGTCTTCCCAATTTCTTCCCGATTTCTTCCCAAAAAGTTACTGGGGCAAGTCGTAAGTTAATACCCAATTCGCAGGCGTAAGCCGTTACCCGCTCTAAATTGTAGCCCTTTTTACCATTCCTTGAAATTGGACTTTTTGGAAGTCTTGGAACGGTGGCTAAAAGTCCTGCTTCGGAGCCCGCTGCCAAGACCCTGCCCTCACCCTACTACTTTTGATAACTGCCATGAGACGCCGACGTTTAATTCAAACCACTGTGGGATTTGCGGCAGGCATGACGCTTGCCGGTGGCCTTAAAGCCTGCAGTAATGAGTCTGCCTCCACGCCCTCAACTGCCCCAGCCGACTCGACTACAGCAGCGGGCGAGGTTTCTGATGCCACCCTGACGGTCGTTCAGGGTGGTGGTTTTCCCAATAGTTTGGATTTACACCGCGTGGGTACTAACCGTCCGGCCTATGGGGTTTCTTGGGCAATGTACGATCGCCTGATGACCTTTGGCAAAAAGACGTTAGATGACGGCTCGGTTTCCTACGACTACACCGTGCTCGAGCCCGAGCTGGCCGAAAGCTGGGAAATGGCCGAAGACGGCATGTCCGTCACGTTTAAGCTGCGCGCTGATGCCACCTTCCACGATGGCACGCCAGTGACCGCCAACGATGTGAAATGGTCCTTCGACCGGGCAGTTTCCATCGGCGGCTTCCCCAGCTTTCAGATGAAGGCCGGTGCCCTCGAAAATCCTGAGCAGTTCGAAGTTGTGGATGACACCACCTTCGTCGTGAAGTTTCTGCGGCCTGACAAACTCACCATGATCGACATGGCCGTACCAATTCCCGTCATTATCAATGCGAAGTTGGTTGAGCCTCACCTCACCGACGAAGATCCCTGGGGGGCTGAGTGGCTGAACAATAATGATGCGGGCGGCGGTGCTTACACGATTAAAGAGTTTAAGCCCAACGAGCGCATTGTGTTAGAACGCTTTGCCGACTGGAAGTCGGGGCCGCTGCCCCAGGTAGCCGAGGTAATTGTGCTAAACGTGCCCGAAGCGGGTAACCGTCGCGCCTTGCTAGAAAAAGGCGACATTGACATCAACTTCGAACTGTCTGAAAAAGATCAGCAGGAGCTGGCGGCCTCAGGTGATTTCACCGTGGTCTCGACCCCCATTGAGAACTGTCTCTATTCCGTCGACATGCACACCAATCCTCAGCTGAATGGCGAAGACAATCCCTTTGCCGATGTGAAGGTGCGGCAGGCAGTTTCCTACGCAATTCCCTACGACGCCATTATGGATACGGCGCTCTATGGGCAAGCCGTACCAATGTACGGCGGCAAAAGCGCGAAGCCCGACTCAATCGCCTGGCCCCAGCCCAGTCCCTACAGCACCGATATGGAGCAAGCGAAGGCGCTGATGGCAGAGTCCGGTTATCCCGACGGCTTTGAAACCACCTTAGCCTTCAACATGGGCACCAAAGAGTGGGCGGAACCGGCAGTGGTGCTGATCCAAGAATCCCTGGCGGAACTGGGCATCACCGTCAACATTGAGAAGGTACCCGGCGCTAACTTCCGCTCCGTTTTAGTCGAAAAAAGTCGCCCGATGATCATCAACAACTTTGGCGGTTGGCTCAACTACCCCGATTACTTCTTCTTTTACGCTTATCACGGCCAAGACGCGACCTTTAACGGCAGCTCTTACAAAAATCCTGAGATGGATAAGCAGATCGAAGCGGCGTTGGCCTCAGAACCGGGCAAAGCTGACTACGACGAAAACGTTAAAGGCTTTATCGAAATGGCCTGGCAAGAAATGCCCCGCGCGCCGCTGGTGCAGCCGCAGCTGGGCATCGCCATGCAGCCGGGCGTAGAAGGATATCAATACTGGTTCCATCGGCAGCTTGATTTCCGTCAGTTGCAGAAGGTGTAGGCGTTTTAGGAATGAAGGGGGCTTTGGAAGCAAGGGGGCAAGAGAGCTTTAGGAGCAGGAGGGCAAGGGTGACGAGTGAAGAGGTGAGTTGTTCTGTTTTTGGAGCTGACTGGATAAGGCTTCTCCGGTGATCTTGGTATCTTCTGTGATTGCAAGGCTGTTCCTCTCCACAAGAGTAGGCTCTGACAGAGTGAGACTCAGACCTCTGACGCAACCCAATAGCTCCCCCTTTCTCTCTGAAAACCATCTCCGCTCCCCGGCTCCGCTGCCCCCTTGGCTCCCCTGCCCCTCATCTCCTCCATCACCAACCCCACCTGAGCAACCCCTATGGCTCATTCCACTGCAAAAATCATCGGCCAGCGGATTCTCGGCGCGATTCCCAGCGTGATCGGCGTGGTGATTGTCACGTTCTTGCTGACACGGGCATTGCCGGGGGATCCGGCGGCGTTTTTTGCGGGACCAGCAGCCACTTCAGAGGCGATCGCCGAGGTCCGTGCCACCCTCGGCCTGGATAAACCCCTCCCCGAACAATTTTTTCTGTATCTGGGCGACTTGGTGCGGGGTGATTTGGGCACGTCACTCACGACTGGACAAACCGTGGTGTATGACTTGATGACCCGATTGCCCGCATCTTTGGAATTGACCTTGGCGGGGTTAGTGTTTGCGATCTCCCTAGCGCTGCCCCTCGGCATTTTGGCCGCGACCAAGCCCAACTCCTGGATTGACCACGGGGTACGGGTACTTGCCACCGCTGGAGTATCACTTCCTACCTTTTTCACAGGATTGTTTCTGATCTACGTCTTCTATTACCAGTTGGGCGTTGTGCCCGCGCCGCTAGGCCGCTTGGATATTTTATATAGTGCGCCCTCCCAAATCACTGGCCTGTATCTGATCGATAGTTTGTTGGCAGGCGACTTAGAACTGTTTTTGGCAGCAGCAAGCCAACTCTTTTTACCCGCCGTCACGCTGGGCCTGTTTGCCCTGGCTCCGCTCGCCCGCGTCACCCGTGCCGCCATGCTGGGCATGCTGTCTAGCGACTTTATCCGCACGGCCCGCGCCAATGGCTTACCCCCTCGGCAAGTGCTCTTTGGTTATGCCTTTCGCAATGCGCTGCTGCCTGTCATCACCACGCTCGGGGTCGTGTTCTCCTTTCTCTTAGGGGCCAACATCCTGGTCGAAAAAGTGTTTGCCTGGCCGGGTATCGGTTCCTACGCAGTCGAAGCCCTCGTCGCCTCTGACTATGCTCCCATTCAAGGCTTCATTTTGACGATGGCCTTGCTGTATGTGGTGCTGAATTTGCTGATCGATTTGCTCTATGTCGTGATTGATCCCAGAGCCGGTGTTGAGACGTAGAGGCGAAGGAATAGCAGGGAAGCCGAGGGGAGGGGGAGCCGAGGAGAAAGGGAGAAGCGTTGCTCAGTCTCGATCAAAGCACATTTATCTAGAACTACTCCACCTGTCACCCAGCCCCCAACGCCCCCCTGCCCCAAAGTCTTCCAGCTCCCCTGCCCCTAAAGCCGTTCTGCCCCCTTGCCCCCAACCCTCTCTCGCCCCCAACGCCTGCCATGACCACCACACTCCAACACACCCGCTACGTCATCAGCGAAAACCTCATCACGTTCGGAGCCTTTGCGCTGTTTTTGGTGTTGGTGCTGTTCGCGATTTTTGGGGAAGCGATCGCCCCCTATGATCCACTCGCGAGCAACGCCGCAGTTGCGCTCCAGCCGCCCTCAATGGCCCACTGGTTTGGCACCGATCAGCTGGGGCGGGACGTGCTTAGCCGAGTCATTGTGGCGACTCAGCTGGACTTGGGCATCGCGGTTTTAGCAGTAGCGCTGTCGTTTCTCGTGGGTAGCTTTTTAGGCACCTGCGCCGGATATTTTGGCGGCTGGAGCGATCGCCTCATTTCCCGCTGCATCGATACGCTGATGGCCTTTCCGCTGTTTGTTTTGGCGATGGGGTTAGTGGCGGCCTTAGGTAACACCGTCACCAACATCATTTACGCCACGGCGATCATCAACCTGCCCCTATATACCCGCGTCATCCGCTCAGAGGTACTCGTCTATCGAGAAGCCGGATTTGTGGAAGCGGCCCGCCTCACCGGCAATGGTGAATGGCGCATCATGGCCCGTCACCTGTTTCCCAATGTCTTACCCGTGATGATGGTGCACATCTCGCTCAACATGGGCTGGGCCATCCTCAACGCGGCGGGCCTCTCGTTCATCGGCCTGGGCGTCCAGCCACCCACTGCGGAATGGGGCATTATGGTCGCCGAAGGCGCCACCTATATCGTGTCGGGCGAGTGGTGGCTGGCCTTGTTTCCGGGGGCGGTGTTAATGCTGGCGGTCTTTTGCTTCAACTTGCTCGGCGATGGCCTACGAGATTTGGTTGATCCAAGGATGCGAACGTGAGGGTAGGAGGAGCGGGGGAGCAAGGGAGAAAGGGGGCGGAGGAGCAGGGGGCAAGATGAAGGATGAATTGGAGAATGGCACAGTCGCATCCAGGATCCAAAGCTCCTTTGCCTCTAGTGACTCAAATCAACCAAGGAGAAGGATTATGAATGATTTTCACTAGCTTACCAAGGATGCGATCGTAGCTCTTGGATAGTTCGGCCCCCAAGGTTTCATCCAAATAACCACACTGCACTGCAAACCGAATCCAGGTCTGCGTTTCTGCGGCTTCGGCCTCTGAGTCACTCAATTTTGCAATAAACGCGGCCCGGTATCGCCGCTTCCGCCAAGCCTCAGCCAAATTGGCACAGACCGATCGCGAAGACCGTCGCATCTGATCCGTCAATGAATACCGCTCCTCCACTGGAAACCGCTTACTCAATCGAAAAATCTGCATTGCCCCATCAAACGCTAGCTGATATACCGCCAACTCCTCATGCCCCCGAATCGCCATATGCCCTCGCTAACCTGACAAACCTCTCCCCTTAATTCTGCCCAACTAATCACCCTGCTCCCCCTTGCCCCGCTGCTCCCCAGCCCCCCCTACCCAAACCATGCCCCTCCCCGACTCCCCACCTTCCCCCTCCCCACCCCCGACCCCGGTTTCTTCCCAATTGCTGACCGTCGAGAACCTTGATGTCGAATTCCGGACTCGCTCGGGCCTGGTTAAAGCGCTAGAAAACGTGAGCTTTACGATTCAGTCTGGAGAAACTATTGGCATTGTTGGTGAAAGCGGTTCCGGCAAATCGGTGACGGCCTTTACCCTCATGGGCGTGCTCGATCTCGCCGGTAAAGTCACCGCCGGACGGGCACTGTTCCAGAGTGATCGCGTGGCGGTCGACCTGCTCAAAGAGCCTGAATCCTCACTGAGGCAGCTGCGGGGGAAAGAACTGTCGATGATTTTTCAGAATCCTCGCACCGCCCTCAACCCCATTCGCAAAGTGGGTAAGCAAATTACCGATGTGCTGCGCTGCCATACCAATCTGGCCAGCAATGCGTTACGCCAGCGCGCGATCGCCCTGCTCACCAGCGTCCGTATCCCCGATCCAGAAAAGCGCTACGACGCCTACCCCTATGAACTCTCCGGCGGATTGTGTCAACGCATCATGATTGCCCTAGCGCTAGCCTGTTCGCCCAAACTCCTCATCGCTGACGAACCCACTACTGGCCTCGACGTCACTACTCAAGCAACCGTGATGAATCTGATCAAGGATCTTGCCACTCAGCAGCAAATGGCCACCATCCTCATCACCCACGATTTAGCCCTCGCCTCAGAATATTGCGATCGCATCGTGGTCATGCATGCCGGACACGTGGTCGAATCGGCCCCGACTCACCACCTCTTTCAATCGCCCCGGCACCCCTATACCGCCAAACTGATTGCCGCAACGCCCGAACCCCACAAAGCCTTTGCCGAGCTAATTCCGATCGCAGGTAATCTACCCGATCTCAAAGCCACCCAAATTCCCCCCTGTCGCTTTAGCCAACGCTGCGATCGCTACGACGCCACCCTCTGTGACCAAACACCGCTCCTCCGCCAAGACCTCACTACCGATCACCAAGTCGCCTGCTGGAAACCGCTGTGAAGAACTCAGGCGCTGGGGAGAGGGGGAGCAGGGGAGCAAAAGAGCCAAGATACCGATAAACAGTAGGCCCATCCCATAGAACATCGGCGCCCCTGGCCCCCTTTGCCCCAACGCTCCCTTGCTCCCAAAGCTCCTCTGCCCCTCAATCCCCCTCGCCCCCCATGCCCCCTCTCCTCCAAGTCCGCGATCTTCGCAAGCACTTTCCCGTCGGCAAAGACGCTCAACTGCACGCCGTCGATCATGTTTCCTTTGAGATTCAGGCAGGAGAAAGCGTCGGCCTAGTGGGGGAATCCGGCTGCGGCAAGTCCACCTTGATCCGACTGATTACCCGACTGCTCGACGTTACCGCTGGCACCATCCAATTCGACAACACCGTGCTGAGCACCGTGGCCGTGCGCCAGTTCCCGAAAAGTCCTTACCGCAAAGATATTCAGCTAGTTTTTCAAGATCCAACCGATAGCTTAAATCCTCGGTTTACGGCCTATGACACCATTACCGAACCGATCAAACGGCTGACCCATCAACGGGATAAAGCTCTACTGCAGCGGCGTGCTGTCGAACTCGCTGACCTCGTTGGCCTCCCGCAAGAGTTACTCAATCGCTTTCCTCACCAGCTATCGGGCGGTCAAAAAGCCCGAGTTGGCATTGCCCGCGCGATCGCCCTCAATCCGCAACTGTTAGTGCTCGATGAACCCACCTCCGCCCTGGATGTTTCGGTGCAGGCTGTGATTTTGCACCTGCTGGCAGATCTGAAAGAACGGTTGGGCATGAGCTATCTGTTTGTCTCCCATGACCTCAACGTGGTGCGACTGTTGTGCGATCGCATCCTAGTCATGTATCTGGGCAAAATTGTCGAATCTGGCCCGGTCGAGCAAATCTTCAACCAGCCCCGCCATCCCTACACCGAAGCGCTGATCTCCGCGATTCCCAGCTTTGGAGCGAAGCCACAGCCCATTCCCCTCACAGGCGAACCCCGCAGCCCGATCAACCCCGACCCCAACGTTTGCCGTCTCTATGGCCGGTGTCCCAAAGAGGATGACCGGTGCCAGCAAACCATGCCGATACTAAAAGAAATCACCCCCAACCACTGGGCTGCCTGCCATTTCTCCCCGTGACCGCCGCTAACCCAGCATCGCGACAGTTCTAGCCGCGATCGCAATTTTTCACTCCCCTGCCCCCTTGCCCCTCCACTTGCTCCCCTGCTCCTCCGCCCCCCAACTCCCTCAACCTCAACTGCCATGACGTTAGAAACCTATGACCTAGTCTTAACCGGTGGACGAGTCATCGACCCCAGTCAGTCTTTGGATGGCCCTTATGACATCGCCATTCGAGCGGGAAAAATTGCTGCCGTCGCGACTGAGCTACCACCCCACACGGCAACAACCACCCAATCGGTAGCCGGACAACTCGTGTGTCCTGGATTGATCGACCTGCACGTGCATGTTTACGAATGGGTCACCGATTTTGGCCTGTGGGCCGATGATGTCGGCGTCAATGCAGGCGTTACCACCATCGTTGATCAAGGCAGCTGCGGCCCGCTGACCTTTTTGGGCTTTCAGGCCAACATCGTCCGCTCCGCCCAAACGGATGTGCGTTGTTTTCCGTCAGTAAATCTGGCTGGCGCATTGAAAGGCGGCATGGGCACCCCCGCGCTACACAGCCCCGAAATGGTGGATTTAGCCGCGTTGGCCACGCTGGCCCGAGAATATCCCGAGATTGTGCGCGGCTTCAAGGTGCACGGTGAGTCCGGGGCACTCTCGCGCTGGGGCACGCAGGTACTTGAGTTGGCGCGACAGGCTGCCGATGCCGCCCAGTTGCCGCTCTACGTGCATACCGGCGAATTGTTTGCCGTGGTGGAAGAAAATCGTCCGCATCCCGATCAGGTAATCGATTACGTTTTGCCTCACCTCAAACCGGGTGATCTGCTGGCCCATTGCTATAGCTGTCGTCCAGACGGATTGATGGGCGATCGCCCCACGCCCTCACCGGCCCTGACTCAAGCGATCGCGGATGGCGTGCGACTCGATTTAGGTCACGGCATCAACTTTAGTTTGGCGATCGCGCGCCGTTTGATTGATTTGGGACTGTTTCCCTACACCATTAGCAGTGATGTGCATGGTGATTTCACCCAGCCTCACAACGACGCCACTCTTGACTACAGTCTCTGTGGGGCGCTCTCTAAGCTGATGGCGTTGGGCATGGATCTGACGGCAGCGATCGCTGCCGTCACACTGCATCCAGCCAGGGTGCTACAGGCAGAAGCCGAAATCGGCACCCTGCAAATCGGCTCACGTGCCGATATCACGGTGTTAGAAACCAGCGCCGCCCCGTGGCTCTGCCGCGATGCCCAGGGTGAACAACTGATTGCTCCGCAGCAGCTTAGTCCCACTTGGGTCGTTAAGTCAGGCCAATTGCTGCAGCCCCACCGCCGCCTGCTCCGCGACCTGGTCACAGCCAGTTAAATGTACTGCAACTTCGTGTTGAGGGCGAGACTATCCACGGCCGTCATTGCCTGGCTGGATACCATCAATTTCGATTAATAGACTTCCAAAAAATGCTGAGTGATCGCGGCATTTGTGTTCACGACGATGTGGAAGACTTTGAGCAGGATACTCAGCACCTGCGCGATCAGGGCTGGTGATTATTGTCGTTAGCAATCAGGGTCTGAGGTTGCCGCCACAGGATGATTTCACTGTTAGAGGCTCTTCTCATCCCTTCTACAGGGCTACGGAAGATAAAAACGGTCTGATTGCCTCTGCCACAGCATCTCCATATTCCTCTGCTTGGCCTAAGGTGCCGGGTAAACGGATGGACTGCACCTCAGGCAGAGCCGCGATCGCTTCCATTTCTGCTTTGGAAGCGGGGGGAGCCTGCTCCGCCGCCACGACCATCACCGGACAAGAGAGCGACTTGATGGATTGCAGAAATGCTTCGCGGCTTGTCACCGGGTCAAGCCCGCCGGTGACAAAAGCGGCCGGGGCATAGCGGGCTCCGGGCTGCTGGGTGCTCTGGTGGCGCTGCTGAATGTAGTCAGGCGTCAGGCGCTGCTCATCGACAAAAACGTGGCGACGATACATCCACTTGAGAAAGGCCGGGTGGGTATTGAGACCATAAAGGGCCTGCCCCAGCAGCGGCGTTCTCACCAATTCCTTGACGCCGGATCGCATGCTTGGCGGTGCCCCCATTACAGCCAGCGGCCCGCGCCAAGTGGGGGCCACCAGTACGAGTTTCGAACAGATTGTGGAGTGATGAACAGCTAAATTCAGCGCATAGCCCGCAGCATGGCCTGCCGCCACAATCGCGATCGGCGTCTCAAAGGTCGCGGTCACAAAGTCCTGCAAAAACTGGGTGTATAGCGCTGGACCATAATCCAGGGGCAGGCGATCGGATTCCCCAAAGCCGGGCCAGTCAAGAGCGGTGATTTGAAACTGAGGCCCTAACCCTGCCGCCAGGTCCTTCAGTTCCGCCCGATTTGAGACCGTGCTAAAGGCCGGTAGCAGCAGCACCGGCTCGCCCTCACCCACCGTTTCGTAAGTCACCGTCAGAGACTGCCCCTGCCATTGCCAGTCATAGGTTTGGGCGATGCCGCCGAGCTGAGATTGCCGAGGAGATAGGGTGAGATCGCGCTCTACTGTTCTGGCCATACTGCTCCCTTTTTGCTGGTAGCGTTATCCGTTGCTTCTAAGAGTAGAAAATCCCGGTCGTTGATCAAGACTTTCTGAAACGAACACGCTTCCCATTGTCCCTGTAATGCGGTTTGTTTGGCGAGGCGCTGGTAAACCTGGCCCGGCAGTAGACCCAAGTAAGAATAAGGCCAGTTAGCCGCAGTAGCGGCCCGATTGCCCAAAAACCAACCGCCCGGCTGAATTACCACGGCCGGATGGGGGCGGCTCATGATCCAGGCTTTGGCAGCTGCCTTGAGGCAGGACTGCAAATCGCTGGAGTTCCATACAGCCCCGCTCAAATGCCGGAGCTGATACGTCCCATCCGACAAAGGCAGAATGCAACACTCCAGGAAATTCATGGCATCGTTCATCGCTCACCCCCGTAGCCAAGTGGCGACATCTTTAGCGAAGTAGGTCAAAATGACGTCCGCCCCAGCGCGTTTGAGGCCAGTCAGGGTTTCCATCACTATCGCCTGTTCGTCAATCCACCCCTGCTGAGCCGCCGCCTTAATCATGGCGTATTCGCCGCTGACGTTATAGGCCGCCACGGGCAGCGTGGTGTGCTGCTTAATGCGCTGGATGATGTCCATGTAGGCCAAGGCCGGTTTCACCATGACGATGTCGGCCCCTTCCGCGATATCGAGAGCCACTTCCTTCAGAGCTTCCTGGGCATTGGCCGCATCCATCTGGTAGGTCTTTTTGTCGCCAAACTGGGGAGCGGAGTCTAACGCATCCCGGAAGGGGCCATAGTAGGCGGAAGCATACTTGGCGGAATAGGCCAGAATGCCCACGTTGATCCAGCCTTCGGTGTCCAGGGCACGACGAATGGCGCCAATTCGACCATCCATCATGTCGGAAGGAGAGACGAAATCGGCTCCGGCTTCAGCGTGGCAGAGGGCCTGCTGCACCAGTACCGCCACGGTTTCATCATTGAGGATTTCACCATTTTCCACAATGCCGTCGTGACCCGCGCTGCTGTAGGGGTCCAGAGCGATATCGGTAAACACCAGTAGGTTGGGGATGGCCTGCTTAATCGCCCGCACTGCTTGAGGCACGAGCCCTGACGGGTTATAGCTTTCAGTACCAGCATTGTCCTTAAGGTCAGGGGCAATGAGCGGAAACAGGGCAATCCCAGGGATGCCCAGCTCATGGACTGCAGCGACTTCCTCTAGTAATAAGTCGAGGGTGTAGCGGTAACACCCCGGCATGGACGGAATCGCCTCTTTCTGACCTTCCCCTGCCATCACAAACACGGGATAGATCAGGTCATTGGTCGTGAGGTGATGTTCGCGTACCATCCGCCGCAACCCCTCTGTGCGCCGCAGTCGGCGGGGACGACAGGGCATTGCAGGCAAGTTAGAGGCAGTGGCTTCGGTAGCCGCTTGAGGCGTGGGGGCAATTTCAGTAGACGTCATGACGTGAAGCGATAAAGTTAGAATGATAATCATTCTCTAATTTACTGCAATGAAGACCAAACTTACCCGAGGTCAGCAGTGGGTGTATGAACTGCTGAACAGCACATCAACGGAAATCACAGCGCAGGATATCTTTGCTCAGTTACAGAGCGAGGGGCGATCGCTAGGTCTGGCAACGGTATATCGAGCGATTAAGGCATTGCAGTTGCAGGGGCTGATACAGGCGCGATCGCTCACCAACGGTGAATGGGTCTATCGGCTCGCCTCGGAAGATTGCCACTACCTGACCTGTTTGAACTGTGGGCGATCGGTGCCGGTAGAGGAGTGTCCGGCCCATGGCCTGCAACAAAAGCTGGAGGAGAAGCAGCGTTTTACGGTCTTCTATCATACCCTGGAGTTCTTTGGCCTCTGTGAGCCCTGTGGCGAAACCCTGGATGCTGGAACGGTTTGATGGCACCGTCATCGGTTCGTTAACCCTTTAGATCAGTGATGAAGAGAGCCTTTGCACTCGCTCGTATCAGTCTTTAATTTCATGCATTGGAGAAAGAACGCAATTCGCCTGACTTCTCAATATCATCTCTGCCAGTAGGAGCATGACATACAGTGCCCCTACTACCAGACTTCACCGGTCAGGACTAATCGCTGTAGACCAATCGGGTAGCTGCTCGCTGTTCAAACAACAGATATTCTTCCATGATGCTCCAGAAAAAGGCCCGCAGAGTTTTGCGACGGGTGGCGGCAGGGAGCTGATAGTCAAAGGGGGAGTCGCAGGGTTTGAGTTTCGCCAGGTGATTTTCGCAGGCACAGCCATGTTCAATAAAGTAGCCGTGACGACTGGAAACGCTGTCGATCAATCGACGTAGCATGGATACATAACCGCCATGCAAAATGGCATCAAACTGCCGGGCCACGCCGAGATCTTGTTCACTAAATCGGAAAGAACGCAGTTCAAACACATCATCGCGCTGCAGCGGATGTAAAAACGTCCAATAAAATGTCGCCGGTACGTCGTAACCGAGTTCATCAAACAGGTCACTGACGGTATCGACTAGGGCCATGCGCTCTTGAGTTTGGTGACCACTCACCTGTTGACGAATGTCTTCAAAATCAGGGTAGTGCTCAGGCAGAAAGGCATTCCCGTAATGCTCCACAGCTTCATAGGCCAGTTGGCCATTGCCTTCACAGTAGGCGGCTTTGAGATGGGCTGCTTGGGGGCGATCGCAAAACAGCACCTGGCCCTGCTGGTGCTTGGCCAAAAACACCTGGGCCATGGCGGTGTACATCTTCGGCTCACTCATCCAGTCCCCGGTCACGATACGTTGCCAACTAGCGGGCATCGTCGCCAGAGGGACGGCGGGTTCACCTTCAATTGTGGTCAGCGTTTGCCCTGAGGCAGTTGGGGCGAAAACCATAGAATGTGTTCTCCTGAGAGGTAGATGTTGTTATTTACCAATGAGGTGAAGAAATACCTCATTAGTCGCCGAAGATATAACAAATTCCACGTTGAAAACCCTTAACTTAATGTGAAGTCCTCCTAATTCACCACAACAACGATGTTTACCCTAAAAGGGCTTCAGGAGATTTTGTTGGGGTAACAAGTAACTGGACTCGGTGTCGCTTATTTTGAAAAGGACATCCTCTCAAAAGACCATTTCTAAAAGTTTCCTTGCTTTAAGCGTGTCATAATCCACTCTCTATTTAGCGCGATCGCATCGACTCCCAGGCTCACCACGAGTTTGTTGCCATCAGAAGCCAGATTCTCAATCAAATCCCTGCAATGCGAGATTGCTAAAACGTTTGGGGGAGTTGAGGGCAGATGCTAACTCTCCCTAATTCATCAAGCTCTTGTCATAGCAGACATCAACTGCAACACAGCCCTTCAGTTTGTATTGCCGCTTTGTGAGGTCTAAGCTGCTATCAATGCGGACTAGATTGAGTACTCGGCGGTTCTAAATATTCGGGTTCTGTGAGTTGGAAAAGCTGGCGGACAGTACTTTCTTCAAAGCAGGGAATTTCCTTCACGCAGGACATCTCCGGCTACCAGTGACAGTCGAGGAACCGCGCCGCTTGCGATCGCACTCAATTCTCTAGTGCCATGATAAATTGAGAATGATAATCATTCTGATTTTGGGTTGGTCATGGTCAGTCAAGTCTCCCGTCCGCAGTCTGCAAACGACTCAACGGCTAATGATGCAGAGCAGCTCGCGCGGCTGCGCCATACCTGTGCTCATGTGTTGGCCATGGCAGTGCAAACCCTGTTCCCAGAGACGAAAGTCACCATTGGCCCCTGTACCGATACGGGGTTTTACTACGACTTTGACCGGGCAGAACCCTTTACACCTGAGGAGCTCAAGCAGATCACCGCAAAAATGCGGCGGATCATTGGGCAAAATCTACCGATCATTCGCGAAACCGTGGCACGCGATGACATTCGGGCTGAGATTGAGCAGCTGAACGAGCCCTACAAGCTGGAAATTCTCGCCAGCATCCCCGCCGATGAGACGATTACCCGCTACTACATTGGCTGCCCTGACTCGCTGCCTGTTACCGCAGAGCCATCTCTGTTCAATCCGCCCCCGGCCAATACCCCGAGCCCGGCCACTCGTTGCTGGTGGGATTTGTGTGCGGGTCCTCACCTGAGCCGCACGGGTGAACTGCACCCCAAAGCCTTTGCGCTAGAGAGTGTGGCAGGTGCCTACTGGCGGGGCGACGAAACTCAGCCGCAGCTCCAGCGCATTTACGGCACTGCGTGGGAAACGCCAGAACAACTCAAAGCTTACCTGACGCAAAAAGAGGAAGCCAAACGCCGCGACCATCGCAAACTGGGGCAGACACTGAATCTGTTCAGCATTCAAGAGGCGGCTGGGGGCGGGCTGGTATTCTGGCATCCCAAGGGAGCCCGCATGCGCCTGTTGATCGAAGATTACTGGCGTCAGGCTCACCTGCAAGGGGGATATGAGCTGCTATACACCCCCCACATTGCCAATCGCGACCTCTGGCAAACCTCCGGGCACCTCGACTTTTATCAGGAGAACATGTTTGAGCAGATCGCTGTGGAAACACAACAGTATCAGCTCAAACCAATGAACTGTCCTTTCCACGTGCTGACCTATCAGCATCAGCTCCATTCTTATCGGGAGTTACCGATTCGCTGGGCGGAACTGGGCACGGTGTATCGTTACGAGCGCTCCGGGGTGCTCCACGGATTGATGCGGGTGCGCGGCTTTACCCAGGATGATGCGCACATTTTCTGTTTGCCCGATCAGGTAACCGAGGAGATTTTAGGGGTACTGAACCTGACGGAACAGATTTTGTCGGACTTTGGCTTTACCGACTATGAGGTGAATCTTTCGACCCGTCCGGCCAAGTCTGTAGGCAGTGACGACATTTGGGAATTGGCGACCTCGGCGTTGAAAAAAGCGCTGGATATCAAAGAGTGGGCCTACGTGGCTGATGAGGGGGGCGGTGCCTTCTACGGCCCCAAAATCGATATCAAGATCAAGGATGCGATTGGTCGGCTCTGGCAGTGCTCCACCATTCAGGTGGACTTTAACCTGCCGGAGCGATTTGATCTGAACTACGTGGCAGCGGATGGCTCCCGGCAGCGGCCAATTATGATTCACCGGGCCATTTTTGGCTCTTTGGAACGCTTCTTCGGCATCCTGGTGGAAAACTATGCGGGGATTTTTCCCCTGTGGCTGGCTCCGGTACAGGTGCGACTGTTGCCTGTCAGCGATGCCCAGCGCGACTACGCCAATCAGGTGGCCCAGACCTTGCAACAAGCAGGGTTTCGGGTAGAGGTCGACACCAGCGGAGAACGTCTGGGTAAGCAAATTCGCACCGCAGAATTAGAGAAGATTCCGGTGATTTCTGTGATCGGTCAGCGAGAAATGGATGCTCAGACCTTAGGTGTTCGCACCCGTCAGAGTGGGGACTTGGGGGCGCTGACGGTGCCAGAGGTCGTCGAGAAGTTGAAAGATGCGATCACGCAAAAGACTCTCTGTTAGTCGTTATTGGCGATTTCTAGAGGCTGTCATCATTTAGAGCCTGAATCCTGATGCTGAAAGCGGTTCAGCCCCTAGCTAGTTTTACAGAGCGGGCGGGGTAATGCTTACACTGCAAGGCTATCGAGTTTGATTAATGACGCGCCCTAGAAAGTCAACGTGAACGGGTGAGATTTCACAAAGCTGTTCAAGCAATGAGGTAAACGTCCATGCCGACCATCCAGCATTACGCCACCAATTATCTAGAAAACGTCAAAGTGACGCTGATTGCTCCGAGCCAAACGCTAGCGTCATCGGCGGTGGAATATTGCATTTCCAGTGGATATGTCAAAATCATGCCCGCTGATGGCCGCACCTTGATTACCCACATCAGCAACGTCGTCATTGAGGTGGAGTCGTAACGCCCTGGATTAAGGGTTGCCCGATTCTGCAAGACGGTCCCTCATGATTCCTGCACCTTCGGTTCCGTTATGAATCTCTTTTCTCAGTCTCGCCCCAAGTCCAATCCAGCCGCTTTGCAACAGCTCAAGACCTGGATCTATGATCTTCTGCAACTCGATCCAGAGGTGTCGATCTCGGTGAGTCAGCTGCAGTGCAAAGAGCCTGGTTGCCCGCCAATTGAAACTGTCATCAACATTTTGAGCCAGCCAGTCCAGCAGTACAAAATCCACAAAGCGTTGGATGACATTGAGCAGATTGATGTCATTCGCCTATTTCAAACTGAGTAAATTCCATGTCTCAGCACACTTTGTTTGTGTGCACTTCCTGCACCTTTGCCACTGGTCAACGGGAACACCAGGGCCAGCGAGGAGGATATCACTTGTGGCAAAGTTTGTTGAAATGTCAGCAACAAGGGCAGCTACCGCCGCCTGTTAAGGTTCAACCGGTGGAGTGCCTCAGTGCCTGCAATCGATTCTGTGCGATCGCGATCGCCTCTCCCGCAAAGACGACCCTGATGTTTGGCGATTTGCCTGCTCTCGACAGCGCAACTGCCATTGTTCAGTTAGCGGCCCAATATGCGGCCAGCGGCGATGGAGTAATTTCTCGTAGAGACCGTCCGGCCCTATTGCAGAAGGGAATCCTTGCTCGTATTCCGCCCGTGCTGCCGGCCCAACCCTGAGCCGTTGCAAGCAGGCTTCTACCCGTCTTGTTCGAATTTCATGACTTTCTGATGGGAGAACAACATCATGGCTCCGCTGCTCATTCTGGCTCACGTTGAAGCGGCCAACCGACTAACGACTCTACTGAACGGTCAGCTGACGGCAACGACGATCGCAGCGGGCATGGCGATCGCCTATGCTTTCGGTGCGGTGCATGCCCTTTCCCCCGGTCATGGCAAAACCCTGGTGGGCGCTTATCTGGTGGGTAGTCGAGGCACACCGCAGGCCGCTCTCTGGCTGGGGCTAACCACCACGGTGACGCATACCTTGACGGTTTTCATCTTGGGAGTCGCCACTCTGCTGGCTTCCCATTACATCGATCTCGACCGGATTTATCCGATCTTGGGAGCCGTTAGCGGATTGGCGATTTGTCTAGTGGGGCTACGCTTGTTGGTCCTGCGCTTGCGGGATGGACATCACCATCACCACCACCACTCCGGCGATCATCACCATCACCCCGATCATCACCATCACGCTCATCATCACCATGACGACCCACCGAGGGTAGACTGGTCATCGATTTTGGCCATTGGCATTTCGGGTGGGTTGGTACCCTGTCCATCGGCCCTGGTTTTGCTGCTGAGCGCGATCGCGCTCCACCAAATCGCCTATGGGTTAGTGCTGATAGGCGGCTTTAGTCTGGGCCTGGCATCGGTACTTACGACTCTGGGATTAGCTGCGGTTTATGGACAACAGTGGCTGGAAAAATCTCCTTTGGGAGCTGGAGTGATGCAGCGGCTTTCAGTGGTTAGCGCTTTGGCAACAGTCTGCATCGGCTTGGGTCTGACCACAGTGGCGGTGATGGGATAAGGCATAGGGATAAACCAGGCGCTAGCATCCTGAATCTTGCGCTTGTCATCTGAACGTTCAAGCTCACCTGCATGCGGCGTAGGGCCAAGACTTGCTGCGCAAGACGCAGGATCGAAGGTGCATGTCAGGTGCAGGGTAGCGTTAGCCAGCCTTCGGCGGCAGATCGCCTGCCCTGGATAGCGCCAGTTCTTGAAGTAGCAATTCCCCCCAGGCCACTGCTTTCGCGTGGTGTTCTTTTAGGTCAGAAGGGTCTCCTACAAACATGATATCTCGCAATTGATCGTATATGGGGCCTGGAAGATCTCGCTGAAGATAACGCATCCCGAAGTCCCAGCGTGTGGAACAATATCGCATGCGAAGCAGTTCCACGAGTGGCTTAAGCGTGTACCCCCAAAACGCGGCAAGGGCTTCCGCCTCTTGGCCGCGATAGATCGCCTTTTGGACAAAACTCTGACTCACGGAAAACCACTCTTCGAGGTCTTGACTGCGCTCGGCCCGGCGAGTTTCCTGCGAGTCCCTTTCTGAGGGCTGAAACCGTAGCCACTCCCCTTTGTCGAAGAGTGGCTGCAACTTCCCGTGACGTTCAAGGTCGAGATACTCGCCATAGGCTCCTTTTTG
>JBCBJQ010000072.1:0-28590 GCA_038523235.1 Cyanobacteria bacterium J06626_4
TAAGTGCTTAGAACTATCGCTAGCTCTAGCTTACAGAGATGGAACTTTTTCTCAATCTTTTAGTTGCACATCGCGTTCATAGCAATGGGATAGAATTTTGCGGAAGTGAGCGGAGTGGATCAACAGATTCATTCCCTCAAGTTTGGTGCAGCCTGTTCTACCCAGATTCATAGTCTGATCCAGCAATGCCTTGAGCCGAGGCTATCCTTCATGCTGGCCTGTCCCCACCCGTGGTGGCCCAAACGACGCAATTGCGGCCGTTTCGTTTGGCTTTATAAAGATGGCGATCGCCTTCAATCAGCATAGTGTCCAAGTCGACTGGCCCTTGATTAGCCCAACAAACCACACCAATGCTCACTGTAATGACAATTGAGCTGCCCCCGTAGAACATGGGTGTCAATTCCACCGATTGCCGAATGCGCTCAGCTATCTGGCAAGCATTTTTGGCCTGGGCACCCGCCAGCACTACGGCAAACTCTTCGCCGCCGAGGCGCACCAGCTCGTCATGATGACGAATGATTTGAGAGACTACTTTGACAAGATGCACTAAGATAGCGTCTCCCACATCGTGGCCATAGGTATCGTTGATCCGCTTGAAATGATCCAGGTCAAGGATCAATAAACTGCCGACATGGCCCTTTTGGGCAAAGGCCTCAGGGGCTTTGAGAGACAACACTCGCCGATTGCTACAGCCCGTTAGCGGATCGGTATAGGCCATACGCTTCAGCGCTGCCGATTGTTGTTCTAACAATTTCTGGCTTTCTTCCAACCGTCGGTTCGTCACACTCACCTCGGTAATGTCGTGCATGATGCCAACCAGAAACATTTGACCGCTGGGCAAAGTCAGTCGGCTCTTGCGAATGATCATCTCTCTAGGCTCTGAGTCAGCCCGCAAGACGGTTTCCAAGGCTTCGTCAATCTCCGCCGACGCAAGCACCCGCAAATCGCTTGCGTTGCATTGAACCGACTGGCGTTCGCTAAAAATGTGCTGATCAAGCTTGCCGATCAAGTCTTCTCGGCGCACCCCAAATAGATCTTCAAAGGCCTGATTCGCCAGAACATATCGCAGCTCCGTATCTTTCATGAATACTGGATTGGGCAAAGTATTGAGGATTTCCATCTGCAGGAAATCAATATCCAGAAAAATACGATTTTTCATTTGAACGCATCGTCCTCAGGCCCCGATCTAAAGCATTCCCACACCAACTCACTCAAGCAAAATCAATGATCCAAAAATCGCGGTCTGCTTGTATCCCTTGTCGTATTACCAGCGATTCACTTGGGGACGGCCAAAAACAGCTCTAAATCTTATGAGTCAGTGTTTATAGCCAAGGCATCAAACTTTTTGAAGTGGAACTGATACTGCTCGGTACACTATCGTCGAACACGCGCTGTTAGCCACAAGTCCAATCACATCAAATGGCTACAGTCCTATCAACATTAAAGTTGAGCCCTCCCTTCTAAGTAGCTGGGCTAATTCAAATGTAGGATGGGTTAGCGATAGCGTAACCCATGCGGGCGTTGGGTTTCGTCCCTCAACCTCAACCTACAGTGTCTTACGTTTAATTGGAACTTCCTACTTAGAAATATTTGATAGAGATTTTGCTGCGCATTAAATGCGCAGCAAAATCTCTTCCGCAATAGAATCCGCTCTACAAAATGAGCATCAGCAAAGAGTCCTACACCAGATCTGCAAAGTAGCGCTACAGGCCGGAGATCCCCCGCTGTCGCTGCCCGCTTGTTGAAGGGGGCTACACACTTGTTGATGTGCAGTCCAAATTCAGCGAATTGGCATTAATTAACCGATACTGTGGGGCATGTGGTGATGGGATGAGCCCAAAACAGAGCCTCAACGACGCCAAGCTGCCTTTGAGTGGGCGATCGCCCAGCATTAAAATTTACAGATAACTGGTTAAGCACAAAGCAGCCCAAAAATGATGATGTGAAGAACTATATAGGCTGCGGCTGCCGGATGGAGGGTGATAGAAAGGGCGAATGGCGCTCATTAAGCTCGGATTTCTCCAATTGGCCAACCCTAGTTTCAGCGCCTAGTCCACCACGCGGAGTCGACCCTGATGCAGGGCTTCATAAACGCGATCTAACAGATCTTTGTCCGTTGGCGATAGTCCGCCCTCTAAAAACGAGCACATCAAGCGCTGCTGATCATCACGGGTGATGCGACGGGTCGTAAAGATTTTATCAATGGTTGCTTCGAGGTTGATCATAATCAAGGGCACTCCTGATTTACCGTACTGAGAAGAGGGACTTTGATAAAAAGGGCGATCGCGCTAATTGTTTCGAGCGGCGCTCGGCCCTAGGCGCAGCACTCAAGGCTACGCTAATGCGGACTGCTCAAGCGACCCAGGCGATTGCGGGCGTTAATATCGCGTCTATTTCACCGTAATGGGTTTATCTTTGCGGCTGCATCGGTGTTCGCCGTGATTTTCTGCTGCGAGATTGTAAAGTAAGCAGAGTCAGGGCTGAGGATATACGGATCACCGGGTTTTGCCGAGGCATGGGGGCAGCGTGACACTCTGAATATCCGAACTTCCAAGCGGTTTGCTTAGATTGCCCCAAAGCAAAGCCGGGGACGCGATCACATCCCCGGCTTTAATGAAGAATTCAGATTTACGCAGCTAACTTAGACAACGGCTAGCTCAGGCGTCGCCGAGCCTTTGCTATTGCGAATGCCTTCGATTGCCTGGCCGTAGTCAGGCGCTTTGAACACAGCGGAGCCCGCCACAATCGCGTTCGCCCCGGCGTCGATAACCTGCCAAGCATTATTGGGCTTGAGGCCACCGTCCACTTCAATCCAGGGGTCTAAACCACGCTCATCACACATTTGACGCAGCTTTTGAATCTTGGGCACGACGCCAGGAATAAACTTCTGACCGCCAAAGCCGGGATTGACGCTCATGATCAAGATCAAATCGCACAGCTCTAGAACGTGTTCGATCAATTCCAGCGGTGTACCAGGGTTGAGCACCACGCCCGCTTGCTTGCCCAACTCGCGAATTTGGCCTAAGGTCCGGTGCAGGTGAGGAGACGCATTGTGCTCAGCATGGACAGAGATAATATCAGCACCCGCTTTGGCAAAATCTTCGACGTACTTCTCGGGTTCCACAATCATCAGGTGAACGTCTAAGGGCTTTTGCGTCACTGGACGCAGCGCCTCAACGATCAGCGGGCCGATGGTGATATTCGGGACGAAACGACCATCCATGACGTCAACATGAATCCAATCGGCGCCGGCTTCATCAATGGCGCGAACCTCATCACCCAGCCGACTAAAGTCAGCCGACAAAATTGATGGTGAAACAACAACTGATTTTTGGGACTGGGTATGAACCATAGCGGGAGGTTACTCCTAAATGCTTTAGTAGTTATCGTAACAAAATCTTCAACTTTTTAACAGATCTTATCGCCTTGATTTTGAGTTCATTTATCAACTGCTTACGCTTTAATGAAATCAGTTCATGGTGACCGCAAAAGGCGGACGGTGGTGGCCAGTAGCCGTGTCATAAGGACTGCTCGGGCTACGGATTGCTGTTATGAAGCGATGACAGATTGCCAACGATTTCTCTGATTCGACTGGCTAAAGATCGCACCGAGTGCCCTTTATTTAAGTCAATATTTACTCAGCCAGCCCTATTAATGCTCGGGAGTTTGAAGTCTGCATGTATTCATCAAAACTGGCCGCTCTTTTACGCGCCTGGCGAGTTCCCTGTTTTGTCGCGTTAGGAGCCGTAGGTGTTGGATTGCCAGCCTTAGCGCTATCCAACTCCGTCGGAGAGGAGGGCATTGACGCTCGGCGATTGCACCGGGAGCCATATTTGTTGACGGGGCGTAAGATTGCGATCGGTCAGGTGGAGATTGGCCGCCCCAGTCAGTTTGGTCTCGACAAGGTGGCGGATGCCGATCTGCCGGTGAAGGTAGGCCGCGTCTTTTACCTTGATCAGCAACCAAGTCCCAATCAGTATGTGGATGGTCACGCCGCCAATGTCGCCAGCGTCATGATTAGCCAGGATAAAACGCTGACCGGGGTGGCCCCTGACGCCGTGTTGTATGCCGCTGCCATTGGGCCGATTCGGGGCCGGAGTGGGCAGCCAGAGGAATGCTTTGCCTCGCAGCAGGTGGCTTTGAGCAACGGTGGCGATGTGCGGGCGATTAATTTCAGCTTTGGTGAATCGTTAGCCCGCGACCCGCGACCCGACGCGATGTTAGATGGCAATGCCCTGCTGACGCTCTGTATTGACTGGTCACAGCGGGTGCACGACACGCTCTATGTGATTGCGGGCAATCAGGGGGGCGGCGGCATTCCGATTCCGACTGACAACTTTAATGGCATCAACGTGGCCTACTCGCGCGAGGTGGATGGCCGCTTCACCAAGGTTGATTTTGCCAACCTCAGCAGCGAACCAGACTTTCGCCCGCAGCGATCGCCCGGCCCGGAGAGCAATGTCGGCGATCGCCGGTCGATTAATCTGGTGGCCCCCGGCAGCCAAATCGACGTGATTAACCCTAATGGCGAGTCGCGGGTGGTCAGTGGCACGAGTTTTGCCGCGCCCCATGTCACCGCCGTGGTTGCTCTGCTGCAGGAATGGGCCGATCGCCAAATTCGCTCAGCCGATCAGAATTGGAGCCTGGATGCGCGCGAGCCCATGGTGATGAAGGCGGTGCTGCTCAACTCGGCTGACAAGCTCGCCGATTCGGGCAATGGCCTGCTGTTGGGCATGTCGCGCACCCTCTATGACGAAAGCAATCTGACCTGGCTCGACTCCGATGCCTATCGCGACCCGACTCGCCCCCTGCACAGTGACTTGGGTACCGGTCATTTGAATGCCTCTCGGGCCTTGCAGCAGCTGCAGGGGGGACAGTGGTCAGTCGCTGACCCTGTGCCCGTCATCGGTTGGAGCTTTGGCACCGCCGAGTCGCCGTTACCGCCCGATCTGCCGAGAACTGAGACAGCCGTTTTGCAGCGAGATTACGTCTTTGACCAGCCGTTGCGGGGGGGTAGCTACCTCTCAGCGACGCTGACGTGGGAGCGGCTGGTCGTCTTGGATGATGCCAACGACAACGGGCTCTATGATTTGGAAGAGACCTTTAGAGATCGCGGACTCAACAACTTAGACCTGTATTTGATGCGGGCTGAGGACGACGATATTGCGGATAGCGTCTGGTCTTCAATCAGTGAGGTCGATAGCCTAGAGCATATTTTTACCCAAGTGCCCACGACGGGACAGTACAAGCTGCGGGTGGTGTATCGCCAGCAAATCGAAGACGATTTAGCCCAAGATTATGCCTTGGCCTGGTGGGCGGTGGCCGATACGGCTGAATAACTCACTGAGTGATGGACAGGTTCCAGTCGCGGGCGAAGACGCGGGTTTTTGTTACGGTAAGTCAAACGGGCAGGTGGCGAGGCACAGGAAACTCTTTCAGGGCTCACCGGGCGATCGCTCCGAAGTCTAGCCGCGACGCCAACCCAACCAACCCGGCTCAACCGCCCGATGAACCTACGGCAAGGCGATCGCCCGCCGTTACTTTGATTTCTCTGTGACCCCTTATGCGCTTGTTATTTCAAGGTTATCGCCGTCTATTGACTAATCCCAAGTACAGCATTTGGGTGATCTTGGCGTCGCTGCTGTACCTCATCAGTCCCATTGATCTGTCACCGGATTTGATTCCGCTGCTGGGACAGATTGATGACGTGGCCCTGATCGTGCTAATGGTATCGGCGGCGGGTCAATGGCTCACTCAGCAGGGGCTCAACGGTCAGGCCGCAGCCAACGCGCAGGAAGAAGATGATGATTCCATCAAAACCACAGTGGATGTCAAGGCTGTGGAGATCGATGGGTAACCGTTGTCCCCAGGTCTTACCGGAGGTTGCAGGATCAAGCTGGATAGAACTACAGCGGCTTACCGCGCGATTTATGGCGAGCCGCAGTCAGGTTTGGACAGTATAAATCGCCGGATCGCTGGCGGCAAGACCCTTCCCTGCATCTTGAACCCGGCACCTTTCGACCCTCTGCCATACCTCATATCGCATGGTTTAACGGCTGGCTTAACTCACCCCGATGGTGCAGCTGGTCAAGGGTTCCTTTTGTAGCATCAGGCCATATTCCAACCCTTCGGCGACAGCCTGATAAGACGCTTCGATGATGTTGTCAGAGACCCCCAGCGTCGTCCATCGCTGCTGACCGTTGCTCGATTCGATCAGCACGCGCGTCTTGGCATCGGTGCCCGCGCGCCCGTCTAAAATGCGCACCTTGTAGTCGCTCAGCTGAAACTCCGCGATCGCCGGATAAAAGTTGGCCAACGCCTTGCGCAGGGCCTTATCGAGCGCCGAGACGGGGCCGCTGCCTTCTGCCGCCTCCAGAATTTCCTGCTCATTGATCCGGAGTTTGACGGTCGCTAGCGATCGCGTTTTCCAATCGGCTTCTGAGGGCAGATTGTCACAATGCACCTGAAAACCTCGCAGGGCAAAAAAGCGGGGCCGCTGTCCCAAGATCTCTCGCATCAACAGCTCAAAACTCGCTTCGGCAGCTTCAAACTGATAGCCTTCGCTTTCTAGTTCTTTGAGCCGGTTGAGTAACTGGCGAGAGGCGACATCCTGCTTGTGCAGCTCAATGCCAAAGCTGCGAGCCTTAGCCAAAATGTTGCTGAGTCCCGATTGATCTGAGACGACAATGCGGCGACAGTTCCCAATCGCAGCGGGGACAATGTGCTCGTAGGTTTTCGGATTTTTTTCGACGGCGCTGACGTGAATGCCGCCCTTGTGGGCAAAGGCTGACAGGCCGACAAACGGCGCATGCTCGTCGGGGGCGAGGTTGACCAGTTCACTCACCAATCGGCTGGTCTCGGTTAAAGACTGGAGCTGTTGGGGCGCAAGGCAGGGGCGATCGAGCTTGAGCTGCAGGTTGGGAATCACCGCACACAGGTTGGCATTACCGCAGCGCTCGCCATAGCCATTCATCGTGCCCTGCACCATCTCTGCCCCTTCAAGGACTGCGGCCAGGGCATTGGCAGTGGCCATATCCGCATCGTTGTGGGTGTGAATGCCCAGGCGCGGCTGATGGGGCACCGGGCTGGGTTGGCGATCAAGCCAGTGCCGCACCGCTTGCACAATTTGGCTGACTTCGTGGGGGAGAGTGCCGCCGTTGGTGTCACACAGCACTAGCCATTCGGCCCCGGCGTCAAGGGCGCTGGCCAGCGTCTGCAGCGCATAGTCAGGATTCGCCTTGTAGCCGTCAAACCAATGCTCCGCATCGTAGATCACTCGCCGCCCCTGCTCCCGCAAAAACGCGATCGTGTCGCCGATCATGGCCAGGTTTTCCTCGAGGGTGGTCTGCAAGCTGTCAGCGACATGCAGATCCCACGATTTGCCAAAGAGGGTGACCCAGCGGGTACCCGCTGCGAGAATCGCCTGCAGCATGGGGTCAGTGGCCGCTTGCTTGCCGGGGCGACGGGTCGAACAAAAGGCTACCACCTCGGCCTGCCGCAGGGGTTCTTCTTTGAGCTGCCAAAAAAATTGCACGTCTTTAGGATTGGCCCCCGGCCAGCCGCCCTCAATAAAGGGAATGCCCAAATCATCGAGCTTGTGCGCGATGCGCAGTTTGTCTTCAATCGACAGAGACAACCCTTCGCGCTGCGCCCCATCGCGTAGCGTGGTGTCATAGATCCAAACGGCGGGCGGAGCAGCAGACTCAGCAGCAGAGGTCATGGGCGATCGCAGGGATAGTTAGCTCAAGGTGACAATCGGCATTGACTAGCGTAAATGCTCTGTCACCATCTTATCGAGGGACTGGCCGACTGCAGCGGCGAGGTTGAGGGGCCGTTGCCCGTCAATGGTCGCCCCCCTGAACTGAGAAGGTTAGCATCTCTCTCAACCCTGACCGCAACCCGGCTATTGTGTGGACGTGAGCACAGCGCAGCGCCCCGGTGGCAGGCCCGCTTAAACATTCACAAACAGGCTCTAGACACTTCTGTATTACGAGTGTAGTATTGACGCATCAACGCAACCGTGCCCAGCATTCCTATTTGAGAATGCGCTTTATGGAGACTGGTGCCATGCTGAATCTACTAACTCAATGGACTTGCATCCGCACTCGCAACGTGGGCGATCGCGCCACCGGATGCCTGCCTGGCGTAGCATTCAGCAGCGGTCTTATGAGCGTTGTCCGAATTAGCCTACAGGGACTTCATGGCCCTGAGCGGCCCACACCCCTGAGCGAGCGTGGCCAGACGCTAGGCAATGCCTCCATACACGGGTTGCCGGGCACTGACCGGAGCCAGAGCGACCATTATTGGTGGATCGCGAGCGCTCTGCCACAGTGCTAGCCAACTGCATTTAAATCAGCGGGTTTTGGCGCTTTTGCTGAGTTAGCAAAAGCCCGTTCAAAGCCAACGCGACTCATAGTTCACAGCGCGATCGCGGTGCCCCAGCCCAGTGGGTTGAGGCGAGGCCGGGAGCGATCGCCGCCCATGATGAATCACCAGCTCTGTTTGCTGCAGGCAAATAGCTTTGGCTGGGTTCAGCGTGACGGCATTGGCAGCAAGAACTAAAGTTTGCGACCCAGGTTTCTAACCAAGATTTTTGACCGGAATTTGTCTCCAGGTATTTTTATCGGATATCTCCATGTTGAAAGTGACTTACACTGACACGGGCCTCTGCCTTGAATATTGCCCCACCCCCCTCAATCTGCTGCTGAGTGATCGCGTTTGCACCTATGCCCATGCGCAGCGAGCGATTACAGTGCAGCCGATTCGAGCTAGCATTCCGCTCCCGGCGACGCTGATTGATCGGCAATTAGGGGAGCAGTTGCAGGCGTTAGACTTCACGCGCTGCGATCGCGACTGGTGGGAAATCACCCTATCGGGGCTGTGGATTACGGAAGGGCCAAACCCAGATATCGGCATCTTTATGGCTGAGTTTGATCCCCGGCTAGAGCAGCGCCTTTGGCGGCTCTGGCAGCTTTCTCAAGCATCACGAGGCATTTCGGCGATGGGCACGTTCTAATCCCGATATGCTGATAGAAAGACGATCTCCTCCCAGCGGGCAGCGGGAGGCCAATCACAGAGGCTGGAATAACCCATTCACGTTAGAGAGGCGATCGCCCTTGCAAATTCCCTTTGTCGGCTATGGCCCCCTCGGGTTAGCCCTTTTGCTCAGCGGCTGCACCCTCACCGCGACGGATGCCGTTCCCCCTGAGCAAACCGAACCGCCGGCAACACCGAATGAGGCCGCAGTTGCCACAGCGGCCCATGCGGAGTTAGCAAAACAGGAACTTATTTATCAGTCCTATCCTTGGATGGATGCGGTGGTGCATACGGTGACCGTGCCCGCCAACAGCGGCTGGCAAATCGACGTGGCCGTGGCCGCCTCGCTGACGCCCTTGTCTGAGTGGGCGACGGGCCAAGGGGCGATCGCGGCGATCAATGCCGGTTTTTTTGATCCGCGCAACGGTCTGACGACGTCTTTTGTCACAGTGCAGGGCGACCTAATGGCTGACCCGCGCCAAAATGCGAACCTGATGGAAAATCCGGCTCTCCAGTCCTACCTGCCGGCCATTCTTAATCGGTCAGAGTTTCGGATTTATGACTGTGATGGCACAGTGCAGTACGACATCACGGCTCACGCGGCCGCCGTGCCCCCAGCCTGTCAGATGACAGCGGCGGTCGGCGCAGGGCCACAGCTTCTGCCCACTCAGACGGGATATGACGAGGGCTTTTTAGCCAATAACGATGCGGGCGAAATAGTGCGGGATGCGCTGGGGAGCCAGTCTGCCAATGCTCGCTCCGCGATCGGACTCAAGGCGAATGGCACCGTGGTGTTGGCGATTGCCAGTCAACTGCCAATGACGAATCGAGCCACAGGACTCACCCTGCCAGAGATGGCTGACTTTTTACAAACTTTAGACGTTGAGCAGGCGTTAAATCTGGATGGGGGCAGCTCTAGCGGTTTGTATTTTGAGGGTGAAACCGATTTGGGCCGCTTTGATGCGACGGGTGAGGCGATTGAGCGACCGATTAAATCAATTCTGTTGGTGCGCTGAAAACAGCCATTTCGGCAGGCCAGCAGCGCCGAGATCGTGGCGAAAGATGAATAGTCTCAGCTAAGCCAGGAAATTACTCCTCCCCTCGGCTCAAATGTTCGGGGAAATACTCCTTTTGCCCCACTCGACTAGCGGGCAGCATCAGCATAATTTCAGTGTTGAAAGTAGAAATAAAGTTAAGCTCGCCACCGTGAGTTTCTACGACAATTTGACGCGCCATCAGCAGTTCTAAATCAGCATTGTTATGAATTGGGCTTTGGGGGGCCGGTCGTTCAGAAATTTCTGGTTCATGTTCTGACCACAGGGAGCTGGTATTGCCTCTAATCCGAATAATGGCCCATGAGGTTTCTAGGGTCGTTCTAATTTGAATCTGCAGGGGGGGGCTACCTTGGGCCAGGGTGAAATTATTAACTGACTGATCGGCTGGCAGGCTACAGTGCTCATCAAACGCGTCAATGAGGATGCCGAGAACGTTCGTAAAAGCTTGACTAAGGCGACCGGGAAAGCAGGGAATTTTGGGCAAGTCGCCATAGGTTTTGATGACTTCAATCGCGACGCGATTATTTTGTGTTTTGAGTCGGTGTCTTAACAGCAGCAGCGCCCCATCGAGTAGTTCGTGAATATTGAATTCATATTTTTTATTCGGCTGGATGTCGTGCCGATTAAAGATCTGAATCAGCTTACTAACCGCTGAGATGCGACCACTGCTTCCTTTGATTGACTCAACCGCCGCTGGCAAGTCTCTTTTAATATAATCAAGCTCGATTTGATCGGCATGCTGCTCAAGTTCATCATCATGCAGCGCATTTTTCTCATAAAGCTCAACGTGATCTAAGAGGCTTTTGGTATACCTTTGTACGAACTCGATATTCCCTGAAATACAGCCAATGGGATTATTGATTTCGCTGGCAATGCCGGTAACCAATTCAGCAATGGCTGAGAGCCTTTCTTTCTGCAGAAGTTCAATTTGCACCCTCTCTAATTCACTATTGAGCTTGTAGAGTTGCTGCTCGGTTTCTTGGCGTAGCGCAATCTCGTGTTTTAGCTGATGATTTTGCTCCTGCACAGTTTGGATCAGATCGTGCGTCTTTAAATGAGCGAGCACTCGGGCTAGCACTTCCGATTCATTAAACGGTTTGGTAATGTAATCAACTGCGCCTAGGGATAAGCCATGAACCTTTTCTTGAATATCATCTAGCACCGTCATAAAAATGATCGGGACCTCACAGGTATCTGAATTTTCTTTTAAGCGACGACAGGTTTCTAGCCCATCAATGCCTGGCATCATGATGTCTAGCAAAATCAGCGAGGGTAGCTCTTCGGCAACCTGCTGAATCGCGCTTTCGCCATCGACAGCGACTCTGACAGCACACCCGGCTCCTTTGAGGGTTTGAGCCAGCACTGATAGATTTGCCGCATTATCATCGACGATTAAAACAAAATCAGATGTTTGTAATTCCATCTCAAATATCAATATTTCCCTGGTTAATCTCTACATATTTTGTTTGATAAAAGCTTTGAGTTGTTTAACTTGAAATTGCTCTGACATCAGGATTACAGTCTCAGCGAAGCGGCTATACTGCTCGTCAAGTTTACGAGCGGCTTGAATGAGAGAATCCAGATCGCCTTTCCTCGCAAAAGCCGTCAATTCGGCTAAGACGTCGGATGGGGGGCTAATAACGGCATGACCCTCACCACTTAGATTGACGTCTTCAATCGGTGTAGCGTTTCCATACGTCCACTTTAACTGAAGATGAATTTCGAGCAGATGGAGGAGCTCATTCGTGCGGATGGGCTCGGCCAAAAAGGCCACGGCTCCTGCGGCCAAGCTTTTGTAGCGGTCTGTTTCAAAAACACTGGCAGAGGACACAATTTTGGGAACTGCCTGCAGCTCCGGATGACACCGCAGCTGGTGTAACATTTCGAACCCGTCCATCACCGGCATCAATAGGTCGACAATCATCAGATCAGGACGGATAGATTCAGCTTGAGCCAGACCTTCTTTGCCGTTAGTCGCTTCAATCGTTCTGAAGCCAATGGGCTGCAGGAGGTTGCTCATGACGGAGCGATTTTCCCAGCGATCGTCCACAATCAGAACGGTGCGCTCTTTGCCCTCGTAGCCAATAATCTGACTCTTTTGATGGCTCAAAGAGGGCGTCTGTATACTCATGTCCTCTACCAGTTCGACCACGAAGCTAAACTGGCTACCTGCGCCAAACTCGCTGACAATTTCGAGCTCGCTATCCATCATCTGAATGATTTGATTACTGATGGCCAGGCCTAAGCCAGTGCCGCCCTCCTTACGACTGTGGTCACCGACTTGCTTAAACGGGAGACAGACCTTGGCGACTTGCTCGGGGCGCATGCCCACACCCGTATCCACAATTTCAAACCGCAGCCGGTGGCGGCCCATGGTCACAGGTAGGGCGATTAACTGCACTTGAAATCTCACCTGCCCCGCATCGGTGAATTTAACGGCGTTGCCCAGTAAGTTGATCAGCACTTGCCGCAGACGTCTCTCATCGGCAATGACATGATGAGGAAGTCGCTGATCTCCGTCGTAGATGAAATCGATGCCTTTTTGGTCAGCGCGAACGCGACAGATTTCCACAACGCTTTGAAGAAAAGCAGGGAAATCAAAGCTTTCATGGAGCAATTCCATTTTATGCGCTTCGATTTTGGAGAGATCGAGAATATCGTTGATGAGCGTCAACAAGTGATCGCCGCACTGATAGATGATGCTAAGGCCCGTTTTGCCCCGCTCGGATAATGATTCTGTACGCCCTAAAATCTGGGCGTAGCCTAAAACACCGTTCAGGGGGGTTCGCAGTTCATGGCTCATGTTGGCCAGAAATTCGCTCTTAGCTTTGTTAGCGCTATCGGCGACTTCTTTCGCTTTTTCAAGTTCGGCTTTAGCCTTTTCAGCTTCTTCAATCACCTGTTTGAGCATAAGTTCTCGTCGCTGACTCGCGGTTTCCAGTTCCGATCTCGTCAGTTCTGAACGAGAGAGCTTTTTTTTAAGAATTCGATTTTCTCGTTTGAGGACTTCAACCTGCTGCCATAGATCGACTGAGTTCCCCTCTGCCTGCACTGATGTCATCGGATTTTATTGGGTACCCATTAGAACCGCCGTGAAAGTTTCGTTGTGGAAATAAGATTTCCCCTGTTGCGATAATTGGCAGATTTCGCCATAGGCATGAAACCCCACATTAGGTAAGCCTTTCAAAACTTGTTGCGCGATCTTGTGCTCTTCCCAAGCACGCGTGCCCAGTAATTTCATCCGCGATGAGCAAGAAACGATCAAAGCGGCGGTGGGCTGATTGCCAGCGTAAATGGCGCGCGCTTTTTCGAGGGCTTCCCGAGCGGCGGCAAGGAGGTCTTCGATATTAGTCTCGGTGAATTGAATACTTGAGTGCTCAGGAATGTGGCCAAAATATTCGATGCTGCCAGAAGCTGTGTCTTGGTTATTGGGCGATCGCACATAGAACGAATCTTCGCCCGGTTCAAACACGGCGACCGCCCCGCCCCAAGAGCCACCCGCCAGCTCGAGGGATATGGCATTGCCAAAATAACGCTGGTAGAAAACTTTGACAGATTGGTCATCAACTTCATGCAGAGTATTGCCGATCGACTTAGTTACCGTGCCTTTTTGACCAATGGGATGCTGTCCGGTCGCCACGCCACAAGACACGAATAAATCGCCGGAAAAGACGAGCGTGGTGATCGCATCACTTAAGACCTGCTGGCCAAAAAATTGATAGGTCTGTTCAAATCGCCAATCATCGCCCGCTAGGCCGCCAAAGATGGGCACACCCTCGCCTAAGGCGATGCCCAGGCCTTTGACCAAGGCCACGCCGTCAACGCCCAAGCCTTCGCCGATCGCGTAGCAGAGCTTTGGTGCGGCCCCCTCCAGGTCAGGGATGGCTTGCTGAGCCGCTGCGATCGCGTCTTGCGAAACTTGGACACCTAAGCCCGCTCGCATCTCTACCTCATCGGAGCAGAACAGCATCAACGTCAAAGAGTCTTCATGAAACCCCAACTGAGACGACATCTCGCCCACCGTTGTGCCCCCAATCAAAGCAATGTCGGGAAAGGTCTCACTAATAAAATCAAGAATGACCTGGTGCTCAAAATCAATGGCGCAGAGCAAGATGCCAGCCCTTGGCATCGCTTGTTGAAGCTGCTTACTGCACTGATTGACGGCTTCTTTGATCGCTGCCAAGGAGTCGGGATCAATGCTATGTCCGACGGCAACTTTGAACATAACAATTTTTTTGTGCAGAACAGTTAAACGTTAGGAACAACTCATGGTGAGTGGTAGGTAGATATGCACAAGACGATACTAGCGGTTAGCTTGCATTTATTCCAGCGGTGAATTTGCTAAGCGGGATCATGACATCACTGATTGATGGCCTCAACTCACCCCACACTTAGAGAGCGCCATCTGTTGTGTTCAAAAGGGCAGCTTCGATAGGCATTAAGTAGCAACGAACAACATCAGCGATGAGCGGGCAGAGGACGCCACCCAAGCGGGATGGATTGACTAGCTCAGGCGGTCACTTCAACCGGGGCTCAGATCGGATAGAGCGTTGTAATGTCGCAGTATCCAGGCTTTCTGCATACCTCAGTGAGCGCTCAAAGGTCACGCCGTCGCGATGCATTTTTGATGACGAATGCGCCTTGACAAGGGTGTCATGGGTGGCGGCATGGCAACGCGCGATCGCGCAGCCAGCGATTGCCTAGAAAGTCAGTGATTTAATGCCGTCGAGTGACTGATATTGACGGATGTTTATCTCTACGATCTGGATGTGATCTTGCGAATCAAGATTGCGGGTGCCAGGTTCATCACAAGTCCATAAATAGCTGCGTAATTGAGTCAATTTTCCAGAAAACATTGGGATTTTGGGTATAAAGCGGCAGGTTCATACTTCATGAACCTACCGACCGAAGAATTCCACGCAAAATGCTTTATGCCGCTTTGTTGATCGATGTTGCTCTGAAATTCTAAATACTGAATCTTTAGCGTTATATCGACTACTCAGTACCGACAATAAAGCCGGTTAGTGGTGTTCGCATGCACACGGATCATCATCGTCAGCTAACACCTCAGTTAGCCCGGCGATCGCCCGACTTGTGTATTGATTTCGTTTGTTCGATGGCCAGAAGTGTTATTTTCCTTTAGGAGTTTTTCTCATGCTTGCTAATACCGATTGGGCTGCCTGTATTCGTACAGAAATTCCCCTAACTCGTTATCCAAAGTATCAATGGAGACTAGAGCTAGACGCCAAAGGGCAGCCTCGATTTGACGGTCAGCCCACCGTTTCTCGACATTTGACCACCTATCAAGGACCCAACCCCAAAATCTGCCCCTATGGCGATGAGGTGGCTCCC
Organism: Cyanobacteria bacterium J06626_4; assembly: GCA_038523235.1. GTDB lineage: Bacteria > Cyanobacteriota > Cyanobacteriia > Phormidesmidales > Phormidesmidaceae > Halomicronema. The sequence goes on from JBCBJQ010000072.1 coordinate 15,444, forward strand.
ATCGCGCGCCTAGAACCCACCCAGTCATGGCAACAACCTCGGGATGCTTACACGCTTTCGGCTTTGAGATTTAACTTGAATCCGTTTAAGCTGCATCAGACCAAAAGTCGACCGAGCACTCGCCATATCGGTATTCCGACGCCCGTCAGGCATCTGCATAAAGTCTCTGAACGACATCAGATCGATACCGATCGCGTGCTCAAGGCCCCTTCTTTGAGGGAGTTTGAAGCCGCTTTAGACAAGATGCAGCAAACCATGCAGGCTTTTTTCATTGATGAATTGCTACCTTGTCTGACGGCGAATCCCTTAGATGTCGGGCTGCATCGTCATGAGTTGCCGCCCGAATTTGCCGACGATCTCGAGCAGTATGTGCGCTTGCAAAACAGTCCTTATCTGTTCTTTGATTTGCTGCAATCGCTAGAGAGAGATGTAGCCCGATATCGCCGTGTAACCGCGCTGGCCGGAGCAGCCGTGACGACGGAAGAGGCGATGATTCAGGTGATGCGGAGCTGGCGTGATCTCGATGGGCATCGGCGGAAGAAGCCGATTGTGTTTCCGATTGGCGTGCCGATCGGCTATATCCAGTCGATTCGCCGCAAGGATCAACCCTTTATGACCAAGGAGTTTGGCTACCACTCCCACGGAGCACTGAACCATTGGCTGCAAGAACATATTTGGCGACGCTTTTGCTATCGCTACCCTGATCAGCATCAACTGCATCCCTGCGGATTTTTGAAGAAGTTGGGATCAGTCCACTTTGCATTCCCGGACACCATTTACGAGTTGCACGTGGAAGAGGTGGCCAATCCCGCGAACACGCATTTTTGGGCGGTACTACAAAACTACTTCCCATTACTGTCGCCTTGGCCGTAAAAAACCTGAGTTTGGGATAAGGGGGCGATCATCCCGCTGAGAATGGTTCCATCCACCCCATTCGCCCCTCCCCAGAGGGGAAAGAAACAGGGGTTGGCTTAACCCGACTGGCGTCAAAAAACGCCAGCCTTAGCGAATTAAGTAGGGCCAAGGTGAACTGCCGCTCTGCCCCATCACTTTTAGTCATTTAGCGCTTGAGTGATGGGGGACAGCGGACAACTTTTCGTCGCCGCTATCTCATGTTTCACACTGCAGCGCCCCGGTCGTTCAGGCTGCTTGCCCAATGAGCGATCGGGGTTCTTGCTGATCACTAAGCCCCTTTATCGATGAGCGCGATCGAGCAACCAAGCAAATCAATTCTTTTGATGCGTTGATCGGTGCGATCGCGACGCGCACACTTTGTTTTTGGAGAACACTATTTGCCCACTGAATTCTCAAGCATCCTCTGAGCACAAGCACTTTTCTCAAGTCATTCTAGAAGTCGGCGCGTGGGCAGTACCTCAAGACTCACCGAGGCAGTTAGTGTCAGGCTTGGGATAAAAATTAGTGCCTGAAAAGCCGCATCCTCTAGTTATAAGGATGCGGCATTATCGTTAAAATCGATAGGAGTTTTCTAGCGCTTCACTTGGGGCGTGACGCCTTTCTCTTCTAAACAAGCCAAGTAGGCAATTTCAGTCTCGTCCAATTTATAGCTATCGTAATCGTCCTTCATATCGAAGACCTTTTCTAGAAAGTCATTCTGCGATTCACTTAAAGCGCGTTTCAAATTTGGCTGGCTCAGCCTTTTGGGCAAACATTCAGCGACTGCGGTCAGATCGCGACCATCAGCGGCGATGTACTTTGGCGTATCGGCCAAGGTATCGCTGTAAGCAGGAGCAGCAAATCCTAAGGTAATGCCCAGGATACTGATCAGCAGGGCAGCGATCGCCCTTTGGCCAAACGAACGGAACGATTTAGGGGCATGCAGCATGGTGAAGAGGTGGAGACTACTTTTTACTCTAGCGAAGATATTAAGAAATATGTTTTCCTTATTGACTCTGAAGCAACACTTTTATCTCAAAAATTGACTAGAGCAAGTAGTACCCTCACGATTCCATGCTCTCTCCAACTGATCAGCTTTCTGCTATGGCCCTGATGGTCTCTCACCAGCCTGCAGCGTAGAAGCTTCATACTCGGAAAGTCAGCCAGATAATGATTGCAGCCATTTGGGACGACCTGATCACACTGCAGCTTGCTGTAGAAGTCTGGTCATGAGCGAATCCTGTCCACAATTCTCCTCGTCGATCCACTGCTTTTTCGCGGCATCAAATCGAAAAGGGTTATGAGAGCGATCGCCCTCATAACCCTCCCTCAAACGCTGGTTATGCACCGATACTTAGACAGCGACCTGACTCCAGGCAGGCTGCAAAGCACTGATGGCAGCGTCATCCTGGAATGGAGTTGCCTCGATCAGGAACGAGTCTGCCTGATCCAGCGGCTTAGCGCCGAGGTTCAAGAAGGTGCCTGCGAGGTTACCGTCTACCCCGTTGAGCGAACGGCTGCCCGCCAGATCTACCACCGACATGACGGTGCCCGCCGGGTCGAACATTGGGCTCGCCGCAGTTCCCGATTGCGCCCCGGTTTGGCCACCCTGCAAGAGCAGATCTCTGGGACCTACTCCGGCAGTGTCGTTATCGATAATGAACTGCTCGATCATGAGGTCATCCAGCGTGCTGTAGCTGGGGTCATCAGAATTGACTGAGGCACTAATGAAACCGCTGTGACCACCCTCAACCAGGGTGTCGTCGAAGGCCGTGAACGCAATCTCGCGATTGGTGAGCGCGTCATTAGGGGTAAACAGCACATCGAGAGGATTACCGGCACCGTTGCCCAGGTCGATTTGCTCGTCGGGGTCGAGGGTGACGGTGACCGCCTCAGTCGGCATCGTGTTGAGTTTCAGGTTGAGGATGGAGCTATCGCCTTCGAGCATGACGCTCTCATTAGAGAAGAAACCAACGCTCCCCAGCGGGGTTTCGCTGACGCCTAAGGAACCCGCCTGCAAAAAGACTGCCGTATCTTTCCAGCCGTCTTCAACATCTTTGACCTCAATTTCTAGCTGATTAACCGCGTTGGGGTTGACCGCCCCCGCGAAGGTTAGCACCTGAGTGTAGCCATCCAGCGGCGTTTCACTGCTGGCGGGGCCTTCACCCACCGGATTGTTAATGAAGTCGGAGTGATAACCGCCAAACGGGTTAGAGACCAGATTGTTGATGCTGACCTCTGAGCCATCGCTGAGGCGTGCCAGGTTAAAGCCGTTGAGCTTGATGCTAAAGGCATCGTTGAAGTCACTGCCGCCGTATTCCACAAACTCTTCGGAGGCAAAGACGAACTTGAAGAACATCTGTTCAACGCTGTCATCCGCTTCAAAGCTAAAGGAGAACTGACTGGTATCGCCCTCGGCCCCCAGTAGACCAAAGTCGGTGCTGAGTTCACTCTGACCGTTGATGCGCTGGGCGGAGGCAGTGATTTCACCTGCTAAGGATTCGCCATTGTTGCCCGCTTCACCCACATAGAGGTACAGCGGCCCGTCCGGGTTCAGTGTTTCAGTCAGATTGAGGCCGACTGAGCCGCCCGTGCCCAGACTGACGAAGCCGGTGTCGCCGTCAAAGTCGAACTCGCCGAGGGTGGCGATCGCGTTGTTGACATTGCCATGCAGGGAGCCAAACATATCCGTCGTTTCCGGGTAATTGGGACTGTTGGACGGTTTTTGCTCGCCGGGTGTAAAGAAGGTGCTGAGCGGGCTGAAGTCAAAGACATCAATACCGGGAATAGCGTCGATGTCGGTGGCATCGGTGATCAGCACGTTGCTCAGTTTGACCCCTACTAGGTCGAAGCCCGTACGCTCGCCCCCGGCGCCGCCCGTGCCGGAGCCACTGTCAGCAATGGTGAGCGACTGTAGCTGAGTGAGATCCGACAGGTTAGCGCGAAAGATGGCCGTATCGGGTGCGGGGGAATCAGGGTCGTCGGGATTCAAAAAGTCGTCGGCCCCGCCGAAGCCGGGATTGACCTGCTTCACCGTGGACACTTGACCCAGCTCTAAGCCGAGGCCACCCCCAGAACCGAGTTTGGTGAATTCTAGAGGAATGCTGGCATCCCCAATAAAGCCGCCATCTTCGGTATTCTCACCCACCAAGTCAGTGACTTTGCCGGTGCTCAGCACAATGCCGTTGCCCAACCCAAACGGATCGTATTGGAAGGTGCCAAAGGCGCGGGCATCGCCGCTGGTTTGAGCATCCAGTATGGTGAGTCCGGTCGTGTCACCCAAGACGGTATTGAGCAAGCCGTAGGCGCTATTGGTCTGGGTGATGCTGAAGGCGCTGCTATCGGCAAGTTCAGCCTGAGCCGGTGTCGGGTCAAGTTTGGAGGCCGCTGCGGGAGAGAACTCTAGCGTCATTGCCTCAGCGATTGCGGGGGATGACGCGATCGCGTCACTCGCTGGGGCCAATTTATCGACATCGAAGGTAGCGGCAGGCGCAGCCTCACGGGCTTGTTGCACCGCTGGCAGCAGTAATCCAACCAAAACCGCTTCCGTCTCTGGCAGCACCTTGAAATCGTTTACAGAAATCGTCTCTTGAGACGCGGCCTCGCGCACTTGCTGCACCGCAGGCAGTAACAGACCAATGGTTTCGGGGTCGACCTCGTCGTCAAAATATTGGAAGGCGTCGCTGTTGAGATCGAGTCCCGTCACGCCCTCCAGAGTGCCGATGAGTTCGGGCACGCCCCCTGTGCGGAGAATGCGCGTCGAGCCGCCACTTTCCTGTAGGGCATAGTCGCCGGCATCACCGTGGAGGGCGATCGCGTCCCCTTCTTCCAGAGAAAAGTCGGTGATGATCGCCTGGTGCTGACCGCCGGACGTCACGAGCTGGGCGTCATCATAGTAAGGAAACACGCCATCTCCCAGGATGAAGAAGTCGGCCCCCGTGCCCCCAGTCATCGTGTCGATTTCCGGCACGGCGGGGAAGACCTCGCCGCCCCAGTTGACGCCGATAATGATGTCATTGTCAGCCCCGCCATTAAGGCTATCGTTGCCCGCGCCGCCAATCATGACATCGTTGCCGTTGCCCCCTTGCAGCTCGTCATTGCCGCCAGCGCCGAACAGCCAGTCATTGCCATCGTCGCCAAAGAGCTGATCATCGCCGCCTTGGTCATTATCTTCATTCACGTCGTCGATGATGACGTCGTTGCCGCGCCCCCCGTGCATGGTGTCGTTGCCGCGGCCGCCCATGATGGCGTCGTCGTCGTCACCGCCGAAGATTTGGTCGTTACCGCTGCGGCCCGAGATCGAGTCTTTGCCGTCGTGACCGCGCAGTTCGTCGTCGCCATCGACCCCCACAATCATGTCGCCATGCTGAGTGCCGTCCACCTGAACCCGCTCAAAGTTGACGAACTCCACCTCATCCCACTGCACGGCTCCATCGTTGGCGGTGCGATAGTAGCGGCTGGGGAGAGCGGCATTGTAGTTGATATCGCTCTTCATGCCGTCGCCGATATCCCCGACAGAATAGTCGACGATGAGCAAGTCGTCACCTTGAGCCGGTAATGCCCCAATGCCCGGGCCGTCAATGCCGCCATCGGCGTAGTCCAGACCCAGTCCGGTGTTGACGATGTCGTCGCCAGCGCCCGTGCGGAAATCGTTGTCGACTCGTCCGAGCTGCGTCAACTGGTCATCGCCACCGCCGGTCTGCATGTCTTGAAACCGTTCGAAGCCGTGAATCACCGACCCATTGCTGGTGGTGAACACCTGCCCAGGGTTTTCGACCTCCGGGTCAAGGCTGGTGAGCACCACGTCATCGTCCTCATGGGCCAAGTTGCCTGAGAAGGTATCAATACCGGCACCCCCATTAATCCAAGACACCGTCTCAGTAGCGGGGGCAGGCGTGTAGAACACATTGCCGAAAGCATCATTGAAATGGACGACGGTGTCGTTGCCGTCGTCGGCGTTGACGCTGTTGTTGCCCTGCCCGGTGAACACGGTGTCGTTGCCCATCCCCGCATTAATGAAGTCGTCACCGCCGCCAGCGCGAATGGTGTCGCTAAACTGAGAACCGACGATTTGCAAGCGCTCGATTTCGGCGAATTTGACCTGGTTGGTAAACTCGCCCGCGTCGGCTGCCCCGACTTCGTAGTTGTACCCCCCTTGCAGACTGGAGTTGGCATCGGCGTAATCGAGGATGAGGCGATCGCCGCCACCACTGACCTCAGTGCCGCCATTCACCAAGTCAACGCCGCCGATGCTGCGGCCCGGATTGATGTCGTTGCTAGCGCTGTCACCCCAGAGCCAGTCCGCCTGGTCGCTCCCCTGGAGATTTTCGATACTGGTAAAGGTGTCGCCCTGGGCATCGCCGAGCAGACCAAAGTTGCCTTCTAGATTGACGATGACGCTGGCGTCGGATTCACTGTAGTCGGCCCAGTCGCGATTGCCGCCGCCGTCGTGGTGATCAGCTCCAGCCCCACCGATCAGGCGATCGCCGCCGCCATTGCCAAATAGGTCATCATCGCCCGCCAAACCTCTCAGCTCATTGGCATTGCCGTCGCCCGTGAGGTCGTCGCCATGGAGCGAGCCGGTGAGATTTTCAAAGGAATTGCGATCGGTCGGGGTCCCTTCTTTGTCCGTGGCCATCATGAGGCGATCGCCCTGAGCGTGACCGTATAAGCCCGCTGCGCTGAAGGTCGCGCCCTCAAACTCGGCCTCTAGAGAAACCGTGACGCCCGCGTTAGAGCTGACATATTCCGCCGTGTCATTGCCGGGGCCGCCGTGCAGTTCGTCCGCGCCCTCGCGACCTTCGACCACGTCATTGCCCCAGGCCGCATAAAGGGTGTTGTCAGCAGTATCGCCCCGCAGTTCGTCGTCCTGAGCGGTGCCGAGCACGCTTTCCATCTCAATCAGGACGTCGCCGTCGGCATCACTGCCGCCGCCGCTGAACACATCACCCGTTTGCAGATCGACACTGACGCCTGCTTTGGACTCCAGGTAGCTGGTGGCGTCAAACCCATCGCCGCCGTTGATCGTATCCTTGCCCGCGCCGCCGATGAGGAAGTCGTTGCCGTCGCCGCCGAAGATGGTGTCATCCCCCGCCCGGCCATCCACAGTGTTGTTAGCACCGTCGCCCACAAACGTATCGTTGTGGTCTGACAGTTCAAACTGCTCAATGCTGATGATGGTGTCCTCAGTGCCATCGCCATCTAGCGCGACATCATTGGGCAGATCGATAGTGACGCCGCTGGTCGCTTCCGAATAGCTGGCGCTGTCTTGGCCCGCACCGCCATCCATAATGTCGTTGCCCGCGCCGCCTTCTAAAAAGTCGTCGCCATCGCCCCCTTCGAGCAGGTCGTTACCGCCCCCACCCGAGAGATAATCGGCATACTCGCCCTCGCCGCCCTCTAGATGGTCGTCATTCTGACCGCCAAAGAGTTCGTCTTCACCCGTGCCACCGATCAGGTGGGCTTCCGAAAGCACGCCGACTAGCTCAATGATGTCGTTGCCGTCACCCCCATCGGCGAAGATATTGCTGACGCCTTCGTAGGTCCAGCTCGCGCCGTAGGCTTCCACCGAGATGGTTTCGTCCCCAGCCTCACCGGCAACGTGGGTCACGGTAATCTGTTCGTTGATGGTTTGGCCGTTGATATCATTCAGAGCCGCCGCCTCATCACCGACGCTGAGGGTCGCCGTGCCATCTTCACCAACGGTCGCCTGCTGATGGTCTTCATTGGAACCCGAGCATCCGGCTCGGAAGTCGACCAGCGTTTCGCGCACAAGTTCAATCCGCTTTTTAATGCTGAACGCACCAAAGCCGATCGCCAGCTTCGCCGCCACCACCGCATCCAACTTGCCCAGCAGCTCAAACAGACAAGCGGGAGCCGCAAAATCAGTCAGATAGGTTTTTTCTTCCGTCAGGTTGACGAAGAGTTGGGCCGCGAGCCCCGCAGTGACGCCGGCGCTAGCGACGCCAAAGTTGACGGTGAGTCCCGCTTCGACCCCGGCGCCCACGCCCAACGTGAATGTCTCTGCCGGATCGATGGGGGCCGGGGGCATGCCGGGGTTGAGCGGCTGACCCACATAGAAGCCGTTGGCGATCGCCAGCGGATCTTCAAAGCCACCATCCATAAACTCCTGTAGGCCATTGGTGTCGAAGCCAAAGCTGAGGTTAGCGGCCGCCCCAAACGCGCCGCCGAGTTCTATGCTGAGGGGGCCAAAAATCGGGATTTTGGTGGAATAGTCGACGCCGAAGCCGATAGTCGGTAACTCCAGTCGGAAGATATCGACGGGTTGCCCTAAAAACAAACCAATCAGGCTTTGCGGATTGGTCAGCATCGGAAACTCAAAGCGCGTGTTGTCGCTGATGCTTTGGGCAAAGCTGCTGCCGCCCTCGCCGAGTCCGGCAATTTGCCCCAAGGCATCGACGTCGTCTTGCAGCGCCTCGACCTCGCCCATGATGACGCTGAAATCACCCAGGCTGAGAGTACTACCCTCGACTTGCAAATCGCCGAGAATGCTCAGGATGTCGGCAATCTGCGCGACGTATTGCACGAACTCCACCGTTTCTGGATTAAAGTCGCCAAAGCCCACTTCTGCCAGGGCGGCCGCCACATCCACCATCGTGGCATCCAAAATGGGAATCTCGGCGCTGAGAATATCGACCAGCGGCATGACCGGCTCCAGCACTTGCAGAATGCCCTCAAACACCGGCCCGACAAAGCCGCCAAACAAGGAGCCGACGTCGAGGCTGACGCCATTGAAGTCAATAGTAGGGGCGCTGGTTTCAAAGCCGTCTAGGTCAGCGTCGGCAAAATCCCAGTTCAGCACCAGGTTAGTGCCGATGCTGGGCAGGGCCGAGACGACCGTCCCGGTTGACAGGTTGGCGTCAAAGGTGGCGCTGCCGCTGATGCTGGCCTCTGTCGTGCTCGCTAAATTGCCGAGTTCCGCTAGAGAAAGGTGAGTATCGGCGTCGCCAGAGTCTTGCAAGTCAATCGCGATACCGCCGCTCAGATTACTGCCGTTGTCTTCTACCTCAACTTGCATAAAGCCCAGCGTGCCGGTCGCTTCCAGGCCGGGCAAGGTAGCGCTGAGATTGACACTGAGTTCGTCTGCGATCGCCGTGTCGAGGTAAAAGCCGTCGCCATTCAGTCCTAGCAGCAGATGCAGATCGAGGTTAACGCCCAGCTCCGCACTGCCGTCTACATCTAGGCTCAGGCCGGTTTCACCCAAAGACAGATCAAACTCATCGCCGCCCAGATCAACCAAGTCGCGACTCAGAGTGACGTCAAACTGCAGATCGTCCGCCGATTCGAGAATGTTGATGCTTTGCAAAATGCCCAGCCCGTCTTCGCCGAGGGCCTGCATCAGGGCATCTTCGAGCGCGGTGGTGGTGAGATCCGAGATGGCGGCAATTTCACTGGCGATCGCCGCTCGCATATCTGCCACCAACTGCTGCGCCGCCTCGCTCACGTTGCCCAAGGCGGAGCCAATCAGCGGCAGTTCTTGAGCGGCAATGAGCTGGGCGATCGTGCCTTCCAGCGTGTCGAGAAAATCATCTACCCCCGACTGAAACTGGTCGAGGTTATCACCCGCGTAGGGCACCATCGCTTCGACCGCCACGGCCTGACCGTCTAGCTGCAGCGTCAGATGATCGTTTTCTGACTGTAGTGCGGCCAGCTGGCCAGCACTGAGCTGCACACCCTGTACCTGGGCCGCAAATAGTGCCCCTTCATCACCTTGAGAATCCGTCGCGTTGACCTGAGCATCGACAAAATGACCGATTTCTTCGAGCAGCACCCGCGTCAGTGCAGCGGTTGACTGCTGGTTATTGCCCACCAAGTCGGCAGACAAATACAGGGTTTGAGTGCCGCTGGCAAACGCGCCTTGAGCGCCCTGCAGATCAGTGGCAGAGAGAATTTCAATCTGGGGCAGTTGAGAGAAATCGCCGATTTGCCAAGCGTCATGCAGCGATCGCAGCGCGTCGATATCGGTATCTGGGCCTTGGTCAAAGCTAGCGAGCAGACTCTCTAGGCTATTCTCTTGCGCCCAGGTTTGCAGCGCGGCCAGCGTTTCTGACAGACCCGCATCAAGGGTGGCTTGAGTCAGACTATCGAGGCCATCGATAGCGTTAATGAGGGGATTGGCGATCGTAGAGGTTGGGGACATGACACGCTCCAGAGTGAGAAAAATATTGAGCAGTGCAGTTGACTGCTCTGTGGCGATCACTCAGGGCGTTTTGCAGCGTTTTATGCAAATGGGCAAAACTTGGCACTTTTCGGCAAACTTGGCTCGATGCGTAATCTCTGCTTAGCGATCGCTCTCCCGGTGTCATCCTGGAAGTGCCGGGGAGCCGGATTTGTCGCCTTGTTCCGAAAAATCCTTCTAACAGACGCGGTTGAGGCAATCGAAAAGGTGGGAATTTACCGGAGCGGTGGGCGATGAAGGTGAGCATCCCCTAGCCGCAATAAAGAGAAAAGCACTGTATCTCAGTCTAGAATTGGGTAACTCGCAAGAACACAATGCCAATAATTCCAACGATGAACTATAGAAACCACATCACGGTCGAAACAAATAAACGTGGTGGTAAGCCTTGTGTCCGTGGCTTGCGAATCACAGTTTATGAAGTGCTGGAATACCTAGCTTCTGAGATGAGTGAAGCAGAAATTCTCGATGACTTTCCTGATCTGACACGAGAAGATTTAAAGGCATGTATTGCTTATGCTGCTGATCGTGAGCGCCGATTCATGACCCCGCCGCTCTCACATGAAGTTACTGTTTGATGAAAACTTGTCGCCTAAATTACCGAATCGTTTGAGCGATCTTTTCCCAGACTCGCTTCATGTTCGAGAGGTGGGCATGAAAGCGACCATTGACCCGGTAGTTTGGGATTATGCCAAAGACAATGATTTGATGATTGTCTCGAAAGATGCTGATATGCACGATTTGAGTTTGGTATTTGGAAATCCACCAAAAGTCATTTGGCTTCGACTTGGCAACTGTTCGACATTACAAGTTGAAAACTTACTGCGCCGAGAGTTTAACGCGATCAAACTATTTTACAAAGATAAAAGTCTATCTTTATTGGCTTTGTCATAAGGCGCTAAGTACTAGAGGTAGATACCGTTAGCCTGCTGTTTTAGAAATCGTATACTTTGCATTTTCATGAAGTTGCTCTCAAGACGTAATTGCAGGAGAACTATGTGGCCTTAGATGAGAAAAACCCTAACCTGGAAAACGTCGATACGTTTGAGCGAGACCAAAGTTGGCTTTTCGTTGTTTTTGTTGTCCTTTGTTTACTGTTTATCGGATTGATCACGGCGTTTGAGGGATTTCGACGGTTCAACGGTGAAGGATTTGTTTTGATAGTTTTTGGTCTGGCCCTTTGCGGTTTGGCACTACGATATCGCTGGTATGCACAAAAGCCCGCTGTGGAGGTAAGTCATCGCAAAATTCTGGTTCGTCACTTACTCTTTCCCAGTTACCAAATTCACCCTCGTGATGTCACAAAAATCGAGGTGCAGCTGCATAAAATCCGACCTCAGCGGTCTTCCTCGGGGTATCACCTGATTGAATACATCACCTGTATTCACCGCAACGGTCAAGTGACGAAGTTTATTGCGCCACGATTCTTTTCTAATGAAGACTTACTTGATTCACTGCAGTTGAAAACTGGGGTTCAAGTTGAGCGATTACCCATAGTTGAGCGAAAACCATAGGATAGCGATCGCCCACGACGACAGGAGATCAGTAAAGAGATCGCCTCTGAATTTCAGAGGCGATCGTTGAACCATATCTATCAGCTTGTACTGCTGTGACTGTATTTTTAGATATCTACGCGCCGTTGGAAAGTTAGCAGAACGTCCGAGATGCCGATATCGTTGTTGTTGTCATCAAATATGGAATGGTCTACTAGGATAAAGCGGATACGATTTTCTGCTCCTGGAACAAACAAGTTGCCATTGAGAAACTCATGGTGTGATCGGATAACGTTTGAGGCATCGAATGTCACATCGATTTGCACATTCTGACCAGCGTTGTCCGGATTAACCCAGAGCTGAAGATCGGTCTCCTGACGGGCGCGATATTTAAACTGAATGACTGGCTTAGCTAGGTTTGTCCCCATGACAAAGTCGTCGGGTAACTGAAAGTTGAGGTCAATAGCGTTAGGGGTGCCGTCAAATCGGCGCGACCCGTCTTGCAGCGTGAGGTAGTCAGACAAGGTAACAGTAGCCATAGCGATCTCCTTAATTAAATAGAAAGGTGCAGAAAAAGCGGTTGCTCTTTCTGCATGTCACTCAGATAAAATAGCCAGGTTTTATGCAAATAGTGAGAATAAAACAACTCTTTGGCTAAGGTGATGACCCTTCGTAAAAAACGTGTTATGGAAAAAGCGATCGCACCTCAAATAAAGGACGATCGCTTTTTTGGCTTTGTAGAAAGCAAAGAATCAGGGCAAAACGAAGACTCTAATTAGCGTTAAGAAATTCAATCGTGGAGCCGCTGTCCACCCCCTCAATGATGAGTTTCATGTTGGCGAGAGGACTATCGCCGCTGTTTTCTGTGAGGGGATAGTTGAACTGCCAAGGGTCATTGTCTTCCTCACACTGACCGATCGCACCGGTAAAACTCAGCCGTAGATTGAGTTGAGTAAACGAAACCCAACATTCTCCTAACGTAAATCCTTGCGCTTGCCATCAACGCCGTTGCCGCTCTGAGTGATTTGCGTGACCCGGTCTTCGACGAAGCAAAGTCAAAACTCTATCGAGTATGGACTGTTTACTTCTGTCAGGTAGTTTCACGTAGGGGGATTTCGCAGGTTGAAATTCTGAGTGAGGTAGGAAAGGCCAGCCAAACAAGCTTTTAGCTCCTTTCGGTAGGCCATCATAGACACTTTTATCAAGCACAGTAGCCAAGACAAATTTGTAAAAGCTTGTACCTAATCTGTAGACGCATTCTTCGTATTCTTCCGTGACCTCTGACTGTATCAGATGAATATCACAATTTTCGTCAAGGGTATTTATGCTTCTAAAATCCCATACGGCTACTACGCAGCTATAGTTAGTTCCGAAAACCAAGCAGTTGCTGAGAAGAGTTAGGATATCTGTCTCTGGATGACTAACAAGCTTGTGAGAAACGACTCTTTGCTTGAACCAGTCAGTGAAATCATTTGAATAGTCAACCATTTCTCTTGTCGGGGAAAATATGCGCCACTCACCACCAAGTTCTCCTGACCCAAATGTCTGGCAAAATCGTTTGTAA
>JBCBJQ010000073.1:0-28251 GCA_038523235.1 Cyanobacteria bacterium J06626_4
ATAAGCAGCCTGAACCCATTGATATAGAAGCGATTCTCCAACAGTTGATACAGCTCCCGCTCGAATGAGACTTGCTCGTCTCATTGTGGAATATACCTTTTCGAGGGGTTATGCAAAAAACCCCTTTTTTGGGGGGGATGGCACCGATTTGTGCGATTTTGAGCCATATCTCCTGCAAGCTTTGTTGGAGAGCATTTTTAGGGGCTGAGATGAGCCCTTTTCAGAACTCATTGAGAACTTTTTGCCAATTGTTCTAAGCTTGCCCCATCTTTTGGAGCTGGCTGTATAGACGTCGAAGCTTGCCAGCCTCTTTTCGTTGCTGGAGGCGTTCATCCGCTTCTTTGAGAATTGCTTGTTTAAGTTCAGGATTGCGATCGCAGGCCAAGTAGCAGGCTTCCAAAAAAGTTTCGATCGTCACCCCTGTCTGGTTGCAGAGATCCTGAAAGGCATCATCTAGCGACTCTTCTAGGCGAATGTTGCGACGAGGAGCGACTTTAGGCATCTGTTCTAGCTGCTCTTCTAACTCCGCCGCCGGTGACTGAGTCGGTTCAACCTGTTGGATTGTCTCAGGTTCGTGGGTAGCTTCTGATGTCTGAGAGGGAGTAGAAGATGACTCTCCAGAGTCCTGGGCGGCCAGCGAAGTATCCCGCTGCACGGCTGGCCGCTGGTTCCGGTTTTTGATGCGGGTCAACATATCGCTCATAGCTTCTGTCCTATCAGTTCACGAATTCGCTTTAGCAAAACCTCAAAGGGGTATTCCAGGTCTGGCATTCCCAGCTCTGCTAAGGTGGTGCCTTTGCTGATGGCCTGCTTGTAGCGCTCAGACTCTCTGATCGATGGCAGCATCAGCTCGGTACCGACCTCTTTAGCCATCGCTTTAATACACATTCGGCTTTCCTGGGTCTGGTTTGCTCCTACCCAACGGTCTCGAAAAGGGACAACCCCGAGTACTTGTGCATCTGAAGCGCCGATTTCTTGTAGCTCCTTCACAGCGTCCAATGTCCGCACCAGGGAACCATATCCTTTGACAGTGGCCTCGCAGGGAATGACGACCTGTTCAGCAGCACCAATCACAGACTTACAAATCTGACTCCGTTGAGGTGGGCAATCAATGACACATAAATCAAAAGAGTCCTTAGCCGCTTCGAGTCGTTTCTTGAGCAACATGGCTCCCACACCGCTACTGCTGAGATAGTCCTGCACGCCATCCAGACCATCATCTGATGGGATAACGAACAAGTTCTCGACCTTTGTTGGGTAAATACCTTCTTCTAAAGACACCGTTCCCTTGAACACTTCCAGGAGCGTGGGCTCGTTTGGAGCAACGTCATGCCCTAGAAAAGTGGTCAGATTGCTCTGAGGGTCAGCGTCGATCGCCAGCACCGTACAATTAGCGGCAGCAAGATACTTACCCAGCAAGACCGAGGTGGTGGTCTTGCCCTGACCGCCAGACAAACTCATACAGGCAATTTTCAGCATACTAAGCTCATTTAGCTAATAACGTGATTAACTCATGCAATATTAACTTCATTAGCTAAGGATGTAACTAAGTTAAAGGTTAATTGTGTAATTACACAATTAACCTTTAACACAAGTATATCTGTATGATATGAACTCATGATGTAAAGTTGCTTTTGGGTGCTGGTGTGAGTGAGATAGTTCAGGGATATGTAGAGCTGCTTGGGCAAATCAAGCAACGCATTCGCTCTGGGCAGTATGAGGCGCTCCGAGCGGTAAATAGGGAGCTGATCACACTGTACTGGGATATTGGGCAACTCATTGTGACCCGCCAACAGGGAGAGGTTTGGGGAAAGTCAGTCGTTAAGACCTTGGCTCAGGACTTGAAACGGGAGTTTCCTGGTGTTATTGGGTTCTCTGCCTCGAATCTCTGGCGGATGAAGCTTTTCTACGAAACCTACAAGAGTTCTGAAAAACTCGCACCATTGGTGCGAGAAATTGGCTGGAGCCATAATTTGGTGATTATGGAGAAGTGCAAGGATGATTTGGAGCGGGAGTTCTATCTCCGGATGACCCGGAAATATGGATGGACGAAGAACGTTCTAATTCACCAGGTTGAGAACCAGTCATACGAGAAGACCCTCCTCAACCAAACGAATTTTAGTGAAACCTTACCAGAAAACCTCCAAGACCAGGCCAAACTTGCCATTCGCGATGAGTACGTCTTCGATTTTCTGGAACTTGGAGAGCAACACAGTGAACAGGAGCTGGAGCGGGCAATCCTTAACCGAGTCGATACCTTCTTGCGCCAGATGGGAGGCATGTTTGCTTTTCTCGGAAGTCAGTATCGCTTAGAAATCGGCAATCAGGAGTTCTTCATTGATCTTCTCCTTTATCACCGGCGGCTCCGGTGCCTGGTTGCAGTTGACCTCAAGGTCGGTGTTTTTCAACCGGAGCATGTTGGCAAGATGCAGTTCTACCTGGCGGTTCTCAATGACACAGTCAGGCTAGAGGATGAAAATCCCTCGATCGGCATCATCCTGTGTAAATCGAAGGATAAGACGATCGTTGAGTACGCTCTCAAGGATTCTGACAAGCCCCTCGGCGTCGCGACATACAAGCTGGTTTCTACACTGCCCCAAGAATTACAGGGGCAACTTCCGACCCCAGAGGAGATCGGCAAGATTATGGAAACTCTATGAATGTAGGGTAAAAGCTTTAGTGGTCTCTTTCTACTCTTCTATCTAGCCTCAACGTGAACTGGTCGCGGGGGATTGGTCGATCGCCTCCGTTATCAACACCAAGTCACACCCTGGCAAGGGCCATGGAAAACGCTGCTAGGTTAAATCCTCATTGCGCCCTGGCGCGGATCGCGTTTCCCACAACCCCCGCCTTCCCCGCGCCCGGAGGTAGTGTTAGTTTTTGTGTAAGTGAATTCAGCGTTGCGGAAAGGAGCTGAACAGAGAGGGTGTGCCAGTTGGCGAAATCCGCTGGCCTGATTTTGGATTATTCGTTCACCAGAGAACCTGTGCCAGTTGCCCGAAAGCATTGAAATCTCATTGAGCCGCGATCGCCCTTTCAACCCCCCGCGATCGCCCTCCCCTTATGGCCTCCACCCCCCTCACGGCCTCAGGAGTGGTTGCGGTACCGAGCAGCTACTCCGTTCTCTGATAAACCTTTTGGGGTTGAGGTGCGTGGGCGTACTGTGTAGCACCAGGATCAAAACTAGGGTAAGGGCGGTAAGCCAAGCTCCTTGAGAAACTCGTTATGCTCCCTTGTTGACGCTTCGATTTTCTTCTCTATCTCAACCAGAGTAGAATTCACTGCAGCTAGATCGACTTTTTCCTCTGGTATCGCTGTGCTGACATAGCGAGAAATATTTAGGTTGTAGTCATTCTCCTCAATCTCGTCCATTGCGACCCGACGAGAATATCGTTCCTCTGTTTTGCGGAACTGATAAGTTTCGACAATCTGCTTGATGTGATCGGGAGAAAGGCTATTTTGGCGCTTGCCTTTATCGAAGTGTTCACTGGCATTGATGAACAGTACGTCATCGGGCTTTTTGCACTTTTTCAACACCAAAATACAGACCGGAATACCCGTAGAGTAAAACAGTTTGGCGGGTAAGCCGATCACGGTGTCAATATGGCCATTCTCCAGTAGTTTGCGGCGGATTTTGGCTTCGGCGCCGCCTCTGAACAATACGCCATGAGGCAGAATAATTGCCATTGTGCCGTCCTGTTTAAGATAGTGAAATCCATGCAGCAGAAAGGCAAAGTCGGCGGCGGATTTTGGGGCCAGTCCGTGATTCTTAAAGCGAACATCTTCGCCCAATGCTTCCGTAGGTTGCCAGCGATAGCTGAACGGGGGATTAGCAACGACGGCGTCAAAATAGGGCTTTTTAGCTGGGTTAGCTTCTTTTAGCATTTCCCAGTCGTTGAGTAATGTATCGCCGTGAAAAATCTCAAATTCGGAATCCTTGACGCCATGCAGCAGCATGTTCATACGAGCGAGGTTATAGGTGGTGATGTTTTTTTCCTGCCCGTAAATTTTGCTAATGCTGTGGGAGCCAAGCTGGCGGCGTACATTGAGCAGCAGTGAACCGGATCCGCAGGCAAAGTCGAGGACGCTGTCGAGGTGAGTTCGCTTGCCGGTGCTGGGGTCTTGGCTGTCGAGGGTGACAATGGCGGATAAAACGCTGGAAATTTGTTGGGGCGTGTAGAATTCCCCGGCTTTTTTGCCTGAGCCGGAGGCGAACTGGCCAATCAGGTATTCGTAGGCATCGCCCAGAGCATCGCTATTGGTAGAGAACTGTGCTAAGCCTTCGGCGATCTTGGTGATGATGGTGCAGAGTTTGGCATTGCGATCCGGGTACTGCTTGCCGAGCTTTTCAGAATTTAAATTGATTTCCGAAAATAATCCCTGGAAGGTGCTTTCAAAGGATTCTTCTTCAATATACTTGAAGCCAGCCAGTAGCGTTTTGAGCAGTTCCCCGTTTTGGGTGCGAGCCATTTCGGCAATGCTGCCCCAAAGGTGTTGGGGTTGGATGACATAATGCACCTTACGGCGCATTTGTTTTTCAAATTCAATGACGTCGTTGGGGTTTTGGTCGTACCAGAGCTGTAGGGGGGTGGCGTTGGGCTGCTCTTCGGTGTCTGGATAGTCTGACCCGAGTTCTTTTTGAGCGGCGGCTTCGTAGTTGTCTGAAAGGTAGCGCAGGAACAGGAAGGAGAGCATATAGTCGCGAAAGTCATCCGCGTTCATGGCTCCGCGCAATTGATCGGCGATCGCCCAGAGGATGCTACCCAATTGTTTTTGATCCTGTTCAGTCATGGTGAGAGATATGGGTTGAATGGGCTTATTTGACGTTCACAGCCAGCGTCGTTACACCTAAACGGCTGAAATCTGAGGTGTTATTGGTGACTACGGTTAATCCATTGACCAATGCTGTTGCAGCAATGATGGCGTCTGGGGTTTTGGTCTTAAACTGCTGTCTGAGTAGGATGGCTTGCTCGGCGATCGCCGCTTGTAAGTCAAATACGGTCGCATAGCTGATGAATTCTCTGGCTTTGGTATGCAGTGCTAGGTCGGTCGCAAACTGCCCCCAGCCTAAAAACTCGATTTTGGTAATAATCGAAATCTTGAAGCTATCGGCGAGTGTGGCGTGAATTGATGGATCATCGGTCAACCCGTTGAAATAGTAGATAACAATATTGGTGTCAATCAGGTAAGTCATGAGAGCCAACCTTCGCGGGTGCTCGCTAGGTAATCGTCGATGACTTGCTTGGGCTGCTGGGCCACCCCAAAAAAACGGCGCGGATCGAAGGGTGTGGCAGGCGATTCTGTATTTTCACCTTCGGCCCCTTCTGCTTGGGCAAGTTGGGCTAGCACCAACTGTACCAATCGGAACTTATCAGCGTGGGAGAGGGTGGCGATCGCGGGGAGTAAATCTGAGATTGATGTGGCCATGTTAGTTGCTCTCTAGAGGTTGACGTGATGGATAATGGGTTTGGCTCTTGTCTGATTCGGTCATGGGTCTTCTGCGGCCTCCGAGGCTTCGGGGAATAGTTCAGAATTGAAGGGATAGCGGCTCAGAAAGTCAGTGAAAATTTTTTTGAAGTAAGTCTTGTTTTCTTCCAGCATTTCGCGGGGTTCATACAGCGAGTAATTGCCGTGGCTGAGAATATTAATGAGTCGTGCGTGTAGGATGCCGTCAGGGTCGTCGTCATCCTGTTTAATGCAGGCGGAGAAGTTCTTAAAACCATGAAAGCTGGCAGATTTTTCGAGGATATTGCGCAGCATGCTGAAGTGATAGGTGTAGAGTTGGCCAGATTGCTGCGCTTGATATAGCTCAGTCAGCATCGCGACATGGTGAAAGAATGGCGTAGCGCTGGTGTAGCGCAGAGTATAACTAGCGCCTTTTGCATAAGACAAAAAATAAGAAGCCGTCTTTTTAGATTTTCTGGCATCCAGCTCATTGTGGATGACATTGAAGAACAGCGCATGATGAGAGGAAATGACGGCCCGCGCTGGGCTATTTTTGTTTTGCAATAGTTGCGCTAAGTTGCTGGCTACGGCGATGGCATTGTTGTCATCGAGTGAAGAAATGGGATCATCAATATAGACATACTTGACCCAGCTGTATGCGTCATCGCCATCGACGACTAGCTGAACGATCGCCAGAAAAAAGCACCAGATAAAGATGTTTTCTTCGCCGCGCGATATCTTGATGTTGTCAATGGGGGTGCCGTCAACTTCACGAGAGAAACTGATCGCGCCTTGCTCGTAGTCGATAGTGAAGTAAAAATCGGCATATCGATGTAGAAAGGGACGAATGCGATTTTCCATTTCCAGCTCTTCGATGCCAGCGAAAAAGCTGGAGGATGTATTGAGCTTTAGCACCCGCTCGCTGTCGCCATCGAGGTCGTTGTCCCAAGCAAAGAGGTCTTCAGTAAAGGCGTTGAAGTAGAGAGTGTCGCGTTGACCATCCTGCTTACCGAGTTCTTTGAAAGCCATTGACAGGCGAGTTTTGCCAGTGCCGTTGTAGGCATAGAGCAGCAGAAACTTTTTGTCTTGAAGTTTTTGGCGTAGATGAATGGCCAGGTCGTCCAGGTTAGCAAAGCTGTCTGTGCTCATCTTTTCACCTCATCAAGATCAGGGAAAAGCTGCTGCATCAGTCCTTTCTTGTGGATTTGGAGCGTGGCGATTTTTTGGATTTGGGCAGTGATGAGTTCGTCTAGTGAAGAAAGACAGCTGGCAATTTTCTGCTGTTCAATAAATGATGGAAGATAAAATTCTATATTCTTTAAGTTGGTTAGTGACAAGTTGGGGCGTGCTGATTCCGATTGAGTTCCAAACATTTCCCTCTTTATTTCGTCATTCTGATAGTAATAGCCAATAAACTTAAAAGATGTGCTTCTATTAACTCGAAAAAGAGCAACTGCCTGATTTATAAATGCTTTATTATTTAGCAAATACGAACAACTTCGACCAATCGATGCGCCAACAATATTAATGAGAATATCGCCGTGAGATAACTGACTACTTTTCTGTTTTTCATAGAATTTTTCAGGTAAATATTTAGGATTAGAAACATCTAAAAAACCATCGCGAACATTTTCGCTTGTTATAAATAGAACGCCTTGGCTTTTGTAGCTAAACCCTTGCCAGTTTGGTGAGGAGCCTTTTGTTATCTTAATCGTTATTTCATCGCCCGATTTCCGAATCCATTCCCCAGCATCACAAAACTCAGGGAAGCGTCGTTTGGGCTGGGTTTTGCCTTCTGCGGGAAAGAGCTGCTGCATGAGCCCTTTTTTGTGGGCTTTGAGGGCGTCGAGCTTTTGGGTTTCTGCGGTGATGCGATCGTCGATAGAAGTAAGACAGTCAGCAATTTTTTGTTGTTCAGGTAAACCGTTTCCCTTCTGCTTATTCGAAGGAACTGGAACGGATAGAGTGGCATATTCATTACCATTTATACCTGGTTGGCCACTGCGTGCAGAATTGACACTAACCCAATCCCAATACTGCCTTGTAGAGAGAAAATTGAACAGAAAAGTAGAATCTAGCTTTTGAGGATCTGGCCTTATCCGTATTAAAAATCCAGCAAATACCAGATTTCCATCTTCTTTTCTATATTTATAAGATTTTCCAACGCTTGCTCCTGTTCGAGCCAAAACAATATCGCCCTCGCTTAGATAGTTTTCATCTTTGGCTTCAATCTTAACTGAGACTTTTTGATCGCAAAGATAGTAACCTTCATTAGAAATGTCAGTTATTCTCAAATAAGCAGGCAAATCATCTGAGTAAGGTACAGCTGGTGCATTCACTCCATAATCGGGTTTTTTCAACAAAAAGTCTCCGAGTTTTCTCTCTTCCCATTTCCCCGCATCCCGAAACTCAGGAAACCTTCGCTTAGGCTCTAATTCACGTTTCTCCTTTCGCCTATTCGCCCTATTGCTCATACGCCCCCAACCCCGATATCTCTCGCCCTTCCGCCAGCTTATGCAACAGCGGCATTAGATCCTCCATAACATCAACTCCCCGGCTCTACTGGATTGTGAATTGCTAAACCCTCTATCCACTCAAAATCTTTGTCATTCGCCGTCGCTAACGGCAGACTGTGTTCCAAACAGGTCGCGGCAATCAGGGCATCGCCCAGCGATATTTTTCGTTGCTGGCGTAGAGCGATCGCAATTTCAATCGTGGCCTTGCCAATCATCAAAATAGTTAAGTTCTCTAGAATGGCTATCAACGCCTGTTTTTCAGCTTCACCTAAACGGTGATAACCCAATGTTTCCAGGCGACTTATGGCAGAGTAATGAGTGGCATACTTTATCAGCCAGCTACGCAGTCGAGCGTACGGCGGCTGTGTCGCATAAATAATCAAATTACTGTCAATCAACATCGTCCCGCCCTGGTAAGGTGCGGTCTTGGCGCTGTTCGCGCTGCCAAGCAACCGGGTCTGTAATCTCTGCAAAAGGGTTTGATGCTACTACTTGTTCTAGTGCTGCGGTCAGGCGATCGCGACGGGCTTGGTCTGAAACGGCAGGCGCGCTCTCCTGCGCTTTTTGTTCGAGATAGACTGCATAGTTGAGCAACTCTGCCTGCGATGATAACGGCAGGGCAGCCGCATGATGCTGAATTTGTTGCAGAATCGTATTCATGGCTGTCTTCCTGTGATTGATGTACTAGAAATACTATGACTATTCATAGGCTGCCAATCCCGAAATCTCCCGCCCCTCAGCAAGCTTATGCAACAGCGGAATTAGATCCTCCATCAGCGCCAGTTCTTTCTTCGTGCGAGCCTTCCAACCCAGCTCTAACGGAGTCAGCAGATCACTCAACTGCTCCCCATCAAAAATCATCCGCCGCAAAATGCCATCGACAAATGCCTGTAGCGCATCCGGTTCCAGCTCGTGCTTTGTCGCAATCGCCGCCAGTTCGCGACTGCTCCGTTCCGCCTTAAACGCTTCGTATCCTTCGCGGATGGCCTTCTCGTCTAAGCCCTGGCCCACTTCTAGCGTGTCGATATAGGCGGCAATGTCATCGCGATCGTCCATAAACTTTGCATCCGACTGGATTAGCCCAATCAGCTGATCGCGGCTCATCGTCTGCTTGCTCGGTTTTTCTTGGGTATAGCGAGCCAGCAGCTCCATGATGTAGTCGTAATCAATCACCGCCGAGGCAAACAGCACAAATTCAAAATCGAGCTGTTCTACTTCGGGGCTGCTGTCGCTGTCTTTGTCCTGCTGGGTCTTCAGGCGCTGAGCCGTTTCTAGATAGACCCCTCGGAATGCCTGTAGCTGGTCTGGCGTAATCACCTGGTCAACGACGGTGGCATTTTCTGGCGTGAGGTCGGTGTATTGGTCGAGCTGGGTCTTAAACCGCTGCACCTCCTTAAACAAGTTGACGAACTGACTCCGGGCCGCGTCCCCTTTCAGGTTGGGCACCTCTTCCGGCGCACAGGTCAGACCCTGGGATTGCATAAACTCATCTAGCTGCGTGACCGCTTCTTCCAGCTTGTCGATGACGGCTGGGGCCGGGTCAACCAGCCAGATTTCTTTTGCCTGCTCCTTGTGCTCGCCTGAGAAGAGGGCGATCGCTTGATCGACCGACTGCTGCTGCTGGCGAAAGTCGAGGATGCTGCCGTAGGGTTTAGTGTCGTTCAGCACTCGATTGGTGCGCGAAAACGCCTGAATTAGGCCGTGATACTTAAGGTTTTTATCGACATAGAGCGTATTCAAAAACTTAGAATCAAAGCCCGTGAGTAGCATATCCACCACGATTACTAAATCGACCTTCTGGGCGTGGGGCAAATCCTGATTGGGGTATTGCTGGTCTTTGATGCGCTTCTGCACATCCTGGTAGTAGAGGTCGAAATTGTTGATGTCGTGATTCGTGCCGTAGTGATCGTTGTAGTCGGCAATGATGGCCTTCAACGCTTCCTTCTTTTCGTTTGGGGCTTCCTGGTTATCAGCCTTTTCCTGGGGTAGGTCTTCCTGAATCTGCTGCACGTCCTTGTTGCCTTCGGCGGGCGGCGAAAACACGCAGGCAACATTCAGCGGTTGGCAGCGGGTATCTTCGCTTTGTCTTTGGGCCTGAATTTCCTTAAACAGGCGATGGTACTCAATCGCATCATTAATCGAGCTGGTTGCCAGAATCGCGTTAAATTTGCGCCCCGCAGTGGCGGCATCGTGCTTGGCAAGAATTGCCTCAATGGTGGCTCGCTTGGCCAGGGCTTCCCCTGGCTGGGGCGTCTGACTGCCTTCAGGCTTGTAATAGTCGATGTGGAAACGCAAGACATTGCGGTCTTCGATCGCGTCGGTGATAGTGTAAGCGTGCAGTTGCTGCTGAAAAATGTCTTCTGTGGTTTTGTATGAGGCTTGCTGACCTTCAATCTGCTGGTAGCTAGCGTTTTGCTCAAAAATTGGCGTGCCGGTAAAGCCAAATAGCTGAGCATGAGGAAAAAATTCTTTAATCGCCCGGTGGTTCTCACCAAATTGTGATCGATGGCATTCGTCGAAAATCAAGACGATGCGCTTTTGCCTGAGCGGTTCCAATCGTTTCTTGTAGTTGCGTTTGTGGGTGCCATCCAGCGCTAGCCCTAACTTTTGAATAGTGGTGACGATCACCTTGTCGGCGTAGTCGTCAGAGAGCAGCCGCTGCACTAAGGTTTCGGTGTTGGTGTTTTCTTCGACGCAGCCCTCCTGAAACCGGTTGAACTCCTCCCTCGTCTGGCGATCGAGATCCTTGCGATCCACTACGAACAGACATTTTTCAATATCTGGGTTGTCCTTAAGCAGTATCGATGCCTTGAAAGACGTCAGCGTCTTACCGCTACCGGTGGTGTGCCAAATGTAGCCGTTGCCGCAGTTTTGGTGAATGCAATCGACAATGGCCTTGACTGCATAAATCTGATAAGGGCGCATCATCATCAGCTTTTGCTCACTGGCCACCAGCACCATGTAGCGGCTGATCATTTGCCCCAGCGTACATTTAGCCAGAAACGTCTCGGCAAAGCTGTCCAGATGAGTAATTTTTTTGTTATCCACTCCAGCAAACTGATAGAGCGGTAGGAACCGTTCATCGGCGTTAAAGCTGAAGTGACGGCTATTGTTATTGGCAAAGTACCAGGTATCGCTGCGATTGCTAACGATAAACAGTTGTAGGAAGCATAGTAGGGTCTTGGTGTAGCCGTTGCCAGGATCATTTTTATAGTCAACAATCTGCTGCATGGCACGGCGCGGGCTAATCGTCAGGCTTTTTAGCTCAATCTGTACCGCTGGAATGCCGTTGATCAGCAGGAGCACATCGTAGCGGTGGTGGCTGCTATCGGTATTGATGCGGAGCTGGTTGACCACCTCAAAGATGTTTTTGCACCAGTGTTTGATATTGACCAGCGTGTAGAACAGAGGCGTGCCGTCTTCCCGCTCAAAGCTGTTGAGATCGCGCAGGTGCCGGGCTGCGGCAAAGACATCGGGGGTCACGATCTGATCTAGCAGTCGAGAAAATTCGCCGTCTGTAAGATGGACTCGGTTGAGCGCCTCGAACTTTTCGCGAAAGTTTTGCTCTAGCGTGGCGCGATCTCGAATGTCTGGACGATAGCTGTATTTGAGATCGCTCAGTTTCTCAATCAGGGCTTGTTCGATGGCTTGTTCAGTCATAGTCAAGCTTGGCGGTTACAAATAAGCAGTCTTTTGGCCGTTAGGTCCTCGGGCAAAGACCTAGTATATTAGGTGCTTCGGATGAACATGCGTTACATCTCAAAAGCGACGACTTCACTGACCTAGTGAGTTTATAGTAATTATTCTGCGAGTTCCTCTTATCGTTGAAAGAGCAATTTGAGCTGGAGAGACACCTCTACCGACTGTGTCTCAATCTCAACAAGTGGTAACACCGCAAGAGACCTTGAACTGAATATGTAGCTACTCTTCATCTTCTGTCTTTGGCCAAGTACCTTCTGAATCTGAAACGCTGATAGTATCGATACCACCGCTATTCTCAAGGCTCAGGTAAGCGTCGATCCGAACGGCGATAGATTCGCGAGTATCGTAATGATTGTCGTAGACCTCCTGAAAATACTGGACAAACTCCTGAAACTCCTCAAAGCTCCTTACCTCTCCGAAGTATCCCCAAGCTGGCATGGCATAAAAGGCTCGGAGTGCTTTGAGAATCATCGTGCGTCGCGTCTTGCGGTCGTGACTGTTGAGGTAACGCACGAGCAAACCGTCAGGGCTATCCGCCTTGGGACGATAACGAAAATTAAATTCAGCTTTTTCCGATTGACTCATTAAATTTGATCGCACTTGCTAAAAAGAAAAAATTGAGTATATGTGCCTATTCCTTTTGATTATTGAAATTACGGCTTAACCGCCACTTTGGCGCCCAAAAAGTGCCATCGATGTCACAAACTACCTTCGATAGTGGCGACTTAGAAATCACTTTATTTTTAGCAGATTTTTGGCGCTCTGATCGCGAAAAGGCAGTCGCCACTTTTATGGGTCTATCGTGCCATCGATGTCACAGACTACCCTTGATAGTGGCGGCTCTATCAGACTTGACTCTATCGATAGGAGGAGTCACCATAAGGTATGTAGGGCAAGGATTTCAGCGGTTGAGAGGAGCGAGCTATAGAAAAAGTTACTCTAGTGGAAATAGGCTGAGTTTTCCTTAGGAATGCCGCCCTTTTTTCGCTCGCAAGGGGACAGCCCCTTGACCCCGATGACAGAACCCGCGACTCCCAAAACTTCTAAACGCCGTAAGCATTACGTCAAGCTCAGCTTCAACGATACTGAGTTTGAACGAGTGACCGCCCTAGCTGAGCAAGCCGGACGCAAACCCGCGACCTACTGTCGCCTAAAAGCGCTAGAGCAAGACGCGCAACTGACCCATTGGCTACCTGAACTGCGGGAAGTTCATCGTGACTTAGGTCCTATTGGCAATAACCTCAACCAGACCGTGCGCCATCTCAATCGCGGTCATCAACTGGAAGAATCGCTGGCGCTACAGTTAGAAGCCGCCCTGCAAGAGACGCGCAACGAATTGCGACGAGTACAACAACTGCTACAGCCATGATTGGCAAGACCAGTCGCGGCAAAGGCTTTTATGGCACCTACCGCTATCTACTGCGGGAAGGAGATCGCGATCGCCGCGAGCAAGCCCACATTATTGGCGGCAACATGACGGGCTGGAATGCCAAAGAACTGAGCCGTGAAGTGCGTCCGATTCGCCGCATCAAGCCTCATATCAAACAACCTGTGTGGCATGTGTCGTTGAGCTTTCATCCCGAAGAGCAGCTTAACGACGATCAGCTACAGACCATCAGCGATCGCTTCTTAGATGACATGGGGGTTGACCGTAGGCGACACCAGCATCTGTATGTGCGTCATGAGGAATGCGAGCACGGGCATGTGCATCTGGTGGTGAACCGCATTGCCGATGACGGTCAGGTGTTTGATGTCCACAACGACCACTACCGCACCAAAGCCACGACCCGGAAGCTAGAGCAGGAGCTCGGCCTCAGACCTACTATCGAGCCCGGCAAGGACCCTGCCTTTCGAGACGTCTTGCAAAGCCACATTGACGCCATTCTGCAACCAGACCTCCCCCTGTCTGAGTTTTGTCAGCAGCTCGACTCGCAAGGCATCACGACAATATTCACGATTCGACGCGGTAAGCTGAGCGGTCTGAGCTATCACTACCAGGGCAGCGAAGTGCGGGGCTATAAGCTGGGCAAATCGTATAGCTTTCCGGGCCTGCAGCGAGAGCACGGCATTGACTATCAGTCGGAACGGGACGACGCGATCGTGCGGCCTGAGTATGTCCGGCGCAAAGGACGCACCCCACCGGCGTTGTTGCGCAAGCGTCAGTTTGATCCGCAGCAAAAGCAGATAAACGGCATGGCTAATTTCTTTAGCCAGTTTCTAGAGGTGACGGGGCAGAGTGCCTATCAAGGGCAGCGCTACCGCGTGGAACGGGACCAAGACAGGCTGACGCTGATGCGGGTGAGCGATCGCGATACTCTGCTAAACGTAAGCTGGGATGAGGCCAACCAGCGCTGGCAGCCGAATGAGCCCGCCAGATTGAAGCCGGACGATATTAGCCGCATCCGGTCGTTTGCTCAGCACGTGCATCAACAGCAGGCAGACATCACTCAGCAGCAGCGTGAACGGGTGCGATCGCGATCGCACGAACGAGAATTGGAGCTGTAGGCGATCGCGGTTTGCTCTGGCTGACGATAGACGTGTATGTGTTCTGTGGACACAGAGCCCATTGCTTGAGGTGCCAAAATGCCTCATCAGAAAAGTGAGCGCTCGCCGCTAGGCGTCACCAGGGACCTGTTGGGGGGAGGGGCGGCAGGTGGAGCGATTCAACTGGGTGTCCCCTGGTGGCCGCGAGAGTGTAGCACTGGGGTGGCCGTCAAGCGCTTTCGCGGCATAGACTCCCTCACTGTGTTCAGTCCGCTATTCCACGACACTTGACTCGGAAACCCAAGGGACTGCTGCGAACGAAGTCAGCGCAACAGCACTGTAACGGCATCTAGAGCCCTTGCAACAGCATTGCTGTTGAGAATTTGGGGCTAGCTGCAACAAGCTCGCGAGCGCTATCACTGGCAGTGAGCCCACCACCAGAGGACTGCCGCCATGAGAACCGCTACCCAAACGACTAACAATGATACTGCCCGCCGCCGCCGGTTGCGATCGCTGGTCAAAACCCTGGTCACCGAACTGGGCTATCTGGAGCACTGCCTCGCCGAGGGGCTGCACGATACCAACGTACACACCGCTGCTGCTGGCATTGATACCGCGATCGACTGCCTGAACGATCACCTGGCTGGATGAGGACTATCACATGGGGGCTTCTCCCTGCCTTCCCGGTTGCGGCCTATTCTGCAATCAAGACATCGAGGAGCCCCACCCATGTAACTCTCTTTCCGCTAAGCCTGAGTCTGCCTCCTTCCCCGATTCCAGATAACGACAGCGCCCTCAATCTCTGATTCCGCTTGCTGCTGGTAAGCGGGGTTTTTATTGCCCTGGCCAGGCTTCCGTGACTGGCATCACCGCCGCTCAGGTCCGCTTCGCCAAGCGCTCAGACTTCTCAGGAAGCGATTAAGTCAGGCTTATTTTCAGGTCAGGAGCGGCTCAGGAGTGGGCTCCACTATAGAACTCAAGATGATTAACCGATAAACCACTGACACCCAAGGAGTTCATCTCATGAAACGCATTGCCCTCGCCCTCACTGCTCTGACCGTTGCTTCTATCGCCATTGCTCCCGCTAGCTACGCCGCTCCTGACTTCGACGAGCTGCGTCGCGAGAACCTCGACAAGGATGCGGTCAACTTCGACGAACTACGCCGCGAAAACCTCGACAAGGATGCGGTGACTGAGATCCAAGTCAAGCGCATCAACTTCGATGAACTGCGCCGCGAGAATCTGGACAAAGATGCCGTAGACTTTGACGAACTACGTCGTGAGAACCTGGACAAGGACGCCGTAGTTGAAATCTATGCCGCAGTGGATTTCGATGAACTGCGCCGTGAAAACCTCGATAAAGACGCCGTCGATTTCGACGAGCTGCGTCGCGAGAATCTGGACAAAGATGCCGTTTACGAAGTCCTAGCTGGTGTTGACTTTGACGAGCTGCGTCACGAGAACCTCGACAAAGACGCGGTTGATTTTGATGAGCTGCGCCGTGAAAACCTCGACAAGGATGCTGTCAACTTCATCGCCTAGCATCCACTTCAGCCGTACCTGATTTCTCTCTACCTTCGTGGTTCACTGCTCCTCACACTCCCCCGCCTCCTCGATAGTCATTGAGGAGGCTTTATTGAAGCTTGGTGCCCGAACTCCCGTGAGAGTCAATCATCTTGCACCGAGGGCTCTAATCGCGTGAGCGATTGGAGCCTTTCTTGGTGGGCATCGGTTTGGTGCTCGCGTGGAATGAACCGTCCTTCTGCAGGGGCTTGACCCTGGCGCGGCACACTGAAGGGAGCGATCTGCGTGGGTAACAGTGAGAGCTGCAACCCGTCTTGCCAAGCATCATCAATCGAAAGCTGACCGTAGAACTCCGCCTTCAACCGTCTTTGTTTGGCGCGAAAGCGACTGTCGAACTGCAAATGACAGACCGTACAGAGCGCCTTGAGATTACTCGGGTCTTTGTTACTGGGCTGCTGATCGAGATGAGCGACGGTGAGGAGATAGCGGCGGGGCGCGTCCTCAAACTTGGCGGGACGTGGTGACTTTTCCCGCCGCCACTGCTTCGCTCGTTTGAGAAAATCAGCTAACGGTTCGCTGGGTTGACGACAAGGGCGCTGGCATTGCTGACAGCACCAGTTGGCATCGTGCTTAATCCGGAGCGCGATGAGGTTCCAATCCTTGGGGTACCGAGCACGAATGATGGGCATGGCCTCAACGTCCAGATGTCATCCCTAACGATAGCCAAGCCGCGCTGAGCTGAAACAGGCCCTCAAATAATAACCCCCCGCTGCCGTGGCACCGAGGGGTCGTTTCTTATAGGAAGTAAGACATAACGGATGAATTGAAAGCGTCCTAAGCGGACACCTTCAGAATGCCTGAGCCGATCTCTGAGCACCAGAGCGAATCCGCCAGATTCACCAAAACTCTGCAAATCTGGCCAATTCATAAACTCCTTATCAAGGCTGGGTACCGATCGCCCGTTCCACCCGCTCCAGACGAATCAACGCCGAGTTGATCAGCCCGGCCTGATGCTTTTGTCAGCAGCTAGAGACGGCAGGCGTGACCGTGCAGTTCGGCATCCGGCGTGGCAAGCTGAGCAAGTTGGACTACCTGTATCAGGGGAAAAGGCGAGTGGTGCTCAGCTTGGCGACGAGTTTACCTTCAAAGGATTGCAGCAGCAACTGGGCATCAATTATCAGCCGCAGCGGGATGATGCCGTCGTGAAAGCGCAGTACACGAAGTCGGGCAGAGAGCCAGCGGCAGTCGAGCAGGAAGCAATCTCACCTGTAGTTCAGCCATCCAAGCCAGACTTACCCGAACCCCAACGCCGACAGCGCGGCTGGGAGTTAGAGCTGTGAAGAAAGACGCTCGCCGCTGGGCATCACCGGGGGATGTCTCTGAGGAAAAGAGAAAGGCGGGTGGCTCGGTGGGGGACATCCCCCGGTGGCCGCCGATTATAGCGAGGGGCTGGCCCATCAAGCCCAAGCCTGCGGCTCCCTCCGGTCGGGCTTGATTCGAGATTACAGGGTGGGATGAGGACTGGACCGATGAATCTGTTTTTGGGAATGCCATCATGACTCAGCCGTTTGAAAACGAGCACCAACCGCCACCGGAAGCCGACCGGCTAAAAGCCTTTCAACAACAGCAAGAAGCTGACCAGCAGCGGCGTCAGCAAGAAGACGAGATGGCACAGCAACAGCAGCTAGAGCAGGAACTACAAGCCTTTCAGGAACAGCGCGACACCGAGTATCAGCGGCAGCGTGATGAAGACTATCAACGCCAGCTCGATGCCGATCTCCAACGAGCTGAAGACGTCGCCGCGAGGAGATCGACGCCCAGTGCCAAAGCAAGCGCAGTCCTCGAGCTGAGAAGCCACACCAAACCCAGCAGCGCCCCCGGAAGCTCCTGCCCTGATGCTCACAGACACACATTAAAACAGTAAAATTACCGTGTATCTGGTTGGAGGAAGCGTTAGCTTCTTAATTATGGGTCGCCTACATGAATAGAATAAACATAAGTTTGTGTTGAATGATACAAACTGTACAGCCAGTCCTCTAGGATTTTGCCTGGATCTATAACTATTTATGTAGCTAATCTCAAAAGAAAAATGAGGAATGTATGAGATTTTTTAGATCCATCAGAATTATTAGAGATAGACCTCAAGCTACAGATATAACTCATCTATTCTCTAAACGCCCTGTTTTGCATAGCAACCTTTCCCAAGAAACTTTGCAGAATGCGATTGGAGAACTACAGGATATCTTATATGCAAAGGGATATCTAGCACGTCTGAGCGGATTGTTTGATCAAGAAACTGAGCAAGCAGTGAAGGCATTTCAGAAGGATAGCCATCTTATACCAGATGGTGTCGTGGGACCTATAACGTGGGCGTGTTTACGGTATCCCATGCTCCAGCGACAAGGCGGGAATTTTCCTTCAGATATGCAGATGGCAACCAAAGAGCTTCAGTCTCTTTTGAGGGGAGAGGGATTGCAGGTCAAAGATCCGGAAGGACAATTTGGGCAAAGCACGGAGAAAGCTGTTAAACGTTTCCAGAGGTTACATGGCTTGAAATCCGATGGCGTTGTTGGAGCATCAACATGGTCAATTTTATTGGGAGTCCGATTACCTAAAAGAGGCAGCTTAAACAAGCACATATGGAACCATCGAAATTTGCAAAACATTTTAAGCAAAGCCAGAAACTTTTTGTTGTTTTGCTCTGGTGCAAACGTTGAGACCCTTTTAAGAGATGAATATATTGTTGAGCGCTACAAATATGAAGCTATCGGCATGTCTATTCTCTTTATGGCTACTATGGCCTCTATGTCAGGAGGATACATATTTTATATTCTATTTTCATCAAGCGTTATAGCTATTGCTTTGGGAATATTGTGTGGAGTGGTTATTCTTGCTTTAGATCGCTTTCTTTTTTCAACTATCAAAAGGAGTCCGGTCTCTTGGCGTCAATCAATTCACATATTTCCTTCTATTGTGTTTGCTGTGTTGTTAGGGATAATTGTTAGCAAGCCGCTTGAATTGAGGATTTTTGAGCAGGATATAGATGCTTATATCCAAAATGAATTTTATCCAGTTCTTGAGCAAAAAGAAAAAGTTGATGATGGCTTTTTGCTCAGGCTTTATGCTTTAGACAAATTATCAGAAGAAAACTCTTCTATATTATCAGTTCGTTTGCTCATTGCTTCATTACTCATTTGTGTTCAGGTTTCTCCTATATTAGTTATAATTTTAACCTCATATGCCCCTTATAATCTTGTTCTTGATGGCTCTTTGAACGAAAGCTATCAAGAAGCTATTAAAGAAATGGAGATGAGATATAAAGCAGAAATACAGGCAAAAGAGAGGGAGGTAGAGGCATATAGGATATATACAGATAGTCTTGAAAAAATATCCGAAAAACTTGCAAGTAAGCCAATTGTGGCTAATTTTGAGCGACACGCCTCAGATCAATGAGTTTTTGGTGTTCGACTCATGCAAAATGAAGAAGAATACCTAAAGCTTGTTAAAAGTTATCAACTTCGCATAGAGCTATTGGAGGAAAGGCTGAATTTGGAACTTAGAGCTAAGGATAAAGTGATTGAAACTATTCAAGCTCATAATGATTATCTTCAAAAGCTTCTGATTACTCTTTCGGAGAGACCTATCATTAACCAAAATACAATTGAGGTGGAAACAGTGTCAGATCAATCAAATTCCCAAACAAGAAATGTAAATTTCAATGCTGCTATTCAAGGATCTGGATATGTTGAAGGAAACAGCTATTATTACGATGTATCTAAGCAAAAGCATTCTTTAACTGAAGCTGCAGTAGAAATTCAGAAATTACTAAATCAGCTCTCTCAAACTTATCCTGTAACTACAAGGTCAGAGCAGATTGTAGTTGCGACAAAAGCAATGGAAGAGCTTGAGAAGAGACCTCAGTTAAAGCAACGTGTTATTGGGGCTTTACAATCTGGGGGAGCAGAAGCTTTGAGAGAATTAGTTGATAACCCTATCATTAATGTCCTTCTGGCTTTGTTGGAAGGTTGGAAATCAGTATAGTTGTTCGATATTAGTCAGCAAGTTGCTACAGTTAGATATTCCGTCACGGCTCAGCAGTTTTAAGTTACAAGTCTAAAGCTTTATAGGTTGTCCTTTTCTTTGAAGTTCATCGAAAAGCTTTTTGAACTTTAAGGATATATTTCCACCTTTATCTGTAATGCGAATCAAACCAGCTACATAGGGGCTATCATCTTCAGTTATTCCAACAATTTCAACAACTATTGAGATGCCATCTATAAACCAAATACTTGTCCAGTATTGCAACGGTACATTTAAAATATCTATTGTTGCTTTTAAGTTTTTGCATTCTCTTTTTATGTTTGCTATTTTTTCAAAATGCTCTAGTAAAGTCGATCCTATGTATTGTGTTCGTAATTGCTCAGGAATGTCTTGGCGGACCTGATTTATTCTGATATATCTAAACTCTTTTGCTAGGTTATCTTTGATTTTCTCTTCGAGGACTCGATGATAATTCTTTCTCTGTTCGTGATCAGTTCCCTTATAAGGTTTCTCTCCATGCCTTGTGGCACCTAGAATTAGTATTTCTTTCTCCGCGCTTTTTATCAATTCTGATAATTCTGAAAATATAATTCCTCTGTATTCAATTCCTTCGTTCTCACGGTAAGTCTCATCGTAATATTCTACAGTTGAAATGGCTTGCTTGAAGACTCCTTTCATATATTCATTTGTGTCCTTTATCTGTGTGTGAATTATCGAAATAAAGAAAATTACTGTGAGTGCAAGTAATACAACTATGACAGCCAAGAATATATATTGGCTTGTCACTAGGTTACTTAGCCAAGTGGAAAATAAAGCAGATAATAATACTCCTGATAGAAACAAAATAAGATTCCATGCTAAGCCTGCTCCTTTTGTCTGTTTCATGAACTTGATTCTTGATGCCTAAGCCTTTAATTTCTATCTATTTATCATCTTGAGTTATGAAGTAGCCAGTTTTTCGATGACGGTTGCAATTCTCCAGTTTCTTGGCTGTGAACCTACTCTATGTGCCAGTTGAATGTCTATAGTGTTGGTCTAAGCGTCGGCGTCGGCAGTGGTGATGGTGTCGGCAAGCGTCGGCGTCAGCCACCGACAGCCATTCTTTGAGCTGACCGACACCGACACCACCTATGTGCCAATTGCCCAATACCTCTCCACCTGCCCCTCTATTTCTCGCCTCACCCGCCCCGCTGCAATCATCAATGTCAGCATCGCTTTGATCTGTTCAACGTTGGGTCTTGGGTCATCCGTAGAGCGCGTACAAGCCCTGGCAATATCCCTCGCCGTTTTGCCCTCCGATTGCTTCCTGAGATAGTCTAAAATCCGCTCTTCAAACGTGAACTTGGTGGCTTTTGGTGGTTCACAGGCATCCGTTTTCCCCTCCTCAACTGGACACTTCACGACATCCTTCAGCGGCAGTTCTGATAGTGGTACTTGTGACAGCGTTGGCCCGCCATTCTCCCAAAGCTGCCAGTAGCCCGATAGCCCCAAAATTTCTGCTTCCTGCTCCCCCGTAAGCCGCAAGTCAGTGAGCTTGCAAAATGCTTTCACCATCTGCGCCTTCTTGCGTTTGCCACAGCCGACAATCGAGAAGTTTTTGAGCAAATCCTCATCGATGCCGAGCGGTCCCGCATTGCCCGTTTGCGACAAGATACCGATAAAGGCATTCACCGCCGCGCCCGCCGTCAGCATCTCGACAATGAAGCCCCGTAAGCGCTCCGACGTGGCTTTGTGTCCTTTGGTTTTGAGCGATTGCAGGATGCCTACGGCTTCGTCAATCACGAACCACTCGCGATCGCCATCCGCCCCCTCTAGATGATTCAACAATGACGCTTCCCACTGGTCGAGTAGCCAGGTCATCTGCTGCCCCAACTGCGGCCCCCCGACCCGATACCCCTGCCAGTGCTCCGGCACCTTGTCTGTGGCTTTGGACGTGACATACCAAACCCGCTGCTCACTGCCAATCAGATGCTTTAGTGTCTCACTCTTGCCCTCCCGCGTCCGCCCCACCATGAATAGATGCGGTGCCGCTTCATCGAGCTGCGCCACCGCTCTCAGCAACGGGGCAGCGCACCCAGCGCTGGGTGCGTTCGTTCCATTCCCAGATGTCGGTGTCTGCCCCATCACGGGGCGATGCTTTTTTTCGCTGACCACGCCCATCGTCACAGCCTTGCGCTTCAGATCGAGCAAATCATCTGGCGTCAGATATGCCCCCATCCGCGTAAACGTGCCCTCACTCACCTCCAGTTCAATCGCCTCTGCTTCCCGGCTGGCGCTGGCCACCGAGCCGATCGCAATCACCGCCGCAAACCCACCCATCGCCGCAATGCCCCAGACCCCCGCAACAATTGCCCCCACCGGCCAGAGCAAGCCCGCCGTCGCTGCTGCAATCTGCCCGTAGCCTGTATGGGAAAGCCAACAGCGCGTAATCGCCCGGTTCTTCGTTGCCAGTAACAGTTGTGCTTGTGCTTCCGTCATGACTCACCTCACATAATCTTGCGAACGTAGCGCCACAGCAGCACATAGGCCGCGAGGCCAAACAGCGTCGTAATGGCAATGGCAATATTGAGCCAGGCGATCGCCCCAAAGGTCGGCGCATAGCGAAAGACCGAAAACGCCACTTTCAACGGTGGCCAGAAGAAGGCGCAAGCTGTGGCATCAAAGGCATAGCCAAACGTCGCGATGACACAAGCAGTCTTGACGCGGCGGTTCCATTCCTCATCGCGCTCCTCAGTTGGCGTATCCAGCATCAGCAGTGGCCATACCTCCGCCGACTGGACAGCGGCCAGACACATCACCCCGACCACAAACCCCAGAAGGCGCGGGATACCGGGAATGAAGCCCAGCATCGGCACCCGGCGCATGAGACTGGTGAACAGGGTGGAATAGGGGGCAATGTTCTGACAGAGGACAAAGAACACCACCCCACCAAAGCCGATGAGAATCAGCCAACCAATCAACGAATCAACCTTCTTCGGATCGTTTTTGGGCTTTGATTTCTGAGTGCTTACCATCCTAAAAAGCTCCTGATGACAGTGGTGTTATTTGTGCGAGCAAAGCCTTCCAGGGTGCCATTCTGAGCCACGATCGCGGTGGTTCCCTGGTTGTCACAAACGGCACTCCCCGGCGTCAAATCCTCAACGCCCATTCCCGGCTGCAATGGCACCTCAGAGAGCACACAGGCCCCCGAGGAGTAGCGCGTCTCAGCGAGCTGTGATTCCGCTTGCAGGCGGTCTTGCTGAATCTGCTGATTGACCTGAGCATTGGCGGCAAAGCTTTGCCACTGTTGGCGATCCGAGCGCTCACTATCAAATGCAGTGGCGATCGCGCCAATCACCATCACGGCAGCAGGAAAAGCCAACAACATCATCGGATTACGCATCGCGGCCCCCTCCAAAGATGTCCGCCAGCGCTGAAGCTGCATCCTGACCTGGCTTAGCTTTAGGCGATTGAGGCTGAGGGCGATCACGTCGCACCACCCAGACCACTGCCACGGCCACTGCCAGCAGCAGCCCGCCCCCGGCAATCATCGGCAGCAGTCCCAACTCTGCGTTCTGACCACGAGCGGTTTGGATGGTCTGGCCAGGGGACTCAATGCCGAACTGCGGTGTCGTCGTGACCGTTGCGACCTGGCGCTGGGGCACCTGATCGGTGTAGACGATGGGGACATGCACGCCGCCTTCTTTGCAGTAGCCCTGCAAGTCCATCAGGCCGTGAGCCTCTGGCAAGGGCATGAGTGGATAGATGACTAGGTCTCGGACTTGACCATCGGGCAGGGTGAGCGTGTGGGCGACTGATGGCCCAGACGTGCCGTCGGTGCGAGTCGCAGATTCGAGATAGCGTTGGCCGGTCTGGTCGCAGGCAGGGCGAAAGGCGATGTCTGCGTGACCAGCGGGCGAGAGGGTTTGTTGTGAGGGGATGGTGACCCCTCCGAAGGTTAGGTCTGACATGTTTGAATATGCCTCGTTGTAACGGGGGAGGAATTTAATCAGCAGGATGATTAAGGCGGTGGCGACTCCTAGCGCTACCCAGTAGCACCATCGGTAGTGGCGGATGGGGGCTTTCCCAGCGATTTCAGAGATTTCAGAGATTCCTGTAGCGATTGCGTCTGCTCCGTTTGAGCCACATCTAAGTCACGGGCGCGATCGCGATATAGACGCTGCTCTAGCTTTAGTTCCTGGGCTTTTTCAGCCACCTTGTTCTGTGCCGTTTGCGTTACTTTGAGGCGCTGCTCACGGGCTTTGATATCAGCACCCATGCCTGCTACCAGCTGATCCGCGACTGCTAAAAACTGGTCGGCGACCTCGTCAGGATGCTCAAAAATCAAAGCTTCAATATCATTTGCTCGAAACTGTTCCAGGCTGAAGCCCAAGCCATTCATTTCAGGCTGAGCGATCGCCTTGCAGTGGTTGCCAGTCTCGACCGTCACCGCGACGGCCTCTGATGCCGTCATGGGCTCTATGGGCTGTCCGGTAATCAGGGCGATCGCCTTAGCGTCGTAGACAATTTTGCGTTTATCAGTTGGGTGTTGCGTGCCTTCAATCTTGTGGCCTAAACGTTTCTCGGCATAGGCTTTGCGGTTGTAAACGGTTTGAAGGGATACCCCCAAACTTGAAGCAATGTCATTCAATGTTTGCATAATGATGCTCCGAATATGCTTAAAAGCACTTCAAAAGTGCTAAAAGGGTTTATAGCATATTCAAAGCAGCTTGAAGCATATTAAAAGTGTTTTTATGCGATATTGATGCTATAAAGTGCTTGTGATCTACTATTGAGGCGGTTGATAGTGCTAGAGGCGATAATGCCCAAACGTGTAACTGTGACGCTGCCTGATACTGTTGCCAGTGACTTGCAGCAATGGTCTGATAAGCGAGGGCAAGCCCTTGCTACTTGTGCTGCTATTGCTGTTGAGATGGCAATGGAAGTTCTCAAGGAAAAAGGCGAGATATCGTCCGCCAACAAGTGAGGCCAGAAGCCATGACTGGTTTACAAACAGCTAATCCAAAGCAAAAGCTCACCTTTGAGCAATATCTGCTCACGCCTTACGACGGGCGACGGACTGAGTTTGTTAATGGAGAGATTGTTGAGGTGACTGAGCCTAGCCCCCTGCACATCGACATCATCGAGAATCTGGCAGACTTGCTCAAAGCGTACATCCGCGCCCATGCCTCCGATTTAGTTGTGAAGTCTGGTCCTGGCGTACAAATTCCTCAAGTTGGACGACCAGACAACAGCCGCGATCCTGATCTGCTGATCTGCACCAAAGCGCAGTGGCAAGCGATGTCAGGTTTCACTAAAGCGCTATTTCTCAAAGACATCCCACCACTACTGACCATTGAGGTTGTAAGTCCTGGAACCATCAAGAAAGACACGCAGGACAACGTTGGCGAATATGCCGATGCCAAGGTTCCTGAATATTGGGTTGTGAATCCGCTGGCAGGATATGAGTCCGTTTCGGTGTGGGTGCTCGATGGCAGAGCCTATTCCCTTAAAGGTGAATTCAAAGGAGAGCAGCCAGTTCAATCAGATCTGCTAACTCTCTGGGATGTTACTGCTGCTGAGATGTTGGCGGGATGACGGCAATGAAGCGATCTCCAAATCCGAAAAAGCTTGTACGATCAGCGCCTATAAGGAGGTGATGACCTATGTGAACGAAAAAAAGCCCTGAAACGCAAAAACGATGACATCCCCCGCCAAGGAAATCGTCATCGCTCTGCATCAGGCATAAAAATTTAAGCGCTTTCATCATAGCACCGACCCCGATCGGCGCAACAGATTACTGCGCTCAATTTTGACCAATTTCTAGCGAAAGCATTGCCTGCCTTCGGGTAATGCTTATGGAGCCTACGTTTCAGCGCTCCTCGTTTCGCTAGCGCACCCTACATGGAACGCAAAATTGATGAGCATCTATTCATTCAGTCTGGTACGTATACACCAGATCACGAGCTGTTGGACCATAAAATCGGTTAGGCAAAGACGGGGAGGTGCGGCATGGTAGCCGACTTCCACCCACCAAAGCCCATTCCCGCTGACCCCCTCGGTCAACGCCTGCACGAAATCTTCGGTCGTAACCTGTGGGACTTTATCGAGGCCCCGACGTCAGCCCCTAGCGAGAAACCGCAGTGGCGCACCGTCACGAACTATCCGATGCGACCTCGCATCCTGTGGCAGCGCTGGCAAGACCCGGACACCCTGATCGGCGTCCGCTTTGAAAGTCAGACCCTCTATGGCTTGATCGACATCGATGCTGGGAGTCCTTACTGCAACGTTGAGGCGATCGCCCAGCTCCGCGCCGCCCTGGAAACAATCGGCATTACCCGCACCCTGCTGCTACGCTCCAGCCACAGTAACGGCCTGCACCTCTATCTGCCGCTGTCAGAACCTGTCAAAACCTTCGACCTGGCCGTTGCTCTCGAAGAATGCTTGACCACCCAGGACTTCGCGATCGCTAACGGTACCCTGGAGATCTTCCCCAACCCAAAGCCTTACGGTGTCGAAAAGATCATCCACTACAACGGCCATCGGCTCCCCCTGCAACCCGGCACCGGCTCCTACTTGCTGGATGATGATTTGAATCCGATTAGCGACAAGCTCGATCGCTTCTTCTGGCTCTGGGACGGAGCCGCCAGCCACCAAGACATAGACGAGTTGCGCCATGCCCTCAAAATCGGACGCGACAACCGCCGTAAGAAACCCAAGAGATCGCTCTATCCCAGCAACAGCACCGTAGAAATCTGGCGACACGACTTAGAAGCTGAACTCGAAGCAGGCTGGAGTGGCCACGGCCAGACCAACCACCTGCTCAAGACGGTGGCCTGCCATGGTCGTGTTTTCCTGGAGCTGTCCGGTGACGCGCTGTTCTCCCACACCCTAGAAACTGCCCCTCAGCTCCCTGGCTACCGGCAATACTGCCGCCACCAGCATGAAATCGAGCGCAAAGTAAAAGCCTGGTGCAAAGCTGTCGAAGGCTACTACTGGCCCCTGGGCGATGAACCGATACGAGATACGAGCATTGACCTGCCGCCCCAGCCCAGCGTGAACCAACAGCGAGCCGAAAACGCGCGAGATCGCATTGCGCAAGCGATCGAAACCCTCAAGCAACTCGGTACCCTGCCCAGCAAAATTCGCGACCTCGCCCATCAGCTCGCCAAAGCCGCCCGCTGTAGCCTCAAGACCATCTACAAGCACTCAATCCTGTGGCACCCCGACCATACTCAAGCCTCTGAAGAAGCGGGTGTAACAGCCCAGCCAGAGAGCGATCCAGC
Source organism: Cyanobacteria bacterium J06626_4 (assembly GCA_038523235.1). GTDB lineage: Bacteria > Cyanobacteriota > Cyanobacteriia > Phormidesmidales > Phormidesmidaceae > Halomicronema. The sequence continues at coordinate 26,978 of JBCBJQ010000073.1, forward strand.
CGTTTTACTCCCGGTTGAACTCCCTCAATCAGTTCAATCATCTTCACCCCCTGATCCGCCAGAACCCCTGTTAAACGGTCTGTTACACACCCAAGAGAGATTTATGAAGTGTGTAGTTGCCTTTCCTCCTACTCAAAAAAATCCTCTTGAGAGGGGGGTACGGGGGGAGAGGCTGAAAAGTTTTCCACAATTCCTGAAGCGAGAAGATGTGAGTCACGATGAACACTACCGCTCCCTGCCGCCACCGTCCTCTTCAGCCTCCCTAGAGGAGTGGGAGCGCTATCGCAGTCAGGAGGCCCTGCGTCGGTGTCTTTTTCGCCTGAGGTGGGGCCATCCGCAACTCGCCCAGTTCATTGCTGAGCAGTTTGAAGGTAAACGGTTTTATCAGCTCATGCCGGATGAGGTAACATTGCTGCTCTACCGGTTGCGAGTGTTATTGATAAGTGGCTTACTAGAATAGTTGCTTAGAAGTTGTAGCTGTTCTGATGATTCCGTTTTTGGAGTGTCTCTTCACAGAGAAAATCGTGAAAATCTTCAGATAATCTTAACCTAATCCTATTCTCTAAGTTTGAGTTGAAGTATGCTGATTCAAACATTTCAAAATGGAAAATATATCGTAGAACGCTCTTTCGATTCAGGACGTTTTACTACTTCTTATCTAGCTAAAAAATCTGACGGTGAGCGCTGGATAGTTAAAGTGTTAAATCCACAGATATTGGCTGGTTTGGCTTCTGAAGAAAAGGATCGTCGGGAGAGTTTGTTTTGGCAAGAAGCTATTAAGTTGTCCAAGTGCAGCAAGAATCCTCATATTGCGAAAGTTGGCATGCCGTTCAAAGAGGACGACTTTATTTGCTTGCCGATAGAATATTTTGCTGGCAACAGTTTGGCAGAAAGGCCAGAGAGATGCCTTACGGAGCAGGTCGCATTAAATTACATTCGTCAGATTGGAGATGCTCTGGATGCTGTGCATAGAGAGGGGTTTGTACATTGCGATGTTTGTCCCGAAAACATTCACTTAAGAATCCGAAAAGGAAATGTAGAAGCTGTCCTCACAAATTTTGAGTTGGCTATAGATAGCAATACAGAACTGAGTAGAACAAGGACACGTGAACGAACAGACGGTTATTCGCCAATTGAGCTTTACTCCAGATTTGATAAAACAGGTCAGAGAATTGGAGCTTATACAGATGTATACTCATTAGCTGCTACTTTATATCAATTGTTGACAGGAGAAGCTCCTTGCAGCGCAGAAAAAAGAATAGCAAAGGGGAAAG
>JBCBJQ010000074.1:0-27946 GCA_038523235.1 Cyanobacteria bacterium J06626_4
TGCAGTAGAAATGTATTTACTGATACAACTGATTGTTGCCAGAATTGGTGCAATCTTCTTACTCGAAGAGTTTGGTCAGCAATGCATGCGCGGCTAGCTGTCTACAGTGCAAGCGTGCTTTTAAGCACCTAGGTGCTTGGGATGGTTTTTACCTCTATTGCATCAAGCCATTCTGAGAGAATTGTTCAGGGCTTCCTCAAGCCGATCTAACTGGCGACAATTGTCCCAGCGGGTCTATGAGGATGTGTTTGCTGTCTGATTTGTGTTGAAGGGACGTTTGTCGAAATGTCTAGATTAGTTCTTCGAAAAGGTAATCGTTCTCGAAAGCGGCGATCGTCGTCTTTCTGGAATTCCAATGTGCCGCCGATTTCTGAAGCCGTTCAGTCTTATTTTGGTAAGCGGAATGGCTGGCAATGGGTCGCTTGTATTCCCTTAGCTCTTGGCATCTTAGCCATTTGGGGAGTATCTGCTTACGCTCAAGATGAGATTGCTGCCGCCGACGTGCAGGCAGTGCTCGACAATATTTTCGTTTTCATTGCCGCCGTGCTCGTGATTTTCATGAACGCGGGTTTTGGCATGTTAGAAACTGGCTTCTGCCGTCAGAAAAACGCTGTCAATATTCTCTCTAAAAACCTGATTGTTTTTGGCCTCGCTGTTTTGGCGTTCTGGGCCATCGGGTTTTCGTTAATGTTTGGCGCTACGGGCAATGGCTTCATTGGGGGCGGCGGTTGGTTCTTGACCGGCGGACCTGAGGCTTATGGCTTAGACGGCGGAACGTTGACGATTGATACGTTCTTCCTGTTCCAGTCAGCGTTTGCGGCTACCGCCGCAACGATCGTTTCTGGTGCCGTGGCTGAACGGATTAAATTCAACGACTTCTTGATTTTCAGCATCCTGCTGGTGGGTATCTCTTACCCCATCACCGGCCACTGGGTGTGGACTGGTGACGGCTGGTTAGGTGCTGCTGGGTTCTCTGACTTTGCCGGTTCTACCGTGGTGCACTCCGTCGGTGGCTGGGCGGCTCTGATGGGCGCCGCTTTCCTCGGCCCCCGCGTTGGCAAATATCAAGATGGTCGTGTCAATGCCATCCCTGGCCACAACATGGGCATTGCCATGTTGGGCTGTCTGATTCTGTGGATCGGCTGGTATGGCTTTAACCCTGGTTCTCAGCTGGCTGCCGATGCGGCGGTACCGTTCATTGCGGTGACCACTACTCTGGCTGCCGCTGCAGGCGGGGTCGCTGCCACCCTGACCGCTTGGGTGTTAAGCGGCAAGCCCGACTTGTCGATGATCATCAACGGTATTTTGGCTGGTCTTGTGGGGATCACCGCTGGCTGTGCGGGAGTCAACTACCTGGGTGCTGTCATCATTGGTTTGATTGCCGGTGTCATCGTGGTGTTTTCCGTCGGCTTCTTCGACAGCATCAAGATCGACGACCCGGTGGGAGCTATTTCGGTGCACTTGGTGAATGGTATTTGGGGCACCTTGGCCGTAGGCCTGTTTGCGACTGAGGGCGGCTTGTTCTTTGGTGGCGGCTTTGCTCAGCTCGGAGCTCAAATTCTAGGGATTCTGAGCATTGGTCTCTTTACGGTCATTACCTCCACCATCTTCTGGTTGGTACTGAAGGCGACTCTCGGTATCCGGGTTTCACCAGAAGAAGAGATGAAGGGGCTCGATATCAGCGAGCACGGCATGGAAGCTTACAGTGGCTTCTTGAAAGACACGAGCGATATGGGTGGGGTTTCCTAACTCTGCTTTGCACCTGTTTGCTTGAATCGAGTCAAACAGGTGCTTAAAACTCAACAAAAAGTGGCGCTGGAAAACGTTTTCCAGCGCCACTTTTTGTTGATTGACTGCTCACTGCTCGAGACATTAGTAACAAATCCTTAACCCTGAAGGGATCTGCCTGTCAGGGTGATTTCTAGAAGCGTATGATTGGCCTAACTGCTTGTACTTTAAAGCCTCGCGTTTATAGATGGCATTTGCTAACGGCAAGGCAATCTTGAGTCATCTCACAACTTATCAACAGTTGCCCCACAACTTAACCAGCTTGCCTTTGGCCCCCCATTAGCACCCTGCATCCATGCGAAATTCGGATTCTGTTGTAGAAGCCTTATTAGAGGCGATTCCTCAACTGCGATCGCAACTTTTTTTCAAAACATCCCTCACGGCCCTATCCCATGCGATGGAGGATCAGGTCTTGGCGGGCATCGAAAAGCCGCTCGTGATTGCCAGTTTTCAGCAGGAACGGTTTTATCGTCAGGAGGCCAGCCGCTATCAGCGCATTGCTGACATCAGCGATCAGGTTTATGTGCTCTCGGCGGCGGGAACCAGCTTTGAGCTCGGGAGTGAAGGCTATGAAACGATCGCCTTTGATGAAGCCGATGCGCTGACTCAAGAGTGGCATTTAGTCGTTATTGGCACGCAATATAGTGCCTGCCTCATTTGTCGCGAACGTGACGCTGCGCCGATTGTGTCAGCATTACCCATTCCCGGTGCGCCAGCGCTTGATCAAACTCGCCGGTTTGAGGGAGTTTGGACGCAGGACCAAAGGGTCTGTCATCAAGCCGCCAACCTGTTGCTCACGCGAATTGTTGCCTATCGACCGGCTCTAGCGCCCAAAATCAAGGCGACGAAACAGCGATATCAGTTACTCTCAGCGGTCAGCGACGCCGTCCAGATCGGGGGCGGCGCCGATCCCTTCACCCTGCGCTTGGTCACCTACTTGCAGGCCGGGCAATACAAACTGCTCAAGGCCTATAAGGCGATCGCGGTCAAAGAGCAGCGGGAGCGACTGGTCAACGCCATCACGGCGGCCATTCGGCGATCGCTCGATCCAGAAGAACTCTTTCAAATCACCGTCGATCAGCTCGGCCCCGCCCTGCAGGTCGATCGCTGCATTATCTATCGCTGTCCGACCCAACGGGCCGAAGTCACCCTGCGCCACGAGCATCGCCAACCCGACACCCGCAGTCTGGTCGATGTCGGCTGGCCCATTGCCGACAACCCGCTACTTGAGCAGATTCGCCAAGAACACGAAGCGATCGTGATTGCCGATACGCAGGCTCCGCCCCGCCCGCTACAAACGGCACTCGATGCGCTGAACTATCTCGTCGCTGAATGGCACATGCGCTCTTGGGCCTTAGTGCCGTTGGTCTATCAGCAGCGACTCTTAGGCATGATTGAGCTGCATCACTGCCAAGACCCGCCTCACAATTGGACTGAAGAGGACTTTGCCCTCGTCGAAGCCGTGGCGGCGCAGCTCAGCGTCGCGATTATCCAGGCTGACGCTTACGCTCACCTGCAAGAACTGAACCAACAGCTAGAGGCGCTCGAGCGGACTCGCAGCAACCTGATTGCGATTACCGGGCATGAACTCAGAACGCCACTGTCGACCATTCAAGTGTGCTTAGAGAGCCTCGCCACTGAGCCCGACATGCCCGACCAGCTGCGCCAGACGATGCTGACAACCGCCTTAGATGATGCCGAACGCATGCGCAAGTTAGTGCAAGATTTTCTCACCCTATCGCGTCTCGAAAGTGGCCGTATCGAGTGGACCTTTGAAGCCCTTATGGTCGCTGAGTGTTTTGATCTGGCTCTCAGCAGCGTCCAGGCCCGCAAGAGCGATCGCTCACCCTGCTGCCCCATCGAAGTGCAGCTGCCCCCGGCCTTACCGATGGTGCGCGCCGATGGCGAATGGGTCGTTGAAGTCATCGTCAAACTGCTTGACAACGCCTGCAAATTTACCGAGCCTAACGGCGTGATTACCGTCTCTGCCCAAGCCGCCGGTGAAGGCATGATTCAGATCACGATTGCCGATACCGGACGCGGCATTGAGCCTTATCGGCTGGAAGCCGTATTTGATCGGTTTTATCAAGAAGAAGGAGCCCTACGACGCACCACCGGCGGCACCGGTCTGGGCTTAGCCATGTGTCGTCAAATCATCGAAGGACTCGGGGGCCGCATCTGGGCCACCTCCGAGGGCAAAGATCACGGGAGTCAATTCCATTTCACCTTGCCGATTGCCGAAGGGCGAGCGACTTTGCACATTCAGCAAGAGACCGAGACACTGACCGACGCCGACACCCTGAGCGAATTAGAGCGCCGTAATCCCTACATTTTGGAATGAAGCCCTCGATTTTGGCGAGAGGCAACTCTGAAGAACTGTTACTTTTCCTCAATAAGTCGATATACGCGTCCTTACCCGGTGATAGGATGCCGTCAAAACGGTTGAGAGATAGCGTTTTATGGCAGAGACTCTGACTGGACAAACCCCAAAATTTGGCGGTAGTACTGGCGGCTTGCTGACCGCAGCAGCGGTCGAAGAAAAATATGCAATCACCTGGACAAGCTCTACAGAGCAAGTCTTCGAAATGCCCACGGGTGGTGCCGCCATCATGAATGAAGGCGAAAATCTGTTGTATTTAGCACGCAAAGAGCAATGCCTGGCATTGGGTGCTCAATTGCGGACTAAGTTCAAGCCCAAAATTCAAGACTATAAAATCTATCGGATTTATCCCAGTGGCGAAATGCAATACTTGCATCCTGCCGATGGTGTGTTTCCTGAGAAGGTTAACGAAGGTCGCGAAACCATTGGCAAGAAAGATCGCAACATTGGGAAAAATCCTGATCCAGCGACGATTAAGTTCAGTGGTAAAGAGCCTTACGAAGTCTAGGGTTGCCAGTTTTATGGCACGGACAACTTCATAGACTTGAGCAGGGGTGTGGCATGGCTACATCCCTGTTTTTGTAGTGCCCTACAATTAAACCTCTCGCCGTATCCAACTATCGGTTAGTCAGTTCTTCAAGGATTGGCAAACCGCCGCAGTCATTCACTGATTTGTACGAATCTGATGGTTTTTCCTACGCTCAAGCAGTTTCAAGATCTTGCCTCCCACGGCAACTTCATTCCGGTTTATCAAGAACTTGCAGCTGATTTGGATACCCCAGTTTCGGCTTGGCATAAGGTCTGCAGTCAGGCCCCCTATAGTTTTTTGCTGGAGTCGGTCGAGGGGGGGGAAACCTTAGGCCGCTACAGCTTTTTGGGAGGTGATCCTCTGTGGGTGTTAGAAACGCGCGGGGACACCACCACTCAAACTTTTCGCGATGGCACAGTTAAAACCTACCGTGGCGATCCCTTTGCGGTCTTACCCGCCTGTCTGGCTCCCTATCAGCCAGTCAAGCTGCCGGAACTGCCCCCCGGCATTGGTGGCCTGTTTGGCTTTTGGGGGTATGAACTGATTCAGTGGATTGAGCCCACTGTGCCGGTGTACGATCGCCCCGCCGATACGCCGCTCCCCGATGGGTTGTGGATGCAAGTAGACAGTCTGCTAATTTTCGACCAGGTCAAGCGCAAAATGTGGATCGTCGCCTACGCCGATCTCCGCGAGCCGGGTTGCGACCTGCAAGCGGCCTATCAGGAGGCGTGCGATCGCATTCACACACTCGTGCAAAAACTGCTCGCCCCCCTACAGGGTTTAAGTCCGCTGACTCGTTGGCAGTCCCCCAGCACTGGCCAGGCCGCCCCGCCACTTGACTACGTCAGCAATCGCACGCAGGCAGAATTTTGCGCCGCCGTTAATCGCGCTAAAGACTACATTCGCGCTGGTGATATCTTTCAGGTCGTCATTTCGCAACGGCTATCCACGACGTACCAAGGTCATCCCTTCGACCTGTACCGATCGCTGCGTCTGGTCAACCCCTCCCCGTACATGGCCTATTTTCACTTCAAAGATTGGCAGCTCATCGGGTCAAGCCCCGAGGTAATGGTCAAAGCGGACAATGCTCCCCAGGACGATACCCGCAAAATCGCCACCGTTCGACCGATTGCGGGCACCCGACCACGAGGCAAAACCCCCGCCGAAGATGCCGCCTTGGCCGCCGAACTGCTGGCCGACCCGAAGGAAATCGCCGAGCACGTCATGCTCGTGGATCTCGGCCGCAACGATTTGGGTCGAGTGTGTGACAGCGGCAGCGTTTTGGTCGATGAGCTAATGGTGGTCGAGCGCTACTCCCACGTGATGCACATCGTCAGCAATGTGGTCGGTCAGCTGGCACCCGACAAAACCGCTTGGGATTTGCTGAAGGCCAGCTTCCCTGCGGGGACGGTCAGCGGTGCCCCCAAAATTCGCGCAATGCAGCTGATTAATGAACTCGAACCCGATCATCGCGGCCCCTACTCGGGCGTGTATGGCTACTACGACTTTGAGGGGCAGCTCAACACAGCGATTACAATTCGCACCATGATTGTGCAGCCTGAGGGCCCAGACCAACATCGCGTCAGCGTGCAGGCGGGGGCGGGCTTGGTCGCCGACTCTAATCCCGAGTCAGAATATCAAGAGACCCTCAACAAATCGCAGGGAATGTTAACCGCCATTCGCAGCTTGCAGCCAGAGTAATGCGGCTCCCCAGTTCTAGAACGTCATGAACACTAGACTCGGGATATCGCCGTTAACACCGCAAGCGACTAGTAGACTGCGGCGTGATTTCACCAACCATTTCCGAGGGCTAGGGAGCCTTGGGGGCAAGGGGCCAGAGAACTGGAATAGTCGTCTTACTGCTGCCGTGGAGTACTAGTCCGTTGACCCTGAAGTCTCTGCCGACAATCGTGCCGTGGTGAGCTCGTCAAGCTCAGGCTTTTGCTCTTGGGTGAGGATCACGGCCTCATAGGGCACCACGCCGCTACTCGTGCTCCCTAAGCAGTGGGCAGCCGCTTTCGACAAATCGAGCGATCTCTGCCCAATGTAAGGCCCTCGATCATTAATCCGCACCACCACTGATTTGCCATTCAACCGATTGGTGACCTTGAGATGAGTGTTAAACGGCAGCGTTTTGTGAGCCGCGGTCAGCGCGTTCTCATCAAAAATTTCGCCATTAGCGGTTTGACGACCGTGAAAGCCCGGCCCATACCAAGAGGCCGTGCCATAAAAAGATTCAGCGGTTTCTGCAAGTCCGGTAGCGGTCATTTGAATCGTTGCGAGGCCTAGAGGCGCTTCGTCAAAGGCCTGCCGTAGGTTATTAACCCATTGCACCGCCGTTGCTGTCGCCGGAATTTCGGGGTGCGATCGCAGCGTTTCATCGACGACAAACAGGAGTTCATTTTGATGGCTAACGCCCACAAAGTTTGTCCCGATCAGCGGGTTTAGCTGCGCGGGCTCTAGTTTGTCTTCTTTGATGAGAGTTCTGAGCTTGGCCGCCATTTTTTGAGCCGCAACTTGGCCAACCACATCCCCCACGAAATGGTTATGTACCCATACTTGCGTTTTAGAGGCTGATGCTGTGGTCACAGCCAGATTACTGGCTTGATAAGGGGCCGCCGCCGGCAAACAGAAATCATCAGCGCTCAAGGTCTGCGGCTGCGTGGGAATGAGTTCTGTCGTTTCTAACCGCACTGCAGCCACCGCATTCCAGCCATGCCAATCGGCCTGCACTGCCACCTCATCAAATGTGATTTCGACCGTTTCTGGTGAGGTCTCTACCGGCGCTTCAAAACTACTCACGCCCAACCCAATAGCCGGTACTAAGGCGGTAAAGTCGTCTGCATCAGCTGGGCTCAGGGCCGCTTGAGCATCGAAACTGTCACTGGCCACCGTCAGAGTATTGAAGTTAGGCACCAGCAAACGGGTTAAGGTCGCATAGCTACCGTAAGCCCCATAGGCATCTAAGCCAGGCAGCCGCCAACCATAGGCATCCGATAGCGAGTTGAACCAAGCAGCAGTGGACTCTAGCGAAATTGAGTCTTGCTGCTGCAGCTGATGCTCAGCAATGTCGTCTGCTGCTGTCGCTGCTGATGTCGCTGGGTGAATAATCGATGCCGCCCAGATAATTCCCAAAATTTCCATAGCAGTGTGGTAGTCGAGAACCCCATCAAAAAGAACTTCGAGAACAAATTAGATGCCCCGTGTTGCTGGATACAAAACGGTCAGACAAATCAGTATAGACACCTGTTTCCGATTTGGGGATCGGTAGGGGGCATGTACTAATGGCTGCAAGTAAGTCTACACAAAGCTTTGCAGGAATATTAAAGAATTGGTAAATCAGCAGAACAATTTGTCTAAAACCGGAAAATCAGTGAAATAATGCGCAAAAATTTACAGCCCGATCTACCGCCAGATTTTCAAGGGGAGGCACTGCAAGCTCGCCTACAAAATCATCTGCATCAGCTGGTGGGCGATCGCGATCCCTACCTGGCTGCCGGGAGACATCGTTTAGCCCAGCAATACATTCAGAGCACTCTAGCTCAGTGGGGTGTTCCCGCCGCCCATGACTTCCAAGTCAGAGGTCGATGCCACACCAACTGGATCTTGCCCCTACCGGCTGCGACCGGGGCGAGTGCGAAGTCGCCGCTGATTGTGGGCGCCCACTACGACACCGTGCCCGGTACCCCCGGCGCCGATGACAATGCTAGTGGGGTTAGCGTTTTGCTGGAACTGGCTCGCTTCTTTGCTCAGTTGCCAGCGGCCCGGCCGCTCTGGCTCATTGCTTTTGATCTCGAAGAATATGGCCTTCTGGGAAGTCAAGCCTATGTGGAAAAGCTGAAAGCGACCCAGCAGCCCGTGCACCTGATGCTTTCGCTCGAAATGCTGGGATATTACGATGCCACCCCGCAGAGCCAGCAGTATCCCTCACCGCTATTGACGCGGCTGTATCCCCATCGGGGAGATTTCATCGCCTTAATCGGGAACTTGAGCACCCTCTCGGTGATGCGTCGCCTCGGCCAGCACTTTAAGCGCGCCGGTGCGCCTTGTGAATGGCTGCCTGTGCCCAATCGCGGCCAGGCGGTCCCCGCGACCCGACGCAGCGACCACGCCGCCTTTTGGGATGCGGGCTATCGCGCCCTGATGGTGACCGACACCGCCTTTTTGCGCAACCCACACTATCACCAAGCGAGCGATCGCCTCGACACGCTCGACCTTGCCATGATGACGCGGGTCTGTCAGGGATTAATACAAGGGCTGCAATCCTTACCCTAGTAAGACAGAGTTGGTTATACGCGTCGGCAGATAACGGAGCATCTTGGCAGACCAAAACTCTGAATCTCTTACTTCTAGGAGATGTCTGAGCACTAGATGCAGGCGACTCTAGTCGAGGCATTTGATGATCCCCTGCACACAGACAAATACAGCAACTATGAAAGGACTCAAGGGTAAAACCGCAATTGTGACGGGTGCAAGCTCGGGCATTGGTCAATCGATCGCGATTCGTCTTGCCCAAGAGGGCTGCCATGTCGCCATCAACTATCGCAGCGATTTAGAGGGGGCTCAGACGACTGAAACCGAAGCGCACAATCAAGCCAAGGCCGCTGGTTATGAGATTCAGACCCTGATCGTGCAGGCGGATGTTTCCAAAGTCGAGGCGATCTTAGCCATGATGGCAAAGGTCAACGAGGCCTGGGGTGACCTCGATATTCTGATCAACAATGCGGGCATTCAGATCGAGACGCCCTCCCACGAAGTCGAAACCGACGCCTTCGATAAGGTGATCGACGTCAATCTACGCGGCTCCTATCTGTGTGCCCGAGAGGCCATTCAACAGTTTCTCAAGCAAGAAAAACCCGGCGTCATCATCAACGTCTCTAGCGTTCATGAGGTGATCCCTCGGCCCCAATACATCAGCTACTCCATCAGTAAGGGCGGCATGGGCAACCTGACTCGCACCCTAGCGCTGGAATATGCTCGATCCGGTATTCGCGTCAACGCGATCGCACCTGGCGCAACGATCACCCCGATCAACCAAGACTGGGTCGAAGATCCCGAAAAAAAAGCAGAGGTCAACAAACATATTCCGATGGGCCGCCCTGGAACATCAGAAGAGATGGCGGCCGCTACCGCTTTCTTGGTTTCCGAAGAGGCGACCTACATTACGGGACAAACCCTTTACATTGATGGGGGATTGACGCTTTACGCTGATTTCCGCGAACCCTGGTCAGCTTGAGCTTACGAGTCGCCAAACCATGCCTGCTTCGCCCCTGCCTGAAAATGTGTTAGCCGTTCGTGCCCGGTTAGGTGAGGGACCAGTCTGGGACGATCACCGTCAGGTGCTCCACTGGGTCGATATCTACAACCGTCGAGTCCACACCTTTGATCCCGCGACCGGCCAAGATGACGTTATTGAGGTTGCGGCCCTGGTGAGCGGTCTGTTTATTGTCGATGGTCAACACCTGGTACTGGCCCAAGAGAACGGCCTCAGCACACTAGATTTAGCCACCGCACAAACAACTCCCCTCATCTCGATTGAAGCCGATCAGCCAGATAATCGGCTGAATGATGTGCGGTGCGATCGTCAAGGACGACTCTGGGTCGGCACGATGAATAATCACGATCAGCCCGCCGCTAATCTGTACCGCTATGATCTCGACGGTTCACTTCACGTCATGGAAACGGGGCTCTCAATCTCTAATGGATTGGGCTGGAGCCCCGATCAAACCACGTTTTACCTGACCGACTCGCCTCGCCAAGTCATCGATGCTTACACCTTTGACGTCGCCAGCGGACAAGTCAGTAACCGCTGTACTCACGTCGATTTGACCCATGAGTCGTTTTATCCTGATGGACTCACCATTGATGCCGAAGGGTGCCTCTGGAGCGCCATGTGGAACGGTTGGTGCGTCATTCGGTTTGACCCCCAGGGCCAAGAGATGATGCGGGTGCCATTGCCCGTCCCCCTCGTGACGTCTTGCACCTTTGGCGGGCCCAACCTCACCGACCTGTTTATCACCACCGCCTCGGCGGGGTTGAGTCAAGCCGAGCTAGGTAAAAGCGTCGCGGCAGGCGACCTATTTTGTTTATCCACCGATGTCAAAGGGTTGCCAAGCGATCGCTATGCCCTAGCCTCCAGCGGTAGCAGGACACAACTCCCAGAGTAAAGAGGACTTGTCTAGTCAGGATGGCCGGTGTAATATAAAAGACTGTGTCGAAAAAGGAAAACGTCGTTATGCCAAAGCTCAAAACCCGCCGGTCAGCTGCCAAGCGTTTCAAGCGTACGGGCACTGGCAAGTTTGTGCGCCGTAAAGCTTTTCGGAATCACCTGCTAGACAAGAAAAAAACCAAGCGCAAAGTCCGGTTAGGGCAGAAAGCCGTCGTCGTTGATGCCGATGCGCAGAACGTTGAATTGATGATGCCCTACTCCTAAGCCGCTGGGGTAGAAAGGCAAGAACATCGTCACTGCATCTGACGTTCACTCCGGTCTTCGCACACAGATTTCAGCAATAGACAGTACTTGTAAACAGAAGGGTTAGAAACAATGGCACGGGTAAAGCGCGGTAATGTCGCCCGCAAACGCCGCAAGAAGGTTTTGAAGCTGGCGAAAGGGTTCCGAGGATCCCACTCCAAACTCTTTCGCACAGCAAATCAGCAGGTGATGAAGGCACTGCGATATGCCTATCGCGATCGCCGTCGCCGTAAGCGTGATTTTCGTCGTCTGTGGATTACTCGCATCAACGCGGCAGCGCGACTGCAGGGCATGAGCTACAGTCGCCTGATTGGGCAGCTCAAAAAGTCCAACGTTGAAATCAACCGCAAAATGTTGGCCCAAATGGCGGTCTTAGACCCTGAAGGTTTTAACAAAGTAGTTGAAATTGCCAGCAAGGCATAAACTTTTGGGGTAGGTCAGTTAGCGAACGAAATGCGTTTTTCGCTTTTAAGTTTCGGCATATTGCTGGGGGTGCATTTGGCTGCACCCCCAGTTGTTTTTTCTGCAGATTTGGAAACGATTCAGGCGCGGGGCTATTTAATTATCGCCGTCAAAGACGACTGGCGGCCTCTCGGCTATACCGACGACGCGGGTAACCTCGTCGGGTTTGAAATTGATATTGCTCGTCAACTCGCAGAAGCGCTATTCGGTGATGCCACAGCAGTCGAGTTGCGTCCCGTCGCGAACCCAGATCGCATTCCAGCCGTGCTGAACGATGACGTCGATATCGCCATTGCTAACCTGTCGATCACACCGATGCGAGAACGGGTTGTCAGCTTTAGCACCCCCTATTACCTTGACGGGACGGCTTTCGTCACTCGCGATCCCCAAGTTCAGGGCATCACTGATCTAGCACAGCAGGCGATCGCCCTGATCGAAGGGTCCGAAGCCGTCGCCCATGTCAACTATCTCCTACCAGCGGCCACTCTCGTGGGGGTCCCTTCCTACGAAGCTGCTTACACCACCATTGAGAACGGTGACGTCAGCGCGTTCGCCGCCGATGTCACGGTGCTCAGCGGCTGGGTACAAGAGTATCCCGACTACCAGCTGCTACCCACGGTGCTGACCGCCGAGCCCTTGGCCGTCGTGCTGCCTAAGGGGAATCAGCATCTCACCCTCCGCACCTTTGTTAATGAGACGATTAATCAGTGGCACGAAACCGGCTGGTTAGAAACGCAAGCGACCTATTGGGGCTTACCGTAAGTCAAGCCAGCTGCAGAACGTTGTTCAATCGATGAAAGTCTGTAGGCCAGTTTTCTCCCCCTCAGCCGTTCATCAGATCGCCCCTTGATCTACATAGCTTCACAAACCTCAGGGCTTTGATAATGAAGGGGTTAAGCGTGTCAAGATAGTGAAGATAGAACACTATTTTCGAGTTGGATTTTTGATCTCGGTGATATGGAAGATACCAATCTGCTGTTGACCTATTTAGTCACTCTGCTGGTTTTGCTCGGTGTGGCAGCCGTCCTGGTTTTTCGTCAGGTTTACAAAACCCGACGGGTCGAAGGCACCCTCAGCCGCTTGCAAGCCAAATTAACCAAAGAGAAAGGCACAGCCCAAGAGCACTATGAATTGGGTAGTCTGATGCTCGATAAGAAACTCTACTCCCAGGCCATCATTCATCTCAAACAAGCGCTCAAACTGTTAGATAAAGAAGAATCCGAAAAAGCCGCCATGATCTACAATGCGCTGGGATTTTCGTATTTTGCGCAAGAGCAATATGACGTCGCCATCCGGCAATATAAAGAAGCGTTGGATATCGCACCTGGCTATGTCACGGCACTCAACAACTTGGGCCACAGCTATGAGCGCAAGCAGCTGATTGCTCAATCTCTAGAATCTTACGAAAAAGCGCTAGAGTATGAGCCCAGCAACAAGACTGCCAAGCGACGGGCCGACTCTTTGCGCAAGCGGTTGGCACCCGCCAGTCCAGAATAGGTGGTTAGGAACGGTTGCCATCGGGTGGGGCTGAGAGCCTAGCTGACTTAACTATCACGGTTAGTTTTACGGCGATACATTAGACTCTTTTGATTCGCGGCAAAGCAAGCCGAGGGCTGAGCGAGAAAAGTATGACCAAGGGCGATCGCGGCGGTGAGTTGCGCTGAAGTCATGTTCTTATAAGCCGGTCTTTTAATCGCTCGATACCATTCACAGCCGCAAACATTGTCCAAGATAATTCTGGCGAAACAATGATTGAAGCGCACTGGATATCGCTGCTGCTGAGCGGCTTGCGGTAACTGGTGATTGACCAAGTCGAGATATTGCTCGGTCAGAGTCATGTGAGACGTTTGCACCTTCAAGGGCCCGATTCATCTGCTTTAAATTTAACGCTTTAGCCAGCCGAGCTGGAATCGCGGTGGCTGTGACAGCCCATGCGGGACGGGCAAGCTCTACGGCATGAGAAAGCTGAACGGATGGTGGGTCAAACCATCTGGGTGAACGCATCAAACTGCGACTTGCGCGATCGCCTCAAAACGAGGTCGCCGTTGGCATAATTAAATGAACGGTTACGCCCCGCTGAACTGTCTAAGAGTCTTTAGTGATGTCTGACCCGTCGCCGCTCAAGCCTTCCCGCCGTAACTTACTGCAGTTGCTGGGGCTGGCCGGTGGGGCTGCCCTGGTGGCCCCGCTAACTCGAGGATGGTGGCAAGACGCTTCAGCCACAGCTACGATTCCTTCGCAAACTTCCTTTGGCACTTTGCCTCAAGCCACGCCGCTAGCGGCGGCCAACCTCAGCCCTCATCGAGTCGCGCTGATCAAAACTAATGATCGGGCAGCGGGGGTGCGTCAGGCGATCGCCCTGTTGCAACCCCCGAGCTTTAGCGGCAAGCGCGTTTTTATCAAACCTAATTACAACACCGGCGATCCTGCCCCGGCGGCCACCGCCCCGGTCGTTCTAGAAACGCTAGTGCAAACCACACGGGACGCGGGGGCTAGCCAAATTATTGTCGGCGATCGCTCTGGCATGGCCGATACCCGTTCAGCCATGCGGCAAATGCAGGTGTTTGCCTTGGCCGACCGCTATGGTTTTACCCCTCTAGTATTTGACGAGTTGGGGCGCGAGGGCTGGCAGTATTTTTCGGGAGAGGGGACAAATTGGGCTCAGGGATTCGCGATCGCTCGGCCAGTTTTAGACGCTGACGCCATTGTGAACGTCTGCTGCTTAAAAACCCATCGCTTTGGCGGTCACTTTACCCTGTCACTCAAAAATACGATTGGGATGGTGGCCCGCCGTGTACCCGGTGATGGCCACGACTACATGCGAGAACTGCACAGTTCGGCTAATCAGCGGCTGATGATCGCTGAAGTCAATCAGGCCTATCGGCCTTCACTGATTGTCATTGACGGGGTGGATGCATTTGTCTCCGGTGGCCCCGCCGAAGGCGAAAAAGTCAACGCGGGCGTCATGCTAGCCAGTACTGATCGCGTCGCTATTGATGCGGTTGGCATTGCCATCTTGCGCCGACTAGGTACCACCCAAGCGGTATCAGACGGCTCGATCTGGAGCCAGACCCAGATTCGCCGAGCGGCGGATTTAGGCTTAGGGGCCGCTCACGCAGCAGCGGTGGAATTAGTCACTCAGGATAGTGCCAGTGCTGAAATGGCTGACCAGATTCGCCCTTTTTTAACTTGATTTTAGGTTGAGTCAGCTGTGGGTGAATGCCTGATCCCATGGCGGGGGATCACATTAATTACCCCTTAAATGGTTAGGAATTGGCCGTCAAAATTTGGCCACGACCGATCCACGTCAAGGCTCACAGCCAGCCGCGCAAACGATAAATAGCGAAGCCAATGTATTCCTTAATGGCCCGACTGGTGTCCTCTAGATTTTTAGCATCAGGCAGCGAATTGAGCACAAACGCCTGGGGAGTACCGCGCTTTTGACTAAAAAAGCCTTGCACCACTAAAAAATCAGTGGGCGCAGCGATCGCGTTAATGCCCTGCTTTTGGAAGATCGCGAGTGATCGCGGCATGTGAATCGCCGATGTGACTAGCAAAATTTGATTCAGTCCTGCTTGCTCTAAAATCTCCTTCACATTGACGGCATTTTGATAGGTATTGAGAGAGGTCGAATCCAGCCAAATGTCAGACTCTGGTACCCCCATAGCCATGGCGATTTGGGCCATATCCTCCGCTTCAGAAGCGCCGCCTTTTTTCCAGTTAATGCGACCACCGCTCAAAATCACCCTGGGAGCTTTGCCCGCTTTGTAGAGCTGCGCGCCATGTAGCACGCGATCACCCGCTTCTTTGACATCGACCCAGGGGCGCGGCTCAATCGCCGCCCGAGTACTCCCGCCCAACACGACAATCGCCTCAGCTAACGGTACTGGCTCTGGGGGCAGATTGCGCCATTCCAAAGATTGCACCAAGCTCCCTGCGACCCAGGTATTACCGCTGATCAGCAAAATCCCCAGGGCGATCGCGGTACTGACCAAGGCGCGACCCCGCCGCTTTCGCCAAATCCACCACAGGGTCAACACCAGCAAAAGCGTTGCCAGCCCCACGGGATAAATCAGGAGTGGCAGCAGTTTCGATAAGAATATGAACATCTCAACACCTACAGCGGTATTCCAGGGCGTTCAGTACAAACGAGTTGAAACTAGGCATCAGGTTTAAGGTTCAAGCATACTCGGGGCTGGTTTACTCATTAAGGTCTGACGTATTGCCCCCTCTAATATGCCCGACTGGCTTTCAGTCCTCAAAGCTGGGAGGCTTTGAATTTGGCTTGCCCCAAACTGGAGGGATCAAGGGGCCACAGCCAGACTGAACGACATCAGTCCTGGGTTGCTTGGTTACAGTAAAAGCATCATTCAGACAGAGACTCTTGAGCCCGTCGCCGCCGCTCACGAAAGCGCCGTAGGCGCAGCCAACAGTACAGCGCCAGACCGATGACGAGGCTCAAAGCTAAAACGGGCGCAAGAATTGCCAAGATCGACAACACCGCCGCCGACAGCAATTCCATGAATCCAAGCACGGGGCTAGCCAGACCAGCCGTGGTGCCAGCTGTAGCTAATCGAGTTAAGGCAGTTGCCCCTTCGACCAGTTCAGCCGTGCCGCCGCCCGCGATCGCTGCTGTGGTCCACAACATCACCGGGTTGATATCCCCTACCATTGACAGGCTCAAGGCGGTCATCGCCATGCCCGCAATGGGAGCAGCAATTAACTCGACACTATCCAGGGCATTACTCACCCAAGGGGTAAAGTAGGCGGCCACTTCGAGCAGTGTTGCTATCCCCAGCGTGATAACGGTAATGGGATTGCCCAACCACTGCCAATCAGCGGCTGGGGTCACCGCACCCTGCATCGTTGCCAAGCTCATAGCAAAGGGGGGAACAAAGACCCGAAATCCGCAGGCCGCACTCAAGCCTAGGCCCAAACAAAGAGCCAGCACAATGTTTGCAGTATCCATACAAGCGTTAAATCAAAAAGACGCCAACCTAGAGACTAGGTTGGCAAAACTTGAAAGATTGACCCCGCTGTTCGCCGTCGCGTTCCATCCAGAGACAACCAACCTCTCGTCCAGCTTAAGTATTTGGCTTGATTTAGGCGGTATGACTGGCTCATGCCGATTCATAAAATCGCGTCTTTTTTAGGCTTTATTGCACTACCCTAATCAAGACTTTAATGAGAATTTTGAGGACTGTTTGGGGCCTTGCCATTCAGGCTCAACTACCCTCTTTTAAGAAACGGTCGAAAAGACGGGTAGCGGACAGGTTTTTGGCATCGGCGGAATGGTGCAGGCGGTAGCAGTTTCGGGCACCCGCATCACGACTTCGCGGAAGACAGGAGCCTCAAAATATTGACAGCCGTGACAGGGACCAGTGGGATTCATCGCACAGCGGAGGTAGGGCGATCGCGCATTCATCTGGCAGGTAAAGTCGCCAATGACATACCCCAGACCTTCGACGTAGTTGAGGTCGCGATCGCGTTGAATGGCCGCCTTAAATCCACGCTGAGCAGCCACCGCCATTGCCCGGCCAAAATCTGCCTGGACGCGATCGCGAGCACGCAGACTAATCCAGGCAGAAATCAGCGCTGGGACTAAACTCAGACCAAAAACCAGCAGCACAATCAGCATAAAGACCCTATAAATTTCATCTCGGTTGTTGATTGGTAAATCCTATCGTGATGACGAAAGTTTCTGGTCTCACCTTTATGTATTTGTAGTAATCTGCATGGATTTGCATGAAGTTATGAAAACATGCTCCCGAGCTGTCCTTGCTCTAGCTGCTGTCATGGTTCTCTACACCCCAACAGTCACAACCTATTGAGCTTCGTCTTGAGGCTTAGGCTGATAGGTCGACGCAACATGAAGTTCTTTTAACTGTTTTTTGTCCACACTGGCGGGTGCCGACGTCAGCAAGCAGCGCGCTTGTTGAGTTTTGGGAAAGGCGATCGCATCACGAATCGACTCTTCACCAGCCATCAGCATGACCCAGCGATCAAGCCCGTAGGCAATGCCGCCGTGGGGGGGCGTGCCATATTCAAAGGCTT
This sequence comes from Cyanobacteria bacterium J06626_4, assembly GCA_038523235.1. Classification (GTDB taxonomy): domain Bacteria; phylum Cyanobacteriota; class Cyanobacteriia; order Phormidesmidales; family Phormidesmidaceae; genus Halomicronema. The sequence goes on from JBCBJQ010000074.1 coordinate 17,686, forward strand.
CCAGCAAAAAGCCGAACTTGTCCTGCGCTTCGGCCTCTGACAGACCAATAGTGTCAAATACCTGTCGCTGCACCTCAGGCTGGTAGATGCGCAAGCTGCCGCCGCCAATCTCATAACCGTTGAGCACTAAGTCATAGGCCTGAGCGCGAGCGGTTTTAAGATCATGTGCTTCTTCCGGTCGAGGAGCCGTGAAGGGGTGATGCAGCGCTTCGAGTCGCTGTTCATCCGCGTTCCACTCAAACATGGGGAAGTCAGTTACCCACAACAGGTTGAGCGCATCGTCAGGGATCAGATTCATTTCTTTGGCGATCGCCTGCCGCACTCGATCCAGCGTGGCATTGACCACGTCACTCGGGCCAGCGCCAAACAGCAGTAGCGTACCGGGCTGGGCACCGGTGCGCTGTAGCAGCTCTTCCGTCTGAGCTGGCGTTAAGTTGTCCTTGATTGCCCCAATCGTATCGATGCCGCCGTTCTCCCGCACGCGGATATAGGCTAAGCCCTTAGCCCCGGCGGCGGCGGCCACCTTAAACAGGTCGCCGCCCGGCTTGATGCGCACGTTTGAGATGACGTCGTTGCCATCGGGAATCGGCAACACCTTCACCATGCCCCCTGATTTCACCGCGCCAGAAAATACCTTGAAGCCCGAGTCGGCCACCAGGTCAGACACCTCAACCAGCTCTAAGCCATAGCGCGTGTCGGGTTTATCGCTGCCATAGCGATCCATCGCTTCGGCATAGGTGAGGCGGGCAAAGGGCCGCGAGACCTCGATTCCTTTCACCGTTTTGAAGACGTGACAGACCAAGCGCTCGTTCAAATCGAGAATTTCTTCTTGACTGAGAAAACTCATCTCCATATCGAGTTGAGTAAACTCTGGTTGGCGATCGGCCCGCAGATCTTCATCCCGAAAACAGCGGGCGATTTGATAGTAGCGATCGACGCCGGACACCATGAGCAACTGTTTGAACAGCTGTGGTGACTGGGGCAGCGCAAACCATTCCCCTGGGTTAACCCGGGAGGGCAAAATGAAATCGCGTGCCCCTTCTGGCGTGGAGCGGGTCAAAATCGGCGTTTCCACTTCCATAAAGCTTTCGGCATCTTCCAGAAAGCGGCGAATCGCCTTGATGACGGCGTGGCGAGTCTGCAAATTTTGGGCCATGCGATCGCGGCGCAGGTCTAAATAGCGATAGCGGAGCCGCAGTTCTTCTCGTACCGACTCGGACTCTGCCGTCGACACCTGAAACGGCAGCTGTTTGCGAACGGCATTGAGCAATTCAATTTCGTCGGCGTAAATTTCCACCTGGCCAGTCGGCAGCTTCTCGTTGAGCGACGCAGCGGGCCGCTGGCTGACAGTGCCGCGAATGCGCACGACGTATTCATTGCGCAGGTCATTGGCCGTGCCAAACGACTCCGGCGTCCGCTCAGGATCGCTGACAATTTGCACCACGCCGGTGCGATCGCGCAAATCCACAAAAATCACGCCCCCGTGGTCGCGACGGCGATCAACCCAACCAAATAGGGTGACCGTCTCTCCGATATCGATGGCTCTGGGGTGGCCGCAGTAATGGGTACGCATGGTTTCGCTAGGTGCTGGCTAAACGCGAGAAGTCGCTACAAAACCCTCTTATTATCTAGGATTGTGCAACCAGTGACACAGGTTAGTCGTCGCTCTTGCGACTGCAGCTACAAAGTTAGTTTTTTTTAAGTGACAAGTCAGCCCCTGATGTTTGGCAAAAAGGTCGGTCAGTGGGTCATCTCACTGATTCTCATCCCTCGTGGCCATCTATATTGAGGCGGTTGGCTCGGCGGCATCATCAACCATTAAGCTATCTAGCTGCTCACGGAGCATGTCGTTGATCACCGAACCCGGCGGCCGCTCGTGGGGCCAAGCAAAGGCATGGCGAAACGCCGCAGCTTGGCAAGCCTGTAATCCTTCAAATCCAATCACATCCTGAGTCAGCAAATTTTCGTATTCAAAGGGCAAACGGACGTTGTGCAGGCCCGCATTATCGGTGCAGATGGCAATATCGACCCCGGCATCAAAGCAGCGATCGAACACCGGCTTCAGGTCACGAATCTCATCTAGCGTGCCCGTTTGCAAATAAGTGGTCGGACAGACTTCCAAGCACTGTCCCCGGTCAGCAACAGACTTTAGCAAATCAGGGCGCTGCAGCGGAATCTGAATGCCGTGACCAATCCGCATCAGGTAGGGCAACAGCTCGGGGTAGCAACCATCCCGAGTTTCAAACACGTGCCCGGTCGTGCTAACGCCGAGCTGTCTAGCGTAGGCATACAACCCGACAAACTCGTCTAGCCGTTCGCCATACTGGGCATCGCCACCCGCCAAATCAATGGCACAGACAAACTCAGGATATTGAGCCGCCAAATCAACGATGGCCCGATTCACCTCGTAGGGCAATCGCGAGTGCATACAAAGAATCTGCCGCGTCACCACCGGATATTCGGTTTGCTGGCTGGCGCGCCCTACCACCTCAACGATCTGGGTCATTTTGTCGATGCGATCACCTTGCGCGAGATGTTCTGGCGTTCTTAAGTAAGGCGTATAGCGCAGCTCTAGGTATGCAAGATTCTCAAAGATGTAAGCCCCGCGAATCAGGCGCGACACGAAATAGGGCAAGGCTTCTTGAGTCTGCACGCTTTCTACCAGGGTGTGCAGCTCTAAATACTCCGCCAAGGTATTGCGCGGGCGGGTGTAGAAATCTTCAAAGGCGGGGTAACCGGCAAAGCGATCGGCCACATCGGAGCGATTGCGTTGAAAATAACGCCACAAAATTCTGGGAACAACAGAACCGCCTAGGTGGCGGTGCAGCTCAGCATACAAACTCATGGAAAGTCCTCGGCCTTGAGATGAGTGGGCATCAATTAAGTCGTCAAGCTTTAAAAAATCAGCTCAAAAAGTTATCTATTGTTCTACCCCAGAAATATCTAGCAACGGGCATAACCCCAGATTTGCTTTCGCTTTCCCAGCTGCGAGCCAAGAAACATTCACCCGTTTGGGAACCACGGCTCGCCCCCGCCAAAACCTGCCGCAAAGCTCGCGCTGGCCAATCTGACCGCAAACTGGGCAGACAAACTCGATGCAGCCGGGTATTGACAGGTCTGCAAAATTCTGAGGATAATGGTTATTTGTGTGAACGGAAGACCTAAGGACATTGGCTAACGTCGTTGTGATTGGTGCCCAGTGGGGCGACGAAGGAAAAGGCAAGATAACTGACCTCTTGAGCCGGTCAGCCCATGTGGTCGTGCGCTATCAGGGCGGCGTCAATGCGGGTCATACCGTCGTAGTTCAGAATCAGATCTTTAAACTGCATCTCATTCCTTCCGGCATTCTCTATGCCGATACTGAGTGCATCATTGGCAATGGCACCGTCATTGATCCGCGCGAGATTATTAAGGAGCTGGATACCCTCGAAGGGTTAGGAATTTCGACTCATAATCTCTTCATTTCAGAATCGGCTCATGTCACGATGCCCTACCATCGCCTGCTCGATCAGGCTTCGGAAGAGCGCCGCGGCAACAAAAAGATCGGCACCACTCGTCGGGGCATTGGCCCCACTTACGCTGACAAGTCTGAGCGAATTGGCATTCGCATGGTCGATCTCGTCGCCATGGATGGCCTCGAAGAGCAGCTAGAGTGGACGATTCAATACAAAAATGTCGTGCTCGAAAAACTCTACGGCTTAGAGCCGTTAGATCCCAAGACGGTGCTAGACGAATACAGAGTCTATGCTGAGCGGCTGCGTCCCCATGTCATTGACAGCTCATTACGCATTGACCAAGCGATTCGCGATCGCAAAAACATCTTGTTTGAAGGAGCGCAGGGAACCCTGCTAGATCTCGATCACGGCACCTATCCCTACGTCACCTCTTCGAATCCGGTGGCCGGGGGAGCCTGTATCGGCTCTGGCGTCGGCCCCACTATGATTGATCGCGTGATTGGCGTCGCCAAAGCCTATACCACTCGCGTCGGGGAAGGACCGTTTCCTACCGAACTGCTGGGGGGGTTGGGCGATAAACTGTGCGAACTGGGGTCAGAATTTGGCACGACCACTGGTCGGCGGCGTCGCTGCGGCTGGTTTGATGCCGTAATTGGTCGGTATGCCGTGCGGATTAACGGCATTGACTGTCTGGCCATTACCAAACTGGATGTGTTAGATGAACTCGACGAAGTTAAAGTCTGCACCGCCTACAAGATTGACGGTGAGACCTATCAAGAGTTACCCAGCAATGGCCGGTTGTTTGCCCAGTGCGAACCGGTTTACACTACGTTTCCGGGCTGGCGGCAGTCCACCGCTGACTGTCGCTCCCTAGAGGATCTGCCGACCCAAGCGCTGGACTATTTGAAGTTTTTGGCTGAGTTGATGGAAGTTCCGATCGCAATCGTATCGCTCGGAGCCAGCCGCGACCAGACCATTATCGTGGAAGACCCCATCCATGGTCCCAAAAGAGCGTTGCTATACGAAACCGGTAGCACCCCTCAAGTTGCTTGATTGTCTGTTTGTTTGCCTGCCCAAATTATTCTGAATTGTCAGTGAGTCCTATGGAATTATCGATTGAATGTAACAAGCGCGACACCGGCACTAACCCCAGAGCCCTGCGTCGTGATGGCCGCGTGCCCGCCGTTCTCTACGGTCATGATGGCGCCGAGTCCGTCTCGCTGACGGTGGCCCAGCGAGATGCCGAAAAGCTCGTGCGTCATGCGTCAGAGAACAATACTCTGATCACGGTCAATGTGCCTGACATGCCCTGGAGCGGTCAGGCCCTACTGCGTGAGGTGCAAACTCACCCTTGGAAGGACATGCTGTATCACCTCAGCTTCTTCTCAATCGCCAGTCAGTCCAGCGTAGAAGTGGTTGTGCCTATTCACTATGTCGGCACCGCCAGCGGCGTCAAGGATGAAGGGGGCACCTTGGACATCATGGTGTCAGAACTGGCCATTCGCTGTGCCCCCAGTGCAATTCCGGAAACGCTAGACATCGATGTGTCAGAGCTCGCCGTCGGTGAGAACCTCCACATCACCGACCTGAAGCTGCCAGCTGGTGTCGAGGCGGTCGCTGATACCGACAAAACCTTGGTGAATGTAGCGGCCCCGAGAACCGTCGCTACTGAAGGCAGTGACTCAGATTCGATGGCGGTGGCAGAAGCCACCTCTGAAGCGTAGATTGCTGCTGATGTCGTGAAACCAGGGAAGGCTTTCCCTGGTTTTTTAGTGTCTTTTTATAGGTTGTTATGCTTGATATCTCGCTGCCGCCGCTGATTCAGCAAATGCTCCAGCCGGAGTTTTATCCCCATCCCGTGCAAGATTCGATCCAGCTGATTCAGACTCACGGTTCCTACGTCATGTTGACGGGAGATTTTGCCTACAAGGTCAAAAAGCCCGTTGATTTTGGGTTTCTCAACTACTCCACCCTGGAGCTGCGAAAACACTTCTGTGCGGCAGAACTACAGCTCAACCAGCGAGCCGCCGCGCCCATTTATGTAGCGGCTCTGCCGATTAGCCAGCAGGGCGATCGCTACGAGCTCGATACCCCCGAAAACGTAGTGGAATACACCGTCAAAATGCGGCAGTTTCCCCAGTCTACGCTGCTGAGTCATCGCTTTGAACAGGGCGACCTCACAGAAGACTTACTGCGCCAGCTGGCTGAGGCGATCGCGGCCTTTCACCTGCGGGCTGAAACCAACGACTACATCCAAACCTTTGGCACGGTCGAGAAGATTCGCCAGTCGATCGACGAAAATTACGACCAGACTGTGGGCTTTATCGGTGGGCCACAAACCCAACAGCAGTTTGACGAGACCAAAGCCTACACTGACGAGTTTTTTGCTACCCAGCAGGCTCTGTTACAGCAGCGCGTTGATCAAGGCAAAATCCGGGCTTGCCACGGCGATCTGCACCTCAACAACATCTGCTACTGGCAGGATGAGCTGCTGTTGTTTGACTGCATCGAATTCAACGAGCCGTTTCGCTTCGTTGACGTGATGTTTGATATTGCCTATATCATCATGGATCTCACTGTGCAGGGGCGAACCGACTTAGCCGCGTCCTTCCTGAGTCACTATGTTGAGCACACGGGTGATTGGGCCGGCTTACAGGTATTGCCCCTCTACGTCAGTCGGCAATCCTATGTCAGAGCCAAGGTCATTTCCTTTTTGTTAGGCGATCCTGCCGTTGACGATGCGGCGAAGCAAGCAGCAGCTGACAAAGCGGCGAAATATTACACCCTGGCCTGGTCTTATATTCAGCCCCGCTCAGGCCGACTTTTTGCCATGGCAGGACTATCTGGGGCCGGCAAAAGCACCGTAGCTCAGGAACTGGCGCGGCAACTGCCCGGCGTCTATGTGCGCTCGGATGCGGTACGCAAGCACTTAGCGGGGATGCCCGTACAGCAGCGGGGGGCTGATAGTCTATACACCCCAGAAATGACGCAAAAAACCTACGAGCGCTTAGTGCAGTTAGGCAGCGAATTGACTAGCCAAGGCTACAGCATCATTTTGGATGCGAAGTTTGACCGGGTCGCGACCCGACAGTTGGCGATCGCTCAGGCGATCGCTCACCAGCTACCGCTGACCATTGTGCACTGTGAGGCCCCGCTCGCAACGCTCAAACAACGAGTTAAAGAACGGTCCGGCGACATTGCTGATGCCACCTTAGCCATTTTAGAAAAGCAGCATCTAGAGCCCTTTACTCCCGCCGAGCAACCCTATGTCACCACAATTGATACGACCCAACCGCTATCTCCTCAATTGGCGACTATAGTGTAAGCGAGCAAAGCTGTCACAAGCCCGAGTGGATTAGTGGCAGCCCAACCTATCCTCAACGTTGGGGGATAATCCCCGCTATCCATCGTGACTGACAAGATCTTTCCCGTTGCGCTGCGGTTGTGGCTATTTTTTTTGCTGACGTTTTTGGTGCTGGGCTACGAGATCGGCCCAAGCATTATTTTTGGGGCGATCGCCGGGTTTGCGGGCGGCACCCTGGCCGCTTGGTGGCAAACCCCAGGTGGCGAACCAAAGGCAGTCGACACCGGGCCGAATGCCCTCGATAAGCTGGGTGAGCGATTTAAACCGCGCCAGGTGCAAAACCGCTTACCCTTCCTCAAACTATTTACTCGCCGCGATCGCCGCCATCCCGGCTCCCGTCGTTTGTAAAAGGTTGCTATGTCCTTCGTCATTCGAGAAATTCAACCTGAGGACAACCCGCAGATTGCGGCCATTATTCGCCAGGTACTTACCGAATTTGGTGCCAATCGCCCTGGCTTTGCCTGGGCAGACCCAGAACTCGATCAGCTCTCCCAGGCTTACCAGGACAGCGGGGGCAGCTATTATGTGATCACCGCTGCAGAGCAGCTTATCGGCGGCGGGGGCATTGCGCCGTTTCCCTGCGACTTTCCCGATATCTGTGAACTGCAAAAGATGTATCTTTTGCCCGCTTATCGCGGCCAAGGTATCGGCCAAGCTTTGATGGAAAAATTGCTCACCATGGCTCAAGGGCAGGGCTATCAAGGCTGCTATTTAGAAACCTTCGGCACCATGGCAGCCGCAATTCATCTCTACCAAAAATTTGGCTTCGCCCCCGTGGAGCATCCCATTGGCAATTCGGGTCACCGCAGTTGCAACCTATTTTTCATGCGGCGTTTTGAGCCCCCCCCACCTGATTGACAGCCTAACGAACGTTGATGCCTTTAACTTAACCCGAACTGACGTTAACTTAGTGTCAGAGCATCTAACGTCACCCACAATTGTGAAATACCACTCAGGCCCAATCAGCTTATACGCGGGCTAGGGTCACCTGCTCAGGCTGATCTTGATATTTGCCGCGACGGGTCTCGTAGCTGACTTCACACTGCTCACCTTCAAAAAAGAGGAGCTGTACAACGCCCTCATTAGCATAAATGCGGCAGTCAGCACTCGATGAGTTAGAGAACTCTAGCGTCAGATGGCCACGCCAACCGGCTTCAGCCGGGGTGAGGTTAGCAATGATGCCACAGCGTGCATAGGTTGATTTACCAATGCAAATGACGCTGATGTTATCAGGCACACGAATGCACTCTAATGCCACCCCGAGGCCGTAGGAATGCGCTGGCAAGATGAAGTAGCTGCCGCTGGTGTCGGTGCGTAAGGGCGTGGGCTCTAGATTATCGGGGCTAAAGTTTTTCGGATCAACGACTGTGCCCGGAATATGGCGAAAAATGCGAAACTCTGACGGCGAAAGGCGAATGTCATAGCCATAGGAAGAGAGACCATAGCTAATCACCGGACGGGTATGCGGCAACTCGCCCATGTCAACATGGCGAACCAGTTTGGGCTCAAAAGGCTCGATTAGCCCATCAGCCGCCATTTGATTGATCCAAGCGTCGTTTTTAATCATGATTTATCTGCTGTAAAGGGGCATGCAAGGGCAATTTCAAAGGAGATGCGAAACAAGAGTGTCGGACTCTAGAGGCTGTCATCATTTAGCAGCTGAGTCCTTATGCTGAGAGCGGTTCAGCCCCTAGCTAGGTTTACGGAGCGGGCGCGGTAATGTCCATATTGCAGACTTCCGAGTTTAATTAATGGCGCGCTCTAGGGCATGAAGTGACGGCGAAATTCAGTAACCTGATCAGCGATCGCCAACAACGCCGCCGGCATCTCTGGCCCAGTCATAATCACATCGACCTGGGAGGGGCGCTGCTGCAGAAACGTCAGTACATCCGCTTCTGCGATCAGGCCAAACCGAATCGCTAGACTCAACTCATCCAGCACCACCAAGGAGTAGCGACCCTGCCGGGCCATCGTTTCGGTGTGTTGCCACAGGTGAGAGATCGCAGCACGTTCACATTCGGTGGTCTCATCAGAGGCGATGGCCCGTTGAATATCGGGTCGCATCCACTCTAGACCTTGGCCAAACTGCATCGACTGGTCTACTCCCTGACGAATCCCCCCTTTGAGAAACTGGGCAATCAAGACCGAGTGGCCTTGCCCCGCGACTCGCATGGCTTGCACCATGACATTCGTAAAAAAGCTGCGGTGAGGTGAAGTGAAAACTTGTACCGTGCCTTCGACAGCATGCAGCCAAGGATGTGCCTTGGCACGAGCGACAGGATCAGGAGCGGAAAGGGGTAGCGAAGCCCGGAGCTGTGAAACCATATTTGGGGGCGTTTCGATTTCGGTAGGCTAAATATAGCGCAATTTCTCTCAGAGAATTACTTAAAAACTCTATATATATCGTCTAGTTCAAAAACACTACCCAGAATCATATCACCCGTTTCAAGATTGGGATCACGAATCATCCGTTTTAGTGGCGATCGCGGCGAGATCGCCTCAGCAGCAGGGTACGGATGAATGATAGCGACATTACCGCCGTCTCATGGCAAATTCATGCCAAAAAAAATTGATCGCAACAATCCTCATGTCGCAATCAAGCAAGGAGATATTGAAAAAACATCACTCAGAGCCGGTCGAGCAGTCGCTCATGGACTGATTGGGCGATTCCCCCTGCCATTTTTCTAGCGTGACTACATCGTCCTGCCAGTGAATCACGAATTCAGCAACCAACCGCATTGCAGCTTTGAAAACAGGGAGATGACACACTCGCTCATTCACTGTGAAACGTCGCGAAGTTTTTTCATAAGATCGCTGCCGTTCACCCAAGCTCTTAAACTAGCCACCGTGATTGAGTCACGCGCTCAACCCTCATTCCGGGGTGTCCTAGGGCAACGTTGCCTATAGGCCAAGTGTGCCATCAGAGTTAGGAAGCAGGCTGTCACCAGGGGCGATCGCAGGCTTTGGAATGGCGATCGGAGGTTGGTCTAGGGCAATTTCCAAATTGTCCGTCACCTCCGATGAGGCCGTGCGAACCGAGCCGAGCCGCTCCAGCGGATATAGCGCTCCGGAAAAGATGCCCACAACAGCAACCGCTGCTGCGGTCATGCCAGCCATCCAAGTTCTTCGGAAGCGTTGATTCAGCTTCGAGACGACTCGATTAGCCGTGTAGAGATGATCTTGGGGTTTTGCAGTCTCGTGACCGAGCCCTTGAAAACCCTGACGCAGCTGGAGTAGTCGGCGATATAGACACTGAGCCTCGGCATCGTGGTCAAGCCAGGTCGCCACTAACCGCCGCTCAGCCGGAGAAACTTCACCATCGAGGTATGCACTCAATAACTCAAAGCGATCACGTTTAGTAGCATCGATTTCTCTATGTTGACTCATCGTGCTGTGCTCTGAACAGGATAAGGCGTTGGGGAGGCCGCCTGACAAATCTAAA
>JBCBJQ010000075.1:0-27839 GCA_038523235.1 Cyanobacteria bacterium J06626_4
CGATGATTCTCTACATCCTGGATATGCTTATGCACTAGCTTCAGTATCCAATCTAGAAGTGTTTCTGGTGCATCTGATTCGTGATGCCAGAGGCTGCACCTACTCTTGGGAAAAGCGCTGTAAAAATGGTCTGGGTTCCTACACGCTGAAAGATAGCGCTTTGGGATGGGATTTACGAAACATCGCCACTGAGACACTAAGAAAGCATCCAAACATCAAATATCATCAGCTGCGCTACGAAGATTTCGTCAATCACCCTCAGGAAAGTGCTAAAGCTATCTTGGAATTTGCCGAAATGCCCACGAACTCGCTAACGTTCTCATCGCCTTCAACGGTAGCGCTGGAAGCCACCCATAGTATTTTTGGCAATGATAATAGGGCCGAAACAGGGACAATCTCTCTGCGTTTAGATGAGGTCTGGAAGAAGAAAATGCCCCTTGTTGACCAGTTAAAAGTTTGCTCTATGACCTGGCCCTTGTTGCTCAAATATCAATATATGCCTTAGCTGCCACCCACGTTTTGAGGTGAACGAACACTCTTTTAAGAGGTTTGGAAAACCCTCTTTATTCACGCTGCAGGGATTGTAGAGGTGCTGGGAGGCTCATGGTTTGGGCTGTGTAGCCGCCGTAAAGGGCGTGGGTCTGGCGAATCACTCGATTGAGGGCATCAATGTCGGCTTGGCTTGGTGCCTGAGGCAGGGCAATGCGAGCCATATAAGCGGGCGAATAGATCGACTCAAAATGACGACTGATCTCGGGAAAAACCATTTGCTCGCCGTCGAGTTCAAACAACAGGTCGATCGCGCCATTTTGATTGCCGACGAACAATGGATCGGTAAGCAAGACCAGCGGTATCGACAGGGATATCTCGCCGCTGTGATTTGACAACTTCCAGATCAGGTTATTGATGTCTTCTGGAGACAAGTCGGGGAAGATTTGCTGCAGGGCGGCTGGATCTATCCGATTAATGCGGGGAGGATTGGGATCGCGATCGCGGGGCCAGTTGGCAATTCTAAAATCGAGTCGTAAACGACCGTGCAAAACGGTTGGAGCACCGCTGCCATCGGCCCCCGTCACCCGTTTGAGTTCAGGGCGATATCGGTCAACGAGGGGCAGCATCGCCACTTGCTCAGCGGGAAGTTTAGTCGGTGGATGGTTGGATGACAGATTGTAGCCCGTGTTCAGCAGCTTCATAAATTTGTTGACGTCCCACCGATCTAGGTCATTGTTAGAGACCATCTTGTACCAGAGTGCCCCCATGGCGACGAGCGTTGGTGAGTCTGCTGCCGTGAGCGCCATCAAATCTGGCACGACATAATTATCGAGGCCAAACCGTTTGATATCGTTCCCGTTGCCCCACATCATGTTGAGGTCAGGCATATCGCGAATAAAGGGATACAGGGCACGGGTAAAGTCCAGATAGTCAGAATTGCGGCGATCGCCCGGTTGAAACGTGGCATCGACTAAGCCGCTGAGTCGCTTCGCCATAGCGACGGACAACAGCGACAACGCCTCTGTTGTGATGTCTAAATCGTGATGCTGCAACAGGCGAAAAACTTCGGCTTCTTGAGCAGCCGCTTCCGTATACTGGGTTTCCAAAGCCTGGATATCTCTTTGCAACGCCCTCACTTCCAGCGCCAACTCTGGCTGACGTCTCTGTAAGGATTGCCAAAACCACGGATTAAATGCTTGGTCGCAAAGCAGCACGGTCAGCAGTTCTGTTTCTGACAAATTGGGAGAATTTTGTTGAAAGAACTTGATAAAGTGCGCCCTTGCATCGGGATAACTTTCGGCCGCTGAGGCGCGATTGAGCATTTCGAACCGCGTGGCAAAAATGCCGACCAAGCGGGACGTATCCATTTGATTGACGGACTTCCGGCTGAGGTCTGCGGTGAGGCCAATATTGAGCCAAAAGTCTTCGCTGTGATAGTTATTAATCGAGGTGAGAATTTTGCTGTGATGCCGCTTGGCAAAGTCTCTCAATCGCAGTTTCAGCGCCGCTTCTTGAGTCAGCTGGTGTTCATATCGGTGACGATATTCAATCGCTGCCTGCTCTAAATCGTCGGGAAATAAGTCAATGCCCTGCTGCGCGACCTCGGCAATATTGAGGGCATGGACAGCTGGGGTATCTTCGGCTGCAGTGGGTGTGGGCAAAGGGAGTCGTCCGACGGCGATGGTTGTGCTGGTGGACTCGGCATCGGTATAGTCTTGCTTAACCTGAGAGTCTTCAATTTGCTTAATGGCTTCGAGTCGCGCCCAGGGTTCAACGGGCGTTGCGAGGAGCGATCGCAGCAAATATTGTTTATTGGTCAGCTCCTGCTCATAGCGATAAAAAGAGCGCACAGCGCCCGAGCGAGTGGCCAAGTCGGTTTCTCGAAGGTAAGGAAATTCCAGCGTTAGCAGATGGGTTTCGAGCAGGGGGAGCACTGCCTGCAGCGGGACATCGGCCTTTTGAGCCGCCCAAAATAGATGTCCTAAAAAGGGCTTGAGATAGTAAGCATCGGTATCAAACACCTGATTGCTAATAAATTCGCGATACTCCCCTTTGGCCAAACCGGCAGCAATCAACGGAATGGCAGGATTGCGTTGGAGATGCCAGAAAAATTTGTCGTCTAGGATTTCTCGTTGGTTGGCGGGCAGCGTGTTTTTAACCGCATCGTAGCCCGCTCGCGAAATTGGCGGTACACGGGTGCCATCGGCCAGGGTAAAGATAATGCTGTTATCTTCAGCGATGCTGTAGGTGGCCCCTTCGAGTAGCCAGATCGGTTGCCGAGGCTGTACCCCCGTGAGGGCAATGAAGCCGCCCTTTTGCGCTTCGACTAAGAAAGCATTTTTGCCTTGCTGTAATCCCTGTAGTAAATCCGGCAGGCGGTTTCTGCGCAGGGGAAAGGTATAGGCTAAGGGCGATCGCGCGAAAGCCGGAATGGGCGCAGCGATTGCACACGGCTGGAATCCGCCCCCTAACACCACTGCCAGACTCCCCAGCAGGATTTTGCTCAGCCCAACCGCCGTCATGGCCCGGTTCCGTACCGCTGAGTGATGACTGTGAGAGGCTTGGGCTGTCTTGGCTATTTGTTCGTGCAAAACCATCCAACCGCGATCACCTCAAACAATACAAGCCAGACCAGGTCAGCGATGGTGACTCTGGCATCCAGTATATCGATGATTTTTCGGCAGCGATTTTTAAGTTTTTCAACCCGACGGACTGAGCGATCGCGAAACTGGTCAAGACTGGCATTGCGATCGCCCAGCCATGGATGCGTCAGGCATAGATGTCCTCGCTCCAGAAGATTTCCAGATAAGAAGTGCTCCTGTCGGTTGCCTTATGGCCCTTCGACCAATAGTCATTTCAGGAATGGCTTCACAAAGGCTTTTCTGGATCAGCAGCGGAGCCATGCCAAAGGCATAAGCATCACACATTGCAGTGTGTGATGCTTATGCCTGAAAATCTCTCCCGAACAGGTGAATTACCCCAACAGGGCTTTGGCTCGAGCCACAAAGTTGTCAGCAGTGATGCCATTGAGCGCCATCACCTGGGCGGCGCTGCTAGCGGTATCGCCACGTTTCCAGGCAAAGGTGTCGCGGGGAGCTAGACTGCGGAGCATGACGGGCTCCAGCATGGCCGAAGAGCCACCCGTCACACCAATCAGTGCGTCACCGCCAAAGAGTTGCTCAAAGTCGGCATCACTGAGAAATTCACCATCCGCTTGAGAGGTGCTTTCCCAAGCGACATCGCTGGGGCGATAGAGCCGTCGAGGATTCACAATCGAGACGATGCGGACGCCAATGCCCGCAGCCGCGAGCTGCTCAGCTGCTGCGAAAGCAGGCAGCAAGGTCATATCGCCAATCACTGCGAACACCACAGTTTGGCTACCGGCTGCTGAGTGCAGCACCACAGCCCCCTGCTGCAAAGCGGTACGGGTTTGCTCAAACGTCGTGCGAATCGGCAAGGGCGACTTGCTGGCCGTAATGGTGATGCCCTTGTTTTGAGTAGTCACCGCCCAGTCGTAACAGGCTTGAATGCTGTTGGCATCGACCGGAAAGAGGGGAAAGACGTTGCCGTTACGCATCATCCCGGCAAAGTAGTTCTCAATTTCGGGACGTTGATGGGTCCAGCCATTGCGGCCCTGTTCTAGAGCCCCGGCGGTAAACAGGGTGATGGTCGAAGGGGTCGGTCGGCGCAACTCGGCCATCGCTTGGGTCACTGTTTGCCAGATGGGGAGGCCATTGATGGCAAACGACTCGTAGGAGCACCAGAGCGATCGCGCCCCAAATAGCGCTTGTGCTGCCGCCAGCCCGGCACAGGCGTCTTCACTTAGAGGCTCGTAAACCTGACCCTGCGGCCCTTGAAAATAGACGTCATCGCGGGTGGGGTGAATGATTTTGAGCGCCTGGTTGATATTGTTGATGCCAGAGGCGGCATTGCCATCCGCGTTCGTCACCACAAACTGCGGATCCTGCAGCCCGACGTGACCGACGAGTACGCCCATCGCGGTGGTCGCGACCTGCTTGTCGCCCCCGACAGTAAATTCGTTCAGGGGCAGGGAGCCCAATTCAGGTACCGGCAGCACTGATTCGGTCACGGCCATTTGGGAATTGGGGCCGCCCATCGATCGCTCAAAGTTAGTGCGCACTAAGTGCCAAGCTGCTGGGGGCAGGGCGCGAGCTTGGAGCGCATCGACAATGTAGTCTTTTTCTAAACTGTCACCGGGATATAGGTTGTGGGATTTAGCGCCCCGCTTATGCACCCCGGCGCCTTTGAGCTGCTTGATGATGAGGACGGTGAGGGTGCCGCCGAGCGCTGACTTAGCGGCTTTGTCTGTGGCTTCTAACACGGCTTGGGTAAAGGCTAACCGCTGCTGGGGTGAGAAGGCGGTGCTATCGACATAATCCCCAGCTTGATTAGCATCGTCGTAGGCCTTGGCATCGACCAAAATGATTTCCTTAAAGCCGTTGCCTCGCCAGTAGGCCAGCATCGTTTCATTCGATTGAGTGGACACCATGCTGTGGTGTTCTTGCGAATAGCCGTTCCACACCAAGATGGGTAAGAAGTTGGTGACGTTGGGGTAGGCCGTGTGGAAATGACCAAAGCTGCTCATGATGTAGGGCTCACCTAGGCCGCCATCGCCAATGGTGACGGGAAACAAGGTGCCGGGATGCAGCTTCGCCCCGGCCATGGCAAAGTGCTGTCCCTGCCCCAGCGGCCCGGCGGGATTGAGCAAACCGGGAATTTGTCCTGACAGGTGACCAAGGAGGCCGTGCGTTTCGCGGAAGCGATCGCACATTTGCGACACGGTTTCGATGCCCATGGCTTCTAAAGAGCGATCTAAAAAGACCGTGCTGTAAAAGCCAGGTGCATGGTGGCCGACTTCGGTAATCAAGTTCTTATAGCCCAGCATGACCAGGGAGGCAATGCCATCAGCCACGCTGGCAAAGCCGCCGGGGTGACCTGATTGCTTGCTCGCCGTCACCTGCAGCGTCAAATATCGCAGCGCATCGGCCGCCAGCATCGTTTGATAAACCGCAGTCGCATTGGTGGGATCGACGATCGCCGTTTGCCCCTCGCCAATTGCCGGCGCACTGCCATACTGGTCAAAATCGGACAGCGTCTCAGCAAAATGCTGAATCCCTTCGCAAAATGCCGGGGTGGTGGGCTTAGAGGTGACTGCGGTCATGTCTAGATTCCTGTGTGCATCAACAGAACAGCTATTCAACCGAGATAGCTAGTTGAATTCATCCTACCGACATTAGGAACGCTAATCGCACCTGAACGGTAGATGACTGCTTCACTAAAAGTCTACTGCAAATATCGAGTTAATCAATCAAAAAACAGAAAACGATTGACTTGAATCAATTGATCTGGATGGCGATCGCTGTCTGGCCACCAGATTTGGTTAGGCCAGATTCAGTTAGGTCAGCGAGTTACTCAATGTTTGCAGACACTTGCCGACAACGATGCGTCTAATTGGCACGATGATCCGACCTGCCTATACTCTGAAAACACCACTGGGTAAGTGATATGAGGACTTGTGCAAACGGGATAGCGTTGAGGGCCAGAAAGCCGATGGGGTAATGCCTAGCTTCAATGCTGCTGGTCGTTAATGGATGGCCCTAAGCCTTTAGCTGCCTGAGGGCAGCCTCAGCATACAAACGAGTCTGAGTATTCGCCCCCTGCTGCAGCTCAATCAGCAGCGATAGGGCAGGCGCGTAGTGTAACTGCCCCAAAGCTAGGGCGATCGCTTGGTATACCGCGGCGGAGCCAGTGGCAGCCCCGAGGTCAGTGGTGAGCCAATGGCAAAGCAATTCGCCAGCGCGTTGCTGCAGTTGCGTTGCCCGAAAGCGCGACAGCGTATTAATGATTTCTACTTGGACAGCGACAGACGTTTGGTTGCGAGCTGAGAACAACGCTAGCAGTGCCGAGGGTTTTTCAATCCAGCCGAGGGCTCTGACGACATCAATTTGCAAGCTTTCGGGCGTGTGTATCGAAGACAAGACCTGGGCTAAGCTCGTTACCGACGTCTCGGTGTTTAAGCGGCCCAGGGCGATCGCCGTGGCCTTGTTGACGCGGGGAGACAGATCCCAGAGGCCAGGCATCAAGACACTCACCAGATCGAGCTGCGCTAACAAATGCGATCGCAACCCTAAATGGGTAATGGCTTCCTGCCGCACCGTGGCATGGGTATCCTTCACCGCCGCCAAGAGCAACGCATCGACCGGCGGCACTTTGAAATTGGCTAAGGCCGGAATTACCAAACTTCTAATGGTTGGGTCAGAATCATCGGCGAGAGCCAATAGCGGTTCAAAAATCGCCGGATCGCGGACGTTGACCAGCGCTTGTATCGCCGTTAGACGATGAGAGGGCTTTGCTAGTAGCTGCACCAGCGTGTCAACGCCACGTTGGCCAAAGTGACTCAACCCCTCAGCGGCGATCTCAATCAACTCTGACTCGGTGGTTTCTTGCAGCAGCTGCACCAACGCGGCTAGGGCCGCCTCGTGGTCAAACTCTCCTAGGGTGCGGGCAATAAACCACCGGGCCTCCCAATCGAGTTCCGCATCGGCTAGCAGGGGAGTCAAGCACTTAATGGCCTCGGGGCCAAAAGCCGTCAGCCGCTTGGCCGCTTCCCATCGAGTTTGGAAATCCCCTGCGATGAGCTGACTCAAAGCCCTTCCCAAAAGAGTGTCAATATCGGCGCTTGAGGCGATTCCAGCAGCATCACACTTTAAAAACATTCGATGACTTGGCAGATCAAACTTCAAGGGAAATCTACAACAAATTCTAGTTAAAGAACCTCTTTGTATCTATTCATGCCAGCTACAACTCGGAAAGTTGCCGACGAACATTTACCCGATGGTTATGTGGTTATCGCATCGGTTAATTGCAGTGACCGCATATGCTTGCAAAGCCTGTCGGGCACGGAATCATCACCTCCATTGCCCCATTTTGTTGAAGGAACGGTGCCAGCGGTGGTGAGAATCACCCCCCATAAATCTCGCCTAGCGCCTTGGGTGGGCCGGATTTTGCCCAAGGATGACGAATGGATCGCGCTTAGAACTGAGAGGTAAAACCGGATGCAACTGCCTCAGCCCAGTTGTGGACTGACTGCCAGTTGATTTAGGGGACACTGGGCGTGTGAAGGTCACTTGTTTGAGTCGGTCGCCCCGTTTTTGAAGCAAGGCACAACCGGATATCCTCACTGGGCATCGCCCTAACGCAGTCGGCAGGATCACCGTAATTTCCTCCACGCGGCAAAATCATGAGAATTCGCCCTCAATTCATTTCCGATCCGCACTCATCCCCCGGCTCACAACCCGCTGATGACGCTGACGACAGCCGTGATGAGGGGCTGCTAGATGCCTATTCGCGGGCGGTGACCCACGTCGTCGAAACGGTCAGTCCCGCCGTCGTCAACATTGAGGTGAAACGGCTGCGACTGCGAGCTGATATGCGGCGACCTTTAGAAGTGTCTGGCAGCGGCTCGGGGTTTTTGTTCACTCCTGACGGCTACATTCTCACCAACAGCCATGTGGTGCACAACACCGATGTAATCGAGGTCACCCTGTCAGACGGGCAGCCCCATCGAGCTGAACTGATTGGCGACGACCCCGACACTGATTTGGCGATTATTCGTATCCCCGGCAGCAATTTCACTCATGTCGAACTGGGTGACTCAGCCGCTCTCAAGGCGGGTCAGTTGGTCATCGCCATTGGCAATCCGCTGGGCTTTCAATGTACGGTCACGGCGGGGGTGGTGAGTGCCTTGGGGCGATCGCTGCGGGCCAAAACGGGACGACTCATTGACAACGTCATTCAAACCGATGCGGCTTTGAATCCCGGTAATTCGGGTGGGCCTTTGGTCAACTCTCAAGGTCAGGTGGTGGGCGTGAATACTGCGGTCATTCAACCGGCTCAAGGCATCTGCTTTGCGATGCCGATCAACACGGCCAAGCGGATCATCGGCCCCCTCATGCGCATGGGTCGAGTGCGCCGCGCTCGTATCGGCATTGCTGGACAAACGGTGCCGCTGCCGCAGCGATTGGTGCGAGAGTATGATCTCACCAGTGATACTGGCGTGCTGGTGACCGGGTTAGAAGCAGGCAGTCCGGCGCAGGCCGCGACCCTGCGAGAACGAGATATTATTGTGACTTTCGACGAGGAGCCTGTTTGCACTGTGGATGACCTGCATCGGCTGTTGACTGCCGATTATATTGGCGTGCGATCGCCTCTGACTCTGCTGCGGCGAGGACAGCGGTTAGAGCTGACAATCGTGCCCTCGGAGTCAAGTTTTGAATGATGCGAGGGTGCGATCGCATTGATTGTGCTCACGGTGTCCTCAAACTGCAGCACTTCTGAGGGCACCGTGAGGCCGCGTGGCTGAGCTGCGGGAATCGCCCCAGAACACATAATGTTCGCTCGGGATCTGGCGCTGCCAAATCTCGATGAGCGAGGACGCGATGGCTGAGCCGCTCCCTCAATGCAAATCCGTGAAACCTATTCTCTGAAACCAGACTACAAATCTTGCCTAGCATCGCCTCATACCAGTTCTGCAAAATAGCGCTACAGATCGGCGATCCCCCGCTGTCGCTGCCCTCTTGTCGAAGGGGGCTACACACTTTTTGGGATGTGTCGTCTCAATTCAGCGAATTGGTATTAGCTGCTTGATGGCTGCGATTTTGTTGATGTCTGTCGTCAGTGGAGCGCCCCCTTAAGATAGAAACAGGGTTCAGAGGTTCCCAGATGCCGAAGCTTGTGTTGATTGCCGGTTTTGAAACCTTTAATGCGGGGCTCTATCGGCAGGCGGCAGAGCAAGCAATCGCCCGCTGCCCTGACTTAGAGATTCACGTGTTTAGCGATCGCGATATCACGCAGCAGCCCGCCGCGATCGCCGAAGCGTTGACCGGGGCCGACGTCTTTTTTGCCAGCCTGATCTTTGACTACGACCAGGTGCTGTGGTTGCGCGAGCGGGTGCAGGCCATTCCCATTCGCTTGGTCTTTGAGTCGGCGCTGGAGCTGATGTCGCTGACCCAGTTGGGCAGATTTGCGATCGGTGACCAGCCCAAAGGCATGCCCAAGCCGGTGAAATTTATCCTCAGCAAGTTTGGCAACAGTCGCGAAGAAGACAAGCTGGCCGGGTATCTGAGCTTTTTGAAAGTCGGCCCGAAGCTGCTCAAATATATTCCTGTCGGCAAGGTGCAGGATTTGCGGAACTGGCTGATCATCTACAGCTATTGGAACGCAGGCGGTACCGGCAATGTGGCGGCGATGTTCTGGTTCCTCGGCGAAAAGTATCTGGGGCTGGCCGGGGGCGACATTCCCGCTGCCGTGACTGCGCCCAATATGGGGCTGCTGCATCCTGATTATGACGGTTATTTTGAATCACCCAGGGACTATTTAGCGTGGTATCGGAGTGTGAGGGTAGAGGGGTATGAGGGTAGCAGGGTGGCAGGGGATGAGGGTAAGCGGATAGCAGGATATGGAAGTAGCAGCGCTGCAACCACCTCCCTCATTGATGACCCAGCCACTCCCCCACTCCCCGACCATCGCCCTCCTCCTCTACCGCAAGCACGTCATCACCCAGCAGCCGTACATTCCTCAATTGATCCGGGCGTTTGAAACGGCGGGCCTAGTGCCACTACCCGTTTTTATCAACGGGGTCGAGGGGCATGTAGTAGTGCGCGACTGGCTCACTACCGACTACGAACAGGTCCAGCGATCGCTCGGCAATGTCCAAACGCCCTCCCTGTCAGACCAGGCGGTGCGGGTGGATGCGATTGTTTCCACCATTGGCTTTCCGCTGGTCGGCGGGCCAGCAGGCTCAATGGAAGCCGGCCGGCAAACGGCAGTAGCGGTGCGAATTTTGACGGCGAAAAATGTGCCTTACTTCGTGTCAGCGCCGTTGCTGATTCAAGACATTTATTCCTGGACGCGTCAGGGGGTCGGCGGGCTGCAAAGTGTGGTGCTTTATGCCCTGCCCGAGCTAGATGGGGCGATCGATCCGGTGCCCCTTGGCGGGCTCGTGGGCGAAGACATTTATCTGGTGCCGGAGCGGGTGCAGCGGTTAATTAGTCGGGTTAAAAGCTGGGTCTCACTGCGGCAGCAGCCTGTGGCGGAGCGCAAGCTGGCGATCATTCTCTATGGCTTTCCGCCGGGGTATGGCGCGACGGGCACCGCCGCCTTGTTAAACGTCCCCCAGTCTCTGCTAAGGCTGCTGCAAAGGCTGCAGGCCGAAGGGTACCACCTAGGCGAGCTGCCTGACGCAGGCGAAACACTGATCGATTGGGTCAAAGCGGCGGATGAAGCTGATCCTCGCTTGTCTGCTAGCGCCCAGGGAGTGCCCATCTCTCCAGGGTTGGAATCGCCGACCACCGTCAACGTGCGGCAGCTAGAAAAGTGGCTGGGCTATCTGCTCACCACTCGCGTCGCCAAGCAGTGGGGCGAGCTGACCCGCACGGGTCTCAAAACCTATGACGAAGATTTTTCCCTCGGTGGCGTGCAGCTCGGCAATGTGTGGATCGGGGTGCAGCCGCCGTTGGGTCTGGCGGGCGACCCGATGCGCCTGATGTTTGAGCGGGATCTGACGCCCCATCCACAATACGCGGCTTTTTATCAATGGCTGCAAAAAGACTTTCAGGCAGACGCCGTGGTGCATTTTGGCATGCACGGTACGGCAGAGTGGCTGCCCGGTTCACCTTTGGGTAACACTGGTTATTCTTGGCCGGATATTTTGCTCGGTCATCTGCCTCATCTCTATGTCTACGCCGCGAACAATCCGTCGGAATCGATTTTGGCGAAGCGGCGGGGCTATGGGGTGCTGGTGTCGCATAATGTGCCCCCCTATGGTCGGGCCGGACTTTACAAAGATTTGGTCACCCTGCGGGAGCTGATTGCCGAATATCGCGAAGATCCGGTGAAAAACGAAGGATTGCGCGAGGCCATCTGTAAGAAAATTACCGACACCGGTCTCGCCGCCGACTGTCCCTTTGAGGCCGCCCGTGAACTGGGCCTCGATTTCACGCTCGAAACGGCCCGCCTGTTTAGCAAAGAGCGTCTGCTGGCCTATTTCAAAACGCTCTACGCATATCTGCAAGTGCTCGAAAATCGGCTGTTTTCGTCGGGGCTGCATGTGCTGGGGCAGGCTCCCACGGCGGCAACGCGCCACAGTTACCTAGAGGCTTACTTTGGCGAGACGCTTAAGCCTGAGGTGTTGACGATCTTGAGTCAGCTCGATCCGGCGGGCGATCGCACTTCCCATTATTCCCCTCACTCCCCCGTGCCTCCGCGCGCCGAGTGGCCGCAGCTGATCGACGAGTTGCTGTTGCACCACTATCGCCAAGCCGCCGATGTGCCCCAGCGTGAGACCGCCCGTCAAAAAATTGCTGAAGCCTTGGAGATCTGCGATCGCCTGGCCCAAACCACCGACGAACTGACCAATTTGCTGCGGGGCCTGAATGGAGAATACATTCCCCCCGCGCCGGGAGGCGACCTGCTGCGCGATGGTCCGGGTGTGCTGCCGACGGGTCGCAATATTCATGCGCTTGACCCCTACCGCATGCCTTCCCCAGCCGCCTATGAACGGGGCCGCCAGGTGGCCCGCCAGCTCATCGCTCAGCATTGTGACGAGCACGGCACCTTTCCGGAAACCATTGCCGTCATGCTATGGGGGCTAGACGCGATTAAAACCAAGGGCGAGTCCATCGGCACGCTGCTAGAGCTGGTGGGGGCGGCCCCAGTCAAAGAAGGGACGGGGCGCATTGTGCGCTATGACCTGATCCCGCTGGAGCAGCTCGGGCATCCCCGCATCGACGTGCTGGGCAACCTGTCGGGCATCTTCCGCGATAGCTTTGTCAACATCTTGGAATTGCTCGACGATCTCTTTCACCGTGCCGCCGCCGCCGATGAGCCCATTGAGCAGAACTTCATTCGCAAGCATGTGCTGGCCCTGCAGGCTGAGGGGGTGGAAAATCCCACGGCGCGATTGTTTTCTAACCCAGCGGGCGACTACGGTTCCCTGGTGAACGATCGCGTGGTGGACAGCAACTGGGAATCGAGCGAAGAACTGGGCAACACCTGGCGCGATCGCAATGCCTTTAGCTATGGTCGCGGTGACAAGGGGCAGGCCCGGCCTGAAATTCTCGATACGCTGCTGACCACCACCGGGCGCATTGTGCAGCAAATCGACTCGGTGGAATATGGCCTCACCGACATTCAGGAGTATTACGCCAATACGGGTGCCCTCAAGCAAGCGGCTGAACAGCGCCAGGGCCAGCGCGTCACGGCTAGCTTTGTCGAGAGCTTCTCGCCGGATACCACGCCCCGCCCACTCGAAGATTTGCTGCGGATGGAATATCGCACCAAGCTGCTGAATCCGAAGTGGGCGGAGGCGATGGCCGATCAGGGCTCGGGCGGCGCTTACGAAATTTCGCAGCGGCTAACGGCCATGGTGGGCTGGGCCGGCACGACCAACTTCCAAGATGATTGGGTCTATGACCAAGCCGCTGAAACCTATGCCTTCGATGCCAAGATGGCGGCCAGGCTGCGGCAAGCCAACCCCGAAGCCTGGCGCAACATCGTCGGTAGAATGCTCGAAGCCCACGGTCGTGGCTACTGGTCACCCGAAACAGAGACCATTGATCAGCTGCAAGCGCTCTACGACCAAGCCGATGAAGCCTTGGAAGGCGTATCCGTGGATTTCTTGGCACCCTCGACTTGACGAGCGATCTCCAGCAAGTGCAAAGATTGCGAGACAGTCCCATGGTCACCGTCGCTGAAAGCCGTCGCGGATCTGCAAAGTGGCTTCGCAGTCTTGTCCTAACCGGACTGGCGACTGCTATCGCTATCCACTTCCAGGTGACACATTGAAGATTCGTTTTGGCAAAAATCCAACGCCATCCAAGCCTCGATCATGGTCGATTGCTATGGGATTTTCAGGTATTGAGTGGCTGGCACCAAATGGCTGGACCTTAGACCAACCGCCGCGAGTGGGCGCAAAACAATGGGTTAGGGTTTCAGCAAATTTCATCTCGGAGCTCGGTCAAGAACTTGTCCTTTATTGGCTACCTGCAAACAGCGCGATCAACGGTTTCGACGATAACAATATGGCGGAATTGACTGAACTGAGGTTTGTTTATGGCGTGCTGACTGGACATGACTCTGAAAGACGGACTATCGAATTGCAGCCTCGACAAATCGAGACTTTGCTGGACCTTACGCAGGACAGCACTCCAGTTACTGAAACAGACACGCTCATGGATGGCACCCGATACGAAGCAAAACTGAACCGATACACTTGTGTAGCTTATTCCTTCGAAGGGGATGTTTCGTCAACGTATATTTTCATGGATAGACAACTTGTTTTCCTGGAACAATCCGTTTGGGATGATGACTTCTTCTGGATCGGAAACGGCAGATTGCCGCAACCGCTGCTGGAAAAAATCTTCGCGACGAATGGTCGCTAACAAGGCGATGCACCGGATTCGCATATCGTTCGTTTGGGCAATGGTTGATGCCTTCGACGCGACCCGGCGATCGCACATGTTCGGTAAGCCCAGCGTTGGTGCGATCAGATGTTGTGTAAATCCCGGTTGCGGAAACGAGAGTTCAAGGGTTCTAGCCTGATCGCGCCCGATTTTTCAGACACTCCCAAAAAGTCCGCTGTCGGCTCGACAATCCTGGTTATCACAATCTAATCTCTCAGCTCAACAATCACTCGCAAGTTATGTGGGGCGGATGGAGTCGAGGGGCGCGGCAGCGATCGCGACTCGGCGAGGGTGAGTTGTCCTGCTACAATACAAGACGGCCAATGCCGATGTGGCTCAGTGGTAGAGCACTCGATTCGTAATCGAGCGGTCGGGGGTTCAAATCCCCCCATCGGCTTTTAACTAGAATTGTCCATTCAATCGCTATTTGCCAGTTTGAAGCCGGTTGAGGAATCGTGGATTGGGGCTAGGCTTGTACTGTCTGGCAAGTGCCAGGGTGTTGGTCATGCGGCACCTTGGGGCAACTTGAAAGGGAGAAATGTGGGCTGTCGGCTCTGGGGCGATGAAGGCTCTCGGATCAGCCGCCCGTTGCAATCAACCTCAAGCCTCAATTTAAAGATATGCCGTCCCAGACAGTATCCAGCTCGGATCCGCTAGTCCCAGCCCACCAAGCTTTACACGAAGGATTGGCACAGGCGATCGCTGCCTACCAAACCCTCACGGCCGCTCAAGGTGACCAGGCTCCTTTAGCGGCACTGTGGCAACAGTTGCAAACCGCTCAAGAGACTCTAGCAGGGTACAGTCAAACCCTGCCTCCCATCTCAAACCTTGAGGACGCTAGCGCGATCGCTCCACCCTCGCCAGAGGCTCCGCCCGCTGCCGCCAGTGCAACGCCTCAGTTGCCCAAAGTTATCACGGATTGCCAGCAACTGTTTGAGATATCCACGGACGCCATCGTTTGGCTCGAAAACGGTGTATTCATCGATTGCAACCAGGCTACGGTAAGACTGATGGGGTATGCCCACAAGGCAGAATTGCTGGGGAAAAGCCCAGTAGCGTTATCCCCCGAGGTGCAACCCGATGGCACGCCCTCTTTGAAAAAAGCGCAAGAGATCCTGCCTCTGGTTTTGCAGCAAGGCAGTCATCGCTTTGAATGGATGCATCAACGTACAAACGGCGATAGGTTTTGGGTCGAGATATTGCTGACCGCCATCGATAGCAACGGACGGCAGCTGATTCATGGTATTTGGCGAGACATTACAGATCGCAAGGCCACTGAAGCAGAACTTTATGAGCAGGAGCAGCTCCTCCGCAGTACCTATGAAGGCGTCAATCACAGCATCGTCATTATTGATGTTGTCTCCGAGCGCGATTTTCAATATGTGGGCTGGAACCCCGCCACTGAGCAGAACACTGGCATTTTTAGTACAGCGATCGTCGGTAAAACCCCAGAGGAGGCGTTAGGGGTTGAGATTGGCACCAAAGTGCGACAGCAATACGAGCAATGCGTCACGGCAGGCACAGCTATTAGCTACGAAGAGTTTCTACCTTTAGATGGCCAAGCCCATTGGTGGCTGACCACGTTGAACCCGCTCAAAGACGCCAACGGCAGGATATTTCGCATTGTCCTCACGACCGTTGAGATCTCGGAACGCAAAGCAACTGAGATTGCCCTGCAGCAAAAAGAAGTCCAATACCGCAGTATCTTTGAATCAATTAACGACGGCATCTTCATCATTGATCTCAGCACCGGACAAACTTTATCCGTCAACCCTGCTGTCTGTAAGATGCACGGCTATAGCTATGAGGAATTTGTTCAACTCAGCCCTTCAGACTACATTCACCCCGACTCCTTACCTGTCTTTGCCCAGTTCATTGCAGCGGTTCAGGCTGGACAGCAGTTTATAACTGAGGCGATTGATTTACACAAAGATGGAACGCCGATCTCGATCGAAATCATCGGTGTGCCCTTTGAGTATGACGAAAAGTCTTGCGTGTTAGCCGTAGTGCGAGACATTAGTGAGAGAAAGCGGCTAGAGGCCGAACGCAAGGCTGCTGAGGCAGAGCTTTACGAACAAGAGCAAGTTCTGCGCAGCACGTACGAGGGCGTCGATCACTGTATTGTGATCGTCGATGTGACTCCAGAGGGAGACTTTCATTATCTCGGCTGGAACCCCGCTACCGCAAAGAGAACCGGCATTACCAACGCCATGGCATTGGGCCAAACGCCGGCAACAGTCTTTGGTGCTGAGCCTGGGGCTCATGTCCGACAAAGCTATCAGCGCTGCCTAGAGGTCGGTAGGCCGATGACCTATGAGGAGTTGTTACCGCTGCAAGGGCAAGACAATTGGTGGTTAACGACGCTCAATCCACTCAAAGACGAACACGGTCAGATTTACCGAATTGTAGTGACGGCGGTTGACATCACTGATCGCAAAGTTACAGAATTCGCCCTGCAGCAGCAAGAGTCTCAATATCGCAGTATTTTTGAGTCAATTAACGATGGCATTTTCATTAGTGATCTAGAGACAGGCAGGCTCGTAGCTGTAAATCCTGCAACTTACAAGATGCATGGCTACACTCACGAGGAGTCTATCCAGCTCAGTGCAACCGACTTTGTTCATCCAGACTCTCTTCACGTATTTGCCAATTTCGTAGAAACGACTAGAGCCGGAAATCGTTTCTTCGGTGAGGCAGTGGATGTGCATAAGGATGGCACTCCCATTTACATTGAAGTGGCGGGTATTCCTTTTGCCTACGGTGACAATCCCCATGCCCTAGCGGTGGTCAGAGACATTAGCGATCGCAAGCGGTTAGAAGCAGAGCAACAGGAGGCTGAAGCAGAACTAAAAGACGCCAATTCTTTTCTCACTTCGGTTCTAGAAGCGCTCCCTGGTCTCTTCTTTGCTAAAGATCGAGACGGGAAATACATCACCGTAAATTCCAACTTAGCCAAGTTCTTTCAGCAATCAACATCAGAAGTGATTGGCAAAAGTGAGTTTGATTTCTTCTCCCCTGAAGTTGCTAAGTCAATGATCGAGAACGATCGGGAGGTCATGGCCCAAGGCGTTGTACAGCGCTTTGAAGAAGTGGCGCCACTCTCACCCTCAGAAAGTGCCATTTACTTGAGTACTAAGGCCCCCCTGCGCAATGCGGCGGGGAAGGTGGTTGGCGTCCTTGGCTTAGCCCAAGATATTAGCGATCTCAAGGCGATGGAGGCTTCTCTCCGCGCAAGTGAGCAGCGATTCCGGGATGTGTCAGAAGCGGCTGGAGAGTACATTTGGGAACTCTCTCTGGATGGAGTCTATACCTTTATCACTGAGCAGGCCAAAGCGGTGAAAGGATACAGTCCCCGTGAACTTTTGGGACGTACTCCGTTGGAATTCATGCCCCCAGAGGATGTCTCTAAGGTTGAAGCCATGGTTAAAACGGCGGCTGAAAACAAGTCCATCTTTCAGCTTGAGCATCGCAACGTTTTGCCATCGGGTGAAGTGGTTTGGGAAGCGGTGAGTGGTGTCCCTATTTTGGATGAGGCGGGTGAAATTACCGGATTCAGAGGAGCCGGGCTCAGCATTACTGAACGCAAGCTGGCCGAGGCGGCGATCGCAGAAAGTGAAGCTAAGTTTCGCCGTTTGATCGAAAACGCCAGCGACTTGATCTATGCCGCCGACGCTGAGAATCGATTTACCTATCTCTCACCCCAGTTCACCGAAATGTGGGGACATCCGGTTGAAGATTTCATCCATCAGTCTTTTGTCCCCTTGATTCACCCTGATGATTTGCCCATTGCCTTTAATGCAGTGCAAGCCTTGTTTGCGACTGGCAAGCGTCAAACCAATATCGAATTTCGCACTCGTCATCAAGATGGCACCTTCTTTTGGATTACCTGCAGCATCACACCGGTAACTAATGACCAGGGTCAGGTCATTAGTTACCAAGGCATTGCGCGAGACATTAGCGATCGCAAAGCATTTGAAGAAGCTCAAGCCAGACTCACCGCTATCTTAGATACCACAACGGACTTTGTCGGCATTTCCAATATGGATGGTGAGCAGCTTTATATGAACCCAGCTGGCCGTCGTATGCTAGACCTCCCAGAAGACTTAGACATTACCGGCCACCCTTTAGCTACCCACATTCCAGCATGGGCCAAGCCGATCGTATTGAATCAGGGTATTCCCACCGCTATCTGTGATGGGACTTGGCAAGGAGAAGCCGCGCTCTGCACCTACGCAGGACGAGAATTCCCCGTCTCTCAGGTGATCATTGCTCACAAGGGCGCAGATGGAGAACCAAAATACTTGTCCACAATCATACGAGACATTACTGCTCAAAAACAGACACAAGCAGCCCTACAACAAAAGGCACAGGAACTGGAGCAAACGCTAGAAGAATTGCAGCGTACCCAGCTGCAAATGATCCAAAGTGAGAAGATGTCTTCCCTCGGGCAGTTAGTGGCAGGGGTGGCCCACGAGATTAATAATCCAGTGAACTTTATTCACGCCAATATTGCCCCAATGTCTGAGTACACCCACGATTTGCTTGACTTGGTTGAGCTGTACCAACAGGAATATCCCGCCCCGACCTTGACTATTCAAGATCGTATTGAAGACATGGATCTGGAATTCGTGAAGGAGGATTCCCCGAAAATTCTGACCTCCATGCAAGTAGGCACAGAGCGCATTCGTCAAATTGTCGGTTCTCTCAAAAACTTCTCGCGTCTGGATGAGGCGGAGTGTAAAGAGGCCGATATCCACGCGGGTATCGATAGCACGCTCCTGATCTTAGAAAACCGTATTAAGGCGAGCCCCGAGAGACCTGCCATTCAGATTGAGAAAGACTATGGTGACTTGCCCTTAGTGAACTGTTATCCAGGGCAGTTGAATCAGGTATTTATGAATATCTTGGCCAATGCCTTGGATGCCCTAGATCAGCACGATCGCGATCGCTCCTTAGAAGCGATCAAACAACACCCCAGCGTCATTCAGGTGCAGACCCAGCGGGTCGGCTCAGACCGAGTGTTGATTCGCATTGCCGATAATGGACCAGGGGTTTCAGAGCAGCTACAGCAACGGATTTTTGATCCCTTTTTCACCACCAAGCCGGTGGGCAAAGGCACCGGTATTGGCATGTCTATCAGCCACCAGATCATTACTGAAAAACATGGAGGCACACTTCAATGTTTTTCAGTTCCGGGACAGGGCGCACAATTCACCATTGAGATTCCCTATTGATTTTGTTGCGTGAAGGCTAAGGAGTGTAGGGCATGCCAAAAGCTGCTGCAATATGTTTCTTGATGGTTAAAGGAACAGCTGCAGTCTAGCGTGACGATGGGTTAGGTCGGTGGGCGATCGCCTCAAAAATGACTCATTGGTGGATGTGCGATCGCCCTGGCCGCTCGGTATGGTGGCGCTATCCCCACAACCACCTGCAGAAGATTACAAGACAATCGGAGCGGTTACCCATGGTTCCCTACGGTCAGTCAGGTTGGCCTTTGCGTCCGTTTTTCCGGCAACTCCATCGTTACTGGCAGCGTTGGAGGCAATCCTTCTCGCCCCCTGAATCTGATGATTATCTTCTGTGGCGGCACAAATTTTTATATCAACGGCTCAGCTTTGGCCTCTGGATTGGCCTCATCTGTTTTTTGATCTCAGCCAGCCATGGCCTCTATGTATATGTGTGGGAAATTGATCAAATCCGCGACGATCTCGATCGATTTTATGAGGAACCTTGGCTGGCTGAGCCCCTGCGGGACATCACGATTATTGGTTTCTTTATCATTGTGGGACTGATTCTCGGTTGCCTGTGGCTACAGCGAACTCGCTTTGGCAAGCACTATCCTGCCGTGACGTTTCTGATTTTTGCCTGTGCGGTTAACGGATTTGTTACTCAAATCATTTCCACGTTTTACGGCGTACCGGTTAAACCTGACACGATTGTTTTTCTGGCCTTTGCGGTCTTATTGCCGTTGCGCTGGCGGCTACATTTGCTGGCTCAACTACTGCCCATTGGTTACTACATTATTGGGCTGCCACTGCTGGGGATTACCGAGCTAGGCAACGTCTCAATTTTTGGCAACATTTACAGCTTGGGAACGTTTATCGAATTGGGTTGGGTGTGCCTGATTTGTAACGTCGGGGTCTTTGTGTATGAGCGGCTGCGGCGATCGGAGTTCGAGTCGCGGCGAGAGTTACAGATCTTTCTGCATGCGATTTCCCATGATCTGCGGAATCCAGTGATGGGCACCACGATGGTCGTCAAAAAGTTGATCGATCAAGCTGTCGATGGGCAAACCGTCGTGCGCCTGCCGATTTTAGAACGACTATTGCAGGGGAGCGATCGCCAACTCCAACTCATTAATTCTCTGGTGGAGGCCTACCATGCCGATAGTCAGGGCCTGGTGCTGCATCGCCAACCGCTGCCCATTCACACCATTGTGGAAGCGGTGTTGACGGATATTGCGCCCAAGCTCACGCAAAATCAGATCGACCTGCAAAACACGATTACCCCCGATTTGCCCTTGGTCAGTGCCGACTCGACTCACCTGTGGCGGGTGTTTAGTAATTTGATGGAGAACGCCCTAAAACACAACCCCCCAGGCATTCAAATCATGTTAGAAGCTGAGGTGATCAAAACCGTGATGTGCCCGACATCACGATTAAAAAATGGCGCTTGGCGGCATCAAGGTGGCTTCAAGCGATCACCGTTGAGTCAGTTCGGTTCACGGGCGCAACTTCCACCAGGGCTGCTCTGTCGCGTGAGAGATACCGGCATTGGCATTCCCCTTGAGCAGCGATCGCGGCTATTTGAACTCTATACGCGCGGCAAGCGGGCGCGTTATATGCCAGGCCTAGGATTGGGCTTGTACGTTTGTAAACAAATCATTACGGCCCACGGCGGCGATATCGGCATTGCTAGTCCGGTCGAGCAGGGCACCGTGTTTTGGTTCACCTTGCCCCTCGCGGAGACAAAAGGTTGACTAATCGAAACGGGCTGAGTACGCCTGAGAATAAACGGGATCTTTGCCTCTAGCTTGCTGCAGAAAGCGGATATCCAGGCCCGGCAGTGCCGTGCGATATAAAGCAGTCCAAAGCGTGCCGCCGATGATCGATCCATCCTCGTCTAGGGCGCTCATCCGTACGGCATCGGCAGCCCTCCACAGCCCCTGATCGTCATCCAAGTCTTGGGGGAGATGAGATCCCAAGGTCGCCAACCGCTGCCTTGATTCCTCCTCATGTTCTTCTTCGGATATGACATGACGTAGTGATGAAAGGTAGTGATTGGTACAGAGGAACGGTTGAGATTTTTCCCGCCGCACAATACCCATCCCTGATGTCTCATGCCATTCCAGTACGGCAGCGTTCCCATGGCGATCGCCGATGATGTAGTGGCATGGGATAAAAACTGTTTGCTTCGGCATTTTAGAAAAGAGGGCAATCGCCTCCTCAACCGTCGCACAGCTTTCCAGCAGAATACGCGGCACAGTGATTTCGTCAAAGGCGTCAAAGCCAGGCTCCACAAACTGCGCCGCTCCATTACTGACAGCCAGAAGGGCAATACAAAAACCGCGATCGTTGATGCCGTCAAAAGCACTCGTAAACAGATCCGTCGCAACTACAGCAATACTGCGAAAACCTGTCTCTGGTTCAATCGTCATCAGGTAGACCGGATCGATCATCGGTCTGGCTTCAGCAACGGTAGCTCCCAACAGCTCAGGAAATGAGCGCAGCGTAAAATCGAAATTTCGTACCAGAAAACCACCGTTTTTTTCGCCCAGAAAGGCAGCGGAGCAGGCAAAGGGCGGGGGTTCTTGAACCAGCGGCAGCGAATAAGGATATAAGGCTTGGCGATCGCGACCAAAATAATTGGCCACCCCAGCCGCCCTATCCACCAGCACAGGACAGTAGCGCGATAACAGCCTCTGCTGCGCCTGCAAATCAGTTTCGGCGATCGGGGTTGCGGTTTGGTCCACATCATGGTGCTCCTGCGCCACTCGTGCTAAGTCTTCGCCGATTTCAATCTGGGTGCCCCGCAATCTCAGAGTGAAAAGATCGAAGGGGCTTTCAGGGTAAGACTGGTGTTGAATCAACTTCGCTATCATCGAATCTGCCTCGACATTGATAATGAATGGTGCGATTACGCCATCGTTATGCCTGCTGAAAATCGAACGCTCCACAATAGGCCATTTTGGACGTGGCAACTTCTTATTTTGCTGAAAATATTAGGAGCTGTCGTCATTCCCTAGCGGTCAAGTCCTGATTCGGAAAGCGTTTCAGCGCCTAGAAAAGCAACTTGCCTGTGAGGGATTGGCAGTGCCAAAGTCGGTGTTTAGCACCCAGCTACTGCCGATCCCCCTCAATTCCTCTTAAAAAGGGGGACTTCCAAGCCTGTGAGGTAACAGCCCCCTTTTTAAAGGGGCGGCGACAGCGGGGGATCCTACGGCACGCTAAACACATATGTGCCAAACCCCAACGATTTGGGAACCTACTTTCAAGTAACTCCCTGACTACACCTAATCAGCAGCGGTAATGGGTGACTCACTCACCATCGATTGGGCCATCGCCAATCCATCGGCCTCCGATATCACGTCAAACGGATGCGCCAGCACATACTGCAAATCGTCTTGCCGCCAGCGAATTTGGGTGCCCTCCGGGGAAGGGATAGCATATCCCTGAATGCCGTTGCCTAAATCAACAGCAGTAATATCTTCCCCTTCATAATTAGGCGGCCAGTCATCCGTTGGAAGACTGACTAAGATCATGGCCCCAATGCAGTCACCCTCAGTGCAGCCGGGCTCAGTAGACAGTCCTAACAAGATGCTGCCATAGGTCGTCATGACCGGGTCAATGTAAGGATACAGCTCCATTTCTGTATTCACTGACGTTGGCAGGCGAATGCCCCAGCCCTCGGGCAGGGCTGCCACTAGCTCATCTAAAACGGGCTCAAAAACCGGGGCGGGGGCGGCAAGGGCCGGGGTAAGAGCTGCGCATAGGCCCATCAGGCCAGTGCCCAAGCTAACGGCTAACCGAGTCAGGGGAAGGAGAGACATGCTGTTTTGAAACATGGTAATGGCCTGAATCAAGTGCGATTCTAGGGTGACTCTTCTCCCCAGCAGTCAGCATCATCCAGTTGGCTCCTCTCGGTTAGTCGGACGGTTATTTTTCATCGGGTACGGTACGACGCCTGAGTCGCATCACAGCCGGATTGGGTTAATCAACAATTCCAATGGGTCGCGATCGCCGTGCATGGCGTACCAGTTTGTTAAGGGGGCCGATCGCGGTGGCTCGGTGGGTCAATACTGAATCTCGGCGGGCTGAATCAGGAGCACACCGTTAAATGCGATCGCGATTTCATGGCACAGATGGGGGAATGAAACTTTAAGTCACCTCAAGAACGAATGACGGTCATCCCCTCTGTGGACAACTGTCCTTTGTGCAGCACGTGGGGAATATGGTGAAAAAGCAGCGGCTTCCCACCGGCTTGATAGCTGGCTTGGTAGTAATCAACTGTAGCCTTGGGCAACTCACAAAAATCTGCAAGTAATGTCTCCTCAAAAGGCTTAAAATCATCTGCTTGTTTTGTGAAATCTCGATATTCTTTTAATCGATTGAGATAGATGACGGTGTTGTTTGAATTGAAATCTAAAGCAACTGGATCAATTACAAACCACGATACTAACTTGGGTTGGTATCCTGCAGCAATTAACCCTGCGCGAATCAAGTTAGGGTGTACTGGGCAAAAATGTAAAACGTCATTCCATTGACAGTTTAAGGCAGGAATAGTTTGTTGCATTAGGGGTTCTCTGCCAACGTACTTTTCAGTATAAACTGCAGAAATAGACGGCCACTTCTGTCTTAATGAATTGAGTGGATAGAGCGTAGAACCCATCAATCTATCTGGAACACGATGGTATAGATATTGATTCAAGGATAAGAGTCGTGATCGCGATGATGATGTGAATTAATCTAGTTATGACCTTGCTTTGAACCCATGTCTATCCTCTTTCTAGACTCAAAAGAATGGCTGAATGGCTGATTCTAAATGCCATATTGATTCGTTAAATTAAGACTCCGTCAGCAGTTAGATTTTTTCTGGGTCGTACCTCTGCTCAGTAAAGTTCAAAGGGCCATTTGCCCACTCCACTTGCTAGCGACATTTTTGCAGACCCAACAGGTAGACGGCGATCTCCCCCGCCCCTGAACCTGGCACCTCTCTGAGCTGAGCTGATCGGCTGCGTTAGGGTGGCGAATTGGCATAAGACTACAGCGCATTTTCATCCGCTTAAGCCGGAGACAGCTTCCTCCAATTGGCCATTTCAGAACGAACTGATTAGGGGATTTGGGCGCTGCTTCCAGCTTGCTAAACTACCTGCACGGCTCGCCAAACACGATGAATTGGCCGCGACGCAGGGGGGCCACGGGTAAATCGGTTAATCACAAGGTCGGTCAGTATGAAATCTATTGCGATCGCAGAACTTGGCTATATTCCTTTGGCCTGCTTGCTCGCCGGGTATCTGTCAGCACCCGCTCAGGGCAAAGCGCTGCCGCCGCCTGACTCACAAGCGCCAGCCACACTGAGCAGCCTGAACCTGCCAGCGCGATCGCCTAACCCAGCCCCCAAACAAGCTGAGACCGCTACCCCAGCTATCACCGTGATTTATACCCCAGCGGAGACTGAACGCGGCCGAGAAATTCAGGGACTGATGGAACGCACCCAAAGCTATGAGCAGCTCACCGCTGGACTCAATCAAGTGTTATCGCTGCCAGAGCCTCTCACCTTAAATCAGGCGGAATGCGGCATGGTGAATGCCTTCTATTCCCCTGCTGATCGCCAGATTGTGATGTGCTACGAGCTCGTTGACTACTTCTTGAGCCTATATGCCGCTGAAGCTGACATGGATCCCACAGCACCGCCGCCAGAAGTTTCGACGGTGGGAGCGCTCGGGTTTGTCATGCTGCACGAACTGGGTCACGCGCTCATCGATCTGCTGGATGTACCCATTTTTGGTCAAGAAGAAGATGCCGCTGACCAGTTTGCCGCCGTCATTCTATCCAGGACGGATATTGGGCATATGGCGGCCCAATCGACTGCAGTTTGGTTCTATACCGCGTCTCAACAGCAAGATGTGGCCGATATTCCCTACTGGGATGAGCACTCGCTCGATATTCAGCGATTTTTTAATGTCGTTTGTATGCTCTACGGCAGCGATCCGACAACCTATAATGGCCTCATGCAGGACCTCGGTGTGCCTGAAAGAAGGACGGCACTGTGTCAGCAAGAATACTGGGAGGCTTGGGAGAATTGGCAAGCTGTATTGGCGCCGCACGTGAGTCCCCTAGAAGGTCAGTAATCACTGCTCTAGAGCGGTAAATGTCGGCGAGTAAGAGGGTGTCAGGGTTTGAGGGTGGGTGAGCCCTGAGCCCTTAAACCACCCCATTGATTGGCCGATCGGTCGATTTTAAGAATTTTTGATTTGCCTAGCATTGGGGCAGATTTTGCCTGGACATAGCTCCTGTTTGAGAGGGGCCGTAGGCTTTGAGTAACTCAATTTTTATAGTGCTTGATGATGGACGCGATCGCCCTTTTACCCCTGGATAATGACTTCATGAGCCCCTGGACAGGGATCGCTTTGAACGCAACTTTGGCCGCTCATACCTTGCCCTCAGCACACAAATTGGGCCAGTCGATAGAGTCCTTGCTGCCCCCCTTCGGGGAACTACCTATCGAAGATTTGCAAGTAGACCACCCCAGCCAATTGGTTGACTACGACTATGGAGCTTACACCTATGGGACTAATACCTGGATTGTGGGCCAGGCGGGGGACGATCAGCTGATCGGGACCGCGAATCGCGACTTCATTGTCGGCATGGGTGGTAACGATTGGCTCAACGGTCGGGCCGGCGACGATGGGCTCAACGGTGCGGCAGGCGACGATACCTTAATCGGCGGCGCGGGTGATGACGTTCTCCTCGGGGGCGATGGCGATGATACTCTCAGCGGTCAGGCGGGCAATGATTCGCTTTGGGGTGGCGAGGGTAATGACCAGCTCAACGGAGGAGCGGGACAAGATGACCTCAGAGGCGGCAGCGGTGATGACGTGCTGATTGATGCTGACGTGGGCGATCGCTTTACTGGCGGCAGTGGCCGCGGCGAATTCCGCATCGGCAATGGTCGCCTACCCGATGGCCCGAAAATTACGATTTTTCCACCCGCACCTGATTTCATCGTGACCGATTTCACGGTTGGTGAAGACGTGCTAACCCTTAACTTCGGCATCACGTTTGATGACTTAACCTTCCTCGATACGGCAAACGGCGTCATGATCAGCAGCCAAAGGCAGGAAGGGTTAGTGCTGTTGGAAGGCGTCAAAGCCGCTGACCTAACAGAATCAGATTTCCGCTTTGCAGACCCTGAGTTACTGGTTGAGTTGCAAGCCAGCTTAGAAGAATCCCTCGATGATGGTGGCAGTCCGGGGGCGATCGCCGCCATTACCACTGTCGACGGCTATTCGTGGAGCGGGGCAGCAGGATTGGCCGTTAATGAAAACAACACCCCGGCCACCGCTGAGGATCGTTTTCCCATCGCAAGTGTGACCAAATCCTTCACTGCTGTAGTCACGATGCAGCTTGCCGAAGCCGGTTTGCTTAGCCTAGAAGACACGATGGAGCAATGGTTGCCCGAAACTGTAACCAGCCAAATTCCCAACAGCAGCGAGATAACAATTCGCCAGCTTTTGAGCCACACCAGCGGCATCAACAGCTACATTATGAGCGATGAATATCGCCAGGAATTGACTGCTAATCCATCTCAAATTTTTGAAGATTGGACCACTGAGGACTTGCTAGCCCGGTATGTCTATGACCGGGCCGCCGACTTTACTCCCGGTACCGGAGTGGACTACAACAGCGCCAACTATCTCCTGTTAGGGCTCGTGATTGAAGCTGCTACCGACTCGACTTTGGAAAGTCAGTTTCAACATCGCATCATCGACCCCTTGGGCCTAGAGAACACATTCATGCCAGGTGGAGAAATCCCCGCTGATTATCAACCGGGCTACATTGATGTCGATGGTGACGGCGGGTTTGACCTCAACGCCGGAGAAGCAGATCTGGATCGATTTGGCGGAGCCGGAGCCTTAATCTCCAACGTTGAAGACCTGACTCAGTTTGCCCAGGCGCTATTTGGTGGCGAGTTAGTCAGTCCCGATACTCTAGAGGAGATGATTACCGGAGGTGTACCTGAAGCAGGGCTGGGATTGGGCTTCGGCTATCAGGACGATCCAGAGGCAGGCCGTTTCTTTTTTGGTAACGGCGATAGCTACGGTTGGACGGTGCGACTACGCTATGACCAAGATACCGAAGCAACGACGGTGTTGTTCCGCAATGGTGTCGATCTCACTGCCGCCGTTGATTATGCTGACCTCGCCCTTGATGCCCTACGCAATAACCTGGATAGGACGTCAGCCTGATTTGAGTTTATAGGTATAGAGGAAGCCCTCCGGGTATGAAGCGGGGCGTAATCCGTATGAATGTGGCTTTATGGCCTTTCGCCAAGCTACGCCAATTGCTCCAATCACAGACTACAGGTGTTCATTTTGTTAATGGCAACTTACTTCATCACGGCAGCCTGAGATCATGGCAATTTTCTTATCACGGCAGCCTGATTTGAGTTTGCTTTGCCCACGTCAGTCTTATTGACCAGAGGCGGTATGCCAAATGACATTGCATCTTCCGAATGTGTGGCTAACGTTCATCCCCTGCTACGAGTTTTGATCGTCGAAGACGACCCCGTCATGCAGTTAGGGCTAGAGCAGTTTTTAGATGACTGTGAAAGCTTGGAAGTGATTGGCCGCGCTGAGGATGGGTA
>JBCBJQ010000076.1:0-27762 GCA_038523235.1 Cyanobacteria bacterium J06626_4
TGCTATCGACTGCCTAAAACCCCGACAGAAAGCTCGCTTAGACAGGTTAATTCGCACCAGAATAGACTCAATGCCATTAGAGCATTCAGTGCCAGTCAAGGATTGCTTGATGCTATTGATTGCATTTTCGTCTATTGCATGAAATTTTCTTCTCTCAAATACCTTCACCAAGAGAGCCTTAGTCAGCAAGCTTTTTTCGATCTTTAAAATTTACTTTCATGAATTTCAAATTAGAATCTAAAAGCCCTAGTCTGTTGATCGAGACTGGCTTTCAGCTGACAGTTAAATGTTTTTGGCCATTATGTTTGATCAGACTTACAGGGATGCACTTGAAACTCGACAACCCATCCCAAGCGGTTAAATAGCTGAATTAATTTATCGATCGTAAACCGATTGAAGTGGCAATTAAATAGGTGAGAGACCTCAGGCTGCTGAATCGCCAGCAAGGTTGAGAGCTCTCTTTGCTTTAGCCTAGTTTTAATGAGGACTTTCCGTAATTCATGCCCTAATTCTGTCCGCAGATCTAAGTCCATCTGGTCACAGCATTCTGGCGTTAGATTAGGCACGTTGCCCAAGATAGAACCACTCTGCTCATTTTTCATCATGCTTTTTGTCCAGTGTTTGAACAACCCAATGCTTAACGCATAATTGCAGTCAGCCTCAAAGCGACCCTTGTTGAGAAAGGATCGACTCGTCAGACTAAAGCCTCTCTTTTCTTTGATTTACTTCTATTTAAGAATAATTCTAATCCAGGGTTGAGGCAATGAGTATATTGGCTCATTCGTTACCAGTAAGGTCAGATTGTGTCGGCAATTTGCCCCGAGTGATCGGGCGGCAATCGCCCAATTATTGGGGATACGTCATGGCGTCGGGGCGGACGTAGTGGTCAAACTCATCGCCCGAGAGAAAGCCGAGTTCTAGGCAGGCGGTTCTTAGGGTTGTATTTTCGGCATAGGCTTTTTTCGCGACCTGAGCGGCTTTGTCGTAGCCGATCGCGGGATTCAGCGCCGTCACCAGCATCAACGAGTTTTGGAGAAAGTGCTGCATTTGTTCCCGATTGGGAGCGAGCCCAACGACCAAATGGTCGGTAAAGGTGCGGCAGGCATCGGTCAGTAAGCGCACCGAATGCAGCAAATTGTGAATCATCACCGGCTTGAACACGTTGAGTTCAAAGTTGCCCTGACTCCCCGCAAAGGCGATCGCGGCATCGTTGCCCATCACCTGCACGCACACCATCGTCATAGCTTCGCATTGAGTGGGGTTCACCTTGCCCGGCATGATTGAAGAGCCCGGCTCGTTCGCGGGGAGCTGCAGTTCACCCAAGCCACAACGCGGCCCCGAGCCCAGCCAGCGCAGATCATTGGCAATTTTCATGAGCGCGGCGGCGAGGGTTTTGAGCGCACCGCTGGCAGCGACAATGCCGTCGTGGGCGGCGAGTACCGCAAACTTATTGGGGGCTGAGATAAAGGGCAGCTGTGTGTAGTGGGCAATCTCAGCGGCGGCCTTGGCGGCAAAGTCAGGGTGGGTATTGAGCCCGGTGCCGATCGCCGTCCCCCCCAAGGCTAGCTCGTACAGTTCGGGCAGGCTGGCGGCAATCCGGTGGAGGGCCTGATCAAGCTGGGCCACATAGCCCGAAAACTCTTGACCGAGGGTGAGGGGCACGGCATCCATCAGGTGGGTGCGACCAATTTTGATGATGCTGTCAAAGGCTTGTGCTTTGGTTGCCAGCGCCTCACGCAGACGGCGCACAGAAGGCTGCAGTTGGTGCACGATTTGCTCTACCGCCGCAATGTGCATCGCGGTCGGAAAGGTGTCATTAGAAGATTGCCCCAGGTTGACCTGGTCGTTGGGATGAATCGGCGTTTTGCTGCCCAAGACGCCACCGCTGAGTTCGATCGCGCGATTGGCAATTACCTCGTTGATGTTCATGTTGGTTTGGGTGCCGCTGCCGGTCTGCCACACCCGTAGGGGAAAGTGATCGTCGAGCTGTCCGGCAATCACCTCCTCGGCGGCTTGCACAATCAGACCGGCTTTATCCACAGTCAACTGGCCGAGGGCGCAGTTAGTGACCGCAGCCGTCCGTTTGAGAATGCCAAAGGCGCGAATCAGTTCGCGAGGCATGACATCGTCACCAATATCGAAATGGTGGAGCGATCGCTGCGTCTGCGCGCCCCAATAGCGATCTCTGGGGACTTCGACCTGTCCCATGCTGTCCGTTTCAATTCGGCTCGTCATGATTTTTCCCGCCGCTTCTGCACATCCAAAACGCTAACAGTAACCTGAGTTCGGGATAAGACTGACAAGGGATCTGCGGGTAGTTGGAGGGCCAAATCCCCTCCTGGGAGGGGTGTCCGCAGGACAGGGTGGGTTTCTCCGACGGCTTGAACCCACCCCATCAGCCCCTCCCAAGGAGGGGAAAGTAACCGGTTTTGCCTTAACCCGAACTGACGTTAACAGTAAAGGGGCTAAGAGGCTGAACTACTGACAGAATTCGTGAAGATTGCCAAGAAAGCGTTAATCGTATGAAACTTTTTCAATACATATGAACTATAATGATGTTTGGTGCATCGTGCTTCCGCTCTTTACAGAGATCTCATTATGTCTTCTCTGACCCGTCGCAACATAGAGATTCTGGAATGGATTCAAGAGTTTTGTGAGCGTAATCAGTTTTTCCCCACCTACAGAGAAATCCAACGGGGGTTCAGTTACAAATCTGTCTCATCGGTGCAGAACCAAGTACGAACGTTAAAAAAGCTCGGCTTTATTGTGAATGACTCCAACAAAGCGAGAACGCTCAGGTTAGCAGCGTTCGAGCGCTCACCAGAACCAGAACCCCAAGGTATTCCCATCCGAGGGGTGATTGCCGCTGGCGGATTCGTCGAAACTTTTACTGATGTCAAAGCTGAGTACATTCCTCGTGAATCGTTCTGTCAAGCTTCTCGTGGTTGCGAGCGATTTGCCTTGCGAGTTAAAGGTGACAGCATGATCGGTGCCAACATCCTCCACGACGATGTGGTCATTTTAGACAAGAGAACTGACCTCAATTACATCAAAGATCGAACGATTGTGGCGGCTCGTCTTAAAGACGAAAATCAAACTACGCTAAAGCGATGGCATGAAAACAACAGTCGGGTTTCCTTGATACCAGAGAACCCCAATTACCCTACTATCCAAGTCAAGCGAGACGATGTTCTGATTGAAGGAATTTACGCTGGGCTCGTTCGAGGCATCATCTAGGCTGGATAACTTGACCGAGAGGCAAACAAGTCGCTGGCCATTCTTATCGGCAGGGGCGTCGTCGCCGGGTGAAATGCTCAGCAAGGCTCAGATCACTGCAGGTTCCGCCAAGCTCCGAACTCCGAATGCTCAAAGAATTGCAATGATCGCGACAGATTGCTGCAGTCAAGCCTACGGAGCCTCACCCTGCAAAAACTGCTCAGCCAGTTGCTTTTTCGCCAGGTAACCCAAGGTTTGCATCGCCCGCTCAATCGGGTCTGACCAGGGTTTAGACGTATTCAGCCGCAAGCAATTGCCGTAGCATTTGCCCGAAGCAGAGAACATGACACCCGGCGCAATGCCAATTTGCTGGGCATGGGCTTCTTGATAAAGTCGCAGCGCGTCAAAGCCCTGGGGCATCTCTAACCAGAGGATGTGGCCGCCAGTGGGGCGAGTCACCCGCGTTTCTGCCGGGAAATAGTCGCTAATGGCCTGGTGCATGCGCCCCATCTGGGTTTGATAGGCCCGTCGCAGCTGCCGCAGATGGCGATCAAAACCGCCATTAGTGAGAAAGGCCGCAGTCGTAAGTTGCGGCGCGATCGCGTTATTCATGTTGATGATGGATTTCAGCTTGGAGACCTGAGGAAAATAGCGCCCCGGAATACACCAACCGGTCTGCAGCCCCGGCGACAGTGTTTTACTGACCGACGCACAATAGATCACCCGACCTTCTGTATCAAATGCTTTGATAGCCTTAGGGCGGTTGCCTTCAAAATTGAGCTCGCCGTAGACATCGTCTTCAATCAGCGGCACATCGTATTGGTTGATAAGGGCTGCCAGGCGCTTTTTATGCGCATCATCCATACAGCTGCCCAACGGATTGCTGAAGTTTGAGACCAGCAAAACCGCCTTCAGGTCGCCGGTTTTGAGGGCCTCTTCGAGATGCGAGAGGCTCATGCCCGTGCGGGGATGGGTGGGCAAGGTGAGTACCTTGAGGCCGAGGATTTTCATCGCCTCCAGAATGGCAAAATAGGTGGGCGACTCGACGGCTACGGTATCGCCGGGTTGGGTGATCGCCTGCAGCGCACAGTACATCGCTTCGTTGGTACCATTAGTCACAATGAGCTGATCGGGGGCGATCGAGCAGCCACAGTTCAACATACGGCGGGCGAGTTCGGTACGCAGTTCAATGCACCCCAGGGGAGGGCCGTAGGCATGGGCCATTTCGGGGTCGTCGCGCATGATTTTGCCCATTAGCCGATTGATCTGCGCCAGCGGCAACAACTCCATCGCCGGAAAAGCCGCCCCTAGTTCCACCCGGTTTTGATCGCGAGCGGTGCTGTTGATGTGAAAGCCGAGGGTGATATCAACGTCGTGGGCCTGTCGCGGTGGGGCGGTGGGGGCGGGTTCTTGCAAGAGGCTCAATGCCGCCTGCTTAACGTAGTAGCCAGATTGTGGCCGCGCCGTAATCAAGCCCCGGTCTTCGAGCAGCCGATAGGCCTCTAACACAGTCGAGGTACTGACTGACAGCTGTTCTCGCAGTCGGCGCACCGAGGGTAGGCGATCGCCTGACTTCAAAGTGCCCTCGGTAATCAGCGCCTGTAGCCGTTCGGCTACCTGCTCGTACAAAACCTGGTTCTTCTCAAGGGCAATAGGAGAAATATTCATAGCCTCGCCTTAGACCGCCAGAAGAATACAAAACCGTCTGGGCTAGCCGAGTCTGGCGGTGAGCAACAAGTTGCATGTCAACGTCGCTGTGCACTGTGACGGTGTGGTTGCAGGCAAAAGTTTTGGTCGATCGACGAGCCTGCGCTGCAGCGCCCCCATCAAGACCGACGGTGAAAACTCAACATCGTATCCGCAACTGCCTCTGAGTATACCGGGTTCAACACCGCAGGCGTTTAGCGACGGCAGTGGCCACTCATTAAGTCGAAAGACATCATAATCGGAGGGGGCGTCATCGTCTGACGTAACGCCCCAAAACTCTTGCAGGCAATGCATTGGGCGTCGCGCAAGACACCCGACAACAACGTTTGTTGATTGCCACCAACTGACAAATCCCTCAGCGCTGCCCCCAGCCTCACGCCCCAGCCAATACCGAGCGGGTTTGAGCCATCTTGGCCGTTCCTGAATAGTCGGTTGAGGCGTCACAAACAGGTCGGGTGGGGGCAGGCTAGGCAGCCCACCCAACAGATTTTCTCTTGTGCTCAGACCGTCTGGAAATCGGGATCAACTTTCCCTAAGATACAGACACCGCGCTTTTTTCGTTTACTCCAGGAAGCCTGACGGTGAACCTAGTAATCAGCCGACGGAGCGACAGCCCAGACAGCCACGGGATTACCCTAGGCACGCTTAGCCACCTGCTGCCAAATGAAGATGGCAATCAAAGCACCAATCACCGACAAAACAATGCCTAGGATGTTGAAGCCAGTAGATGCGATCGCCAAGCTGCCAGTGGTAATCAATGTGGCAAGGGTGCCACCGATGAACGAACCGACGATACCTAAAATTAAAGCGCTGAGCCAACCCCCACGCTGATGCCCTGGATAAATCGCTTTGGCGATTGCCCCAACGATAATACCGACAACAATCCAAACAATGATGCCCAGTAAAGACATGACCTTTTCCTCAGGGTAATTTGATACCTTGAGCATCTAATGATAAGCCTTGAAGATCCTCTATCTTGGGTCTTAGAACCCTACATCTTTAGGTAGGTTTATACGGGTTTTCTGCCTAAGATGATTAATCACTGTCAGTAGCGATCGCTGCAGTAAATCTCGATCAAACATCGCATTCTTTTGATGAGCAAAGTAAAGTGATGCTGACGCTTTTCAAAACTTGCTGTCGGCTCTCTTGACGATGATTTTTGCTTTTTGTGACAGATTGTCAAGGCTCCGATCTGGGTGATTTTTTCGGCAGAGGGAACGATGGTTTTTCAGAAGGCCGCTGAGAAACTACCATTCCGGCGAACATCGCCAGGCTAGAGTGATCGATCAGGCAACTCACAGAAGGGGGGAGAAGATTCTGAAAGGTTAGCCATTCTGCTCCGGATTGAGCGGCTGGGCGATCGCGCAAACCAGCTATCTATACCCGATCTAATGATGTCTATACGTAAGCACTACAGAATATTTTTTGCCAGGCAGAAACCTGCCAACGGCTTCGAAGTTTTCAGCTCTTTTTTGCCCTTTTGCTTAAGCTATCTTTGAAACAGATCAAGGGATTGATTGGGTGTTGCTAAATCATGAAACTTGGAGATTGCAGGCATTGGCCGCTTGACTGCAACGCAACGTTTGTGACAACTCTATTTGTCTAGACAGTTGGGGACAGCCTTGGCAAAAAATCAGCCTTGAGGAAG
Source organism: Cyanobacteria bacterium J06626_4 (assembly GCA_038523235.1). Lineage (GTDB taxonomy): Bacteria > Cyanobacteriota > Cyanobacteriia > Phormidesmidales > Phormidesmidaceae > Halomicronema. Next base: position 6,572 of record JBCBJQ010000076.1, read on the forward strand.
AGCCAGAAACGCCCCAATTCTCCGACAGTCATTGTTAATCACTGAAGCCCCTAAGAGAGAAACCCGATGCGCCACACTACCTCCTCAGACACTGTGCGTTCATATCTTAAATCCATTGGCCGCGTTCCTCTGTTGACGCGAGAAGAGGAGATTGTTTTGGGCAAGCAAGTGAAAGCGATGATGGCCCTGCAGGCTCAGCGCACTGATCGCCAGGCAGAGCTAGAGCGGGAGCTGACTTGGGAGGAGTTCGCCCAGCAGACTGAGACCGCTTTAGAGACAGTGACGCCAGTCATTCGGGCGGGCGAACAGGCCAAACACAAGATGATTCAGGCAAATTTGCGGCTGGTCGTTTCGGTGGCCAAAAAATATACCGGACGCGACTTAGACCTCTTAGACCTGATTCAAGAGGGCTCGATTGGGTTGAGTCGGGGGGTCGAAAAGTTTGATCCGGCTAAAGGCTATCGCTTTAGCACCTATGCCTACTGGTGGATTCGCCAAGCCATGACGCGGGCGATCGCGGAAAAAAGTCGGGTTGTGCGGCTGCCGATTCACGTAACAGAAACGCTCAACAAAATCAAAAAGGCGCAGCGTGAGCTGACTCAAAAGATGGGTCATGCGCCCTCAATCGATCAGATTGCCAAGCACTTAGAACTCACGACGACCCAGGTGCGTGATTATTTGCAGCACGCTCGTAAACCGCTGTCGCTAGAGGTGCGAGTGGGAGACAACAATGACACTGAACTGGCTGACCTCCTGCAGGTTGAGGGCGATACCCCAGAGCAAACGGTGACCCGCAATCTGTTACGCGCCGATTTAGAAAGATTGCTCACCTATCTGACGCCGCAGCAGCGAGAAGTGCTGAGTCTCCGGTTTGGCCTAGAAGATGGCCACGCGTTGTCTTTGGCCATGGTTGGACAGCAACTCAATATCAGCCGTGAACGCGTTCGGCAGATTCAACACCAGGCAGTTTGTAAGCTGCGATCGCACTGCAGCCAATTGCGGGAATATCTGGCGGCAGTTTAGCGGCATGACCTCACCCAGCCTTGCCGGCCAAGAGCGGAACGACAAGGCCTACCGGTATGTAGGCAAGCGGTTCTTCTTCAGAGGTGAGCATGAACGATCAGGCGCGGGCAGGCCAGGTTCGCATAGCAACATTTTTTATTGTCAAACTGCCGCAAGCTGCGATCGGTTGGCCTCGATGCCTCGACGACAGTGCTCGATTGCGGTTTCCCTAAAATCTGCACCGAGATAGATGCTTATGTCATAAGATCAAGCTATTCTCATTCTCTACATTAAAGATATCGAGGTTCCGATATGGACGGATTAAATCATGCTGTATTGATGCAGGCAGCGGTTGAGGGCGCTCCTTACATGTCGGCCTTCACTATCGTCCTAGTGGTTGGTTTTATTGCAGCGGTCTCTATCGGCTCGATCGCTTGGTATAACTCAAAGCGCCCTGTCGGCTGGGAAGATAAAGAACGTCCTGATGTGGTGCCCAAAGTCAAAGATTAGACGGGTTCACGCGCTCAACCCGTTGAGTTAAGGAAGCGAGTGAGTAAACTCTTCACGCTTCGCGTTACAGCGGATACATCAGCCATTCGCTAGCAAGTAGGGGGCCTAGGATTCCCTTTGCTTCCCTTGCCCAGCCGGGAAATTCCGACTCCAAGTTGGTTAGAGTCCGACAGCTCCGGAACTACGGCAGCGGGGACTGCTTCTCTTTCGCGGCAAGTAAGGGTGTCCACCAGCTGCAGAGGGTTGGTGTGAGAACCCAAGTCTCAAGCTGCGTGGCAATAGGCAGCAAAACTAAAGAGACGCTATAGAACAGTCGCCCCCTGGCTTCGACGTTCTGTCACTCGGTGTTCTGTCAAAAGTAGACGGCGGCAGAGCATCCCCGCAGAAGGGTCGCATCGGCGATAGCGCACCGCCCTGAAATTGGTCATCCAGAGCAGGCTCGACAGACGCCCGTTATCGTTTCTTAAAGCTGTGAGCAAGAGCCGCAATATTTTATGTATTTTTTCTTACCCGTAGACAACGGTTATCGGTTGTCATTGATAGAATTTAATCGTATTAGTTGAATGCCGCACCGATTACGGCTTATTCATCCGCCTACGGCCACTCCACGCCCCAAAAAGGGCCAAGCACTGTCGATTACTCGGCAATGGTCTGGTGAGTGCTTGATGCGATGGTCATCCGCCCTGACGGCTCATTCATCACATCGCTGATCAAATCTGCCCTGCATGTCGAAGCCAGATTGCACCGTTCTTGTTGTCAAAGGATCGACTCAAGCAGAGGACTATGTTGGCTGGCTGGCTGCCGATCAGGCCAGGTCTTATCGAGTTTTAACCACTGACTGCCCGGCCCAAGCCATACCCAATTGGACGCTGCCCACTGGCCTCAAGGTCGATGGGGTGCTGCTGACCCTGCCCCTTTCTCACCGTGACAGTGCGGCCCTCATCGGTCAGCTCAAAGCTCAACTGGCCCCCGCTTGCCCCCCCATTATCGTCATCGGCGATCGGGATATGACAGCCGCTGTCACCGCCATGAAAGCCGGCGCTACCGACTATTTAGGGCAAGACCAACTGACCGCGACCCAGCTGACGACAACATTGACGGCGGCGATCGCCCTCGCGTTCCCTGATACAACTACTTCCGCCCATCCGCAGCAGCCATCGCCGGCCACACTCAACAACCGTCAAGACTTGATTGAGGCGATTCCTCAAATTATCTGGACGGCGGACGCTCAGGGCCAGGTCAACTACTGGAACCGTCGCTGGTTTGACTACACGGGTCGCCAGCCGACTGAGTCGATGGGGTGGAACGCCCTGCAGCAGGTGCATCCCGACGATCGTGATCGCACCCTGACCGCTTGGCAAACGGCTGTGGCTCTGGGGCAGCCGTTTGAGAGCGAATATCGCATTCAACGGCATGACGGGGTCTATCGCTGGTTTATCTGTCGGGCGCTACCCACGGTCACGACCACGGGTCAAATTGCGGGCTGGGCGGGCACCATCACCGATATCGATCAGCGGGTGCAGCTCGAGCAAGCGCTGGTGCAAGAGCGAGATTCTCGCCAGCAGACCGAAACAGCCCTCGCCAGCACCGAAGAATGGTATCGCTACATTTTTGAAGCCGTTGATGTCGCCATTTGGGAAGAAGATTTCAGCCTGGTCAAAGTCCAGATTGAACAGCTCAAACAGGCCGGAGTGACAGACTTTTATCGTTATTGCGACGAGCATCCCGAATTTGTGCAGCAGGCGATCGCCCAGGTCAAGCCGGTGAACGTCAACCAGGCGGCACTGCGCATGTTCAAGGCTAAACATAAAGCCGATTTGTTGATTTCACTTGATCGCGTTTTTGTGACTGAGACCCAGCCTTCCTTTGTTGATGAACTGGTGGCAATCGCGGTAGGCGATCGCCGACTAGCGATCGAAACAATCGGCCAAACGCTCACCGGTGAGCGGATGCAAGTCCAGGTGAATATTACCTTTCCAACAGCTTCAGAATCCTATGAACGGGTGTTGGTCTGCGTCGTTGATCAAACTGAGCAAAAAGCCGCCGAAACCGCATTACGCCAGGGCGAAGAGCGGTTTCGCACCCTCGCTGATAATATTGCCCAACTGACCTGGATGGCCGATGTCAGTGGCTGTATGCTTTGGTTTAATCAGCGGTGGTTTGACTATACCGGCACGACCTTGGCGCAAATGGACGAGTCGGGATGGCGTGAGGTGCACCACCCCGACTATGTTGAGCGAGTGCTGGCCAAGCTGCAGCAGTGCTTTCAATCCGGGGAACCTTGGGAAGATACCTTTCCTCTCCGCGGGCGAGACGGGCAATATCGCTGGTTTCTGGCCCGTGCCTTACCCATTCGCGATGAAGCGGGCAATATTTGGCAATGGTTTGGCAGTCATACCGACATCACTCAGCGGAAGCAGGCAGAAGACGCGCTGAAAGCAAGTGAAGAACGGCTGCAAATGGCACTAGAAGCCTCTGGCAGCGGCTTTTGGGACTGGGATATCGTCGCTGATCGCGACTATTTAAGTCCCCAATGGCTGGCCATGCTGGGATTTGGACCCGGCGAACTGGAGGAAAAATACAACACCTGGGCGGAGCTGATTCACCCAGAGGATAAGCCTCAGATCCTAGAGCGGCTGCAGGCGCATTTGCAGGATAGTGCAGTTCCCTACAGCTTTGAATATCGGCTCGCTACTAAGCAAGGCGGCTGGAAATGGATTGCCAACTACGGTAAGGTCGTCGCTCGCGATGATCAGGGTAACCCGCTGCGCATGATGGGCATTCACCATGACGTCAGCGATCGCAAACAGATTGAAGCCATCCTACGCCTCAGTGAGAGCCGCTATCGGACGCTGGCCAATGCCGTGCCGCAACTCATGTGGATTGACGACGCCACCGGCAAAACTGAATTTTTTAACCAACGGTGGCAAACCTATGTGGGTCAACCAGATCTGAGCTTAGACCATGCTCTCGGAACGGAGCTGATGCATGCCGAGGATGTGTCAGAGGTGCTGAGCAAGCGGGCGACGGCGCTGCAAACCGGCATGGACTATGAAATCGAATGTCGCCTACAGCGCCACGATGGGGCCTATCGCTGGCATCTGGTGCGGGTCGTGCCGCTGAACAACGGGGCGGGGCAGCCAGTCTCATGGTTTGGCACGGCAACTGACATTCATGATCGCAAAGCCGCAGCGGGGGAACGCGAGCAGTTGCTGCGGCGCGAAAAAAATGCCCGCGAAGAAGCCGAACGCGCTAATCGCATCAAAGACGAGTTTTTGGCCATCCTTTCCCATGAGTTGAGATCGCCCCTCAACCCCATTTTGGGTTGGGCCAGACTGTTACAGACGCATCAGTTTGACACGGAGCAAACAACTGAGGCGCTGGCCACGATTGAGCGCAACGCCAAACTACAGACGCAACTAATTGATGATCTGTTAGACATTGCCAAAATTTTGCGCGGCAAGCTCAAGCTACAAAAGTCAGCGGTAGACCTGGCCTCAGCCATGACTGAGGCGATCGAAACGATGGAGATCGCCGCCAGTGCCAAACCAATCATTGTCAAGTCCGATATTGTGGATGCGGTGCAGGTTTGGGGCGACGCCGGACGGCTGCAGCAAATCATCTGGAATCTGCTGTCGAACGCCATCAAATTTACGCCAGCGGGCGGGCAGATTGTCCTGCGCTTGCAGCAGGATAATCGCGACGCGGTGATGACAGTGCAAGATACCGGCAAAGGCATCAGTGCTGACTTCCTGCCCAATATCTTTAAATCATTCCACCAAGAGGATGCTTCCATTACCCGCCAGCACGGGGGGCTGGGGCTCGGGCTAGCCATTGTGCGCTATCTGGTAGAGGCCCACGGTGGCCAGATCACCGTCGATAGTCCTGGCGAAAATCAAGGCTCAACCTTTACCCTACGGCTGCCACTGTTGCCGCAGACAGCGGTCACCACCACCACCCAGCGATCGCCAGCGACCGAGTTAGACTTAACCGGCATTCGCGTGCTGGCCATTGATGATAACCCCGATGCCTGTGAGCTGCTCGAAACCCTGCTCTCGCAATATGGCGCTGAGATCGCCGTCGTCACCGCTGCGGCTGAAGGGCTCTCACGAGTGTCAACCTTTCAACCTGACGTTTTGATCAGCGATATCGGCATGCCCGATATCGATGGATTTACTCTAATTGAGCAAGTTCGTCAGCTGCCCGCTACCGCTGGCGGCCAAACCCCCGCGATTGCCCTGACCGCCTATATCCGTGAGAGCGATCGGCAGCGCACCTATGACAGTGGCTATCAGGCACACCTAGCCAAACCCGTTGATGTTGACCACTTGCTGCTAACGGTCATGGCCTTGGCCCGTGAAGCGCGCGATCACTAACTGGCTCCACGCCGGTCAAAATCAGCGGTCCACCCTCAGTGTCTTGGGGATTGTCCGCAAAGTGTGTCCGGCTGCAGGCACCCCTGGCAGTACCTCGCTGGGGTGCACCCAGGCTTGACGGCAAAAGTTTTTGACCGTTAATGAATGACATACCCAAGTTTGACTAAACATCATGGCCTCTACCGAACGACAAAAAATGCTGGCCAATCAGCCCTACTGGGCCGCCGATGCCGAGTTGACGGCGATGCGATTGGCCGCCCAGCAGCAGCTATACAGCTTTAACCACTCAGCACCCGCACAGACAGACTTGCGCCACGCGATCGCGCGATCGCTCTTTGGTGCCATTGGCCTCAATAGTGAAATCATCCCGCCCTTCCACTGCGATTACGGCTGCCACATTCGCGCCGGTGACAATCTCTATATCAACGTTAATTGCATCCTGCTTGACTGCAATTGGGTAACTCTGGGCGACAACGTGCTGCTGGCACCGAATGTCCAAATTTACACGGCTTACCATCCGGTCGAGCCCACCCAACGACAAACGGGGGTGGAGATGGCCGCCCCAATTACCATCGGCAATAACGTCTGGATTGGCGGCGGCGCGATCGTTTGTCCTGGTGTCACCATTGGCGACCACACAACAATTGGCGCGGGTAGCGTAGTAACAAAATCAGTGCCCGCTGGCGTAGTCGCAGCAGGCAATCCCTGTCGGGTGCTCCGAACGGTGGGGCCTGACTGAACGCCTCCGCTCAGCCCAACCGTTTGAGGCCGCTCCCAATCACAGTGAGTTGGATGCAAACGGTGTGCCAGCGGATTACTAGCCTGCACTACGACAACGCAAATGTCAGGTTCTCATTCACTTACGAGCGCTTTGGCGATCGCTTCAATCTGATTCACCACCACCGAGATATGCCCTTCATTGGGATACATTACCAGCTTAGCCGTCGGGAGAGTTGCAGCAGTTCGCTTTACTAGATCAAGCGGAACATTCTTATCCTCTTCACCGTAGAACAATGTTAGTGGCATCCGAATTTCATCTAAACTAAAGTCCCACTTCCTGAAGTAAAGCTGAAGATCCCAGGCAGTTCCTCGTGTTCCTGAACGAAGTCCTTCGTTCAAAGCCTCACAGCTTGTCTTTATCCGACCTGGCAATTTTAATACTGCGTAATCCGCTGCTGGCAGTCTTTTTTCTAAGGTTCCTAATAGTTTGTCTGGAGAACCATTCAGCGATCGCTGCGTCAATTTCATTGAGGCTTGATACAGCCAGGGAACATGCTTGATTAAAAACAAACTCCAACGCTTGGATTTGAGCAAATCCGCAGTTGTAAATTCCCATGCGCCTGAAACGATTACGGCTGAATGTAATCGATGAGGAATCTTGGCAGCACAGGCAGCAGTGTAGCCGCCTCCCGACGAAACCCCCAACACTGAGAATTTGTCTAACCCCAGGGCATCGGCAAGAAAGGTAACATCCTTCGTCCAATCAGAAAATCCGCGATTCGATTGGAAATCTGACTGTCCTATTCCCGGACGACCTGGCGCAATCAGTCGTAAGCCTAATCGGATAAATACTTCATCGCCTAACAACAATGGCTCTAACCGAGAAGTGCCGCCACCATGAAAGTAGAAAACGGGATGCCCGTTGGGGTCGCCGTACTCTGCATAGGCTAACCGTCGATTATCAGGTAGGGGGAGAAAATTCGTACTTTCCATAGCAGCGGTCTGGAATCTTTAGCTGAGTCTGGAATCTCAAACTGAGTCTGACACCTCATTATCTCTCCATTAATACCTTGACAGATAACTTTGCAGGCTAACGGCAGATATCACCGGGCCACCGCGATAGAGTCCACCATGTCGAAACGCCCGGATCGGCGGCTCCGGTGCATGTCATTGTTATCCCATTGGGAATGTGGCGACATTTTCCACCAGAGCCCAATCTTCGTCCTGGGCGGGTCGACCCATACAAAGCGTGAGAGATAGCATAAAGTCTATAGCCGCGTCGGCCAGTGGCGTATCAGCGAGAAATCGTGTCAACGGCGTCTCTGTGCCCAAGTCGTAAAGACATTTCAACCGGCAGATCAAGCAGATCTGATGCGTAGCGTACAGAAAGACCAAACGGTGCAAGCCACATGGCATCAGCCTTTTTATCCGAGAAGATGCAACCGCCACCAAAGCGGAACGTCAGGCCATCACGCTTGAAGTGAACGAAGTCGACACCATCACACCAGAATTGGTGCAGGTCCTGGTTCTCGGAAGTCCGGATGATTCGCCCAATCAGGAATTCGGTCGAGACGCGCAATAACTCGTGATTGCTTCGGTCATCATCGAAGAATCCGTGAGGTTCAATACTCCAGCGGTGAAGTATTCGAGAATACTGCTGGTCGGCAGAAGAGCATTGTTCCTTTCGGCAATCGTCGCGGCTCGGCGTCATTGCACAGATGGGATAACAATATTATTAGACAGAAAGTTGCCGCATATTATGTCAGACAGATTGGCTGCCCTGGCAACCAAAGTTCAAACCTATCGGCTCAATCAATCACCAGATTAGGGGTGAACTCGTGTTGGACGAGGGGGCGGAGGCTGTTGAGGCCAGCGGCGATCGCCGAGCCGTTGTGAATCACTGTGGCAATCAAGGGACTCAGCCCAGCAGTGGTGGCCAGTCCTAGGGCGACCAAGTTGGGGACGACGACGAGGGCGATGTTTTGCTCAATCAGGTCGCGGGTTTGGCGGGCGATCGCGATCGCTTCCAACAGCTCCAACAAATCATTGTTCATGAGCACCACATCGGCGGTTTCGCGAGCGACATCGGCCCCCCGCTCAAAGGACACCGAAACATCGGCATAGGCCAGCGCCACCGAGTCATTCAAACCATCACCGACAAAGGCGACCGTGCGTCCAGAGCGATGCAAATCGCGTACAATTTTGGCCTTTTGGTCGGGAAACGCTTCCGCATAGACCTTGTCATCGGGGATACCCAGCTCTTGGGCAACTTGGGTAGCGCGTTGGGGATTGTCCCCCGTGAGTAAGTGGAGTTCCAGGCCAAATTCTTGCTGCAAGAGGTGAATCAGCCGGGAGCTTTCTCGCCGCAGGGGGTCGGTGTAGCCCAGCGTGCCGATAAACTCACCGTCGCAGGCCACATAGATGAGTGATAACGCGCCCACTTTCGGATTGATCCAGCCGTTCCACATCACCGCTTGCTGTTGCAAAAAGCGCTCACTGCCCACGGTGATGGTATGTCCCTCAATGTGGGCGGTCACCCCCAGCCCGACGCTGTAGTCCCAGTTATCTCGGGGCAGCAGCGGCATGCCCTGAGCTTGGGCCTGCTGTACGATTGCCTCCGCCACCGGATGAGTTAAGTGCTGCTCCGCAGAAGCGGCCAGCTGCAGTAACCGGGCCGCAGAGATATCTGACGAGAGGGGCGCAATGTTGGCGATCGTGAGGGTGCCTTCGGTCAGAGTTCCCGTCTTGTCAAAAACGATGGTATCGACCTCGGCCAGTTGCTCTAGGGTGCGGCCACTGCGCACCAACACCCCGTGGCGGGTCGTGTGATTCAGCGCCCCCAAAAATGCCGTGGGAATCGACACGCGAATGCCAGTGACAAAGTCCAAGGTGAGAATGGCGGCGGCGCGGGCGGGGTCGCGGGTAACGCCCAACACCAGCGTGGCCAGCAGTAGTGAGGGAATGATCAGGCGATCGGCCACCTTTTCGGTGTAGTTGGCCATGCGAGTGTCGTAGACCGGTGCCTGCTCTAGCAGTCGTAAACCGGCTGCAGCCCGCGTTTGATCACCGACGCGTTCCGCTTTGAGCGTTAACTGTCCCGATCGCACCAGCGTGGAGGCAAAGACATAGGTCTCGGGTCGCGCCACGATGGGCATCGCTTCCCCTGTGAGGCCCTGCTGATCAACCGTCGCTTCCCCACTCAACACCGTGCCATCTACCGGAATTTGCTCCCCTGGATGCACCACCACCTGATCTCCCAGTTGCACCTGATCGCTGGTTACTTGGCGGAGTTCGCCTTCCACACCCTGCACCCAGGCAAAGCGACCGATCGCATCCGCCAGGGTGGACGATCGCACTTCCGTCGCCCGAGCAGTTTGGTCGCGAATGGCATCGCCAATTTCGTGGAGCGTAATCACCAGGGCTGGGGTTAACAGACGTCCCTGCCAAGCGCTCAGACTCAGCGCGAGAAAGTCCAAACCGTCAATGTTGAGGCGGTGATCGCGCCACAGGCTACGCCAAGCTCGTTGAGCGATAGGCCAGATGGCGATCGCCAGGGTCATGGCAGCGGCAGGACGCGCCCCCCGTAAACCCAGCCAGCGGCTGGCCAATGCTAGCGCTGAGGCCAGCAACGGTAATCGCAACGTTGAGTGGCGCTGATTGACAGCCTCTTTAAAAGGAGTGGTTGGGCGATCGCCCTCTAACTGCATCTGCGATCGTGTCGACTTGTCGCAATCAAGGGCGGCAGCCTCAACAGCCTCTAAATCACGATCTAAATTGTTCAGCAGTTCACTCAGGTGAGCAGACACCGCTGACGTTGCTAACGGGGCATAGCGGATCACTACCGACTGAGCCGCTAGATTAATGCGCACCTGCTGCACCTCAGGCAGAGCGGCCAATCTTCTCTGGAGTTGAGCTTGGCACTGCGGCTGAGTGCCTAACCGGGGAACCCGCAGCCGCAGCCGCCCCGGCACCTGATGCACGATTTTCCACAGTGCAGATTGGTCTGAGATCAGGGCTACAGCATCTGGAAAGGCCCCGATCGCCGAAGTCGAAAATTGCGTCATACAGTTTGCGGTCGATTGATATCAAGGCAGAAAAATAGCGCTATCGACGACGAAGGAAAGGGTGCAAGGAAGCAGGACCTACTGCTAACGTCACTCTGCAAACCTTGGCCCCGTCCCTAAACCCTTAGCCCTGAACCTTCAACAATAATTCGAGCAATGGATAGAACACAATCGTCGTCGGTAGCTCATCACTCACGCAGTTTGCTCAGCTTGCTCTAACACTTGTAATAGCCGCATCCCCAGCTCTAACTCAGTGAGGTCAGCCCCGTCATATTGAATCGCAATGGAACTGGCGGCGCGGTTAATTCGCACCTGGCTCACCATGTCTTGAACGAGCAGCAACTTCTCTAAACGCTGAGCAAAGGGTGCATCGGTTAGCAGGCGAGGAATCCGCAGGCGAATGCGCCCCGATACAGAATGGACAATGGTGTAGTCTTCCTCTTTCTCCGAGGGTTGAGCGCCATTCGTCTCACCAGCCGGCACCGTCGGAGCATCACTTGCTGACTGCTTTTTGAGCTGCACAATGGCTTGTCGGGCAACGGCGGCGATCGCCAGATTCACCACCAAGGCACTGGCGCCCCGCAGTCGTAACTGGGTCGTCACGAACAAGCCGCCGAGCACCGGCAAAATGGCGGCAATTTCGCTATATTCCTCCAGCCAATGGCCTAACTGAGAACCATGGTCAGTTGCTGGAGCTGATTGTTCTGGCGTAGTGCCTATTGTCATCATTGACTTTTTCCTGATTTCCCGACAAGTCCAGCGATCACAGAGAATTAATTATCTAGTATGAAACTCGCTTGTTGCCGGTCAGTGTTATTTAAAAATAATATTTCGATAGGGTTTAACCCTCACGCTTCTGGTTGTGGCGGCTCGACAAACCGAACGTGATCGCCAGCATCGAGAGAACATCACGAAATCCTGGCGAGTCATCCATACCAGGGATCGCCAACTAGCGCAAGTTAAATTGAGAGCTCATATCTCATCTTGAGAGCTCATATCTCATCTAAGGAGGGCACGGTCATCCCTCGACCAAGAATGCAGCTTGAGCGACTCGATTGATTGAGATGGTTGGGATATCCAAGGCAGCATCTTGGCAAATGCGCTGTAACGCAGCAGCAGTGAGCCACCTCAATATCAGTGTGACATTGCTAATTAAGTTGGACTCAGTTGCCACCCCACTCAATCAGCGAGGGCCGATGCCCTCGACAGCCCCACCATCTCACAAACACCCTTGGTTGGACCGCCTTTCAACCTTGAGGGAGCATCTGTAATCTTTGCCACCGTAGTGGTTGAGCATAGGAAGAAGCGCCGCGATCGCGATCTCAACCTCTCGGTCAAAACATCCACCCCGGCTGCCCGCCAAAAGGCAACCTACTCTCCCTCAGAGTCTGGCTCAGCAACGGGCTCAGCAGCGGGCTCGGGCGCAAAAGGCGTTGGTTCTGGAGTAAAAGGCGTTGGCTCTGGAGTAGGAGGAGCCGGTTCTGGGGTCGGAGGAGCGGGCTCGGGCTCGGAGCCGCTATCTTCGTTGGTCGCTGCTGGCGGCTCTGCTGTTGGTTCGCTCGGTGTGGGTGCCTCAGAGCCAGTGTCTTCATCCGGTGTCGGCTCTTCAGTTGCTTCGTCGCTGGCACTGTCTTCATCCGTTGCCGCTGCAGGACTGGTGTCGTCGTCAGCTGCCGGAGTAGTGCTGTCTTCTGCGTCGTTTTCGGTAGTAGGCTCGGACTCGTCTGCTGCGGCTGGGTCAGTATCCGATTCTGGTGATGCGGGCTCGTTGGCTGTTTGGGTGGGGGTTTCGATCTCTTCGGCAGGCACTTCAACCGAGCGACGATCGCCGCGCTGAGAGGCTTCCCGACTGCGATCAGACCCCTCAAGCACCATGTCGTACACGATGGGGACACTGGCACCGCCGCTCACAGGGTCAAAAGTAGAGTTCCGGGCAGCTTCGATCGCGGCCTGATCGATCGCGGCATTGCCGCTGGACTGCGTTAGGGTCACGCTCCGTACCGAGCCATCAGGATTAATGTCTACCTGTACACCGGGCGTTGCCTCAACGCCATCATCGATCGCACTTTGCGGATATTCCGGCAGCACACAGTTTTGACAGGCGACAGTTCGAGAGCCTTGACCCTGCCCCGTGCCATCGCCCGATTCATTGGTGCCGCCAGGCCTGCCATCGAGGCCACTATTACGAGTAATCGTTTCGGCATCGCCATCGCTGTCGGCGGCGGGGGCGTTAGGATCAGTCCCAGTTGAGCCCTCATTATTGGGCGATTCGAGCGCTTCCCCATCAAAGTAATCCTGGAGAGATTGGCGCAACCGTTCAAATTGGGTTGTATCAATTTCCGGCAGAGTAGCAACCTCAAGCTCCTCCTCAGGTTCCTCGGGACTCTCTGCGCTTTCTTCTTCCTCTTCCGGCTCTTCTTCGGTTTCTTCTGGCTCCTCTGGTACTGTCAGGTCTGATTCCACCTCGGTGGCGGGCTCATCGGGAATCGGCTCGGGCTCAACCAGTTCGGCGGGGGCAGGGGGCGGCGGTGCTGCAGCCACACTAGCCGGAGCGGCCGGAGCAGGATTGTTGGTTTGTTGACCCACTTCAGCAGGGGCCACCTCTGTGGTTTCCTCAGGGATTACTTCTTGCTGAGGCTCCATGACTAGCAGCTCGATCGGAGACGGCTCAGCCTGGGCGGTGCGCTGTCCCAGCCAGGTAATCATGCCAAACAGCATGACATGCGTGCCGACTGAACCGGCTAGCCCGAGCAGCAATAACTTGCGTAGTCCTTTTTGCTCTTGCTCGTGCTGCTCATCACAAAAATCAGAGAGGCTCATGGCGTTCGCCCGCGTAGATAGATACGTCTCTAAACTGTCTACATAATAGTTGAGAAGATCTACTAATAAGTCAATGGCTGACAGAAATATTTTTGACGATATTTTTGCAATGACCTGTCAAATGTAACTTTTGAGACATTTTGGCAAAAAGCCTGAAAATTTTATACTGAAAGATTTTGGCGGCTTCCAGAGTGACGACATCTGATTCCCAAAATGCTTAGTGCTCTTGCAATTAAATGTCTATAGAGCCTTGACATCCGACAAAGGATGAGGCTCAATCATCTGACATAGGTTCTCAATAAAATCACACCTTTCGCGATCTCTGACCGGCGCTCAGCAGTCAGATCAGCGCGAATTAGCAAGGAAACAACATGGGAAGAATTTTTGCCGCAGGCGGCATTGTGATGTGGCCGCTACTCCTGTTTTCGTTGGTGGCCATTACCCTGGTGATCGAGCGTTCGATCTTCTGGGTGCGTCTTAATCAACGGCAGCGGCGGGTGATGCAAGACGTCTTACGCACCTATCGACAAGCTCCGGTCGATGTTTATCCCAAGCTGCGCCAAAACGCCACCTTGCCGACGGCTCGCATTTTTTTAGAAGCTTTGGAGATTGAGGGGGCCAGCCCGAAACAGTTTCATCTGGCGTTGGCGAGTGCGATGCAGGCCGAGTTGCCGCTCTTGCGCCGCTTTAACACGGTATTCGCCACCATTATTAGCGTCTCGCCGCTCTTGGGCCTACTTGGCACCATTCTGGGCCTCATCCGTTCCTTTGATGCGCTGCAGCTAGACAACATTGCGGCCAACGCTAGCCTGGTGACGGGCGGCATTAGTGAAGCGCTGGTTTCGACGGCAGCGGGACTGTTGGTGGCCATTTTTACGCTGCTATTTGCTAATCTGTTTCGCGGATTTTATCGGCGACAGATTGCCATGATTCAGGAATATGGCGGCCAGTTCGAGATTCTCTACGAGACTCACTACGAACGTCAGCAGCAGCTCAAGCGGCAGGAGAGCTATGTACATTCCTGAAGAGTCGGAAGACGAGTTTGAATTGAATATCGTGCCGATGATTGACGTCATCTTTGCCATCCTGACGTTTTTTATCATTTCGAGTTTGTTTCTCACTCGGTCGGAATCTTTACCCGTCAATCTGCCGAAAGCCGATAGCGCCGAGGTGCAACAGCGGACTCGGATTACGGTGACGGTAGAAGCTTCAGGCGCGATCGCCCTCAATCGAGACAGCATTGAACTAGACGAGCTACAGTCTGGCGTTCGCGAGTTGATGGATGAAGTTCAAGAATCGGTCATTGTGATTAATGCCGACGAAGCAGTTAACCATGGGCGGGTGATTGCGGTGATGGACGAGCTGCGCGTGATTGAAGGCGCCGCGCTCGGCATTGCCACGGAACAGGAGCAGTAATCACTGTGCAGTCAAGTTCACTTCGTGACACGCGATCGCCGCTGCTGCTGGGGCTGGGGCTCGTGGCGGGTAGCGGTTTGTTACTGGGGTCTCTCCTCTTAGGCATTTTGCTCGGGGCCGCGGACATTGATGCCACTACGGTTTGGCAGGCGATCTTCCAGTTTGATGGTTCTACTGAACATCTGATTATCCGCACGGTGCGGCTACCCCGAGCCCTGCTCGCAGTCGTGGTTGGCGCGGCCCTCGCCGCCGCCGGGACGATTACTCAAGGCTTGACCCGCAATCCGCTGGCGGCCCCCGATATTTTAGGCATCAACGTCGGCGCTTCCCTAGCGATGGTGCTCGCCGTATTTCTCGGCAGCGATAGCCGCAGCCACGTCTGGTTTGCCTTTGGGGGTGCCGCGATCGCGGCAGTCACCGTCTACTGGCTAGGCTCCATGGGCCGTCAGGGCATGACGCCCCTTAAACTCGTCATTTCCGGCGCGGCGCTGACCGCTCTCCTTAGCTCCCTCACGACCGCCATTTTGCTGCTCAGTCAGCAAACCCTAGAGGAAATTCGCTTTTGGCTGGCCGGGTCGCTGGCCGGTCAGGAAATGGCTGAACTGTGGCCAGTGCTACCCTACATTGCTTTGGGACTCGCCGGGGCGCTGACACTGGGTCGGCAGTTGACCCTCATGTCTTTGGGAGAAGATGTCGCTCAGGGCTTAGGACTCCAAACTGCCGGAGTTAAAATCGCTGCAGCTGTCGTGGTGGTGCTCTTAGCCGGCAGTGCGGTGGCATTAGCGGGGCCGATCGGCTTTGTCGGGTTGGTCGTGCCCCATATCATTCGCATCGGCGTCGGCATGGACTACCGCTGGATATTGCCCTACGCCATGCTGGTGGGCGGCATTCTGCTCTCCGTGGCCGATATTGCGGCGCGACTCGTGATTCGTCCCCAAGAACTGCCCGTCGGCATCATGACAGCGCTAGTCGGGGCGCCGTTCTTTATCTATCTGGCGCGATCGCGCATCAGATAGATAAAGAACGGGCGAGACATTTTCGACTGCACGTTTTGGTCTGGATAGAGATATTTGGGCGAAAAGGCCTCGCCCCTACCCATCCACCCGTCCACCCATCCATCCCCTCCTCATGCACCCCTCTAAACCCTGGCGCTCCGTCCGACTACAGCGATTCCCCATTTCCTTTCGGGTCGATCGCCGGGTGGTAGGCGTCCTAGCAATTTTGGTGGGTGTGGCTAGCTTGGCCTTAGTCGTCAATGTTAGCCGGGGTGAATATCCCGTACCGTTGTGGGCCGTGGTCAAAACCATTTTCGGGCTGCCGACCACCTCAGACTACGCCTTTGTCGTCAACACGCTGCGGTTACCCCGTGCCCTGATTGCGCTGCTGGTGGGCATGGGACTCGCCACCGCTGGCACTATTCTGCAGGGGCTCACGCGCAATCCGCTGGCGGCACCGGGCATCATCGGCATCAACTCAGGAGCCAGCCTGGTGGCCGTCGCGTTCATCGTCTTGTGGCCAGGGTTACCAGTAGGGTGGTTGCCTTTGGCCGCCTTTGTGGGAGCCCTGCTGGCCGCGATCGCGATTTATCTGCTCGCGTGGAACAAAGGCAGCTCACCCGTGCGGCTCATTTTGGTGGGCGTGGGTCTCACCACCCTGACGGGGGCTTGTACCACCCTGATGATTACCTTTGGCAATATCTATGACGTGAGTCAGGCTCTGGTTTGGTTGACTGGCAGCGTTTATGGTCGCAGTTGGGCTAATTTCTGGCCGCTGCTGCCTTGGATGCTGTTATTTATGCCGCTGGCAATGGTGCTGGCGCGCGACCTCGATACCCTGAGCCTGGGTGATGGTCTAGCTAAGGGACTAGGCAACCGGGTGGAATGGACTCGTTCGCTACTGTTACTCTGCACCGCCGCACTGGCGGGCTCGGCGGTGGCCACCGCTGGCACGATTGGCTTTGTCGGCCTCATGGCCCCACACTTAGCCCGACAATTGGTAGGCCCCTCCCACGCGGGGCTGATTCCGGTGGCGGCGTTAACCGGCGCCTGCATCGTCGAGCTGGCCGATCTGGTCGGTCGATTGCTGTTTGCCCCGATTGAGTTGCCCTGTGGCATTATCACTGCGGTGATCGGAGCACCTTACTTTCTATGGTTGTTGTACCGTAATGCTTAGATCGATTGCGCTCCATAACGATGGTGGCGATTGCCCTTGATAACCAGCCCGCCTAGCAGTTGGCTAACTACCCCAAACTCATATTTGAACGCTATGAAAGACCTCGATACTCAACGCACCATCGAAATGCTTAATCAGATTATGAAATTCGAGTTGGCAGGCGTGGTGCGCTACACCCACTATTCCTTAATGGTGACCGGCCCCAACCGGATTCCGATCGTCGATTTTTTTAAGGCCCAGGCCAGTGAGTCATTGCTGCACGCCCAAGAAGCGGGGGAAATTGTCACGGGCTTAGAAGGCCATCCTCAGCAGCGTATTGCTCAGATTGAAGAGACCCACCAACATGCAGTCACCGATTTGCTGCAAGAAAGCCTCAACCATGAACAAAAAGCCTTAGACATGTACAAACAACTTTTGGGGGTGGTCGAAGACGCCAGCATTTATCTAGAGGAGTATGCCCGCACCAAAATTGGTCAGGAAGAACTCCACAATCTGGAGATTAAAAAGATGCTGCGCGACTTTAGCTAGGGGGCGGCAAATCAGTAGGGGCGAGGCATTTTCAACCACACGTTTTGGTCTGAGCCGAGATATTAGGACGAAAAGGCCTCGCCCGTATGGAATAAGTGAGTGGCTGCAGGAATCAGGGGGCAGAGGTTGGCCTGAAATCTTGAGCCTTGCCCCTAAACCCCTGAACCCTCTCCTCATCTAATCGATAGCGCTATTTTTTCGAGTTGGTATGAACCACCATGATGCTTGATACTGCCACAACAGTTGCCCTGACCACCCGTAAGCTGACGCTGGCTTACGACGGCAACACCGTCATTCAGGGGCTCGATTTGGCCATTCCGCAGGGGCGAATCACCACCCTTGTGGGGCCGAATGGCTGTGGCAAATCCACCTTGTTGCGCGGTCTCGCCCGCCTCCTGAAACCCCAAAGCGGCACCGTGTATTTGGCTGGGGAAGCGATCGCCCATCTGCCCAGCAAAACTCTGGCCCGACGCCTGGGCATTTTGCCGCAAAGCCCCAGTGCGCCCGAAGGGTTGACGGTGCGTGAACTGGTGGCACAGGGCCGGTATCCCTACCAAAACTGGCTGCAACAATGGTCGCGCGAAGATGAGTTAAAAGTGGAAGCGGCGATCGCCACTACCCATCTAGAAGGATTTGCCAATCGGCCTCTCGACACCCTCTCGGGTGGTCAGCGACAACGCGCCTGGATCGCCATGGCCCTGGCCCAAGATACCGATATCCTCTTGTTGGATGAGCCCACCACCTATCTCGATGTCGCCCATCAAATTGAAGTGTTAGACCTGCTCTATCACCTCAATCAAAGCGCCCATCGCACCATTGTGATGGTGCTCCACGATCTAAATATTGCGGGGCGCTACAGTCATCATTTGATCGCTCTGCGACAGGGAGAGGTGCTGGCCCAAGGGACTCCTGCTGAAGTGATTACTGAATCACTGGTCAAACAGGTCTTTGATCTTGACAGTCGCATCATCACTGACCCGGTTTCAGGAACGCCACTCTGTATCCCCATCAGTCAGTTTTTGTAAGCGCTATGGGGATTGAAAACCCCTGATGAAAAGTACTTTTAGGGAACAACCCATTTAGCAACTGAGCGTCGCCGCCATACCAAAGGCATGAGCGTAGTGCACCATTTCGACGGCATTTTCTCGGCGAGAAATTGTGTTTATGGAGCATGCTCCAATGACGGGAAAGAAAACCCATCGCCGTTAGGTCAAAACACGGCTGATCGCTGCAGTCGTTATTTAACTGGCTGCTCAAGGCCGCCGGCTCTTGCCCCTGCCCGACGGTATTTTCCTGCAGGAAACGTCAACACTAGAGACGCGGTCTGGGTCAACTCTCCGCAGCCAAATCGACATCCACGGCCTCATGGGGCACTGCAGCCTACCCAAATGTGCCAGGATCATAGGGGCTGTGTGCTAGATCACAAAATACAGCTTCTAAAATCACTTGTGGCATTTGATCGGGTCACGGAGATAGCCTGGCTGACTCGATAGAATATGGCATACGCAGGATTTTTTTATGGCGATGTCTAAATTGTGTAAGAAACCTCTCAAGAACAACCCTTTCTCAACTTACCGAGACCCGGTTACGGGCAAATGGGTTGTGGTGAACAAATCTCCCAAACTGGCCTACTAAGGAAGGGCTCTTGAGAGCGTAAACCGTTTGCTAAGCAATTAGATAGAGGCGATCGCGTAGGCATTTCTGAGCAATTCCCCCGTCTGTCACTATAATCTTTGAAGCATGATCGCCCCTGAGGATTTAGATTGAGTGACTTCTTTGAATGTCCGTGGTTTGTATCCGCCCATTACGCCATACTACACGGACTTTCTCTCAGTTTCTGAACGACACGCCCTATACGTTGAAGCTTCAGGAAATCCTAACGGTAAGCCCGTCATTTTTCTGCATGGTGGGCCGGGCGGCGGTACGACGCCCCTTTATCGGCAATTCTTTGACCCTGAGCGGTGGCACATTATTTTGTTTGACCAGCGGGGATGCGGCCAAAGTCGCCCCCATGCGGACTTGCAAGAAAACACCACGTGGCATCTAGTTGCCGATATCGAGAAAATTCGTCAGCATTTTGGCGTCGACCAATGGGTGGTGTTTGGTGGCAGTTGGGGCAGCACATTGGCGCTGGCCTACGCTCAAACCCATCCTGAGCAATGCCGGGGCCTGATCCTCAGAGGCATTTTCACCCTACGTCCTGAAGAGATTCAGTGGTTTTATCAATCGGGGGCAAGTTACCTGTTTCCCGATGCTTGGGAAACCTACCTGGCCCCGATTCCGCCCGAAGAACGCCACGACTTATTGGCAGCCTATCACCGTCGATTAACCCACCCAGATCCGGCAGTGCAGTTAGAGGCTGCTCGGGCTTGGTCAATTTGGGAAGCCAGCACCAGCAAACTCATTCCCGATCAGGCATTGGTTAATCGCTTTGGCGAAGCTGATTTTGCCACCGCCTTCGCTCGCATCGAATGTCACTATTTTATGAATGGGGGGTTTTTCGAAACGCCTAACCAGTTGATTGTCCATGCGGATCGCTTGCAATCAATTCCGGGTGTCATCGTCCAAGGTCGCTATGACGTCGTTTGTCCGATGAAAACTGCCTGGGAGTTGCACCAAGCCTGGCCCGAAGCTGAGTTTGTAGTGGTGCCCAATGCCGGACATTCAGCCACTGAGCCAGGCATTATCAGTGCCTTGGTAGAGGCCAGCGATCGCTTTGCCAGCCTGTGATTCGCGCCCGTCTCCAGGCAACGTGCCTCAGTAATCAGTCGCATCGGTCGGTGCCATCGCAGGCTCGCGTCCGAGCAGTTCATCAGCCAGTAGCGCTAACCGCACGTCATCCCAATGGGTACCTAAAGTGTCTTCCATGCTGAGCTCTGGCCAGGCTGCTTGGAAGCGATCGTCGGCGGCCACATAATGCTGTGTCGGGTTAGGTGACTGAGCCAGCTTCACCTGAGCCTCTGCAGGCAGCATCTCATGCTGACAGCCTAAGCACTGTAGCGATTCTGCACTCAGCGTCAGCAGCAAACGATGGAGTAGGGTGTTGGCGATCGCTAGCTTTTGCGGATCAGTTAGCCGCTGCCAATCATCATTCGGCCCACTCGCATAGCCTTCAACGAGCTGATAAAACCAGCTGACCTGCAGACCGTGGTGTAAAAGATGTGGCTCGATCTCCCGCTCTAAAGATTGGAGTACCTGGTCTTGAGAGGAATGAGACAGCGGCTTAGCCGGCAAGCCATCCAAACGATGTCCGATAGGCAGCAATGGTGCTGTGTCTGAGCCAGCTCTAGTCGGCTGACTAACGACCAAACACATCAATAATCCATACAAAATCTTCCTGCCAGCGGCGTTAAACCGGCGTGATGGAGCTTTTCTTGCCAACATACTGACCTCCGACAAGACTCTAGAGCAACACAGTATTCAAATACTATAGTTCAATTGTATTAAGTCAACCATCATGCTGATTTGTTGTAATACGCTTGTAATCTTTTTTCATATCTAGTGCAGCCAAGTTTGAATTTATGCGTCCTCAAAATTGAAGAGCAGGTGTCTTGTTTGGACGAGCATCTTGCCCGTTTGCCCG
>JBCBJQ010000077.1:0-27729 GCA_038523235.1 Cyanobacteria bacterium J06626_4
TGATTGAGCGGAGTCGAAATCAGCGACCGGTTTAACACTTAATTTGACCCAGCTACTTACAAATAACAGTGCTCAAGAGAACATGCCCCTGATTGAATTAGGTTTGCCAACCCCCAAGTCACTGCGAGGCGGGTGGGCGGCAATGGCAGCAGTCCTCGCTGCCAGAGGATGGGACGGTGATGTCTACGCTACTTCCAACCAATGGCTATATCAGGATGGCGGTGGCAACTGGGCTGGTCTGCGTTTTCAAGCTCAGAACAGAGCGGTGCTGTTAGGCCACGACCATGAATACTCAGACACTTATTTTGGTGCAGCTGCCAGGTATTTCGAGAAGGAAGAGACTGACCTGCTAGCGGACGCCCCTGACTGGTGGAGCCGAGATTTAGACCCGCCCCCAGTGGGTGAATGGATTAGCTTTATCTATGGTTGGGATGGTCATCGGTGGCAGCGAGCCGCCTACGATCAGCGCGATGGCTTTGAGCAAGTTGGTTTGCTCAGAGCCTGCAGTGTCGGCAGCACCGAGTTGTTGAGCCAGTTTGTGGTGGATGCTCCCGGTCTCAAAGGAGAACCGCCTGACCCTAGGGCCCTCTCTGCACTGGTTGCTGCTGATGGCGATGTGACAGATGCCATACTGAAGGCTGTAGTCCCCGGCTGGAACATTGCGGCTGGCGTTGCGGCAGCCCGCAAATTCCTTGCGGCTGGCGTTGCCTAATCCCTCACAGTAGAGGACACGGGTGCTCGTGCAATGGGTGGCCTCTCATATTTTTGCCGTGCCCCTCAGCGCCAAAACATTTTGCTGATACGAGTCTCATAACTTGCAGGGTGAAATCGGGTGGCAGTGATTAGACAAGCCGAATCCTTAACTGCTCAAGAAAAGCAGCAGCTTTTTGGTTGGGCGGAGAATGTCTTTGGTGTGGAGCCCCTCCAATTAAGTTGGAGACCGAAAGACTTGCATTTCCTGTTCGATTCAGATGGCAAGGCCATTAGTCATGTCGGTATTCTCAAACATGAGGTCACCGTCAATGGCGAGGCGATCACCGTCGGCGGTGTCGGCGGGGTTGTAACCGTACCGGCAGCAAAGAAGCAAGGTCTGGCACGTCAGCTCATGCAGCATACGGCAATTGTTTTGGCGCGCGAATGGCAAGTTGCCGCTGGGCTACTCTTTTGTCTGCCAGCAATGGTGGCGTATTACGAAGCGCTGGGGTGGCAGAGAGTAGAAACCCCCGTGCTGATCGAACAGCCGACGGGAGCGATTCCTGCGCCTCTGTCCGTCATGATGTTGCCGCTTTGTCGAGAGGAGTGGCTTGATGAAAGCATTGAGCTTCGCAGTCTACCTTGGTGAAGAGTGCGAAGAAGGACTGCGGGCCAGACAGTACTGCAACGCCATGTACTCCGCTATTGAGGGATTATCGATCAGTTTTCAAGCGCATCGCAGCAGGTCATGGAGAGAGTCAACTGGCGTTTGGCATGGTGTTATTGAGTTAGTGAGCGCAAAAGGTTGAGTCGTTGGCAAGTCGCCAACAGGTTGGCTCGCACCAGATTTTCAATGAATACGATCGCACTTCTGGTTGCCGATGCATCAACTGCTCAATTTGCAGAGCCCTGAGCACCAATTTTGTAGTACGTTGTAGTATATTCCTGAAGCTTGCAGAATTGACTGGAATTCATCTAGAAATGCGCCTTGAACCCTACTCCCCTGGTCATCTTGATGCGATTATTCGACTGTCGCTGCGGGCCTGGACTCCCGTCTTTGATTCAATGCAGCAAACGATGAACGCGGACGTGTACCAGGCGTTCTATCCCGATCATTGGCGGGTGAGCCAGCGGGCCGCTGTCGAGGAGGTCTGCGCTGCAGCCGATACCTACGTCTGGGTGGCGATCGCCGCCGATGCCGCAGTGGGGTTTATTGCGGTGAAACTACACTCAGAAGACCGCATGGGAGAAGTCTATATGGTCGCGGTCGATCCAGACTTTCAAGGTCAGGGCATGGGTACTGCGCTGTTAGAATTTGCCCTCAATTGGATGAAAGAGTCTGGCATGGCGATCGCGATGGTTGAGACTGGCGGTGATCGCGGTCATGCCCCGGCCCGCCAAACCTATGAAAAAGTCGGTTTCGAGGTGTGGCCAGTCGCTAGATACTTCAAACCGCTCTGAAGTCAAAGGCCGGTCTCTAGGACTGCCGCAATCCTAGCCATCCGTAATCAAAACCAAGATTTTGTAGGATGAACCTATCAACCCTTGAGAACACCAGTAAGAGCCTATGAATACGATGCTGTGGTTTGGAATCATGGGCTTTACTATTGTGATCTCATTAAACGCGATCGCGCTGCTCGCTTCCGCTGCTAATCCATCGACTGCTCTGTTTTTCTCAACCGGTTGGTGGGGCGTTTGGTTCCCCATCTACTTAGTGTGGTTTATCTTTGCCGTGACCGGGTTGGGCATAAAGCTGTCACCTTAAGGGTTGCTCGGAAGCTCATAGTTAAGTTAACGCCACCTGACGAACAGTCATGAGTAATGGCAGTCACGCTTGACCCATGGAATTTAAGCGCACTTCATCAAAATCGTCCGCAGGTTGCTACGTCAGAAAGTCATAGCAGCCTGCGGGCGATCATAGTGAATCTGGATTTAGTCAGGAATCAGAGCCCAATCGACTGGCATCATGCTCGCTACCAACTCAAATCCCCCATCACCATCTGGCTTGACAACATAAGCCACACCCTGGGGTTCTGGATAGATGCCCGTGGCAGACTCAAAAACGTCATCGTGACCCACCAAGATAGTATTCGTCCCCGCTGGCGGCACTGCCGTCAAGAACGGCATCACGGCATCTCGCATCTGAGCGAACTGCTCGTCAGTATATTCTTCGGCAGGATAAAAGTTGAGAGCAGGGCTTTTCTCATAATCCCCAAAAGCCAAAAAGGCGGTTTGCCAAGCCCGACAATATTGACTGGAAATGACTTGATCAATGGGAATATCTAAGTCCTCAAAGGCTGCACCAATCACTCTGGCTTGTCGCCAGCCATATTCACTCAGCGTGCGCTGGGTTGAACAATCATTCAAAACGATGTTGGGATCGGCCTGGTCGGCATAGTCACTTTCAGTCCGAGCATGCCGAAAGTAGATGACGTATCCCCCTTGCCGCAGTTCGTCGCGCAAAGCGGTGCCCTCCAGCTGGCTGACAAATTCACCGGAGTAAGCGCCAGCTTCGCCGCCTTCACCACCTTCGCCGCCTTCACCAGCTTCGCCGCCTTCACCACCTTCGCCGCCTTCACCACCTTCGCCGCCTTCACCGCCTTCGCCGCCTTGAGTAATCAACGTCTCTAAAGCGACGTCTGCGGCTTCAGGGGACGTGGTTTCTACTAAGTCGGCAGCAATCGCGCCATGGGCCCCAAGGGCCAAACATACAGTTGTCAAAAAAAGCTCTGTAGACTTAAGTTGATGAGCCATCTTAATTGGGAGTTGCTTGCAATAAGAAAATCAGTATAGACATTACTGTGGTGCGAGATCAGTTGTCAATAAAGGATCAGATTTTTTACAGGTATGATCGGCGATCAAATGGATGACAGCACCATAGAAATAGATAGAATTAACTTCTGAATAGTCTTCTAGACGAAGCCAAGTCCCTAGGATTTCTCCAACATTAATTAGTCTGAATGATCTAGTCGTAAAGCCTCAGCTGAAATTAGATTGCATTAACCAGGTCATATATTCTTCGCACTATTCATGACGAAGCGAGGCTTCAAGAGAGAACCGATGACAACTGTTCCAGGCACTGCCGGTTACGACAGGTCAATCCAGCAATTCATTGCCAGTAGCCAAGCGCTGGACTTTGCGGAGGTTTGCCAAGCCTTTGTGGATTATCTGCCTCCACTGCCTGGGCACGTTTTAGATGCCGGTGCCGGCGCGGGGCAGAACGCTGCCGCGATCGCAAAAATGGGACACGCGGTGGTCGCAGTTGAACCCATACCAGACTTTTTGGCGGCAGCGCGGACTACATATGCCGACCTGTCAATCACGTGGCTAAACGACAGCTTGCCGAGACTTGAGCAGTTAGGGTCAGCGTCAGCGCAATTCGACTTCATTCTGGTCGATGGGGTTTGGCATCATCTGGACGAAGCCGCGCGCGCGATCGCTATGGCTCGCTTCGCCTTGCTGCTAAAGCCTGGGGGCAGATGTGCCCTCTCGCTGCGCAATGGCCCAGCGGGTCTGGGCACCTGCATTTACCCCACTGATGCAAGTTGGACGATTCAGCAGGCGCAAGCCTGCGGGTTAGCGTGTGTTTTCTGCTTAGAAAATCAGCCCAGCATCTTCAGTTACAAACAAGACGTTATCTGGTCGCGCCTCGTATTGCTGAAGCCTGTATCAGAGCAATCCTAAACGCTGAATATGGCTACAGCCCTCACTGATCGATGGCTTGTGAGGGCTCGATTTCAGCGCTAATAAAACAGAGGGCGATCGCGTCGCTGCCTAAAGGCTGTCATCGTTTAGCGGCTGAGTCCTGATGCTGAAAGCGGTTCAGCCTCTAGCTAGGTTTACGAAGCGGGCATGATAATCCCCATACCGTCAGGCTTTCGAGTTTTATTGATGACGCGCCTTAGCAAAACACAGTGACCAATGCCGTTATCCCGCAAATCTACTATTGCTGGAGATTTTGTGCAGATGACTCAACCGCCTCAAAATCCCGACAGCTTTGTGCCGCATCGGTCATGACCTCAACGGGGTGCACCGCACATTTGAGTAAGGTGTTGTTAGAAAAGTAACGACAGCGACCGCAGGGAAAGTGCTGACTCTGTCGCCTGAGAGTACGCTGTTCTAGCACTTTGCTCACCAACTCGCTGATGCAAACCGCTAAAAATGCCAGCATGCTCAGCAGATAAACGGCTAAGCAAATGACCATAAAGCTCGTCTGCCAAAAGCTCATAGTGGGCGTTCTATCAGACTGGAACGCGGTTTACAAATCGGTTGCTGCCAAAACTGGAGGATGGCTTGGCCGGTCAACTCAGGATATTCGTAATGGAAAAAATGTCGGCCTGCCGGGCATTGCCACCGGCGATCGCCCGGCTTAAAAACTGAATTCCACTGGATTTGAGCATTCGGATCAAGAATCACGTCTTGGCTACCGTGGCACACCAGCAGCGGGGTCGCCACCGGTGCCAGCGTCAGGGCCTGGCGAGCAATCAAGCTGTGAGGTGCTAGCTCAGTATCTAAAACCCGCGTCAGCATCCGCGTAAAACGAGCCGTTATTTTGGGTGATTGCGGGCCAAACAATAGCCGTACCATCTGATTCAGCACGGTCTTACGGCTACAGGGCAGCAAATTTCTCAGGGTGTAATAGTGGCTTTGCCAACCGATCTGTGGGTCAGCCCCCACCGAGAGCAACGTCAACGATTGCACCCGCTCAGGATGTTGCTGGGCATACAGTAGCGCTAAGAGGCCGCTGAGGCTGTGCCCCAATAGATGCACCGGGTGCGTCAAAGACTGCAGGTAGTCATGCAGCAGCGCGATCGCCACCGCCAAATCGCAGGGCTCATCAGGACTTTGAGCATATTCCCAACAATGCAGCGTAGCCTGTTGACTAAGCTGCCCCAGCAAAGGCCGATCAAAGTGTTTAAGGGTGGGGTTGGCGCAGAGCCAGAGACCATCTGGAATCGTTGACATAAAGCGCTAGCCAAATTGAGTAAAAACTGGCGACTATCCCCTCCCGCTTGGAGCAGCCGCCAGCCAAAATCTAGACAAAGGAAGGTGCCTAGTCGTTAAACGCAACCAAACCATCTAGCAAGGGAATCGCGGCTTGGGGGGTAGGGTTCAGGGTCTAAGGCTTAGGGTTCGACCTTGGACTTTGGGCCTTAGACCTGCCGCCTTGCACCTCGTACCTGCCGCCCCTTAAACCCCCATCGCTGATTTAATCTGACCGCACCAGGCATTGATGCGCTCTTCGGTTTTGTCAGACTCGTTGTCATCGTCTAGGGCTAGGCCACAAAACTTACCGTCGCGAATTGCCTTAGAGTCAGTATGGTCATAGCCATCGGCCGGCCAGTAGCCCACCGTTTTACCTCCCAACTCCGCAATTTTTTCTTCCAAAATCCCCATCGCATCTTGAAAGTTGTCGGCATAGCCCACTTGATCGCCCGTGCCGAAATAGGCTACCGTTTTGCCGCTAAAGTCAACGTCGTCGAGGTCATCCAGGATGGCATCCCAATCATCTTGCAGATCGCCGATATTCCAGGTAGGGCAGCCAATGATCAGGTAGTCGTAGTCAGCCAAATCAGCTGCACTTTTTTCGCTGATGTCATGTAGATCAACGACGGCATCACCGCCTAATGCAGTTTGCATCTGCTCCGCCGCATCAGCAGTTTTACCGGTGGTGGAACCGTAGAACAATCCAACTTTTGCCATGATTTGTACTCTTTCAATGTCAATAAAGCCGCTGGGCTCGTCACAATAGATAGCCGCCAAGGAGAAACTGGAACCCACTAGAAAAGAAGGTTTCAGGAATGACGGTCTATCTGACGCTTTGATTGCTATTGAGTTTGCTTCTCAATAGCTTTAGCTCACTATACCGTAACTTGAGATTGCTGCGATCTATTCCTATTAACAAAAAGTAAAGCGGACGTTCACGGCGATGCTGAGATAACCGATGAGTCCACCTAGGAGAACCTGCACCGCCAGCCCATTCCAGCACGGAAGCTTATTCTGACAGGGCTTAGCAAGGCTTATCTTGGCAAGCGGCACACGCTTCTGGTGCGCCTTCGCACTTGGCACTGGTCGTAGTTGGCTAAGGCTAGAGGGGTTGGCCAGGTTGAGAATAGCTCTCATTTGCCCAATGTGTCATGCTGGCCAGTCCGCTCGCTACTGCGGAGTGAAGTGCGATCGCCCTTAACGGCATCGGTCAGGAATCGGCACCAATATGCAAGCAACGCATGATGTCTATCGTCTTTGCGCATCAATCGAGCTGGGGCGGTATTAGCCATCACTCTTTGGCGGCAGGCAGGTTCATTACTATCCCCAAACACCCTACTCAATTGAGCCTTTATGACGACTGCAACCACAGAACTCGACAATCTGGTCGAGACTAAAGGCACTCAAGAACTAACTTACTTTCGGACGCTGCTTTACGCCGCGATTGTTGGTGCCGCCGGTGGCGTTGTCGCTACTGTCTATTACTTTGTTCTAGAGTTTTTGCTAGAGCTGGTTTGGGAAACCGGTAGAGCGTCGATTGTGCCTTGGTTTCCGGCGTGGTTGCCCCACTGGCACTACACCTGGATAGTCGCCACGATTGGGGGATTCGGGGTCGGTTTGTGCTTATATTTGCTCGGACTGCCAGGGGAAATGGCCTTGGTGATCGATCGCGTGCATG
This sequence comes from Cyanobacteria bacterium J06626_4, assembly GCA_038523235.1. Classification (GTDB taxonomy): domain Bacteria; phylum Cyanobacteriota; class Cyanobacteriia; order Phormidesmidales; family Phormidesmidaceae; genus Halomicronema. The sequence continues at coordinate 7,358 of JBCBJQ010000077.1, forward strand.
ATGCCGGTCGGCTAGAGCCTGAACAAACTCCTGGCATGATCGCCACGTCGCTCGTTTCGATTACGGCTGGCGGTAGCTTGGGGCCAGAAGCCCCCTTAGTGCAAATCAACGGGAGTGTGGGGAGCTGGCTGTCAGCGAAGCTCAAACTCTCGACGGAGCATACGCGCATCATGACCTTCTGCGGCATGGGAGCCGCCCTCGCGGCTTTTTTTGGTGACCCCGTCGGCGGCCCCTTGTTTGCCCTAGAAATTCCGCATCGTCGCGGGTTGGAATATTACGAAGCCATCATTCCCGCGATGGTGGCCGGTCTCTGTAGCTTTGCTGTCTTTCGCATCGGCACCGGGCTCGAAGTGGGCGGCATCTATAATTTTGGGCGGTTTGGTGAGTTGCCGACCCTGACTTGGGTAAACCTGGTAGAAGGCATTGGCTTAGGATTGGCTGGAGCGTTAGCGGGCATTGTGTTTATCGCGCTGTTTCGCCTGATCAATTGGATGATTCAAAAAATTGAGCATCGGCATATTTTACTGGCCCTGATGGGTGGCCTCGGCATCGGTTGGATTGCGGTACTTTATCCCGCTACGCTCTTTTTTAGTGAACAACAAATTGAAACTCAGTTGTTAGCAAAGTCGGCTTCTTTGGGCGTGGTCACCCTGTTGGGCCTTTGCTTGGCCAAGATGCTAGCCATTTGTTTCACCATTCATGGTGGCTTTCGAGGCGGCTTTATTTTTCCGCTATTTTTCACTGGCGCCAGCTTAGGGTTAGCCATTGCTTTTGGCATTCCGGCGATGCATCCAACAATTGCGGTGCTGTGCTGCATGGCCGCCATTAACGTCGCCATCACCAAAACCCCGGTCAGTACAACCATCATTCTGACCGTACTGTCAGACACCACGATCTTGCCCGTGATTGCGATCGCCAGCTTTACGAGCTTTCTGCTTACGAGCAATATTGGTTTGCTCAAAACTCAGCGGGCCAGAGCGACGGAAACGATCTCAGGTCTGACGCCAGAGACCTCTGCATAACCTGAGTCCGACGGATGTTGGTGGGCCAGCAGGATAAGGGGAGCAGCTTTATCATTATGATTTCAGCGAATCGATCCCACCAGCCTGGTCTCAATCCGCCTCATGATTGAGAGCTGACTCAGGGGCTGAGCGCGATCGCAAAAAAACTCCCGGCAGATGTCTCATCTGCCGGGGGTGGTCTGCACTGGAAACCCGAAACGTTTAAAGAACCGCAGCTAGAGCACGCGATCGCTGCTCTGGCCATTTCGCTGGAATATGCGCCCTCGCTAGCAGCACTATTGAGATCAAGCCCGCTGGCGCAAGTGCGGTTGGACGGCCTCAGCGCGGGATGGTCGCTGAGGCCCAGTCCCAGGACTCGCCTGCTAGTCGCAGCCTGGGCCGGAAATGACTGATGTGGGGACTGAGAATCATCTGGTCGCAGATCGGATCTTGAATAGATAACTATTGATATATACTCTCATTAATGAAGGTTGTCAAAGCCTATGTTCTCGCAATTGGCGATTCCTCTTCTGAGGTAGATGCTTCAGTCCACCTAGCTCGCTGCTTGGAACTTTCGCAGATGAAATAGGAGATTTACCGCCTGTTTGTCTAAGCAATTGGTGACTATAGAGACAGAGAGTCCAAGCGATCACTCTTTAGAATGGCGAAAAATAGCCAAGCTTATTGAGAATCAATACAATTCATTTTCTGGAGAGTGGCAACCCCTATGAACGCAGCCAGTCATGCGGTGACCGTCGAGTTGACCAGCAAGATTGCTCATCTGGCAGTCTTGTTTCGCGCCGAGTTTGCTGAGGTGCAAGTTGACTTAAATCCCTGGTTGACTGATGCCAAAACGCAGCGACAACTCGATCCGCATTCCATCGATCTCAGTTTCTTTTTTCCCAAACGACATCCGGGCTTAGCTTGCAACTACATATTGCTAAAAGTGCAGTTTTCAGAAGGGCTCTTACGGCCCACCTGCCAGCTGACGCAGGTGGAAGCCGATGGTTACGACCATGTTGATCCGCAGTGGTCGTTTTCGACCACCAATAATCAGTTCATCGGCGAATGTCCACCGCTATCGGAGTATCAGACGCGCTTTCGGACTGTGACCGCTCAGATCTGGCGGCTCTTTGAGTACCCCAATCAGATCAAACCACGTTTAGATTATGGATTTTAGGCTGGGGATGGGAGACAAGGTATCTGGTGTCAGGTGTCAGGTCTGAACCCTGAACCCCGAACCTTTCCCCCCTGAACCCTGAACCTTTTCTCCCCTGAATCCTCTGGCTGTCCCCATTCCTGCGGTTTCGTTGCTAATGTTTCCCGATCAACCTGCTTACAAAGCCTATCTTGTGGCTGACAGCACCACGGCGGTGATTCGTTTGAAGCATCCAGCTCAGCGAATTGTCTGTCTCAGTGCTTCAGGGCTAGATGTGCTTAAGGAATTAGGCTTGGCCCCTGTTGGCAGCATCCGCAGTGAGGTGGCTAGCCAACCTGAATTTTATGGCGAGCGATCGCAGCAGTGGGCCCCGGTCGGGGCTTGGCTATTGCCTAACTTTCGGAGCATCCGTCAATTGCAGCCCGACCTGATTTTAGGCTGGCAGTTTCCCCATCGGGTTTATCGCCATTGGTTAGCCGATATTGCGCCCATTTATTTGATGGGGGGCAGTGGTTATGAAGAGGCGGTTTTACGCTTGCTCGATATTGCGGGCCTGACCCAGCAAACCGCCGCCGCTGAGGCGGCGATCGCCCAGTTGGATGGGCGATTGGCGAGTTATCATCAGCGTCTCCAAGCCGCACCGCGAAAAACAGTTTTGATGATGGGCGTCTCGCGGCTGAGTCGTTGGAGCGATCGCTACCCCGTAGAGACTCAGACCGGCACCCTCGGCAGTGTGCTCCAGCAGTTCACCACTTTTCCTTGGGTCAAACCAGTGGCCCACCAGGGCGAACCGGGCCTCACCTATTTATCGCTACCGCAAATTGCCCAAGTTGATCCCGATATTATTTTTGTACAGTCCTATGGCGCAGCAGTATTGCCAGGACTCCACCACAGTCGCAGTTGGCAAGCCCTCAAGGCCGTGCAAACGCAACAGGTGTTTGAGGTGCCGCAATTTTGGCATTGGGGCAACGGCACCCGACTACTGCAGCTGATGTTACAACAGCTATTACCGCTGATTTATCCTCAAGCCTTTATGACCGCTAATGCATCACCGTCGGCTCCATCTTCCCCACCAGCCGGACTACGCCAGCGAGAACTGTGCGATCGCTGGGGCTTAGACTATCGACACGTGGCTCAAACAGCTCGACAATTGGGGCTCAGCACCCACGCCTATGTGCAGCAACAAACCGGCTGGGAACTGCGAGACGAACGGTACTATCCCCCGTCTCAACTTTCAACAGAAGTGGAGGTTGATCAGCCTTAATTGCTGAAATTTCGATAACGGGTAAAGCCCCCTCTTTTTGGAGTGATGTGGTGCAGACAAGATCTCTCGTCAAGGCTTTGCGATTTTTGGCGGCTGTGCTGCTGTTAGCGTTCGTGATTTGGGCAGTGAACCGCTATGGCGTAGCGCAATTGCGATCGCAGGTTGAGCAACTGGGCGTGTGGGCACCGCTGGGCATCTTCTTGCTGCGGTTTACCAGTGTGGTGATTCCGGCCTTGCCAGGAACGGCTTATTCCGTGCTCGCCGGGGGACTGCTGGGCTTTACCCAAGGATTACTGATTATCTGTCTGGCCGATCTCTGTTCCTGCGCCATCAGCTTTGCCCTCTCGCGGCGCTATGGCCGTGACGTCGTGCAATATTTTGTGGGGGCGAGCTTCATGACGCGCATTAACGCCCTCAGTCAGCGTCATTTAGAAAACAACTTTTTCCTCATGACGGGCTTTTTGATGACGGGCTTTTTCGATTTTGTTTGCTATGCGGTAGGGCTGACCAAAACCCCGGTGCTCAAGTTTGCTCCTGCCTTGGTGATTAGCATTGCCCTCTCGAATCCGCCGATTGTGGCACTCGGGGCGGGCCTGCTCGAAGGCGGCAGGTTGCTGCTCGGGTTTGCCTTGCTCGGCATCTTTGGGCTCGCCATTGTGACCGGTATCGTCAGGCGCGATCGCTCATCCCCCTAATGTCCTCCAGAAGCGCCTGCCCCTTTCTGCCTGAGTCGGGGCGGTATGGCGATCAACCACCGGCCAGGCAGTCGAGAGCCGCCGTGATCTAACAACACCTATCTAACGACTAATGGGCAATTGAATGATAAATGCCGCTCCCTGCTCTAAGTTTTGATCCAGACTGAGTTTTCCGCCATGATTGTCTTCAACAATCTGTCGCGCGATCGCGAGCCCTAAGCCCGTCCCCTGGCCCACCGGTTTAGTCGTAAAGAAGTAGTCAAACACTTTTGACTGCTGGCCCTTTTCTATCCCTAAACCGTTATCTTGAATCCGAATCACCGCCTGGTTTTGGTCATTGATTTGAGTGCTGATCTGAATCTGAGGCAACCGGCTACCCGCTTCACTGTCACTTTTTTGAGCTCTGTAGGCAGTCTTTAAACTATCGATAGCATTCGTGAGCACAGCCAAGACAACTTGATTGATTTGGGCTGGATCACATTCCACGGGCGGCAGCGCCGTGTAGTCTTTATTGACCTCTATTTGGGGATGTTTGCCACTCGCGACTAGCCGATGGTTAAGAATCACCAGAGTGCTTTCGATGCCCTCATGGAGGTCGATGCGCTTGATGCCAGATTCGTCCAGACGCGAAAAATTGCGAAGTGACAGCACAATCTCATGAATGCGGGCAGACCCTAACCTCATAGAGGCTAATACCTTGGGCAGGTCTTCTCGAATAAAATCGAGATCGACCTCCTGAGTAGCTTTTGAGATCGCGTCACTCTCTGTTGCTCGCGTTGTCGGCGGAGAGGATGGCAGTAGCCCGAGCAAACTGTTCACATAGCTTTCGGCGTAATACAGATTCGCATCGATAAAGTTGATTGGGTTGTTAATCTCATAGGCAATACCCGCCACTAGCTGGCCTAGGCTCGCCATCTTTTCACCTTGAACTAGCTGCGCTTGAGACTGCTGCAACTGCTGTAACGTTTCATTGAGTGCGGTGGTTTGATTTTGAATCGTTTTGACATATTCTGCCTGCTTGAGGGCGATACCCAACTGTTCCGCCACTTGCACGAGCGACTGCACTTCATGGCCTTGCCACTGTCGCGGCCCAGAGTTTTGATAAGCCGCTAAGAGGCCCCACAGTTGATTATTTAGATAGATGGCAATAATGGCGTAGGAGCGAGCCTGATAGCTTTTTAGGACTTCTACATAACAGTCACTAAAGCCAGCATTTTGAACGTCTTCGCAAACTCGGAATATTTTCCCCTGAACAAAAGCGCCTCCATAGGTGGCCTGCAAGTGTGTATCGGCTACTTGATGAGTGTCGAGCAGTCTGACACTGCAGTCACTGACATTTTTAGCAATTAAGTCGTTATGCTTTTGGGCTTCCACTAAGGGGAGCCATCCTGGACGCAGGGCCTCAGCCATAAAATAACCACTCCAATCTGGATTGAAGCGGTAGATGGCGACTCTATCGGCACCTAAGAGATCAAGCATCTCTTGGTTAACCGTTTCACAGATAACCGAAAAATCAAGCGACCCGCGAATTTGGTTAGTGATCTTGATCAGGGCATTTTGGGTCGCGATCAGGTCTGCTCTTGTCTGCGCGGTTGTAGAGGACTGAGGAACGTCCTCTGTTTCGTTCAGCTCTGGCATGGGGTCAGTCGTCATCTAAGTGAATAAAGGGATCGCGAGGATACAGACAGCCCAATGGTTCCCATTTCATTCACAGACATTACTAATTGTGTAGTTTCGACCAAGAACAATCAAAAGCTCGGCTGAGCTGCCTTTTTGCTGTGACCTACCGCCGACACACCAAAGTCGGGGTGTAGAGATTGACACAGCTCAAACGAACGAACTGGAGCCGTAACAGCCGGGCTGGCTCGCTTCGCTCGTCAACATCATTTCTGGGCCCGGTTATCCTGAAACGTTAGAGATAAGAGGCAAACGAGTTGCAAGGTCCTGACCCACTGAACAAACATCCGATGGAAGGGTTTCCTCAGGTGTGTTACATCAAAAACACGGTGAAAAACCCCAACATTATCATCGGTGACTACACCTATTACGACGATCCAGAGGACTCGGAGAATTTCGAGCGAAATGTGCTGTATCACTTCCCTTTTATTGGGGACAAATTGATCATCGGCAAATTTTGTGCCTTAGCACGTGGGGTGAAATTCATTATGAACGGAGCGAATCACAAGCTATCTGGCATCTCTACCTATCCATTTCAAATTTTTGGCAATGGCTGGGAAAAGGTCATGCCGAGTGCCGATGAGCTGCCATACAAGGGCGATACAGAAGTTGGGAATGACGTGTGGATAGGATATGAATCCCTGGTTATGCCAGGGGTGAAGATTGGTAACGGCGCCATTGTGTCTTCCCGAGCGGTGGTTGTTGCAGATGTGCCGGCCTACACAATTGTTGGGGGGAACCCCGCTAAGGTCATCAAGCGCCGGTATGAGCCAGAGGTTGTCGAGCGGCTTGAAGCCATCGCTTGGTGGGATTGGCACATTGAAAAAATCACACAGAACCTTGAAGTTATTGTTTCGGGCGATGTAGAGGCTCTGCTTCAGAGTAATGATCGTTGCTGACCGACGACAGCATCACTGAACGCATGATTCGATCGCATGCAAGCGCATCCCCTCTGGTCTCGGCTCAAGGCTGTGCAGACCAATCAGGTGTATGAAGTGGGTGCTCATTGGGCGATCGGTAGCTACATTGCAGCCAACCTCAGCCTGAATGATTTACTGAAGTTAAGAATGGGCAATGCCAGCCTATAATGCAATTTATTCTCATTAAATGCTAGACGCTTGCAATCCTCCCAACCATGCTAAAACGACTAGTCTTGAATCAGTGGGACGACTGGCTTGTGTCTGGTAGCCCAAGTGATTCACGGCTGTTTCATGCCGATGCTTCTGATCGCATCTTGGTTTGTCCTGATCACCTGGGCCAAGGCTATTTCCAAGAAATTCTGCTGCGAGATGATTTGAGCCTTTTTATCCACGATCATGTGTTCGATCAGGACTTAGTGATGGATATCCAGAGCAATGGCGATCGCTTGGAATTTGCCTTTACGCTGGCGGGGGCGGGGGCGGGATACAGTTTTTTAGTGCCTGACTTTGGCTGGAAAACCGTTATCCCTAAACCAGCACGCCAGCGGGCTTTCAAAGTCGAGATTTTCTTCAAACGACCAACGCTCATCACCTACCTGCAAGCCTTTATAGAGCGTTTATCCCCACAAAACCAGCGTATTGCTGAGCGCATTATTCAATTGATGTATCGCTATCACGGTGGCGGCTCCAGCCCAACTCCGGTGGGGATGTTAAACCGGGTCTTTGACCGTTCCATGGCCCCAGATCCTCACTTTATCTTCGAGCAAGTCGCCCCTAATGGCCTCTATACCGAGGTGCTAGACCTTTGCTACGCTGCCCGCAGTGTCATGACACCTGGCATGAAGCAGGTGATTGGGCAGATTCTGAGTTGCCCTTATCAAGGGGTAACTCGTCGCACCTATTTAGAGCGTCGAGCCTTAAGACTGATTACCCTGCGCCTGGAAGCCATCGTGCAGTCATCCGTTAATAACCTTGATCGAGACTGTATTCATCAGGCCGCTGCCATCTTGCGAGAACAGACCAGCCAGCCGCCAACGGTAGCAGCACTGGCCCGACAGGTCGGCACCAACCGGCTCAAGCTAAATCAGGGCTTTCACACTGTTTATGGCACCACTCCCTATAACTATCTTCGTAACTGTCGCCTGCTACAAGCTCGACGACTACTGACGATTTCAGACCTTTCCATCGTTGAGGCGGCGGCAGCTGTCGGTTACAACAACCGTAGTCACTTTGCCTTAGCCTTTCGCCAAACGTTTGGCATGAATCCCAAATCATTTCAGATGCAAGTGTGGCAGCAAGCCAGCTAAAAAAATGCGTTTACCGTTCAAAACCGCTAGGCCGCGATTGGTCGCTCTCATACGCTAGTCGAGAATAATTCGCTTTAAGTTCAATCGATTGAGCTGGGGCCGTAGCCGATGATGACTGCTGCCTGCTGGTTGAGCTTTGACGGCAGTCGTGTGTGAGGAAAATGATGGAAAAGTGGTTGCCCGGTTTGAGTTTGCTAACGCTGATAACCGTCGTGAGTGGACAAGGGGCGCAAGCGCAAACGCTGACTGGTCAGTTTGCATCGGGGCTAGACGACGCAAGCGCCATAGATGCTGAAGCAGCGACACAAGCAGCGCAAGCACAAGCTGTCGATCCACTCTCCTCCGCTTACTCTCTTTCCTCCTCCCCTCCCTCTGCCGACAACTCCCTCTTTCCCCAACCTGCCACCACCGTCACCGAATGGCTTGCTCAAATCGAGGCGTCACGGGTGCAAATCACTGGAGTGCGGCTAGAAGAAACCGCCGCAGGCTTGCAAATTATTTTAGAAACGGCTGAGGGTGAACTCACTGCACCCACCACGACCGTGTCAGGCAATGCCCTGATTGCGGAAATTCCCAATGCGGTGCTGGCGCTGCCAGAGGGCGATGAGTTTCAGCAGTTTGAACCGGCTGAGGGCATTGCCCTGGTACAGGTCACGGAGTTGCCCAATGACCGAGTACAGGTGGTGATTACCGGCACAGATGCCGCTCCAACCGCAATGGTCGATACTGATGTCACGGGGTTGACGCTGAGTCTAACGCCTGGCGTTGCTGCTGCCGATGCCGTGGATGATGACGCGCTGCGAGTGGTGGTGACCGGCGAAGAAGGGAGCCGCTATGTGGAGCCAACGGCTACCACGGGCACTCGTACCGATACCCCCCTGCGCGATATTCCCCAGTCGATTCAGGTGATTCCGCAGGAGGTGCTCGAAGATCAGCAGGTGACTAATTTGGCTGACGCCTTGCGAAACGTCAGTGGTGTAACCCCTTCTAGAAGTGGTAACGATGGCACCGGGCTGCGGCTTAACGTGCGGGGCTTTGAAGATGCTTCTGTGTTGCGAGATGGTTTTCGTCTCACCTTTGGCGGTACTGGCGGGCTTAGTTCTCAAGATCTCTCCAATATTGAGCAGATTGAAGTCCTCAAAGGACCTGCGGCCATCTTGTTTGGGGTCACTGAACCAGGAGGGGTGGTTAACTTGGTTACCGAGCAGCCCTTGAGTGAACCCTTCTACGAACTCGGATTCAGGGTTGGCAATCGGGGATTAATCAACCCGACCATCGATATTTCTGGACCGCTTACCGAGGATAGGCGTTTGCTTTATCGCTTGAACGCTGCTTACAGCACTGAAGACTACTTTCGCGATTTTGATACCGATATTGAACGCTTCTTTTTTGCCCCGGTTGTGAGTGGAAAAATCAATGAGAATACCGATTTGACGGTCTATTTGGAATATCTGGATGAGGAGCGTCCTGCTGATTTTGGCCTTGTCGCGATCGGCGATGGAGTGGCCGATATTCCCTTTGACCGAGCATTAGGGGAACCAGGGGATTTTTCCGAAAATGAAACCTTACGAATAGGCTATACCTTCGAACATCGCTTTAACGACAGCTTGACACTACGCAACGCTTTTAGCTACTACAACGTTGATTTTGACTCTCTAAATACCTCCAGCTTTTTCCCTATAGGCTTCGATGAGTCGACCGGAGACTTACTCCGAGCCACTATCTTTTTAGGCGATGATGATCCACCTCTAGAAAACTTTGACCTGCAGACAAATCTCGTTGCCGAATTCAATACAGGCGATATTGAGCACACTATATTAGCCGGGGTGGATCTATTCCGACAGAATGATGGTGCTTTTCTACAAGGTAATGTATTTGCACCTATTCCTCTTAATATCTTCGACCCTATTTACGGAAACGTGCCGGATCAAGATCCATCTGATCTTCCGCTCATTTCTAGTACTGAAAGTCAGATAGATGCACTTGGTGTCTACCTTCAAGACCAAGTATCCTTGGCCGATAATCTTAAGCTTCTGCTCGGCATCCGCTATGACACCTTTGAACAAGAAAATATCACTAATCCATCACTCTTTGCCCCAACCACGTCTGAGTCTTCTCTTTCAGCAGATGCTTTCAGCCCGAGAGCTGGGTTAGTGTATCAACCCATTGAGGAAGTGTCTCTATTTACTAGTTACAGTCGTTCTTTTGTGCCCAACACGGCAACTACGTTCAATGGCGATATTCTAGAGCCAGAAAGGGGCGAACAGTTTGAAATCGGAGCGAAAGCGGAACTTTTAGATGGCCGTCTGGCAGTGAGTCTGGCCTATTTTGACATCACCTTACAGAATGTTGCCACCCCCGATCCAAACTTTCCTCAATTTTCTGTCGCTACGGGCGAGCAGCGCAGCCAAGGCGTTGAATTTGACCTGATCGGTGAAATTCTACCAGGGTGGAATCTGGTGACAAACTACGCCTATACCGACGCGAGAATCACATCAGATAATAATGATTTAGAAGGCAATCGGCTGTATAACGTGCCCGAACACAACTTTAATTTGTGGACGACCTACGATATCCGAGAGGGGCCTTTAGCAGGATTGGGGTTTGGCCTCGGCTTGAATTATGTCGGTGAGCGATTTGGCGATAACGCGAATAGCTTTACCGTAGATGACTACTTCCTCACAAATGCGGCCATCTCTTATCGTCGCAACAATTGGCAAGCGGGCCTAAACTTTCAAAACTTGTTCGATGTCGATTACATCCAGAGTACTGGCAATAGCAGAACCTCCAGAATTGATCCAGGTGAGGGATTCACCGTAATTGGTTCATTCTCAATTGAGTTTTGAACGCGCTGTCCGGTTGATTTTTACTATCCCCTAAACACACGAAGGCCAGTCCTTTAGTGACTGGCAACATCATTTTTTCATAAGTTTAGAATTGACCAATGTTGATATGGAAGCGGATTACTAGTTGGCTGGCGTTAAGTATCCTGACGGCAAGTCTCGTCGTCGGATGCGGTCTTGCTGCCAACTATAACGACTCAGGAAGTGACTCCACTGGAGAGGCTGCAACCCAATCATTGGCAGCTGATTGTCGCTTGATTGAACATGATCTGGGCGAGACGGAAGTCTGTGGGGAACCTCAGAAAGTGGTGACGCTGAGTCTCCATATGCTCGATTTGCTGCTGTCGCTAGACAGGCAACCTGTCGCCGCGACGATGACGCTGAATTTTCACCGAGGCGACATTTTTGATGACCCAGCACAGCAAATTCCTTACCTGGGCGATCGCGTCACGACTGAGCCGGTAAACCTAGGCGATGATCATACGCCCTCTCTAGAAAAGCTAGCTGCCCTCAAGCCAGACTTGATTATCGGCGAGGTGGGGCGTAATGCTAGCCAGTATGACCTGCTATCTCAGATTGCTCCTACACTCCTGTGGCAGGATCGCACCGAGCAAGATAAGTGGCAGAAAAGCCTGCGCGATCTCGCAACTGCCCTGGGGCAGGCTGAAAAAGCCGAAACCGTGCTTCAGCAGGTTGAGACTCGCATTGCGGATGTGCGGGCTGACTTTATCGATGTGGTCGCCGCACACCCCAATCTGTTGGTATTGGGCGCGAATGACCCAGATGAGGGCTTTTTAGTGGTCAAGCCTGATGGTTATTTGGGTGAATTACTCAGTGGCATCGGGTTTCAGCTCATCCCACCCCCGCCGGCTTCCCTTGACGCAAACAATCCACTGATGTCGATTGAAGCCCTGCCAGCCCTGAATGAGGCGGACAGCATCATTGTTTTGGGCTGGAATGCTGATGTCGATGAGGGGCTAGAAAATTCTGACGCCTCTAGTGATGAGTCGGCAACGCAGCAGATTGAGTCTCATCAGGGGCGGGCCATTCAACAGAATTGGCAAGCCAATGCGATCGCCCAATCCCTCACCGCTAGTCAAGCCAACCGCGTTTACTTCGCCACTTTCTACAAATGGAATGGGCTCAATGGCCCCATCAGTGCTGAGCTGATTTTGGCAGAATTGCGGCAGTTTTTCTTGAGTGAGTAAAACGGCATGATGATGGCCTTTGCCTGATCGCTCTCCTCTAAATCGGCGACCTGTCTTATAATGCAAGCTATTCTCATTAGTGAGTAGCCTTTGAGCCGGGCATTTCTATGACCAAGTCACCGCTTAAGAATTCTGCCGATGATTGGTTTTTGCCCGGAAGCCTCCATGATTCACGGCTGTTTCATACGGATGAGGCTGATTGTATTCAGGTCTGTTCACCTCACGTGGGGCAAGGCTATCGTCAAACCATTTCGCTGCAAGATGATGTGGCCCTAGTAATTATCGACCATACCCTCAATCAGCCTCGGGTAATTGACAGCCCGGGTGGGGGCAATTGCTTAGAATTTGAATTTCGGCTAGCTGGCCCTGACGCTGGGCACAGCTCCTTCATCCCCTATTTTGGCTTAAAAGAGTTCTGGACTCAACCAGCACAGAAACGGTGTTTCAACGTTGAAGTTTGGTTCCAACGACCGGCCCTCATGACATATTTTCAAGCCTTTCTGGAGCGCCTGTCGCCTCAAATCCAAGGCAACGCTGAGCGGATCATTCAACTCATCTATCGACGTCACGGGGGTGGCTCACGCTCAACCCCAATGGGCATGCTTGGCCAAATTTTCGATCGCGCCAAGGAGGTTGGCCCTCACGGCACTTTTGAGCAAGTTTTGACCGATGCTCTCTACGACAGAGCGCTTGTCCTCAATGGCTCCGCTCGCAGCCCAATCACACCGGCCATGGAGCCGGTCATTGGGCAAATTCTCAGTTGTCCGTACCAGGGGGCGACCCGCCGCATCTATCTAGAGCGCCAAGCGCTGAAGTTAGTGGGGCTGTATCTGGAAGCCATCGTGCAGCAACAGAGCCAGGAAACGGATCTCGATTATATTTGCCAGGCAGGAGCCATTTTGAGAAACCAGCTAGCGAATCCTCCGACGATAGAAGCGCTGGCCCGACAGGTGGGGACAAATCGCTTCTATCTGTATCAGGGCTTTCAACAGGTCTACGGAACCACCCCCTTTGGCTACTTACGTGATTGTCGCCTGTGGCAGGCCCGACGGCTGTTGATGACAGCTGATCTTTCAATTTGTCAAGTTGCCGCTGCCGTCGGCTACACCAGCCGCAGTAACTTTGCCCTGGCGTTTCGTCAACAGATCGGCCTCAACCCCAAAACATTTCAAACAGAGGCTTGGCAAAGGGCTATTTAAACAGTGCCCACTAAAAACTGCATCTCGGGTTCAAAATCCCTAGAAAGCAATCAGCAGTTCCCCTACGCTAATCGAGAATAATTCGCTTCAAGCTCGGTACTACGAGGCCAAACCGCTACTTAGCGTTAGCTATTGGCTCGTTGAGTTGAAGCCATCGTGTGTGAGGAACCTGATGGAAAAGTGGTCATCGAGCTTAAGTCTGCTCGCTTTATTGATCGTAGCGGGAGCACAGGCAGCGCAGGCGCAAGCGCCGACGCGGCAGGTCGTCTCTGAGCCACAAGAGGCCAGCAATATAGAGTCGGAAGCGAGTGGACAAGGCGAGAACGTTTCCGAACCAGAAGCGGTTAGCCCAATAGACACTCAAGCAGTCGAGCGACTCTCCTCTTCTCCTGTCCTGCCGATCAATCTTCCTCCCGACAGCTCACCCTCCTCCCAACCTGCCATCACTGTTGACGAATGGCAAGCGCAAATCGAAGCCTCGCTAGTGCAAATCACTGGAGTGCAGCTAGAAGAAACCGCAGCAGGCTTGCAGATTATTTTTGAAACGGCTGAGGGTGAGCTAACTGCACCCTCAACGACCGTGTCAGGCAATGCTCTGATTGCCGAAATTCCCAATGCGGTGCTGGCGCTGCCGGAGGGTGATGAGTTTCAACAGTTTGAGCCAGCTGAGGGCATTGCCTTAGTACAAGTAACGGGATTGCCCAATGACCGGGTGCAGGTGGTGATCACCGGTACCAATGCCGCTCCGACGGCAACGGTCAATACCGACATCACTGGGCTAACGTTGAGCCTCGTGCCAGGCGTTGCTGCCGCCGATGTCGCTGATGATGAAGCCTTGAGAGTGGTGGTGACTGGCGAGGAGGGCAGTCGCTATGTGGAGCCCAACACCTCCACCGCTACCCGCACCGATACGCCGCTGCGGGATATTCCCCAGTCCATTCAGGTGGTGCCTCGAGAAGTCCTGGAAGACCAGCAAGTGATTACCCTGGAGGATGCCCTACGAAATGTCAGCGGTACTGTCAGCAGTGAACAAACTTTTAATGGTCAACAATTCATTATTCGTGGTTTTGAGGGTGCCACGATTCTGCAGGATGGGTTGAGACGAAACGACGGGCGGCTGGTTGGATTTGCCGGACTGGCTAACCTTGAATCGGTTGAAGTGCTTAAAGGCCCAGCCTCGGTTCTCGCTGGCGCAGCGCAGCCAGGGGGAGTCATTAACCTCGTCACCAAGCAGCCCCTGAGTGAGCCATTCTATAACTTGGAACTTCTGGTTGGTAATCGCGGCTTGATCTCACCCAGCCTTGATTTTTCAGGGCCGCTAACGGCGGATGGACGCTTGCTTTATCGCTTAAATGCGCTCGTCCGAACTGAAGATAGTTTTCGCGATTTTGATACTGATAGTCGGCAATCCTTTATTGCACCGACGATACATTGGCTGATTAGCGATCGCACCGATTTAACGGTCAGTCTTGAATACACTGACGATGAGCGACCTGCCGATGGTGGTTTAGTTGCCATTGGCGATGAAGTGGCGGATATTCCATTTGATCGGGTGATCGGTGAACTAGACGATACCCGCGAGCGGGAAATTTTACGAGTTGCCTATAATTTTGAGCATCGCCTTAGCGACAACTGGAGGATACGGAATGCCTTCAGTTATCTCAACTCTGATGCGGAGAGCACGATTTTCTCACCTGTGTCTCCATCCGCTGACGAAGCAGGCAATATTCTGTTAGCCCCTAGTGCTGTGAAGACTCCTTTAGAAGTGTTTGATTTACAGACCAATGTTGTCGGTGAATTCAACACGGGGTCAATCGAACACACGTTGTTATTTGGGGTTGACCTATTTCGACTGCGTGAGCCAGGTGCTCGTGAACTTCGAAGTGATTTTTTCACGCCGATTGCGTTCAACGTATTCGATCCGATTTATGGCACCATTTCTCGTCCCGATATCGAAGATATTTTACTTTTTTCCGCTCTAGAAATTCGATCTGATACGTTCGGCGTTTATCTCCAGGATCAGGTAACCCTGTTAGATAATCTAAAGCTCCTGGCGGGTGTTCGTTATGAGACGGTTGAACAAGAAACGATTAATAATCCGACAGATCTCAATCCAACCAGTTCCGAATCAACCCTCAATGAAGACGCCTTTACACCGCGTCTGGGGCTGGTCTATCAGCCGATCGAAGAGGTTTCACTCTATGGCAGCTATACCACTTCGTTTTTGCCTAATAGTGCAACGACGGTGGATGATGAAATACTTGAACCCGAACAGGGCGAACAATTTGAAATTGGTGCCAGAGCTGAACTGTTGGAAGGGCGATTAGTAGCCAACTTAGCCTTTTTTGACATCACGAAAGAGAACGTCGCCACCACTGACCCTGATAACATCTTCTTTTCAGTGGCCACTGGCGAGCAACGCAGCCGAGGCGTTGAGTTAGATATTGCTGGAGAAATTCTGCCAGGGTGGAACATCATTGCCAACTACGCCTATACGGATGCCGAAATCACTGAGGATGAAGACGGTAACGAAGGCAATCGGCTAACAGGGGTGCCCGAACACAACTTTAACCTGTGGACGACCTACGATATTCAGAGTGGCTCCCTCGATGGTCTGGGCTTTGGACTCGGCTTCAACTATGTGAGCGAGCGCTTTGGTGACACAGCCAACAGCTTTACTGTTGATGAGTATTTCCTGACCAATGCCGCCGTTTCCTATGAGCGCGATAACTGGCGGGCGGCGCTTAACATTCGCAATTTGTTCAATGTTGATTATATTGAATCGGCAGGCAGAACCCGAACCCTTGGCATTAGTCCTGGGGAGCCCTTTACTCTGATTGGTTCCTTCGCCATTGAATTTTGACCCGGTGATGCCTATCCAACGTCGCTATTTTTTGCAGATGGGGGCTGCTGCCCTGACCGCCTCTGCTTGCCATAGGGTGATTCAACCCCATGATTCCTCTATCTCCTCTGCGTCTAAAGATGTAAAACGAGTCAAGCATGCCTTTGGCGAAACTGAGGTCCCGACTAGCCCGACTCGGATCATTGTGATGGGCTATGCCACGGTTGAAGCAGTCGTGGCCCATGGGGTGCAGCCAATCGGGGTGCCGAATGGTGTCGTTGATGGGATGCCCCATCTCTCGTTGGATGGGGATGCTGTGTTAGACATTGGTGCTCCAAATCAGCCCAATCTTGAGAAGATGGCTGTCCTGAAGCCGGACCTCATTCTCACCAGCAAAAATAGAGTCCGTGAAGCCTATCCCCTACTGGCACAGGTTGCCCCAACCATAGTGCTGGATATTGAGAATAATGCTGAGTGGAAAGAATTAACCCGCCTGTGTGGAGAAGTACTGGGCAAACTTACGACAACCGAAAAGCTAGCGGTAGCCTACGAAGCCAAGTTGCAGAAAGTCAGGGCTCAATTCTCTCAACAAGGCGAACAACCTCAAGTCTCTATCATATCTGTCTTGCCGGGGCTGATTACAGCTCTGGGAACTGAGACCTTTTCAGGCAACGTGCTAGCCGATGCTGACTTATCGCGTCCACCCAGCCAAGCTCAGGCACAAGGCCCACAAAATGTGTCTCTAGAGGCTCTCGATCTTCTCGATGGAGATGTCATGTTCATCGTTAGACCGCAGGCCAACACTGAATGGGATTCAGATGTTCGAGCTGAAATTGATCGCATACAGGCGCATCCCTTATGGTCTCGTCTCAAGGCTGTGCAAGCTAATCAGGTTTATGAGGTGGGTTCCCATTGGGCGATCGGCAGTTACATCGCCGCCAATCTCATCCTGGATGATTTGCTGAAGTTGTGAATTAGCATCGCCAACCTATAATGCAAGTTATTCTCATTAAAATAGGCGTTTGTATCGAGTGCTCTCATGGCGACACCGCTAGTTTTGAATCAGTGGAAAGATGTATTTCTATCTGGCAGCGTCAGTGATTCTCAACTGTTCCATGCGGATGATTCAGATCAGATTCTGGTCTGTCCGCCTCACTTTGGCCAAGGCTACATCCAGAAAATTCCGCTGGCAGAAGATTTGACACTCGTTATCCACGACTTCACACTCAATCAGGATGTGGTGATAGCTCCACAGAGAAAAAGTAAACACTTAAAATTTGAGTTTCAGATAACTGGCTTTAATGCCGGATATAGCATGTTTACCCCCTCATTTGGGTTAAAGCATTTTGGGCTTACGCCCACTCAAAAACGGTTTTTCGAAATTGAAATTATTGTCCAAAACTCATCGCTGATTGAATATCTTCAAGCATTTTTAGAGCGTTTATCGCCTCAAATACATAACGATGCTAAAAACATTTTTCAATCTATTTATCGCTATCAGGGCGGCGGTTCAATCGTGACGATGGCCGGAATGCTCAATCAGATTTTTAGGATTGAAAGTGGCTCAAGTTCTTATGAAACTTTCGAACATTTTCTGACTGAAGATTCCTATTCTGCGCTAGTATCCCTTGCTCAAGCCGCTCGTTGTCGCATGCCATTAAACATGGAGCAGGTGATCGGGCAAATTCTTAGCTGTCCCTATCAGAAGGCGATCCGTCGCGACTATCTGAAGGGCAAAGCACTGGAACTAGTATCTCTTTACTTAGAAGCAATGGGGCAGCCGCATATCCGTAAAGTTGATATCCACTGCATTTACCAGGCCGCCGCCATCTTGAGAAAACAGCTGGCTGATCCGCCGACGGTAGAGGGCCTCGCTCGCCTAGTAGGGACAAATCGTCTCAAATTGAATCAAGGGTTTCGTGAAGTATTTGGTACAACGCCCTTTGACTACTCACGCACCAGTCGTTTATATCATGCTCGCAGGCTGTTGATGACTTCAGATTTACCGATAATAAAAGTCGCAAACGCCATCGGATATACCTGTCATGGCAAGTTCGCGGTGGCATTTCGTCAACAGTTTGGTATTAATCCAAAGGCATTTCAGATGCAAGCATGGCAATGCATTCTCTAAAAAATGCGTTTTGGCCACAAAATCTCTAGTAAGCAATTGGCAATTCCCATACTCTAGCTGACAATCATTTTCTTTAAGTGCAATGTCTGAGCCGTGGCAGCGACTGATAAAGTCAGCTGCCCGATTTCACCATTGCATTTAAGTACTAGTGTGAGGGACATGATGAACAAGGGACTGCGAGGTTGGCATCTGTTTGCCATCGCAACTGTAATTGGTGGGCCAGCCGTCGGTGTTGAGGCTGTGCAGGCAGGAGAATTGGTTATTGACTCGCAGATTGAACCAGAAACTGAGAATAGAGCACAGGAAATAGAATACGGCGAGGCCCAGATTTCCCAACCTATCCCGCTCCCCCACTCCTCCTCGCCTCAACCTGCCACCACGGTTGACGAGTGGCTGGCGCAAATCGAAGCCTCGCTAGTGCAAATCACGAATGTGCGGCTAGAAGAAACCGCAGCAGGCTTGCAAATCATTTTAGAAACGGCTGAAGGTGAGTTAGCTATCCCCACGACCACTGTATCGGGCAATGCCCTAATTGCCGAAATTCCCAATGCGTTGCTGACCTTGTCAGAGAGCAATGAGTTTCAGCAGTTTGAACCAGCGGATGGCATTGCCCTGGTACAGGTCACCGAGTTGTCGGATGACCGAGTTCAGGTCGTCATTACCGGAACAGATGCCGCTCCGACAGCAACGGTCAATACCGACGTCACGGGGTTGACGTTGAGCCTCGCGCTAGGCGTTGCTGCCGCCGCTGCCGTGGATGATGACGCGCTGCGAGTGGTGGTGACTGGTGAAGAGGGTAGCCGCTATGTGGAGCCCAACACCTCAACTGCTACCCGTACGGATACCCCCCTGCGCGATATTCCCCAGTCGATTCAGGTGGTGCCTCGCGAAGTGCTCGAAGACCAGCAAGTAATCACCTTAGGTGATGCTCTGCGAAATGTCAGTGGTGTAGTTAGGGACTCACAAGCTTTCACTGGCGAACGATTTACGATTCGTGGGTTTGATGGCGCTTCGGTTCTGAGGGATGGATTTAGGCAATCGTTTGGAGTCGGAGATCTTGGATTTCCAGAACTGGCTAATCTTGAAACGATAGAAGTTCTTAAAGGCCCTGCCTCGATTCTAGTGGGTTCGCTGGAGCCAGGGGGAGTGATTAACTTGGTCAGCAAACAGCCTCTAAGTGAACCGTTTTATGACCTGGAACTGCAAGTTGGCAACCGTAGATTAATCTCACCGAGCCTGGATTTCTCAGGACCCCTGACCGCCGATGGTCGCTTGCTTTATCGCTTAAATGCTCTTGTGCGAACGGAAGATAGTTTTCGCGATTTTGATACTGACATTGAGCGCTCATTTATTGCGCCAACGATTAGCTGGCAAATTAGCGATCGCACCGATTTAACCGTTCGACTTGAATATACTGATGACGAGCGACCCGCAGATACCGGTTTGATTGCCATTGGTAACGAAGTGGCGGATATTCCCTTTGATCGGGTGCTCGGCATCCCAGATGAGGATATGAGTAGGGATGAAATTCTGCGAGTTGCCTATAACTTCGAGCACCGCTTTAGCGATCGCTGGCAGTTACGAAACGCATTTAGCTACCTTAACCGAGAGCGAGAGACTGACTATACGGCTCCATTCGGCTCTTTGGATGAAACCACAGGAGATTTTCCTCTACTCTCTGTTTTTCAGCGTTTTCCCCAGGAGGTGTTTGATTTACAGACGAATATTGTTGGCGAATTTAACACAGGTTCAGTTGAGCACAGAGTAGTGTTCGGAGTTGACCTGTTTCGACAAAGAGTCAATGGTAACGAGGTTCGAGGGGGCATTTTCTCACCGTTTGTCCTTAATATTTTTGACCCGGTTTATAGTGGGCTGATGCGTCCCAATCGAGAGGACATGGCTACAAATATTTTGCAAGACTCTCAAACTGATGCGCTGGGTATTTATTTTCAAAATCAGATAACCCTATTGGATAATCTCAAGCTCTTGGCTGGGATTCGTTATGAAACGGTTGAGCAAGAAACCACTAGAAATCCAACTGACTTGAATCCAAATAGGCTGATAAACCAACCCTACACGAGGCGTGAAGGCATCTTCATTAAGCGTTGATTCAGAACTATTTGGAT
>JBCBJQ010000078.1:0-27125 GCA_038523235.1 Cyanobacteria bacterium J06626_4
CTTGATATCAACCACTCCTCAAAGAAAATGCAAAGTGGCATAGGCGGCGGCTAATGAAAAATCGAGTGCCTAGAATAATGGTTGAAAACTGTCATATATTAGGTCAAATTCGTGAACTTGCGATCGCGTCAATGGCTGTGGAGTCTGGGACTGCTTGGCTGGCTAGCGGCCAATCCGGCTACGGCTAACTGTGCCGGCACCCCGGCCTCTCTGGAATGGTATGAGCCGGTGATGACCGAGCATTTTCAGCAGTTACAGAGTCAGTCAACCTATCCTTGGGGTGAAGCGCGGGTATTTGACCAGATTGTGGGCGATCGCGTTTTGCTGACTGAGGCCTTTGAAACTCTGAGCGGGCCGCAAAAAGTGCAGGTGTTGAGCACCCTGATCGGGGTTGACTTTCAGGTCTATCTGACGCCAGAAGAATATGAGCGAAAGTTGAATGAACCGGGCATTGGGCCTTCACCTTACGACGTTGTGGCCAGCGATGGCCGCTTGGTATCAGCAGTGTACGACGGTTGCACCCGCAATCTCCTGCTGACGGAGCGAGATCGATTTAGCTGGCACTATAACAGTCAGGGGCTTGATGTGCCCCGGAGCGAATTGCGCAATGCCGGTCAGCCGAGTTGGCGACAGGTCAATTTTGCGATCGCGCCTGAGGATGAGCTAGCGGTGCGGCTGGGGTTTTGGGAGTCAGTGGGCTACGAGAACTTTGACTGGTGGATTGCCTGGGTGCCGGAGCACGGCTACTTTGAAGTCAATGTGCCCGAGAATTTTGACGAGGCTCGACTGCAACGCTATTGGCAGATGGCCGATCGCAACTATCGCTATGTTGTCGTGCGAGCTGATGGCACTGAGCTGGGCGAAAAGCAGTTTTAGGGATGCCGTTTCTCGCTGCCTTTAACCTCGCGGCGATTTCAGAGCAGGCGCGGCGATGACTCATTGACACCCTCAAGTTTGGCGAGGGGCTAGTGCCATGCCGATTCATTGCCTGATCCGGCAACGTTTGTCGCGGGCGATCGCCCTTGCTGGTTTTGAGCAGCTAATCTCACGTCTGTTCGCGATCTTTATCTCTGCTTGTTACTGCGATTGAACTGGCTAATTTTCGTTTCTTGAGAGTTATTCCGGCTTGGTTGCAATTGATTTCGCACCCGTTGATCGGTGCAAACTGCGAGTAGAGAATGAAGAACGCAAATGAATTAGATGCATTGATTTCATGGCACGACGCAAACGGGTGGGGATTTTAACCAGTGGTGGAGACTGTGGAGGACTGAACGCCGTGACCCGGGCTGTTGTGCGTCATGCCCGTGATTACGGTTTCGACATTTACGGTATCAAAGATGCCACGATGGGCTTATTGAGTCGTCCTGTGGCAGCGGAAATCTTAGATGTCAAGCGAGTGTCGGGGATTTTGCGTTATGGCGGCACTATTTTAGGCACGATTAATAAAAACAATCCCTTTGCTTATCCGATGCCTGATGGTACCGTTGCTGACCGCTCGGCAGAAGTAATTGAAGGCTATCACCAGCTAGGATTGGATGCTTTGATTGGCATTGGCGGTGATGGCAGCCTGGCGATTCTCAACAAACTCGCGACTCAAGGTCATTGGAACTTCGTCGGCGTCCCCAAAACCATTGACAATGACGTGGGCACGACAGAGCATTCGGTGGGGTTTCATACGGCTCTGAGCATCGCTGTGGAAGCGCTCGATCGCCTTACCTATACGGCTATTAGCCACAGTCGGGTCATGGTGTTAGAGGTGATGGGCCGCGATGCCGGACACATTGCCATCAGTGCCGGAATTGCCGGTGGGGCTCACGTCATTCTGATTCCTGAGATTCCTTACTCGATGGATAAGGTGTGCAAAAAGCTTTTAGACCGCAAGGCCCGAGGACATAATTTCAGCATTGTCGTCGTCGCAGAAGCTTTGAAAACGGAAGCCGGCGACCCCGTCAAATATACCAATAGCCTTGACCAGTCTTTGTATGGCGGCATTGGCCAATATATCGGCAACGAAATTGCCAGTCGAACGGGCATTGAAACTCGGGTGGCAATTTTGGGCCATCTGCAGCGAGGGGGGACGCCTTCTGCTCTAGATCGATTGCTCGGGGCCGCTTTTGGGGTGGCCGCCCTTGACCTCGTTGCTGAGGAAAAATATGGTCGCATGGTTGCGTGGCAAAATCGCCGAGTAGTGAATGTTGCCATTGAGGAAGCCATTGCCCAGTATCGATCAGTCGAAATCGACGGCGCTTTGGTGGAAACTGCTTTGGGACTTAACACCTATATTGGTGAGGTGAATGCTTAAAGGATATTGGGCAATTCACTAGAGGCATCCAATCAGGCCAAATGCTTCATCCTGTCCGCATCATGGTAAGGGAGTAGCCGGTGGGCGATCGCAACTATCGCTGTGCCGTAGTGCGAGGCGAACAGCAATTTTGAGCATGCCGTCTCTAGCGGTCTTAAAATTGACGGCGATCGCTACCCACCTGAGCAAGCGTTGAAAATTGTATGACGAAGACCGAAAATTTTGAACAGGTTGAGGTGACCTCTGCACAACAGCTGCGCGACTGGTTGGAGGCCAATCATACCCAGTCGGAAAGTGTCTGGCTCGTGACCTACAAAAAGCACACGGGTAACAAATACGTCTCAACGCAAGAAATTCTGGATGAGGTGCTGTGCTTTGGATGGATTGACGGCATTCGGCGCAAGCTAGACGCCGACCGCACGATGCAGCTCATTGCTCCGCGCCAAACTCAGCACTGGGCCAAAACTTACAAAGATCGAGTGGCCAAGCTGGAGCAAGCTGGACGTATGCATCCTGCTGGCCTCAAAGCGATCGAGGAGTCCAAGCGCAGTGGCCTGTGGAATTTTATGGACGATGTCGATGCCCTCATCAAGCCCGATGATTTGGTCACTGCGTTAGCCGCCCATCCGGGGGCTGCCGATTATTTTGAGACTTTTCCTGCCGCGAGCAAGCGCAACATCTTGCGGTGGATTAAGCTCGCTAAACGGCCTGCCACCCGTGCCAAACGCATTGAGGAAACGGCTATTTTGGCTGCGCAAAATATGAAAATACCAGGGACTTGAACTGCAACCAAAGCTGGTGAGGATGGGAGTCACAGTCCGGCAATATGATGGAGTCAAAGCCTCTGTAGTAGGCCAGACAAGGAGGCCAAGGTTGCCATCGACTTATTAGACGTGAGCCTTGAGGATTGCCTGGGTCGCTTCATCAGCGGCAAACAGATGCTCGACCCGCAATGATGCCAGCGTAATATCTTGCGGGGTGCCAAAGGTGGTGAACATGCTGAAAAAAGCCAGTTCACCGTACTGCGTGGCGTAGCGGGTCGTCAGCACTGGCGCGGTGGGACGCGATCCGCTGGGTTGCAAGGCTTGCCCGCCGAGACGATCACACAATCGGGCAGCGAATGCCTCGACTTTAGGCGCGATCGCCGGTTGTACAGAAGCCTCGTGTTTGAGAATCGACAGCATAGCTGGCCCGACCTCGGCTAGGTTGACGATGGGTTTTGTGAAGCCCTCGGGGTGAGATAACAGATCGAGCAAGTTAACGGGGGCCGTGTCTGCGATCGCCCCTATTCCTCTGGCAGGAACAATCCCTACATCACGCTCAGTACTCGTTTTCCCGAGAACGCTTTCTACCCGTTTTCTCACTGAATGAAATAGACGTCAGTACGATGATCATCAAACGAATAGGTCACCACCCGATCGTCGAATTGGCGTCGGTAATTGGGCGGATATTGACCGATCAGCACGGCCTGTAAATCGGCGATATATGGGGGGCGAAAGGTTTCCGGTAAGCTCGCAATTTCTGTCCCATCGACGTGGTAAAAGCGGGTTACATCCTCATCAAATGCAGAAGAGGTGACGATCAGCTGCTGCTCTGCCCAGAACTCGGTGTAGCCCCCGACATAGGTACTCAATTCTGTGCCTTCCAAGTCGTAAAGATAGCCGTTGCCAAACTCAGAGGTGACAACCCCATCGGATGTAAATTTCACAAAAGTGCCGGGTAGAGTCGCAATCTCAGTCCCGTCGGCCTGGTAAACCTGGGTGGCATTAAAATCGGCGGTAACGACCTTGCCATCAGGGGTAAACGCGGTCATGTAGCCCTTGAAAGAGGCGAGTTCTTCGCCGTTAAACCTGACGAGACGAGAAACGGCTAATCCTTCTGCGTCATAGCTAATGAGAATCAGCCCGTCGTTGTGGGCCAGGATGCCCCGATAAAGGCCGGGAAAGGTAGCTTGCTCGACGCCATTGCGATCAAAAATGTGCGATCGCGTTTCCTCCGGTGAGGCACCGGTTCTGATCACAACGCGCTCACGATCCGGCGTAAACTCCAGTTGCGGATAGATGTCTTCAACGCTGGCGGCTGGAAACGAGACGACTAGAGTCCCCTCAAAATCAAATACGTGAAATTTCTGCTCTGATTCAGAGTAAGTAATTAAGCTGTTTTGTTCTGGCGTCAGACCATAAAATCGACCCTCAAATGCTGCCAATTCCTCGCCGTCGAAAGACCACAAACGGGAAACCGGATCGGCTAGACCGCCATAGATGATCACTTGCTGAGCGTCTGGCATAAACGCCGCAAAGAAGCCTGGAAAACTCGCTAACGGGTCGCCGTCAAGCGTTAATAATTCCGTTGAGGGATTAGTCGGTTCCGTAGGTGCAAACCACTCATCTTTAATGACCACCATCGCCTCGCTGTTGGGAGCAAACGCGATCGCCGCCCCCGTATGAACGCTGCGTTCGGTGCCGTCAAGATCAAAAACGTGAACCTGCTGCTCGTTTTGGGTTGCCAGGTGCTCTCCGCTAGGAGCAAAGCCCCGGAATAGCCCCTCAAAACTGGCACCTTTTTCAAACGTGAGCGAATCGGGGGCGCGCTGTGGAGTGGTGCTGGCGTCCTCTTGACCGACTAATATCGGTTGTGAATTTGTCGATTGTGAGAGGGCGCAGGCTCCTGAGGTGGTCACCAAGCACAGCGTCACTAACCAGACTGAGCTTTGAAGCGGTTTGAAGCGCATATATGACTCCTGGATGGGGAGGGTCTAACGTGAAAGCAAGTGATTGCACAAAACTTGACTGCACCCTAAACACCCTGGCATATCTGAAAGGAGTAGATTTCTAACCGTCCATGGCCAACTACAAAAGCCGCCATGATATTTGCCGATATTTTGCAAATTATTCGATAGATAGCTTGAACCGCTGCTCATTGATGGCTTGGCTCCATGAGGTTGCTCAATATTCTTGGCGATCGCCCCTGGTGACGATCTCGAGTCAGGAATCGGGAGATCTCGCATTGAAGAGGGTTGGTGGGCGGAAAATTTCAGAGGAGAGATGGCATGTTCCTCAGTATTTTGCTCTGGCCGATCTCACTGACCCTCCTGCTATTGAGCTTCACTCCCGGTGGGTGGTACAAGTTATGGCTCTTTGAACTCATCGGTGCGGGCTACCTCTGGTTTGCCCTGCTTACCCTGGCGCTGCTATGTGCCTTACTGCTATTCAAAGGGGGACGGCGGCGGCGCCAGCTGATGGTGGTGTTGGCGCTGGCGCTAGGGCTTTATGTCAGTACCCTCGGTAGTTGGTATGTCCCCCGGCTCCGAGATGCGAGAACCGGTGGCATGCCCCTGACGGTGATGACTTACAACGTCAACTACCAGCTATGGGATACCGCTGCCGTGACGGAGCTGGTGCGATCGCACCCCGTCGATGTCTTTGGGCTGGTGGAACCCTTTAAAGAGCAGGCCGCTGAACTGCGCGACAATGTGCAAGACCTGTATCCCCATTACTATCGAGCCACGGGGGGTGGGTTGAGCTTGTTTAGCCGCTACCCGATCGCCGACGCGACGACGGAAAATCTGGACACGCTCTATCACAGTCTTTTCGCAGTAGTAGATGTGAAGGGTAAAGCCATTCGAGTGGTGATTGCTCATCCCCTCGCGCCGGTTTCGAGGTACAACTTCATTCACCGCAATGAAGCCATGGCCGCACTGGCAACCTATGGAGCGCAGCAGCAGCAACAGTTGCCAACTGTGATCATGGGTGATTTCAACCTCGTCTCTTGGTCAACTTATTTTCGTGATTTCATCCAGCAGTCAAAACTCCGCAGCGTGAATTTAGGGCATGGCCTACATCCAACCTGGTTTTATAACGATGTAGGGCGATCGCTGTCTCCCCTTGATCAGGCCAAAAACGTGCTCAAAATTCCCATCGATCATGTTTTTGTGAGTCAGAGTGTCAGCGTCGATCAGGTGGCAACACCGCCTGCCGGTGTCTCTGACCATCGTCCTGTGATTGCCAAACTCAGAGTGATGTGAGCGATCACTTGACTTGACTCATCCTCAGCCTCTTGAGCATTGCTGGCTTGCCAACTGTTTGATACTAAGGAGGGGCCGAGGCAACTTGATCGATGCTGCAGAACTATGCCACAACGGCAACCGCGAATAGATGCTATGGCAAAGGGTAGAAAGGTGCCGGGTTCAAGGTGCCGGGAAAGCCCTTGCTGCAAGCGATCCGGCGATCAAAAGTGTCTAAACCTGACTGCGGCTCGCTATATGTTGAGTGTGTGCAGAAAAGCGGTAGCGGCGCTCTTCGCCCCTTTTGATAACTCCTTGCGCTAATGGTATGCGTGATGCCGACAACAGCTGCCGAAGTTTCAGTCAAGGTCTGGGAAGCAGACGGGGTGCTGCTGGAGCACTATGCCTATACCCCCGGTGCCGTCAAACCCCTGCCAAAACATGCCCATGCCGAATATCAGTTTGGCCTGAGCTTCGATTGCCAGGGGGAGTACGCCTATCGCGGGGCGCGTCATGTCATCCCTAAAGGGCGCTTGAGCATCATTCATTCGGGTGAGGTGCATGCGCCCAGCGATCGCACGTTTTTGCCCACACCCGCTCACTTTGGCATGGCTCATATCGCGCCAGAGTGGTTGCAAAAAGTAGCCGCTGAAGTGATTCCTAAGCCGACCAGTGCGCCATTTTTTCCGGAGACGGTGATGACTGACCCCACGGCCAACCGCTTGTATTTGGCCCTGCAAGCCGTGATTCACCAACCGACGGCGCAACTCGCACGCGATACGGCACTTTGGGATTTTTTGAGCTATGTGATTGGGCATCATGCCGAGTCGCGATCGCCCATGACCGCCACTCCCTCAGTCCCCGCCGCCGTCGAGCGCGCCCGCGACTATCTCCAGGCCGATTACGCTCGCGATATTTCTTTGGAAGAACTGGCCGCGATCGCCGGTCTGAGCCGCTTTCACTTCTGTCGCGTGTTTGGCAAAACGGTTGGCGTCTCCCCCAGTGTGTACCAAACCCAACTGCGCATTGCCCAGGCCCGACGACTGCTGGCTCAGGGACTCTCCATCGCCACGGTCGCGACGATGACAGGCTTCTATGACCAAAGCCATTTTGGCTATCACTTCAAACGTCAGGTGGGGACTACGCCCGGCAATTATGTCAGCCAGATAGCAATATCTTCCTAGCCTGCGCGTCCCAGTCAGCCCTAGAGTTTTGAGGATTTGAGCACTAACGCATAGTCTCCTGACAGTTCCCAGTTTGAGGGGCATGGCATCTGGCCTGCCCGGAATAAGGGAAAGACCCGCAAGGGATAACGCTGCGCCAGTTCTGGATTGCTTGATATTTGCTTCACTGCGCTCAATTGAACATTGTTTTTTCAACCGCTTTATAACTATGTCAATGATTAATCGCCGTAATGTCTTAGTGACCGGTTCCCTCGCCGCCGCTGGACTCGTTGCCGCCGCCGCCGGTCAGGCTGACGCGAATACGCTGAATCCACCCGCCCCTGAACCCATCGCTGCGAACCCTGCCGGGCGCTTTGCCGACCAGGTGGTGTTGATTACGGGGGCGACCTCCGGCATCGGCGAGACGACGGCAAAAGCCTTTGCCAGCGAAGGAGCCAAGGTCGTCTTTAATGGTCGCCGCGCCCAACTAGGGCAACAGGTGGAAAGCCAAATTCGCGATTTGGGCGGCGACGCCACCTACATCCAGTCCGATGTACGCGACCCGCAGCAGGTGGAGCAATTGGTGCAAGCCACTTTGGAACAGCATGGTCGCTTGGATATTGCCTTTAACAATGCCGGTATTTTTATGACGCCGGTAGAGATTCAGGACATGGATCTCGACAACTATCGCGACATGATGGCCACCAACTTGGATGGCGTGTTCTACTCTATGCGCTATGAGCTACCCGTGATGATTGAGCAAGGCAGCGGCATCATCATCAATATGGCTTCTGTGGCGGGCCATCGCGGGTTTGCCAATACTCCTCACTACAACGCCAGCAAACACGGCGTGATTGGCCTAACGAAAGCGACTGCGACCGCCAATGCTAAGCACAATATTCGGATTAATTCCATTTCGCCGCTGGCGGTGGATACGCCGATGCTGCGGCGTTCTTTTGAGTATCAGGGGTTGACCTATGAACAAATGGCCCCCAACTTTGTCACGCCCCGCATCATGACAACGGACGAAATGGCGCGGGCGGTCATGTTTCTAGCGTCGGCGGAAGCCACTGCTATTAACGGCATGGATCTGGATGTAACCGGTGGTCAGCTCGCTTAACTACGTGCGTTAATCCACTTTTTTTAGGAGTTTGTGATGAAACCTCTGTTTACTGGTGCATTGGCGATGACCTTGGCCACGACTGCCCTACCGATCATTGCCTACAGCGCCCAATCAATCCCGCTAGCTCAAACTTCAGCGTCTTCATCTTCCCAGGCCGTGGATGAGGCGGCGATCGCCGTCACCATCAATAGCGTCGCTACCTTTGCCGACCAAGGAGATTTTGCCAGCATCGAAGCGCTTTATGCAGACGAGATTCAGGTCGACTACACGTCTCTCTGGGGCGGCGACGTACAAACCTACACGCCAAAAAGCCTGATGACGGCTTGGGCCAGTGTGCTGCCGGGCTTCGATCAGACCTATCACGATATTGCCAACGTTCAAGTGGAGTTGGCCGGTAACCTGGCAACGGCGACTGCCGATGTCGTCGCTGACCATCATCTGGAGGCCGACCTTTGGCAAGTCACGGGTCAGTATGAGTACCGGTTTGTGAAATCGGCTGACCAGTGGCAAATCACCCACATGACCTTCAACCTGATAGATGAGGCGGGCGATCGCGCGCTGGTTACCCTAGCAGCCGAAAGAGCAGCAACCGTGCCGGTCGCCTACCGGCAACAGCAACAGACTGAGCAAGCGGTCAGAGATTTGCTCACCAGTTTAGAAACGAAAGATATGGATGCCTTTGCCGCTGTCTGGGCTGAAGACGCCGTGCAGGATATGCCCTTTTCACCGGCAGGCTTTCCCAACCGGGTAGCAGGACGCCAAAACCTGATTCAACACTATGCGGCTTGGCCTGAGATTAGCGGCAACGCCAACTTCACCGATGAACTGGTGTTTTATCCGATGGCCGATCCGACTATGGTGTTTGCTGAGTGGCGCGGTGTCGTCGATATCTTGCCCACTGGGCGGCTCTACGAACAGCAGTATGGCGGACTTTTTCAGGTGGTAAATGGCCAAATTCAGCTATTTCGCGAGTATTACGACCCGATTGTTTTTAGCGTGGCCTTTGGCCTCGATGACAGCAATCCAGCAGGCAATTAGCGAAATCAGCAACTCCTAAACGATGCTTTTGGGGCGGGCATCTTGCCCGCGAGCGAGTCGCAGAGCGGATGAGGAGAGGTTAGGAGCATTTCAAGTTTGCCAATCAATCGATGCGTTTAGGGCGAGCTTCTTGCGATACGTTAGGGCAGGCATCTTGCCTGCAAACGGGATCAGTGATCCAAAAGTAGGATGCCTTGAGCGGTTTCACACGCTAAACGCAGCTTAGTAACGTTGAGTTGATTTTTAGTTGATTCACAGTGAGGAATACCGATGCATTACTACACCCTGGGCAACACCGGATTGAAAGTGAGCCGCTTGGCCCTCGGCACCATGACCTTTGGCGATGATTGGGGCTGGGGCGCTGATGAGGCCAACGCCCGTCAGCTATTTGACACGTATTTAGAGGCAGGCGGCAATTTCTTCGACACTGCCGATCTGTACACCAACGGCAACAGCGAGCGCATGCTGGGTAAGTTTGTGCAGGACAGCGGTAGCCGCGATCGCGTCATTATCACGACAAAATTTAGCTACAACGCGGAGCCGGGCAACCCCAACGCCGGGGGCAACGGGCGCAAAAACATTCTCCGGGCAGTGGAAGGATCGCTGCAGCGCTTGGGCACCGACTACATAGATGTCTACATGCTGCACACCTGGGATCAGGTGACGCCCGCCGAAGAGGTGATGCGCACTCTGGATGATTTGGTGCGATCAGGCAAGGTGCGCTACGTGGCGCTCTCCGACGCGCCTGCCTGGTATGTCGCCCAGGCTCAGACCCTCGCTCACGAGCGCCATTGGGAACCGATCAGCACCGTGCAGTTGGAATATTCCCTGGCCGAGCGTCATCTGGAATTTGAATACACGGCGCTGGCGCAGCAGCTCGGCACCAGCATCATGGCCTGGTCGCCGCTGGCGAGTGGCCTGCTTTCCGGCAAATATAAACCGTCAGAGTCGGGGGGCGAAGGCTCGGGGCGGTTAGCGATGCTGGCAGATAGCGGCAACCCGGCCTTCAACAAGTTCACCGAAAAGAATTGGGCGATCGTCGCGGCACTGGAACAGGTCGCCCAGGAGTTGGATCGCTCGATGGCTCAAGTCGCGCTGAACTGGGTGGCGAATCGTCCGGCGGTGGCCTCCGTGATTATCGGTGCGACCAAGCTACACCAGCTGCAAGATAATCTCGGCGCGCTGGATTTTGAGATGCCCTCCGAGCTGCGGCAGCGTCTCGATCAGGTCAGCCGTCCAGATCCCCATTTTCCTTACACGTTCTTTGAGCCCAGTCTGCAGGGCATGCTCACCGGCGGCGCGACCGTGGGCGACCATCCCGCCAGCTATTCCCAGCCCCTACTGATCGAGGGTGAGGGGGCGGGCACGACTTAGGGACCGTCGTAGCATGGCGGCAGTGCTGAATGGGGCGGTTGCCTCTCGGAGATCGCCCAACTCCCGTAGCTCTCGTCAGAGCTGCTCTAAATAAGCCGCAACGGTCTCATACCCTGCGTCTTGGGAGATCGAGAGTGGGGTGTCTCCCCAGGATGCAGTGACATCTGTCTCGATGCCCGCATCAACCAACTGCTGTACGAGAGTCAGGATTTCGGCTTCGTCAGTCGTGACATTGTTTTCCCGATAGTTGAGCAAGTCATGCAACGCATTGGTGCCAAACTCATCGACAACGTTAACGTCGATGCCCTGGGTTAAGAGGAAATCTGTGGAAGAGGCGGGAAAGTACATCACGGCATAGTTCAGCAAGGTGTTGTCGCCTTCCCCCCGGCGATGATTAATATCAGCGCCTTGTTCCAGCATCATTTCGGACACAGCGTAGTCCTCAGATTCGACTGCCCAGTAGAGTACATAGTTCAAGGTCTCTTCAGAATAATCGCGCTTTTGTAGCAGGCTTTGGGCCTTGGCCGAGTCGCCCCCTTGCACTGCCATCTCTAGCATCAGATTGGGCATGGCGAGCGAGACACCGCCGACGGTTAAAACTGTAACCAGGGCTAGACCGCCCAGTAGCGGCCAGCGATACCGCCGCATGACTCTTAAGACTTGCCGAAAATTACCCAGAACGTAAAACACCGCCCCCAGCAAGAGGGTAAAAATAGTCAAGATGATGATGGTGCTAAAGTCTGATGGCAACGCGTCGGTAGAGGCTCCGGATGCCTTCAGACCCAGATTTAAGTCAAAGAGTGCGTTGAGGCTACCGCCCACAAAGACCAACCCAGCCACATACCAGGTGATGACTGAGAGCAATTGAAAGAAGGCTTGCATGAGTTGAGAAATGTTGTACGTCAGGAGTTAGCCCTAATCTGCCCCACAGCATCACCTAATTCACCGACGATCGCTGGATATTAGGTCGGATTTAGTCGGCCAAGTATGACGGGGAAACCTTTCCCATACCAGCAATTCACCCGATTTATGGGTGGTTGCTCTGGGCGATCGCCGCTAGCATGGGAAGCGCTATCGTCCTGTTCAACCCGCACATCCACTGCGATTGATGGAGCGTCGTCAGTCCTCATGGTTCGCAGGTTTATAGAGGACGATTCGCTGGCCTTAATGGCCTGATTCTTCATTGCCTATCGCCCTTATGTTCACAGCCATACCAGAACGTCAGATGCATTGGGTTCGCTGGGGGTTGACCCTGGGCTGGGGGGTGATTATTGCATCCCTGTTTTACGACCCGTGGACGGTGGCCCTAACCACCCCCGACCATCCCTGGAGTCCCCTACGGGTGTCGGCAGACTGCATTCCGGTGCAGGGGCAATGTGTGGTGGCAGCACCCTATTCTCTCGGCACCACGATCTTTTGGGGCCTGGTGGTGCCATCGGCCATTTTTATGTTGCTGATCTTTGGCCACGACCTCTGGCGGCGGATTTGTCCGCTCTCGTTCCTCTCGCAAATTCCGCGTGCCTTGGGGAAGCAGCGGCATTTTAGGCGCGAAAACAAAAAGACGGGCAAGGTGCGATTTGAGCTGGCGAAAGTCAAGTCTGATTCCTGGCTGGGGCGCAATTATCTGTACTTTCAATTTGCCTATCTGTTTGTAGGGCTATGTGGCCGCCTGCTTTTCTACAATGCCGATCGCTGGGTGCTAGCCGGTTGGCTACTGCTGACGATTGCTGCGGCTATTGCCGTGGGCTACTTTTACGGCGGCAAATCCTGGTGCCAGTACTTTTGCCCGATGGCCCCAGTGCAAACGGTATTTAGTGAACCGAGGGGGCTGCTGGGCAGTCAGGCACACCTGAGCGATCGCCGCATTACCCAGTCAATGTGTCGTACGGTGACGCCCGAGGGGCAAGAAAAAAGTGCCTGTGTGGCTTGCCAGAGCCCCTGCATTGATATTGACTCTGAACGCACCTACTGGGATGGCTTGAACGCGCCTCAAGAATCCCTCATGCGCTACGGCTATGTGGGGTTGATGGTGGGTTACTTTATTTACTACTACCTCTATGCCGGCAGTTGGGCCTACTACTTTTCGGGCGTGTGGAATCGCGAACCCAACCAGTTAGCCGCGCTCATGAGTCCGGGCCTATATCTCTTCGGCCAGCCGATTGGCATTCCTAAACTTGTGGCGGTGCCCTTGGTCTTAGGCGTGTTTACCCTGGCGGGTATCGGCCTGGGTCGTGGCCTTACTACCTATGCAAAAGCTCGCTGGTTACGACATCACCCAAAGGCCCAGACCGATATCGTGCAGCATCGGGGCTTTGCCCTGGCGACGTTTATCGCCTTCAACGTTTTTTTCTTTTTTGCGGGGCGGCCGCTGCTGCGCTTGACGCCCCTGTGGCTGCAATTTTTGTTTGACGGCATCATTCTGTTTGCCAGCACCCTGTGGCTGGTGCAAAGCTGGGGACGTAATCCGGCTTTGTACGCGCGCGAAAATCTGGCCAGTCGGTTACGCAAACAACTGGAAAAACTGCAGCTAGACACTGCTCGGTTTCTCGAAGGGCGTCGCCTAGAAGACCTCAATGCCGATGAGGTCTATGTGTTAGCCAAAGTGCTGCCAGACTTGACTCAGGAGAAGCGGCACGAGGTTTATAAAGGCGTGGTGCGCGAAGCTCTGGCGGAAGGCTATGTTAATTCCGTCAACAGCTTGGACGTGCTGCAACAAATGCGGCGAGAGATCGATATTTCTGACAATGAGCACCAGCAGGTGCTGGAAGAACTCGGCATTGAAGATCCGGAACTGCTGAACCCCGATCGCCAGCGCTCATTAGAGAATCAGATTCGCCTGAGTGGCTACCAGGACTCGTTAGAAAGGCTGCTGCGCCTGCAGCGAACTCAGCCAGACTTAGTACCCGTTGACTTTGCTGCCGAAGACGCTGCCACGCTGCAGTACCTCCGCGACGAATATGCCGTTACCCCCCAGGAAGAGGCGTGGGTGCTGCATGATCTGGCGATCGAAGGATTGCCCAAAGCCCAGGAATTGCTGGCCCGATTAACGCAATGGCGAGAGTGTGCCCACGCGCTGACCCTGCCGTTGTTGGCGGCGCATGAGCCGGTGGTGGCCGTAGTGCAGGATGCAGTAGCGCATAAGCAGGAACTCATTGGGCGATCGCTGCTGGAAATGCTCCCGACCCTGCCGAACGATTCTGAAACCGCCGCCGTTGTGCAGACGCTGCAACAGCTCGCGCCGCCCTCCTTGGAGACTTTGCTGGGGCAAGCGAGCTGGCGTGACTCCCTCCCTGCAGACCTGCTCAACCGCCTGTCTCAACCCGTGGCTCCGCAACTGCCTTCGCCGTCAGAGCAGGTCGCCATTGACCACTTAGAAAATCTGCTGCACCATTACAGTCCTTTGGTCGCTGCCGCTAGCCTGTATTTGCTGGCTTGTTTGGCACGCGATCGCGCGACGTTGCAGGCCCAAAAGCTGCTGCCGACAGACTCGCCTGCCCTAGTGCAAGAGACGAGCAACGATTTGCTCGCCGCTCCGACCCCGCTGGTGCTGTCCGCCTGCCCGACGTTAGAAAAGCTGGTGTACTTATTCAACAGCGATTTCTTTCATCGCTTAGACCCGCAGACGTTGCTGGCGCTAGCTCACCAGGGCGAAGTCCGCACCTTTACCGCCGGTGAGGCGATTACGGAAGCGGGGGACACCTGCCGCGAACTGCTGCTCCTGATCGCAGGGCAAGCCAACATTCACTATCAGCGACCGGAGGGCGTGCAGATTGAGCCGTTCTATCCGGGGCAAATCTTAGATGAGCTAGAGGTGCTGGCCCATCGTGACTTGGATAACACCATCCTGGCTGACAGTGACGGCACTCGCATTTTGGCGATTCCCGTGGATGCGTTCGATACCCTGTTGGATCAAGATGCTGATTTCGCTCGCCGCGTGTTGGGGCTAGAAAGCCAGCGTTTACAGCAGTTGATGACAGTGGCTCGAAGCGAAGGATAACCCGGTCTGATACGGCAGCGAAAATGCGGCTCCTCCATTGCCGATAATGTCCCACCAATCGCGATCGTTTTTGCTAGAACTGACCCATGCCCTCGGGCATCCTCCCTGGCTGGAGAAGTTGTCTCCGGTTTCCCCAGCTCGCATTGGGGCTTAAGGGGGCTCAAAACCGGCGACAACTGCGTAGGTTCTGTGTGGTTTATCCAGGTAAAAAGGATGATAAAGACGACACTGTTTGACCCCACCAGACACTATCCACTGTCGCCCCTCGGCTGGAATCCGACCGTTGCTCAGGCCGCTGTCACCGCGATCGCCCAAACCACGATCACACAACTGCAGACGACGCCATGGCTCTCGGGGCACCCGATGGATGATCGAGCATTTGGCAGCGACCTGTATTTTGGCAAGGCGGGTGTGCTGTGGGCCATCCACTATCTGCAGACGGTGGGCGCGATCGACTCGGCTTTTGATGTGGCCCCTCAGCTCGACGCCACGCTGGCGCAAAATCACGAGGGCTATGCCCAGTCCAGCCCCTATCCCGAGCAGTCATCGTATCTCTTTGGCGAGCTGCCGCTGCTGCTGCTGCAATACAAGCTCGCCCCCTCAGAAGATAAGGCGACGCAGATTCTGCAGGCCATTCACAAAAACGATACCCAACCGATTCGCGAGCTGATGTGGGGCATTGCCGGTTCTATGCTGGCCGCCTGGTTTATGTATGAGTGGACGCAGGAGTCGCGCTGGC
Organism: Cyanobacteria bacterium J06626_4; assembly: GCA_038523235.1. GTDB lineage: Bacteria > Cyanobacteriota > Cyanobacteriia > Phormidesmidales > Phormidesmidaceae > Halomicronema. Next base: position 15,740 of record JBCBJQ010000078.1, read on the forward strand.
GAGACGTTTTCACCTTGCAAACCGGCTTACTGCTGCAAGCGTGGCAACCGGTGAATGAAGTAGGCCACCTCTGGAGAATCGATTTGTATGGTAAACAACAGCAGTGGTTGGGGCCGGTACACGGCTTTGCCGGTAACTTAACCCCTTTGCTCGTGGGGCATTCCTTGCTGACCGATGAGCAATATCAAGAGATTGCCGCCAGAGCCATGCTGACGCTGATTCAGACTGCCGTCACCGATGATGACGGGGCCAACTGGCCCGCCGTTTACAAAGCTGCCGCTGCCAAACCGACTCTCAAACTGGTGCAGTATTGTCATGGCGCACCGGGAATGGTGACGGCTTTGGCTGCGTTGCCTCAAGGGAATGAGCAATTTGACCGCATTTTGGTGCAGGGCGGCGAACTGACCTGGCGAGCCGGGCCGCTCAAAAAGGGCTCCAATCTCTGTCATGGCACTGGTGGCAATGGCTATGCGTTTCTCAAGCTGTTTATCCGCACTGGGGATGAGCTGTGGCTTGATCGCGCCCGCGCCTTTGCCATGCATTCCGTTGAGCAGTATCGCTTTGCTCAACAACGCTATGGGCAATTACGCTACCCACTCTGGACGGGGGATTTGGGCCTGGCCATTTATCTGTGGGATTGCCTGCAAGCACAGGCCAAGTTTCCGACGATTGATGTGTTCTAGCCCTGCCAGATGGGCGCCCTGAAGAACCCGGTTTCTGGGAACAGATCAACCGTCTGCGGCAAGTTTTTCATAGAAACCAGGTTCTTGGACAGGTGATTTCTTGAAATACCCTAAGCGCAACTAACACGAAAGTAATGATGTCGCAGTCTACGTCTGTGGGCTCTTTGGGGCGATGTCTGTCGGCAACATCATGACTCAACAATCCCTTCAATGACATCACTGTAGAAAATCATGATCGTTGTCTACGGCATCAAGGAAAAATTGAACCCCATCAAGGCTCAACTGTCTGACGTGATTCAGGACTGTCTGCAATCGGTGTTGGGCCTCCCCGAAGGTAAGCGATCGCATCGATTTGTGCCGATGGAGGCGGACGATTTTTACTATCCGAGCGATCGCAGCAGCGCCTATACCGTGATTGAGATCAACATGATGTCGGGCCGTCAGCCCGAAACCCAAAAGAAACTGATCAAAACGCTGTTTCAAGCCCTTGATCGTCAGCTCTCGATTGCTCCCATCGACATCGAAATCATCATCAAAGAGCAAGCGCCCCACTGTTGGGGCTTTCGGGGCATGACGGGAGATGAAGCGATGGATCTCACCTACAAAGTTGATGTCTAACTAGCATGGTCCGCAAACTTGAGCTGCTGGTTTCCCCAGAGAACATTGCCACTGTGGCTGCGCTGAAAGTTTTGGAGAATGCTTAGGCCGCTTGCCTTAATTCTGACGCCCTCTGAATCCCCCAATTCTGAAGGACTTCAAGAACCGGTTTGCCCTAGAATTGCTACTCATTAGGCAAACTTTGGTTGAAGCCAGACTGGCCAGGAGTTCTAGACTACGCTGACCGAACTACTCTGGCTTTCCCTAAGTAGTGATAAAGAGTTGCGCTAGGACTTGGTGGCGGAAACCAAACTGTTGCCTTCAACAATACTTACATTAGGCAAAGCCTTGTCTCAGAGCATCTGAATTAACGTCACTTGGGGTCACCCAGCTGGGGGAGGCGATCGCGACCTGACAGCAGGTGCCGCCTGCAAACGCTTGATGACACGCTGATAACGAAGGCTGAAGTCGTCATGACAACTCTGCTGATTAGCAGGCGTTGCCATGACCCGGTGGGGATGAAGTCAAAAGGGATTTTCCCAGATTGCTCAAACATCTTGGTATCTCAGCAAAAGGATGGGCGATCGCCCTGGTAGCAACGATTTCTTTTGATTTCCACCATCAACTACCAGCCAATTGTTCACACTATTCCGTGATTAATGACTTCACAATTACGCTTCAAAGTTGACCGCAAAAGACTGACTCAATGGTCGGCAGGGGCAGCGCTAGCACTCGGCTTAGGGACTGGATGTGTGTTGCCCGCCCAGCCCGGAGACCCCAATTTCAGAGTTCATACAGGCGTGCCCCTACCACCTAGCTCGGTGAGCGATCGCGTTTTAACCACTGCGGCCCAAGACCTTGGTATCCCCCGGGCCGACCTTAGCCTACTGCGAGCTAATGAAGAAACTTGGACAGACGGCTGCCTCGGCATCGGGTCACCCGATGAAGTCTGCCTACAAGCCTTAGTTGAGGGCTGGCAATTGGAAGTGGTTTATGACAACCAAAGCTGGTTTTACCGCACCGATGCCACCGGAGACACGGTCCGCCAATCTTATTTGGAAAATAACCTGCCGCCTTCTTTAAGCGATCGCGTTCTTGCCTTGGCCACTGTGGATGCAGGCATGGCTGAAGAGCGGTTGGAGATTATGAGGGCAGAGCCCCGTAGCTGGAATGGCTGCTTGGGAATCGAAAGGCCTGGGGAAGGGTGTCCACAGGTGATGCTTTTTGGTTGGCAAGTGACGGTGATTGGTGACAATCGATTGCTGGTCTATCACACCGACATGATTGGCTATCAAATTCGTCTTAATACTCAAGAGTCGTCGCTATAGCGAAGCCATCGTTTTGAAAGAAGACCTTCGGGAGGTTCTTGTGCTCAGATGGATACAGCGTCTGGCGATCACTGCCGCTGTGATACTTGTTCTAGCGTTACTAACGGGCTTCGTCTACGAGCAGGGGGCCCGCCGTAGCGTTGCCCAGGCTTTTCCGCCCCCCGGCAAACTGGTTGAGGTTGACGGCAAGCGGTCTCACCTTGATTGTCGTGGCGAAGGCAGTCCGACGGTGATCTTAGAGGCGGGCATTAATGAGGGCGGCTCGCAGACTTGGGAACTAGTGCGTCCAGCCATCGAACCCTTGAGTCGTGTCTGTGCCTACGACCAAGCTGGCATGATGTGGAGCGAACGGCGCGATCGCCCTAGAGACGCCGACCACATTGCCGAAGACCTGCACGCTCTGTTAGCGGCTGCGAGGGAATCTCCGCCCTATGTGATGGTGGGGCACTCGCTGGGTGGGCTCATGATTCGGGTCTTTGCCGATCATTACAGTGATGAAGTCGCTGGCTTTGTTTTTGTCGATTCATCTCATCCCGAGCAAAATCAACGCTTTCCTTCAGATGTGCTAGACGTCATGGCCTTTCCGTCGCCGCTGCTGCTCAGAGCGATCGCGGCATTGGGCATCCTGCGCCTGACCGCTCCAGCCACGCCGAGTGCACTTCCTCCAGCGGTTAGTGAGGCCATTCACCGTTACCTGCCGCAGAGTATGACCGGCATCGCTGACGTCATCGCCGCAATAGACGACATTTTTACTCAAGCACAACCCACTGGGCCATTTGGCGATCTCCCTACAGTCGTGCTCACTGCAGGCCGCTTTTTGGAAGAGCTGCCTTATCAGATGGATGCGGCAACCACCGCGAGATTACGAGATGTGTGGTCAGAGATCTGGCCCCAACTACAGGCCGAACTCACTGCATTATCAACAAATACGGACTGGCGCGTCATTGAAGGAGCATCGCACTACATCCCTCGGGATGCTCCAGAGGCCATCGCAGTCGCGGTGAGCGATGTTGTGGCCGCTCACCGTGAAGCCGCTCCTGTCCGCCATGCCGAGCGATGAGACGTTGAGCTTTGACCACACTATCAACGCTGAAAATGGCGTCCAAAAAGTGGTTCAGATTATCAACAACTATCTAGTCAAAGGTGGCTCCCCAGTCGCCGCTCTCAAGTAAAGCGGCAAGTGCCACGCGGCTCAAAAATGACAAAGAACTTCCTGCTCCTAGAGTCGATTAATCTTGAGGAATTCTCCATGATTACGCTGTACCACAACCCCCAAACGCGCTCCTTGCGAGTACGTTGGCTGCTAGAAGAACTCTCCCTAGAGCACACGCTAAAGACTGTTGAGTTTGTGCCGCCAGTTGATGGCAAGATTTTCACCCAAAATACGCCGACTGGGCGTTTTCCGACGCTGGTAGATGGTGAAATTGTGCTGTGCGAGTCGGGGGCGATCGCTCAATACCTGATCGAACGTTACGGTCAAGGTCGCCTCGCTCCGGCCCTCGATTCACCCTTGCGAGGCCAATACCTACAATGGATGCACTTTCCCGAAGGCACCTTGAACCCTTATATCAACGCCATCCAAAGATTTAAGAATGAGTCATCAACTGTGGCTGCCAGTCTCAGCCATGAACTCGATATTGCAGTGGGCTATTGCGATCGCGCTCTGTCCCAGCAGCCTTACATTGTCGGTAGTGGATTCTCAGGCGCCGATATCATGCTGGCGGTGAGTCTCCTCTCTATCAACCTCATGGGATTACTCGGCGAAAAGCATCGCCACATTGCTGCCTACTTCAATCGCCTACAAACTCGTCCCGCCCTTGCTCGTGCCTTGCAAGCCGAATAGATCGAATTCAACCCTTGAATTTCTAAAATTAAGCAAACGAATATGCATTTACCCCCCAAGTCTCAAGTGACCTTGCTGTTTGGCCCGATTGGCGCTGGCAAGTCTTTCATCGCCAAGCAGATTGCCCAGCGGAATGGGGCATTGTATCTAGCCAGTGACAAATGGTTTCAAGCGCTGTACTTGCCAGATATGCCGAATCCACCCGACATGAGCTGGATCGTGCCCCGCATTGAGCGTTGTGAACACCTGATTTGGACACTCACCGAGCAGGCGATCGCGTCTCGCATTCCGGTGGTGCTGGATGTGGGCATGGCGACTGAACGCGCTAGAGAAAAATTTCAGAATCTATGCGAGCGTTCGGGGTGTCAGTATCAATTTGTGTTTGTGGATGCGCCATTGGCTGTGCGATCGCAGCGCGTACGCGATCGCAACGAGCACGCATCTAGAACCGGTGACCTACCTGTAACCGATGAGATTTTTGCGTTTACCAACGCTCAATTCCAACCGCCAACAGCGTCAGAGATCACCAAGCTACCAGCGCAGGTACTAATCAATCATTAACCACATTTGAAATCATCGTCTGCAAATCGTTGTTTACAAACAGTGCAGACCACCAGGAAATCTTGAACGTCCCATTAATTGTTGAGAAAACCGCTTCAGCTGGCAAACCAAAGACCTGAAATGTTTTATCTAACTTCTAAAGACTGGCGATTTTGTGGCCGCTGGACGCTGGCAACCACCCTAGCGATCGCCCTCTGCAACGCTCTGGATATCGTAGGCTTTTTGAGTGGCCCGATCGTGCTAGCGATCGCTCAGGGCTGGGCGTTACGTTCCTATTGGCCGCACTATCGGTTGTGGGCGCTGGCCACGCTAGTCGGCGGATACCTGGCGCTCTTGGCGCTCTTGCTCTGTGTCCTCTTTGCCCCATGGCCCGTGTTTGTGAGTGTGTTTGTCTGCGGAGCGATCGCGGCAGGGCCTCAAGCCTGGGTGATGCGCCGCCATTGTCAGACGTGGCGACGGTGGCCACTGATGAATGCACTCATTCTCACCCTGACTTTGTTTTGGTTTCTCCCGGACATGTTGGACGCTTCAATTTATGGCAATACCCGCCCCGCGTGGGAATGGGTTGCCCGCGCAGCCCTGACGGGTCTCATCGGTAGCAGCCTCAAAGGTCTCGCTCTGACTCAGTTTCTCAAACCGCGAGCCCTGCCCAAAGATTGAGTCGAGCGAGCTGGAAATCGCTTAACCCGGACTGAAAATTATTCAACCAGTATTCAAGAAAAAGTCGCCCCACCTGTGGGTGGGGCGACAAATACAGAATTGGGATGCCCTCCAAATGAAGGGTGTCGCCTTGCCCACCTGAGTTAAGCAGGAGCTAGCGAGGGTGATTTTCTTTTCTGTAGTCACGAGGTCAGCAGGGGCTCGGGACAATAGTTGGTCGGTTTAGGTTTGCCTTTGGCTTTAGCCATCGTTAGCGTTTTGAGATTCGCCACCACAGACCACAGGGTGCCAAATTGCTTGCGCCTCAAATCTAGACAAACTGGAGTCGTAGACAGAACCTCTTTCGCGATATCGACATCGATCTGGGGATATTGGCTGAGGCGAGAGCAGAGATACTGATACGGCACTATCGTCTTAGGGGGTGAGCACTAGACTGCATATTCAACAGGCATTTAAGCCTAATGAACCGTGTCTATTGCCAGAGTGGGCAAGTCGTCAAGAATGGTAGCAAGACCTTGAAGAGCAACCCAGTGCTCCAACGCTACCTCTTAGTCAACAATCATTACCCCCGGAACACTCTTGAGCCCAATATAAGGACTCTCACAGATTTTTTACGCGCCAGCCAAATACTTTGTTAATTCGATTCCTCCCTTTCCCGTTTTCATGTGTTCAGAGTCGAATTTAGTCGGACTTTCTCGCAAATAGGATAGCAATGCTTCTGTCCCTGGGAACGATGCATTATCAGTGTAGATATATGCGCCTTGGTTGAGTTTGTGCTCCAGCATTTGTAGCAACGGTAGGTAGAGATTATTCCATCCGTCAAGCAATAAAAAGTCGATGCCGTCATCGACACTGGCCAGCGTCTCCATCGCATCGCCTGCGCGCAGATCTACTAAGTGTGCGATGCCAGCGCGTTCAAAATTTTTCTGCGCGATCGCACACTTCTCCGGTAAAAGTTCACTGGTTACAACACAGCCGCCGGTTTGACGCGCCGCAGCCCCCAAAAACAAGGTAGAGATCCCGAACGATGTCCCAAATTCAACAATGTGTTTTGCGCCTTCTGTAATCAACAGGTCATAGATAAATTCACCCTGGTCGCGATTAATCGGCAAATAGGCTTTCCGAGCATCACTGGGCTGCAGGTTGCCAGACAATATTTTAGGAAAGGCCGTGAGCAGTCTACGCTTATCTGAAGACGCGTCCTGGTAAAGCACATCCAGCGTGTTCAATACGGTAGCGTCGGTGATTTTGTGCATGGTCATTTTCTTTTGATACGGTGTGTCCGAATGCAGTGTCGGGAAGGTGTTTGTCGGTATCATGCTTGCCAATAGGCAGAGGCATAGGTCTTATCTTTCTGATAGCCGGGTTGTGACTCTACGTAACCGTGGATGGCTTTAACCTGCGATGCCTCGCCAGCAATAAATATGGCGGGTTGCCCATCCATCCAATCGATTTGTTGAACGTGCTGCAGCAGTTCGTTCCGTAAAACATCCGGGTTCACAATCCACTGAAAATGCAGATGAGGGGGAACGTCGATCTGTTGCCGGTCTTCGACGGTAGGCACTTGGGCCAATACATAGCCTTTAGCACTCTTCGGCAGCTTTTCGACCGTCGCGGCCAGAGCGGGTAAAGCCGAGAAATCACCCACGATCAAATGCCAATCTGCTGCGAAATCCGTGTGTTTCACCGGGCCCGGGCCACCGATGCCCAGATAGTCCCCCGGTTTTGCTTGTACAGCCCAATCGGCCACAACACCGCTATGGTTGTTGACTGAAAAATCGATGGTTAGCCAATGTTGCTCGGAATCAAATGCACGCACTGTGTAAGAGCGTATCCACTTTTTGGCTCCAAAACTAAACGCTAGTTTGGGTTTGGTCTCACCGGGCGGTGGAACGATCACTTTAACGTGAGCACTTTCTTGGCCAACTGGAAAATCCTTTAGGTCGTCACCCCTGAGGACGATACGTCGCATATGGGGGCCTAAATCCTGGACCTCGTGAACCTGCGTCAGTCTTAATTTGGGCTTCATGGAAATGAGTCTTTGTTTACGTGTGTCAAACCGAATGTAGAGGCCAAGATAGTCGCCATGCCTTGCTTGTGCGGCCCAATCGGCCACAATACCACTGTGGTTGTTGACTGAAAAATCGATGGTTAGCCGATGCTGCTCGGCATCAAACGAGTGCACTGTGTAAGAGCGCATCGACTTTTTGGCTCCAAGTCCAAACTCTAATTTGGGTTTGGTCTCACCGGGTTGTGGGACGACGACTTTAACGTGAGCACTCTCTTGGCCAATTGGAAAATCCTTTAGGTCGTCACCCCTGAGGACGATACGTCGCATATGGGGGCTTAAATCCTGGACCTCGTGAACCTGCGTCAGCCTTAATTTGGGCTTCATGTAATGAGTCCTTGTTTACGGGTGTCAAACCGGATATAGTTGATAGTGTCATCCATTCGATACATTCACTGTAGCTCAAGATAGATGATAGTGTCAACTAAATAATTGGGGCTCGCAAAATTGACTGCGCCACACCTGATGGAATCGATGTTTCGGCTTGTGCGTTCATTTAAATCGTGCCTGGCAGCCGAATTAGAGGCGGAGGGTTTGAGTGTTGCCCCGACGCATATGAAAATACTGAAAATGATTGCCCCAATGGAGGAGTGCACGGCGCAACGCATCGCCCAAGCCGTCCATAGAGACAAAGCACAGGTGAACCGGGTTATTCAAGAACTGGTGGCGCAAGAAATGATTGAGCGAAAACCGAATCCGGCTGACAAACGCAGTCAACTATTACAGTTGTCTGACAAAGGCGAAGTGGCTTTGCAAGCCATGAATGCCGTCGAAACTCGAGTTTTAAGCCGCATGACCCATGGCATTGAGATAGAGAATCAGCAGACTTTCATTACTTTGGCAGAGCAGCTTCGTCGCAACCTGTCATAGGGGTAGCGCAACCACAATTGTGGGCAGAGCCTTTAACCCGCGCTACAGGAGGCTTAGTTTTAGCAGCGACTAAACTTCCACGTGGCCTTGAAGAGCTATCATCTACATCGCCCAGGCTAAGGCTTCTAGAATTAACTGATGACGCGCCCTAAAACATCAAAACCGTCCGATGCCATCCACACAGCGAGGCACCAAATCTTGGTTATTGTCTGCCCCTAAAAGCTGTTGTCTACAAACAGTGCTGTAGGTAAGCAGAAACTAACAGGGAGATTTTCTTTTCTGCAACCACCAGGTCAGTCGAGTTTCGGGGTGATAGTTGGTCGGCTTCGGCTTGACCTCGGCTCTGGCCAGCGTCAGCGTTTTGAGATTCGCCACTACAGACCACAGGGTGCCAAACTGCTCGCGCCTCAAATTCAGACATACTGGCGTCGTAGACAGAATCTCTTTCGCGATATCAATATTGATCTGACGGCACTGCTGAGGCGATTCTTGGGCGCTTACCCATCTTGAACCCTAAACCTTAAGCCTCAGGTATCGAGAATCATGAGTGTATTTGCGCCACCATCTTCTATTCCAACGCTGATATGTTCAAGCCTTCTAGGGTGGTGAAAAACGTTCGCAGGCGTGTCCTGATTTGCTCAACGCCCCCTTCAACTTTCGACTCGATGTTGAGTGGCAGCACCGGATCGTGCAGCGAAAGCCGTAATAAAAACCAGCCGTTTTCAGCTGCTGCCGGACAAGCGACGCGAATGCCTTCGTAGTTTTTGGGCACCACCATCCAGTCGGGCTGAGTGGCGACAAAGGCTTTGAGTTGACCAATCACGTTCATGCCGTAGGGTTTGAAATCAGGCACCTGAATCTTGAGGCGAAACTCTTCGCTTTCCTGCGGCTCCTGCAGGCTGGTGATGAGATCGGTCAGCCGCTGGCCCGCCAGTCGCGCTTTGGCCAGTTCGGCCAGCAGCTTGCTGACCAGATAAGCGCCGTCGTCTAAAAAGTAGTTCTCTTTCATGGCGCCGTGGCCGGAGGTCTCGATCGCTAACCACGATTCTTGACCCGCTTCATTTAACCGCATCGACTCGTTGATGACGTTTTTATAGCCGCGCTTAAACCGGTGGTGAATCCCCCCCAACTCGGTTTCGATGAACTGGGTGAGGCCATCGGAGGTGATCGAGTCGGTCACAATGGTGGAGCCGGGGTGGGCCTGCAGCACGATCGCGGAAATCAGGGCAATCAGACGGTTGCGGTTGAGTTCGCGCCCCTCATGATCGACTGCCGCACCGCGATCGACGTCAGTGTCAAAAATGATGCCAAAATCTGCTTGGCTGTCCACTACTGCCTGACAGATGGCGGCCATCGCTTCAGCGTTTTCCGGGTTGGGCACGTGGTTGGGAAAGGTGCCATCAGGATCGAGAAACTGGCTGCCGGTGGTATCAGCTCCCAGCGGCGCTAACACCTGGTCGGCATAAAAGCCGCCCGCGCCATTGCCCGCATCGACGACAATTTTGAGCCCCTGTAGGGGTTGGTCAAAGTGGTCAGGATGATTCACCGCCTGGCGAATCTGCTGCACCAACGCAGCGGCATAGGTCCCAATCAGATCGCGCGGTTCGATCGCCCCAGCGGTACTGGCTTTGGTGAAAGTCTCACCGGCCTCTGCCCGCTGCAAGATAGCGGTAATATCGGCTTTGCCCAGACCGCCTTGACGGGTAAAAAACTTCAGGCCGTTGCGGTTAAACGGCAGATGGCTGGCGGTAAGCATAATTGCCCCGTCGCAGCTAAATTCGGGCAGCACCGTGCTCATAAACATCGCCGGGGTGGAGGCCATGCCGACGTCATAGACCCGACTGCCCAAGGCAGCCATGCCCGCGATCGCGGCTGACATCAGGGTGGGGCCAGAGAGGCGACTATCGCGCCCGACGGCGATGACGAGCTGAGTCACGGGTTTATCAAGTTTCGCAGCGAGCCAGGTGATAAACGCTTGGCCCAGCGTGGTGACGACATCAGGGGTAAGATTCACCGGTTCATCAGGCACGCCGGTGAGCGCTACGCCCCGAATATCGGAGCCGTTTTGCAAGGCTGCCCAGTTCACGCGCATTGTTGACCCCACCATAAAGCGATCGCTCCACTTGCTGTCCGTTCTCACCATAGGAGCAGCTTTGGTAATGGGGTGATTTCTTCAGCTTTTTTGCACGTGCGATCGCCTAACAATATGTTCTGGATGTATTGACGTTACGGAGTGCGGCATGGCTAAGCGGCATGTAATGCGTATGCGGAGTTTGCTTGCCATAATAGCGGCGAGACCTCACGCGACTTAACAACTATGGTTGTAGAACTGCTAACGCCAGTGGCGGGCTGGGCACTGGGCAAGACGGCGGATACCGTTTGGACGCTGGCGACGGATCAAGTGCAGACGAAACTGCAGCGAACGGATGTTGAGCGGGCGATTAAAGCTGGGTTGGCAGCAGTCAGAGAATGGGAGCAGCCGCTAGGTTTGCCAGAACTGCTCTTCAAAGCCTGTGATGATAAGCAAAAGCGGCAGTTTTTGGAGCAGGTGTTCGCTAATGCGGGGGTTGTAGAGCAGCTACAGCGTCCGCTGATGGGCAAAAAGGAGAACCCGACGTGGTGCTGCTGCAGAAGTATTTTGAACAAATTGCGAGTGACACAGGCACTAATTTGACCTATATCTGACAGTTTTCAACCACTATTCTAGGCACTCGATTTTTCATTAGCCGCCGCCTATGCCACTTTGCATTTTCTTTGAGGAGTGGTTGATATCAAG
>JBCBJQ010000079.1:0-27081 GCA_038523235.1 Cyanobacteria bacterium J06626_4
GACCCTCACGAGATGGCTTTGGATCTTTAAGAAGTAGATGATTACAGGCTAAAAATTGGGGTTCACTCAATCGATTTCACTTGCCACCAAACTCAGTCAAATTCCCAAGACAATATCTGATCAATTGAATCTACTTCTTAAAGATCCAAAGCCATCTCGTGAGGGTCTAAATGCCCTCTGGATGGCGGGCTGCTCACCATCAGGATTTGATTCACCATTTGAATGAGGAGTGACAATGTCTAGTTCTATCAAACGGGTTAAACCGTGGTTGAGTGACTATCCACCTGCCCCAGAAGATACTCGCTATCGTGATGCTCTCGTTGCTTTGCTGAGATGGATTTCTCGGCATCAGGTGCTGATGCTTTGTGTGCTGTCCGCTGGCGTGGTCATCGGTTTGTCAACAACGACCTTTGCCCAAGATGACGTCACCTTAGAGTCCTTAGCAGAGCAGGTGGCTATCCAGCAGGGGAATCTCAATGTTGTCTGGATTCTGGTGGCTTCCACGCTGGTCGTTTTTATGAATGCGGGATTCGGCATGCTTGAAGTGGGCATGTGCCGTCAGAAAAACGCCGTCAATATCCTGTCCAAAAACCTGATTGTATTTGGATTAGCCCTACTGACCTATTGGAGCGTTGGCTTTGCATTCATGTTTGGCCAAGGGACTAGCTTCATTGGCCTGAGCGGTTTCTTTATGTCTGGGGACTCGGCTACCTACGGTTTAGATCCCTTTCCTGCTGGGTTGCCAGTGACGATTTTCTTCCTGTTTCAGGCGGCGTTTGCGGCGACGTCGGCGACGATCGTGTCGGGGGCCGTGGCTGAACGGATTCGATTCGATGCCTTCTTGATTTTTAGTGTGGTGAATATTGCCTTCTACTGTATCTCAGGCAAGTGGGCTTGGGGAGGCGGTTGGTTGGCTGATTTGGGATTCGCTGACTTTGCCGGTTCCACCGTGGTGCACAGCGTTGGGGGCTGGTCAGCGCTGGTCGGGGCGATCGTTCTGGGGGCTCGCTACGGTAAGTATGAAGGTAAGCTGGTGAAGCCGATTCCGGGGCATAACCTGAGCTTAGCGACGCTTGGCTGTCTGATTCTGTGGATTGGCTGGTTTGGGTTTAACCCTGGGTCTGAGCTCGCTGCCAATGAAAACATTGCCTACATTGCCATTACCACCAATCTATCCGGCGCGGCGGGGGGCACGATCGCAACCTTCGTCTCTTGGATCAAAGGGGGTAAGCCCGATCTCAGCATGGTGATCAACGGCATTCTGGCTGGACTCGTCGGCATTACGGCGGGCTGTAATCAAGTTTCAATTCCTGCTGCCATCATCATTGGCTGTGTTTCTGGGGTGCTGGTGGTCTTCGCGGTTGACTTCTTCGATCGCATCCGCATTGATGATCCCGTCGGGGCGATTTCAGTGCACTTGTGCAATGGTATCTGGGCCACCTTGGCCGTGGGCATCTTTGGCGAAAACGCTGGCCTGCAACAGTTCGGCGTGCAGCTCCTGGGAGTCGTTGCCTACGGGGCCTTTACCGTTGCGACTGGCTTCATTGGTTGGTGGGTGCTGAAGGCCACGATTGGTATCCGCGTCCATGACTACGAGGAAATCGAGGGTCTGGATATCCACGAGCACGGTCAAATCGCCTATGCCGGTTTCTCGATGGTCGATGAGGCTCCCACTTCAGAAATTGAGACGAAGTTGTAAGGCTCAACATCCTTAAGTCTTCTGGCTCAGACGTCTGTGGGCTCTGAGCCAGAATTACTCCACTGGGGGTGCTCTCCATCCCCTTTCGTCATCTTTGGTACACAAGTCATGTTGGGACTGGGACAGCTCCAAATCAAATCCAAAGTAATGTTGGTTTTGTTGGTGGTCAGCTTGGGATCCTCCGCTGTGATGGGCTTTTTGGTCTGGCAGCGAGCCCGCAATATTCTGACTCAGCGAATTTTTGATCAGCTGACCAGTGTCAAAGCCGCCAAGTCGGCGGAGATCGAATCCTACTTTCAATTCATGTATAGCCAGGTGGAAACACTGGCTGAAGATCGCATGATGGTGTCCGCCATGATGGAATTTGACCAGGCGTTTGACCAAATTAGTGATGCCAACTTGCCGATTTCTCCGGAATGGTCACAAGCGATCGCCACTTATTACGATGGGGAGTTCTTTCCGCGTCTCACGGACAATATTGATGGCACGCCGATTCTGGATATCTATAATCCCGGTACTGCCGTAGCGCAGTATTTACAGTACTACTACATTGCGAATAATCCGCATCCTGTGGGGAGTAAAGACGCCTTAACCCAGGCGAATGATGGCAGCACCTACAGTACGGTGCACAGTCGCTATCACCGCATTTTACGGAATCTAATTATTAATTTTGGCTATTACGATCTCTTCCTGATTGATCACGAAACCGGCGATATTGTTTATTCCGTTTATAAAGAAACTGACTTTGCTACCAGCCTCGATACTGGCCCTTATGCCCGCAGCAACTTTGCTGAAGTCGTCAATACCGTGCAGCAAAATCCCGAACCCGGCGCGGTACAGATTATTGACTTTGCGGCCTACCGCCCTTCCTATGGCGCACCCGCTGCCTTTTTGGCCGCCCCCATTTATGACGGTGGGCAGCAGGTGGGCATTTTGGCGGTGCAGCTGCCGGTCGATCGCATTAACGACGTCCTGACCGGTAATCAAAATTGGGAAAACGAAGGACTGGGGCAAACCGGAGAGGTTTACCTAGTGGGGGATGACTTCCTCATGCGATCGATTTCGCGATTTTTGATTGAGGATGCCACCGGCTATCGTCAAGCTCTGCAAGCCGTGGGCACCCCCGATGATGTTCTGGAGATGATTCAGCGGTTAGAGACTTCCATTTTGCTCCAAGCGGTGGAGACGGCAGGGGCTCAAGCGGCGCTCCAGGGTCAATCGGGCACTCAAATCATTGATGACTACCGGGGGGTATCGGTCTTAAGCTCCTACGCCCCCTTGAATATTAAAGGAGTGAATTGGGTCATCCTCTCTGAGATGGATTTGGCCGAAGCCTATGCCCCGCTCACCAATCTGCAGGGTTTCATTCTGATTACGGCGGTGATCTTGGTGTTTTTGGTCACGCTGATTGCGGTGGTGGCGGCCAACAGTTTGGTTCGGCCCATCAGTTTGCTGGTCGAAGACTCGCGCAAAATCATTTCCGGCGAACTAGAGGAAACGGACCTACAACCCACCACCCATGACGAATTGAGTTTATTGGTAGAGGCGTTTAACGAAGTTAACCGGAGTCTGCGCGAACAGCGATCGCTCGTCGCCACCAAGGAACGGGAAAATAAAGCGCTGTTGCTCAACGTTTTGCCGAGTACCGCTGCCGAACGTTTGGAGCGGGGGGAAACCCTGATCACCGATACTACGCAACAGACCACGGTCTTAGTGGCCAGTTTGGAGGGCTTAACGGAACTGTCAGCCAAGCGCGCCGTGCCGGAAGTGACGGGACTCCTCACTGAATTGTTCAATGACTTTGACGAGGCCGCTGAGGGCCTTGATGTGCTGATCCTAAACCGGATTGGCGATTTTTACTTTGCGGTGTGTGGCTTGACCGCACCGCGCATGGATCACATCAAGCGAGTGGTGGATTTAGGATTGGCGATGCTGGATAGTCTGCGGCGGTGCAATCACAAATATAATCTCGACCTCAAGCTCCGCCTGGGCATTGATGGCGGAGAATCCATCGCCGCCGTGATCGGGACCAAGCGCCTTAACTATCATCTCTGGGGCGAAACCCTGGCGATTGCTTATCAACTTCATCAGGTTGCTGCCAGCAATACCATCCGAGTGACAGCAGAAGTCCATGACAGCGTGCGCGATTTGTACACCTTCAAACCCGCCGAGGACATTGAGGTCAACGAGGTGGGACGCCTGACGAGCTGGGTGCTTTACCGGGGTGGCAGCGGTCGTCCTAACCTGGATGACACCGTTAACGAAATTGAGGCCATCGTGGCTCTGGAACCAGATTCCGCCTAACTTTTGGCCCATTTCAGATGACTGCTAAGCGTCACTTTCCATCGCGTTACGGCAAGGAGCCTTGATCCGCCATGACTCAGACTATTTGGTTGAAAGCCCTACTCTTTGTTCTCGGTTTTCCGTTAATCACCATCATTCTGGGTGAGCTGATCGATCGCCTCCAGCATCGGGGTTATCAATCCACCGCCCAACTGTTAGTGAATATTCGCATCCTGGTGTTGCCCACCGTGGCGGTTTGGCTGCTGCTGCATCAGTTTCTCGCAATCGAGCGCGACACGATCGCGTTAAAGGCGATCGAAACCGCGATTTGGGGAGCGATGATTGTCACGAGTCTGTCGCTGTTGGGGGTGCTACTCACCAGCGATGCCAGAGCGAAATCTCGCCAGGTGCTTCAGGTGCCGCGCCTATTTCTACAGATTGCGCGGATTTTAATCGTCCTCAGCATTAGTTTCTATGTTTTAAGCGCCATTTGGGGCGTCGACCTCAGTAATCTAGCGGCGGCCTTGGGGGTGGGCTCTTTAGTCATTGCCTTGGCCCTACAAAATACGTTGAGTAACTTGGTCTCGGGGTTTTTGCTCCTGTTTGATAGTCCCTTTCAGGTGGGCGACTGGATTCGCTTCGGCGAGATTGAAGGCCAAGTCGTGGATTTGAATTGGCGCTCCGTTCGCCTGATCACCCTCGAACAGGATCTCCTTGTCGTCCCCAACAGTGTTCTAGATCAGCAGAGCATCTACAACTTCAGTCGGATCAACCCGATTCATGCCGAACGCTACTTTGTGGGATTTTCCTACGACGATCCCCCTAATTTTGTGCGACAAGTCCTGAAGCACGCCGCTGACGAAACTTCAGAGCTGCTAGATAATCCGGCACCGGATATCCGCACCATTTCCTACGACGACTTCGCCATCACCTATGAAGTCAAGTACTACATTGACGACTACGCCAAATTTGAGCGCATTCGCAACGAACTGAGTACGCGAATTTTTTATGCGGCTAGGCGCAACGGTCTGACCATCCCGTTTCCGATTCGCACTCTGCATCACGTGCCCCAACGGCAGCCTAAACGCACTGAGCATATCCAGGAAATCGGCGACTTTTTGCGATCGCTCCCCTACTTCACCATTTTGGCTGCAGACACCATCATGACCCTGGCTGAAAGTGCCGTGTTACAGGTGTACGGCATCGGCGATCGCGTCATGGTTGAGGGCGCTGCCGACGAAGGTTTTTACATCATCCGCCAGGGCAGTCTGCGGCTGTCGGTCACCGATGCCCACCAGCAACAACGCGAAATTGCCCACCTCGCTAAAAACGACTTTTTTGGCGAAACCGCCCTGCATCCCGGCGAGCCGAGTTTGGTCACAGGTGTGGTCGAGCAAGACTTAACAGTTTTGGTCTTTGGTCATGAGGAAATCGCCACGCTGATGGCCAGCAGCGCTCGCTTTGCCAACCAAATGAACCAGTTTATTGAAGACCGTAAAACCTCGATTCGCTTGGCTCAAGAGGCCAAGCGGCACCGGCCCTCGACCCTGCTGGCCGCAGTCAACGGCCTGACCGAGCCATCGGCAACCGCGACCCAAGCCTCTACGCCTTCTTCACCCTAAATCAGTCCAATTTTGAGCCTTGAATTTTACATCTTTCTATTCCTATGAACCCTAAAAGTAAAACCAAAGCAGCCCCTAAAACTAAAGCTTCAGACGGGTTTCCGACGCCGGAGCCGCGGCCAGGAACTGCCTCGACCGCATCCCAGTCACCGTCATCGGCTCCGGCAACCGCTGATCAAGAGCAGGTGACCATGGCGGCCAGTGTTGTCGACGAACAAGATTTACGCCTCTTTCAATCAGTCGATGTTGATGGTAGCGGCACCATTACCCGTGAAGAGTTTTTGAATGCGTTTGTGCGGGCTGGGCTCAAACTCACCGATTTACGCTTTTCCGAAAGCCTACAGGAATTGAGTTCCCTTGCCCCGCGTAGCGACTCGGAGATTACCCTAGAGCAGTTTCAAAAAATTATTCGGCCAAATATCCACCTCATTCGTCGCCTCCTGAAGGCCCAGCTGATCATTCCTGACTTCCAGGATTTTTGCCGGGATATCGACAAGATCTACGAGCGGGTCAACCATCACACCGGCGGCAGCTTAGCCAACTACATCCCCCAGCTGGCCAGGGTTGACGAACGCAATTTTGCCGTGGCCATCTGCACGACCGATGGACAACGCTACGCGCGCGGTAACACCCTGGAAAATTTCACGGTGCAAAGCACGAGTAAGACGATTGCCTATTGTCTGGCTCTAGAGGAATTGGGAACAGAAGTCGTCCATCAGCATGTGGGCCGCGAACCCTCGGGTCTGGGTTTCAATGAACTCACCCTCAATAATCAGGGTCTGCCCCACAACCCCATGATTAACGCCGGGGCGATCATGTGCTGCTCCCTCATTCGTCATGATCTGGCCCATGCCGATCGCTTTGACTATGTGCTTGATTACTGGAGCCGTCTGACGGGGGGCGATCGCATTACGTTCAACAATGCGGTCTACCTCTCGGAGCGGGAGACGGCCCACCGCAACCGCGCCCTCAGCCACTACATGATGGAGAAAAAAGCCTTTCCCGAGTGGGCGGATTTAGAAGAAACCCTGGAATTCTATTTTCAATGCTGCTCGATTGAATTGAATGCCGACCAGATGGCTGTCGTCGCCGCCACCATGGCCAATGGCGGGACCTGTCCGATTACCGGCGAAAAGATTTTCAAAACCAGCACCATGCAGCACTGCCTCTCGCTGATGTACTCCTGTGGCATGTATGACTACAGCGGTGAGTGGGCCTTCATCGTCGGTCTACCGGCTAAATCTGGCGTGTCGGGAGCCGTCATGGTGGTGATTCCCAATGTGCTGGGCTTGTGCATTTGGTCGCCGAACCTCGATACCCAAGGTAATAGTGTGCGAGGCGTTGAATTCTGCAAGCAGCTCGTTAAAAAATTCAGCGTTCACAATTACGACAGTCTCGATTTCCAGTCGGAGAAAAAGAACCCGCGAGTCAGCCCCATTCAGCGGGAGTCGGAAGAGACGACTAGCTTAATCGAGGTCGCGAGTCGGGGCGATCTCACTGCCATCACGCAATATCAAATTCGCGGCGTTGATCTCAATGCGGGCGACTACGACAAACGCACCCCGCTCCATCTGGCGGCTGCCGGGGGGCATAAAAATGTGATGAGTTTTTTGATTGAGCATGGGGTCGACGTCAACGTTACCGATCGCTGGGGCTGTACTCCCCTCAACGATGCTGAACAACAGGGACATCACGCCGCTGCCGCCATTTTGAAGGAGGCCGGGGGCAAAAAAGGCCATGAATCCTATCCCCAGGCCAACATCAAGCTACCCAGTTCGGTCACCACCGATGTGACGGCCCTCATCTGGGCGGCTAGCCAAGGCAACCTGATGGCCATGCTGCCCTACATCGCGCGGGGAATTGCGATGGATGCGGCCGACTATGACGGTCGCACGGCGATTCATCTGGCCGCCTCAGAAGGCCAACTGAATGTCATCGAATTTTTGCTAGCGAATAAAGTCAATCCCAATGTGCAGGACCGCTGGGGCTTTACCCCTTTGGATGACGCGATCCGGCATCAGCATGATGACGTCGCTGCCGCGCTTAAGGCCGCTGGCGGAGAGAGCGGCACTTTTCAGCCAAATCAGTAGGCGACTCGATCCCTGAGTCCTCAATGACGAATGGATTGCGGGCAAAGACGGCCTTGATGACTGGTAATACCAATTCGCTGAATTTAGACTACACATCCCAAAAAGTGTGTAGCCCCCTTCGTCAAGGGGGCAGCGACAGCGGGGGATCGCCGATCTGTAGCGCTATTTTGCAGAACTGATATAAGTCCTAATTTCCAAACACTATGAACTCATCACAAATGCTAGAGGCCATTCAGACTGGCTTAGACGCCCAGGCTAGCCGCCCTAAAAATATCCTCATTGTGGGAGCGGGCATGGCGGGGCTGGTCGCGGGCGATTTACTCAAGCAGGCCGGCCACAAAATTACGATTCTGGAAGCGCAACATCGGGTGGGGGGGCGCGTCTACACCCTACGGGAGGGGTTAGCACCGGGGCTGAGAGCGGAATTTGGGGCCATGCGCATTCCCCAGAGTCATGACTTAACGATGAGCTACATCAAACGCTTTCGCCTGAAAACGAAACCGTTTATCCTCCGCAACCCGAATGCTTACGTGCATCTGCAGGGCAAGCGCGTCCGTCGTAAGGAATTTGACCCGTCAAAGTTTGCCTTTGATGTGTACCCCCATGAGCAGGGTCAGCATCCCAGTGATTTGCTCCAGGCCACCTTTAAACGTATTTACGATCGCGTTCAAGAGCAAGGGGAGGCGGTCTGGGATGACATCATTGCCGAATACGATCACTTTTCCCTGCGCGGCTTCCTCAAACATTCCGGGTGGTCAGAAGGGGCGATCGAGCTCTTGGGCATTCTGGGCAATGTGGAGTCGCGGATGAATTCATCGTTTGTCAGCTATCTGCACCATGAATACGCCAGTACCTTTGCCGACATGGTGTATTTAGTTGATGGCTCCGATGCGCTACCCAAAGCGTTTTTACCCGCTTTAAGCAAAGAGATTCGCTTTGGCGCCTCACTGGAGTCGATTGATAATGCGGCTAATCAAGTCACCGTGACCTACAACACCTTGGCGGGGCGGTTTCAAGCCAAAGCCGATTACCTCATCGTCACCATCCCCTTTAGCCAACTGCGGCATATCGAAGTGACGCCCCCCTTCTCTCCCCGGAAGCGTCGGGCGATCCGCCAGCTCAACTACGACTCGTCTTCTAAAATTTTCATTCAGTGCAGTTCACGCTTTTGGGAAAACGATGACGGTATCCACGGCGGCGGCTCGGTGACCGATTTGGCGATTCGCAATATCTACTATCCCCAGCATGGACAAGAAACCGGTAGGGGAGCCTTACTCGCCAGCTACACTTGGGGCCGCGATGCCCAATGCTTTGCGAGTTTGCCCCATGATTATCTGATCCGACAGGCGATCGAAAACCTCCGGGAAATTCATCCGCAAATTGATCGCACCTTTGAGGTCGCGGTCTATCACCACTGGGGCAATGATCCCTATGCCGGGGGCGTCGGGGCCTTGCTGGAACCGGGCACAATGTCTAACTTTGAGGATATTGTGACGCCGGAAAGACGCGTTTATTTCGCGGGCGACCACTGCAGCAAATTTGAAACCCGCTGGATTCAGGGCGCGATCGAATCGGCCATTCATGCTGCGCAAGGGGTTCATGCCGCTCGATAACATCGTTTACCCATCAGAGTTTCTTCAAGTCCATGAAATCTACTCAGTGGGCGTTGCTGAATTCTGGGATGAGTCAATTTCTAAAGGCCCTGCGCAATGATGGTTTTATAGGCATTGCATAATCAAAAGATGAATTAGGGGATCCGCGATGCAATGTCCGGAGTGTGGCGCGACTCATATCCGTAAGAATGGCAAAAGAAAAGGTAAGCAAAACCACATCTGTGTCGCCTGCGGTCGCCAATTTATTAATGCCTATGAGCCTCACCGAGGTTACAGCGATGAGGTTAGACGGGAATGTCTCCAACTCTATGTCAACGGTCTGGGTTTTAGAGCGATCGAACGGGTGAAAGGGGTGCACCATACGACGGTGATCACCTCGGTCAAGCAGGTGGGCGCACACCTCCCCGATGCTTACGACCCGGAAACGATACCCCAGGTTGGCGAACTCGACGAGTTGGAAACTTTTGTGGGCTCAAAAAGCGGTGCGACCCCGAGTCGTTGCACGGCGCTAGGGAACGCGCACCAAGACAAACAATATTTGGCTATGGACGGCCGTTGATCACTTTCGCAAAGGGATTTTGGGTTGGGTGTTGGGAGATCATAGTGCTGAAACCTTTCGACCGCTCTGGACGCTGGTGGCAAGTTAGCAATGCTATTTCTATGTCACTGTTCGCGTAGCGTTGCCGGAGGCATTAGGCTGGTCGGTCTATCCCGGTTTTATTCCGGAGGACGACCAAATTGTCAGCAAAACCTACATGACTCGGGTGGAAGGCGAAAATACACGCTTACGCCACTATCTGGCTCGGCGGCATCGCAAAACTCTTTGCTATTCTAAGTCCATAGAAATACTGGCGCACTCGGTTCGGCTATTACTTCACTACCTCAAGTTCGACGATGTTCCAGTTCCGCCAAGAGTCATCCCCTGATTCAGCAACGCCAGGATTTCTACTTATTACAGATAGGCCACGGTCACACCGGTACCACCGTCCGCTTGCTCCGCCGCTTCAAACTTTTTGATCTGGGGATGATGTTTGAGATATTCCTGGACACCGCGCCGCAGCTTGCCCGTGCCGTGGCCATGAATAATCCAAATTGGCCCGTTGGCGCGGGCAATCGCATCGTCTAACCGGCCCTCGGCCTCCGCCACTCGCATCCCGCGCAGATCGAAGGTATTTTTGGACGTCCTGACAGCGGGAGCCGGGGGGGGGGTGGCAGACGGCGGTGGCACAGTCACCTTGGGCGGCGGCAATGCAGCCTTTTCACCCTGCAGCGACTCAATATCTTCTAAGCCCACCGTCATTTTCATCAGGCCAAAGCGCACCATAAGCTTGCCATCGGCATCCGGCTCCCCCAGCACTTCGGCGGTCTGGCCCAAACTGGGGATGCGAACACGATGGCCCAGTTGCGGCTTAAACCCCGGCGGCGTCTTTGGCACCACGGGCTGGGGCTGATGTTTTTGGGCAATCTGACTAACCGCCGCCGTCGCCTTTTGCGCATCTTGGGCCGTCGCGTCACCCTTTTGCAAACGCCGAATCACTTGGGCAATCTCCTGCCGAGCCCCAGCGACTTCGGCCTCGACCGCTTGGGTTTGTTGCTGCTGCAATTCCCGCTCGCGGTCTCTGAGGAAGGTGGCCTTGCGCGATACTTCCCGGTGCAGCTTTTCGGTCTCGGCCAGCAGTCGCGCCGCCGCCTCGGCTTTTTGCTCTTGTTCGCGGCGCTGGGCTTCCAGACCGGCAATGACCTGGTTAACGTCTTGCTGGCTGCTCAGACCAATGTGGTTTTGCGCCGCATCGACGATCGCTCCCGCCAGCCCTAATCGGCGGGCGATCGTCAGCGCATTGGAACGGCCTGGAATGCCCCACAGCAAGCGATAGGTCGGTGACAAGCTGACGTCATCAAACTCTACCGACGCATTTTCAAACCGGTCGTCTTCATATTTCAGCGCTTTCAGCTCACCGTAGTGGGTCGTGGCTACGGTGAACCGCACATGATCAGCAAAATAGCGCAGCAGGGCAATCGCGATCGCACTCCCTTCCGACGGGTCAGTGCCCGCGCCCACTTCATCTAACAGCACCAGCGCATTCGCCAATGGTGGATTGACAGACTGCGTATCCTCCTCTGTCACAGATACCGCTGCCGAGGGTATCGCGACAGTCGGCTCCAGCAGCTCTGCGTCCAAATCATCAGTCCCCTCGTCTGTTGTCCCGTCTGGACTTCCGCCTGTCTCCTCATCAGAGTGACGGGTCGCCAACGCGGAGGTGGGGAGTGGCGCCGCGATCTCGGCGGTTGGCTCCTCCCAGTTGGCTAATGGATTAGCCGCAACCGCTGGATGAATCGCCGTCAGAATGCGACCAATGCGCTTGATATGGCCAGAAAAGGTAGAAAGGCTCTGCTCAATCGACTGTTCGTCGCCAATATCGGCTAAAACTTGCTCAAACCAGGGAATTTCCACCGGTTCTTTGGCGGGAATAAATAACCCGGCACGGGCCATCACCGCAGCCAATCCCAAGGTTTTGAGGGTCACCGTTTTGCCGCCGGTATTAGGCCCCGTAATCGCCACCACCCGCGTGCGCGGATTCACCAACACGTCAATGGGCACAACGGCGTTACCGGCTTCATGCTGCTGCTGCCAAACCAAGAGCGGATGGCGCAGCTGGCGCAGCGTCGTTTGTTCGGTCGGGGGGACAAAGCGCGGCGGGTTGGCCCCCAGCCAGTAGCCATAGCGGGCACGGGCGGTGGCGAGGTCAAGCACCGTCACAATATGCAGCAGGTCTTCTAGATCGGTCGCCACCTCAGCAACTTTTGCCGTCAGCGCCCGACAAACCGCCTCTTCTTCGACCTGCTCTTGGCGCTGCAGCTGGCGCAGGCGATTGCCCATTGGCACAACGCTATTCGGTTCGATATAAAGAGTGGCCCCGCTGGTGGAAGCATCGTGCACAATGCCGCCGATCGCATCTTTTTGCGGCGCTTTGACCGGAATCACAAAGCGATCGCCCCGCTGCGTAATCACCGCCTCTTGAATGGCGTTACTTTGCTGCTGCAAAATGTGGTTGAGCTTTTGGTAAATCTCGCTGCGCTGTGACTTCAGCCGTTGGCGAATGTCCCCCAGTTTGGGGGTGGCGCGATCAGCGACTTTGCCGCGATCGTCGATGCAATAGTGAATGTCTTGCTCCAGCTCGGGATAGGTGCGCAGCGTAGATACGAGTGTAGTCAAGACGGGCAGTTCGCCATCTTCAAAACTGTCAATCGTACGGCGCAGCTGACGCGCGCCCGCGAGGGTCGTGGCAATGTTGAGTAAATCGTCCCCCAGCAGCATGCCCTGCCGCTGCGCCCGGGCCAGCGCTTCCCCAATATCTTGAACGCCCGCAAATTTTAGGCCAGGAGGCGTCTGCTCAACCTGCGCGGCTTCTCGGGTCTCCGCCAATAGTCGTTCGCTCTCGGCTGGGGTGGCGGGCAACGTCAGCTGACGCGCGGCGATCGCCCCTAACTTTGTCGCCGCAAATGTGGATAAATGCTGACAAAGGCGAGACCATTCCAGCAGAGAAAGCGTTTCAGATTGAATCAAGGCTGGCCAAAATCAAGTAGAAGAACAGCGACCCGAACCCGGACCACTCCTGCGATCAGTATAGAATCTCTGACCAGCGACCGGGAATATACAGAAACTTAATCGGCCCTTCACCGAAGATTCCCTGATGGTTGGGGATAAATAATGAAGAGGGACAGTACCTTCACCTAATAATCCCCCATCCCTTGGCGCCCCGCTGGCCCCAACGGGGCAAGATGAAGGCCGCGAGAAACCCGTTGCGTCCCCCCAAAGACCCATTCTCGACCGCTCGCCAGGTGGGCTTGCCCCCTGAAGGCGATGATTTGTATCTGGCTTTAATTCGGTTTTGGTTTTTCACGCGATCGCAGTCTCAGGATGTTTCCCCAGCCCCCCGACCGCTCACTCTTTCCCCGCTCCCAAAAGCTCCCCCTCCGGCTGGTGCTGGTGGTTTCGTTTGTGTTGCAGATTGCGGCGGCGGTCGGCCTGACCACGGCGCTGTCGTGGCGTAACGGGCAAAAGGCCATTGATGATCTGGCCGTCCAGCTGAGTGAAAAAAGCATCGACAGCATTCGCGAACATCTGCAAACTTATCTATTGCAGCCCAACTTGCTGCAGCGTGATAGCCGCAGCAACCTGTTTTATGGCGATGTGCCCCTAGACAATCGCCAAATGATTGCCCGGCATTTTTGGCATCAGATTCGGGCTTCTGACGGGGTCAGCAGCATTTATTTAGGCTATCCAGACGGTAGCTTTTTAGGCATTCAAGAACGCAATAATGGTCAAACCGTGCTGTGGGAAGTGACCGCCGAGACGGCCCCGAAGCGATTCACCTATCGGCTCAGTGACGCGGGCGAACGCCGGGAAGCCCTGGCTTCACAAAACTACGACCCGCGCATGCGCCCCTGGTACCAGGCCGTGGTGGAAAATCGCCATGCAAGCTGGAGCCCGATTTACGAATTTGCCTCCCGCGACTATCCGGCGCTCGGCATCACGCTGGCTGCGCCGGTCTACGGCACCCATGGCAAGCTGCAGGGGGTGCTCGCCCTGGATCTGACGCTAGAGCAGATTAGCGGCTATTTGCGCACGCTGAACCTCAGCGCCAATGGTGAGGCTTTTATTATTGAGCGCACGGGCGCGATTGTGGCGACGTCGTCGGCCGAACCACCGTTTATCACTCTCGATAGCGGTGAGCAAACTCGCCTACAGGCGATCGCCAGTCAAGAGCCGATCATTCAAGAAACCACCCAGCATCTATTTCAGCGATTTGGCAGCCTCGAGCAGGTCAATGCGGCTGAACAGTTTACCTATGACCTCAACGGCGAAGCCCAGCTCGTGCACCTGGTACCCTTCCGCGATGGTCGAGGGCTCGACTGGCTAATCGTGACGGCGATTCCCGAATCTGACTTTAAGGGGCAGATCGCGGCAAACACCCGCAATACGCTGATCTTGTGCTTCATTTCGCTGATCGTGGCCAGCCTTATTGCCGGGGTGACCGCTCGCTGGGTGGCCCAACCGATCCATCGTCTGAGTGCAGCCGCGCAAAAACTCGCCGTGGGCACCTGGGATTACCCCCTGCCCGACGGTCGGTTCGAGGAACTCTCGGAACTGTCCCAGGCCTTTGAGAGCATGGCCAAGCAGTTGCAGCAATCTTTTGCCAAACTCGAAGAGCGCAACGAAGAACTGCAGCGCATTGATCGCCTTAAAGACGAGTTTCTCGCCAAGACCTCCCACGAACTCAGAACGCCGCTCAACGGGATTATTGGGCTCGCCGAATCGCTGATTGATGGGGCCAGCGGGCCGCAGACCTGGCAGACCAAAGGCAACCTCACCATGATTGTGGCCAGCGGTCGGCGGTTAGCCTCCTTAGTCGATGACATTCTCGATTTTTCACAGCTGCAGCATGACCACGTCGAAATTTTGCCGCGTCCCGTCGGGACTCGAGAAGCTGCCGATGTCGTGCTGACGTTGACCCGCCCCCTGGCCAAACATAAAGACGTGCAGCTGGTTAACGCAGTTTCACCCCAGCTGCCCCCAGTGTTCGCGGATGAAAATCGGCTGCAGCAGATTTTGCATAATCTCGTGGGCAACGCCGTGAAATTCACCAACCACGGCATGGTGGGCATCTCGGCCCAAATCATTCCACAATCTGACGTCTGCTCGGTGTTGCAGCAGTCGCCGTTGCCCACGAGCTGCTGTCGCCACGCGATCGCCCCGATGCCGGGGGCGGCGGATACTGCCGTCAACGGGGCGGCCACGACCACCGGTGCTGCGATCGCGACGACAGTCGTTCCAGCTGATGCGCCCCCCCCTGAGTCGCCAGCGCCAGAGTCGACATCCCATTATTTGGCGATCACGGTTTCTGATACCGGCATTGGCATTCCCGAAGAGAAGCTCGAACAAATTTTTGAGCCGTTTGAACAAGCCGACGGCTCAACGGCTCGCATCTATGGCGGCATGGGCATCGGGCTCGCCGTTTCTCGGAAGCTGGTCGAACTGCAGGGCGGCACGCTCCAGGTGCTCTCGAACATGGGCGTGGGATCGCAATTCACCTTTACATTGCCGATCTCAACGCCCGCGCCCCTGCCCCTCGGTGATCGCGACGCTAGCCCCGCAGCACTGGACGGCTCGCTGCCGCCTGCCCCCCTCGACTGGCAGTGGCCAGTTCAAACCGTGTTGCCTCAAGCCGTCGCCCCCCCCGTGCCCCGCGACGCAGATCGGCCCGAAGACGCCGACGTCACCGCCTTGGCCCGACGACAGCATCAGATTTTAGTGGTCGATGATGAACCGATCAATCGGCAGGTGATCATGAACCACCTCGCTGTCAAAAACTATCAGGTGGTAGAAGCAGCGGATGGCCTGGAGGCCCTAGCCCTGTTAGATGCCGGCATGCAACCCGACGTCATTTTGCTGGATGTGATGATGCCGCGCATGACCGGCTTCGAAGTATGCCGCAAGTTGAGGGAGAGGCATCCGGCCCATAAATTGCCCATTGTGATGCTGACGGCCAAAAACCAGGTGGGGGATCTAGTCGAAGGGCTCTCCGCCGGGGCCAATGATTATCTGACGAAACCCATTTCCAAAAGCGAACTGCTCGCCCGCCTCAAAACGCATCTGTATCTGTCGAAAATCAACCAGGCCTATGGTCGCTTCGTACCGCGTCAGTTTCTGCACTTTCTCAACCGCGAAAGCATTGTCGATGTTGACCTCGGCGATCAGGCGCAACAGCATATGTCGGTGCTGTTTGCCGATATTCGCGACTTCACGACGCTGTCAGAGCAGATGACGCCCAAAGACAATTTCAAATTTCTCAATGCGTTTCTGTCGCGCATGGAACCCGCGATCGCCGAGCACCACGGCTTTATTGATAAATACATCGGCGATGCAATTATGGCGCTGTTTAGCCGCAGTGCTGACGATGCGCTGCAGGCCAGCATTGCGATGCTGCAGCGGCTCCACCAGTACAACCAAGAGCGGTTGGGGTACCACAAGTCGCCAATCGAAATCGGCATCGGCATCAACACCGGGGCCGTTATGCTGGGCACCGTCGGCGGCCGCAATCGGATGGATAGTACCGTGATTAGCGATACGGTCAACGTGGCCGCCCGCATTGAGCGCATGACTCGCATCTACAGCGCTAACTTGCTGATTTCTCACCACACCTTTTTGCAGCTGAGCGACTCCAACGCCTATGCCATGCGCGTGATCGATCGCGTGCAGGTGAAGGGCAAAATCACCTTCGTGAGTGTGTATGAGGTCTTTGAACCAGACCCGCCGGCCATCCGTAGCGCCAAGCTGAAGAGCCGCACCGAGTTCGAAAATGGCTTGGCAGATTTTTACCAACAGCGCTATGCCAAAGCCATTCCCAAATTCCAGCACTGCCTGACCCTCTGCCCCGCCGACAAAATCGCGCAAAACTATTTAGATCGCGCCCGGCGATTTGAGCAGGAAGCGACCCGCCCCGCCGGGACCGAGCGGTAGCGCCCGGCCCCCAGCGGTTGGCCTTTGGCCGCCGCCAAAGGCCTCAAGTCAATGTGTCATAGTGTTGCCAGAGATTTTTCGAGGAGGTTTGCGGTGCGATCGCAACTGGATGCTCTCTCCCCCAGCTCAGCCCCCCAACACCATTGGTTCCGTATGCTCTTTCGCTGGCAAGGGTCAGTGGTGCCCGCCGTGTTGCCCCGCACCCTGCTCTGTGCCGGGTTCGGCCTCTTGATTTCCCTGCTATACCGCTGGGGCCTGCCCGTTTCCTTGCAGTCCCTCAGCAGCATCGTGCCCAGTATCGTGCTTGGGCTGCTGCTGGTCTTTCGCACCAACACAGCCTATGAGCGGTTTTGGGAAGGGCGCAAACTCTGGGGCGCGTTGGTCAATACGAGTCGCAATCTGGCCCGGCAGATGTGGGTGGCCGTGCACGAACATGAGGCCCGCGATCACCAGGAAAAAATCCAGCAGTTGCGCCTGCTCGTAGCCTTTGCTCGCGCCACTAAACAGCAGCTGCGCAGCGCCCCGTTGGTCACGACCGAGATGGCAACACTGGTCACCTCGCCGCAGTTAGCCAAGCTGCAAACCATGCATCACCCGCCATTAGAGATTGCCTTTTGGCTCGCCGATTATTTGCAGGGGTGCTTTAACCAAGGGCGGCTGAATGCCTATCAGCTCTCAGCGATGCTCGCGCAGGTCGATGTCATGGTCGATGTTCTAGGCGGCTGTGAGCGCATTGTTAAGACACCGATTCCGTTGGCCTATGCGATTCATCTCAAACAGTTGCTGCTGCTCTATTGCTTGGCCTTGCCCTTTCAAATGGTGAGTGCACTGCAGGACTGGACCGCCCTCGCCGTGGGCCTGATCAGCTTCACCGTGTTTGGCATTGAGGCCATTGGCATTGAGATCGAAAATCCGTTTGGTTGTGATCCCAACGATTTGCCCCTGGAGGCCATCTGCCAAACCATGCAGCGCAATATTGAAGACCTGATCACCCTCACCCCAGACAATTGTCACTGGCGCGAAGACGCCACGCCGTCCGTGTCTACGGCTTGCCCCTAGCGTGGCCCCGTTGCCAATTTTCCCCACCGGGTCAAGGGCAAGATTGCTGGCATAATGCGAGCAGTTTAGTTGTGCACAGAGCAAACATGATGACGGGGCGTGACCAATCAAGCATCGTACCGCCCTTAGTGGCGATCGCGGCCTTCATGATTATTGTGGCGGGTCTCAAAGCGGCTGCAGAGCTGCTCGGCCCGGTGCTATTGTCCCTATTTATCGTGCTGGTCACCGCGCCCCTAGTGCAGTGGATGCGGGCCCGCCGAGTGCCTACCTGGTTAGCCAACCTGATCGTGATTTTGGGCGTGATCGCCACAGGGCTGCTGCTGATTATCTTTTTGATTGCTTCAGTGGCTCAGCTCACCGACTCCATCCCCGCCTATCGCAGCTTGTTAGAAGAGCAGTTCACCCAGACCGAGCTTTGGCTAGACCGTCACGGGCTAGAAAGTGCGGATATCTTGAATCTGGAAATCCTGCGACCGTCGCGCTTAATTCAGTTTGTGTTGTCGGTGCTCACGGGGCTGATCGGCACCTTGGGCAATGTCGGCCTAACGCTGTTTATCGTGATCTATATGCTGGTCGGGGCCAGCAGTTTTGCGACCAAGCTCCAACGCAGTTTAGGAGAGCGCAGCCCCCTATTTAACCGCATGACGGCCTTTAGCCGGAGCGTTAGCCTCTATTTGCTGATCAAAGGCTGGCTGGGGGCCATGGCGGCGATCGGCCAAACCCTCTTGCTATTGGCACTGGGCGTCGATTTTGCGGTGCTGTGGGGGGTCGTTTCTTTTTTATTCAACTTCATTCCTAATATTGGCTACATCATTGCGCTCATGCCGCCCCTGATTTTGGCCCTGCTAGAGTCTGGCATCGGGGCCGCCCTGGTTGTGTTCATTGGCTATGCCCTCATCAACAATTTCTTTGATATGGTGATTGGCCCGCGTTATCTCGGGCAGGGGCTTGATCTGTCGACGTTGGTGACGTTTCTGGCCGTCGTGTTTTGGACGTGGATTCTGGGTCCCATCGGGGCTTTTTTGGCCCTGCCGCTCACGGTCATGGTCAAAACCTTGGTATTGGAGTCGTTTCCCGACAGTGCCATGGTGGCTAAGCTGATGGGCGCTGACGAGGCTGAGGAAGCCTGACATGAGCCCCCTGCCCGACTCAGAAATCGGATATTGCCAGTGGTGGGGAGCCATCGCCCAGACATCGGCCCGCGAAAATCGGCCACCCTGACTTCATTGAGATAAACTGGCCCAATTAGTGACTTTAGTGATCGTCGGGTGAGTTATTGCCGGATTTGACTTACCCAAGCCAAATCCGGCAGTGCGTTGGGTAACTGCGACAACCAAGCTGATCGCCTGGTTAAATGAGAATGCTCTCCTCAGATGAGGCTGTTTGCACCAGCAATAAACACGCAGCCAGGTTTTTGGGGAAACATCTTCAAACCTTCACATGCTCTTTTTTTCGTAACTAAATGAGATCTTTTCAAAGATTTTGAGCACAATAACATCATCACAAAAAACAATCACGCCTGCTACGTGACTATCTACATCAAGGCGATCGTGCCAGATTAGGGGCAACTATATCCATGGGCCAGTTGGACAAGACACCGCACACCCCTCCAAATGAGGAAAAAGCAGCCCGTGAGGTGCTGCGAAATCTTTCTCAAGATCTGAGAGCACTGCAAAGCGATCTCTCCGGTCAGCTGACCCAGGACATCAATCGCCTCCAGGGCACGAAGCATCGTCTGCTCAACGATATTGAAATCTTAGAAGAAGAATATCAGTCACTCAAAAGCAACTACGCTGAACTGCAGACCCAACAAACCGCTGAACTCAGTCGTCAGCAGCTAGCACAGCAGCAGTTATGGGCAAAAAAGCTGGCGCAAGCTTTGGCGGGCCACCTGCAAAATCGCCTCACCGAAGATCTGTACAGTGGGGCAGCGGTGCCTGGCACCGCGCCTAGCGGCTCTTTGCACAATGCTTACCAACTGCTCTCTTCGCTCGACTCTAGTCTGAACGATACTTTGCACTCGCTCCAGCAAGATCTCAACAGCTACCAAAGCTCGCTTTCACAGCAAATCAGCCGCATGCACAGCATGGAGCAGCAAGGCGAAGCCATCTTAGATGCGTTGGTCAATCGCCTGAGCATTCAGTTGCAGACTCAGATTGTGCGGCCGCAAGCGGTGGCGGCGGCGACCAATGGCCATAGCAACGGCAGCACTGCAACTCCACTGTATGGGGCTCAACAGGTGCCCTTATATCCTCAGTCGAACTCAGCGTATGCGGTGCCGACAGCGCCCTATCAGCCAGGGGCGATCGCGGGTGAGGCGCAGCCAGCCCCAGCGGGGCCGCCAGGCCATCGAGCTGAACCAGCGCCATCATCAGGGGCGGCGAAGCGCCACCCCATCAGTGCAGCCAGTGCCTTTCAGAAAGGGCTGACTTTCATCATTCTGTCGACCCTAGCCTTGTCCTTTCACAACGTTTTGGTTGGCATTATTGGGTACGGGGGCCAAATCTTTGGCCAGATACCGGTGGCGGCAGTTTTTCCCCTCAATATTCCGAACTCATTGCTGTTGCTCTGGCTGAGAATGCTGGTAGTCTTGCCGCTGATGGTGGTAGTGGCGGGCAAGATATATCCCAAAGTTTGGGCTGATATTCGCAAGTTTTTAGGCGCTCGCGATAAGCGACCGCTGTTTCAAGTGATTGCCAGTGGCTGCTTTCTGTTTATGTCGCAGGTGCTGATCTACAAAGCGATCTCCGACATTGGCCCCGGAGTTGCCGTCACGCTGTTGTTTATGTATCCGCTGATTACGGTGCCGTTGGCCTGGTTTTTATTCGGCGATCGCCCCACCCCCCTGCGGGGCTTAGTCATGTTTGCGATCACCATTGGCATTGTGTTTACCGCATTACCGCGCATCAACACTGACCTAGCCTCAGGGGCCGTTTCGCCTTGGGGCGTCTTTGCCGGGCTGCTCTCAAGTATCGCTTTCGCCCTGTATCTCGTCTCCATGCAGTTGAGCTTTCGGAAGCTGCATCCAGTGCCGGTGAGCTTGGTGCAGTTCACCACCATTTTTGTGCTCACCAGCTTAATCTTGATCGGCGGCTTTTTCTTGGGGTTGGAAACCGGCGAACCCAGCAGTGATTGGGGGCTACTGTTGGCGGGGGTGTTTTTAGGGGGGTTAACCCTGTTGGGGTATCTGTTCAACAATTATGGTGTCCGGCTTATGGGGGCTGGTCAGGCCTCTATCGTGGCCTCTAGCGGCCCGGTTTTGACGGCAATTTTGGCTTACCTCATCACCCCCGGCGACAAATCCACCCTGCAGTTTATTCAGTGGATTGGGGTCTTCTTAGTGACGTTAGGGGTGCTGGCTCTGAGCCTAGAGCGCCTGAGCAAAAAGCCCAAGTCGGCCCCTAAACCGATTAAAACTTCCTAGCCAACTGGCTCCCTTAAGCGTTTCACATCTTCTCAGCGATCGCCCCCGACCCGATCACTCGCAACCCGCTAAAGGACGAAGCAGCCGGTTCATCTTTGGTCAGGCCGACCGTCAAATTATCTGCGGGTATTGGGCGACAGCTAGCTTTGCCGAATTGCTAATGCTATGCTCCAAAGCAAATCAAGCTAAACCCCATCCAGGTTCAGAAGTGGAGTTTTGGTATCTCACTCAACCTCACCGCCTGCGGCACCTCTCCTTCTCAAGGAGAGGTTAAGTGGCAGTCTGGTCCCTCTCCTTGAGAAGGAGAGGTTAGGTGAGGTTTTGATGAGCTAGTATAACTCCAGTTTTCAACTTAGACGTGGTTTAGCAACTCTGATTCCTTCATGCCCCCGGCTTTCTAAAGCTGTTGGCGGCGGCTTTGTCGGATTGCAAAACCAAACGACCCTAGCGCCTAGTCTTGATGATGCTGACTACTTTGCTGAGGACAGCAAGAATCACTCTGAGCCTTAGCACATCAAGCAAAATGACTCCGCAGTTTTGTCCTAACCAGGTTGACAACTGCTATATTACTCCGCTCGCTCATCTTCTCAGCCATCAGCTTAGTTGGCTTGATGCTGCTGACTTGGCAACCCTTCAAAAAATGTTAGAGGATTTAAATCCAACTGCCATCGATACCGGTAATCAGTAATAGAGTGAGCAATGCGACGGCGATTTTGCCCTTGCCAGATGTTAATCACGCAAAAGCGTTTTTATTCACTGCTGGCTGCCATTCAAAAGCGCTGCTTTTACTGCCCCAAAGCAGTGCTAAAACTCTCGCCTGAGCTGTCAGTCATGGCTGCAGTGACGGTTTTGTCCACAGGGCATTTTTACAAACACACAGATAGTGCTGATGACTGCAATGAATCCCTAATTTGGGGTTGGCGGTGCGCGCCCTTTGAGGGAAACAACGTCGCTGCCGAGACCGGCGTCACGGTCTAACGATAATACCGATTAGACCGCGATCACGTTAAGTCACGACAGTCGTTACTGTCTCGGCTTAACCATTGACCTATCTCGTTGTCCTTCGCTGCAGCCAGGCGCTTGAGTGCAGGACTGAAGGCCAGGTGGAGAGTAGAAGCCAGAAGGTAGAGATTACCAGGAGGATGTATGTAGCTATAATTTGCGGAAATTGGTATTACCGATCGCCCCCTACAGGCTAGCCTCATCGGCTTGTTAGGTGTTTAACCAGCATGGCTGACGATTCTTTAACTCAGGCGATCGCGGCCCCTTTTCACCTAACCCTTGCTTCCCAGCCCCCCGGCAGCAGACAATAGTGCGGCAACTCATGCCGAATTTACCAGCCTTGGCCTGGCCTCAGCTCATTTTCATCGGTTAATGTTTTGCTTCTAAACAGCCCCAGAAGCGCCCCCTTTTAGCATGGCTTTGATGTCTCCTAATGCCTCCGATATTGAGCTGATTGAAAGCTTAAGGTCAGGCAACCCAGATGCCCTCGCTGGGATCTACGATCGCTACGGAAGCTTGGTGTACACCATTGCCCTAAAGATTCTTAAATATCCTGCTGAAGCCGAAGACCTGACCCAAGAAATCTTCCTCAATTTGCCGGACAAAGAAAAGTTCGACCCGCAGCGGGCCGCCCTCAGTACCTATCTGAGTGTGCTGGCGCGATCGCGGGCCTTAAACCGTCTCTCTAGTCACGGTAGCCAGCAGCGATCTCTGCAAAAATTAAAGCGGCTTTTGCCTGATCGCTCCCATGTCACACCGTTAGAACAAGCCTCGCAAGCAGAACGAAAAACCACGCTGCAACAGGCGTTGGCCACCTTACCCGATCAACATCGAACAATTTTAGAGATGAACTTTTTTCAGGGGCTTAGTCATGCAGAAATTGCCCAGCAGTTAAACATTCCACTTGGTACCGTGAAAAGTAAAGCACGCAAAGGCCTAATGGATCTTCGCCAACACTTGGGGGAAGCGGTTCAATGAATAACAATCAGCTCAAACCACTGTCAGAAGAAGAGGAACAGCTCGCAGCAGGCTATGTGCTGGGCGATTTAACCGATGCCGAGGTGACGCGGCTCGAACAGCTCTTAGTGGATAACCCGGCGCTACAGCAAGAGATTCAGGCCGTGCAAACCAGCCTGGATCTCTTTTCCCAAGCCCTCCCCACAGTGCCAGCTCCCGCGAGCCTCCGGGCCAAAATTGTGGATGCGTCGGCGATCACTCCGGCGATCGCCCCACCATCATCGCGACGATCAGGCGCTTTGCTCAAGGGATTAGCCGGGTTAGGGGCGATCGCCCTGCTACTGCTCGGAGCCGATAACTGGCGCTTACGCTACCAGCTCGGGCTGGCCCAGCAAGTGAGTCCTGACCGCGTTGCGGCGATTTTACAGCAGCCCAACAGTCGTCTGATTGCCCTCACAGCGAATGACTCAGCTGCGGCTGGCACCCTCCTGTTCACCCCGGGTCGTTGGCAAGAGGTGATCGTGTCATTCGGCGATTTGCCCCCCCTACCGCCTGACCAGGTTTATCGCATGTGGCTCGCCTTAGAAAATGGGGAAATCATTTACTGTGGCGAGTTCAATACGGAATCGGATGGCTCGGTTTTTGTCCGCTTCACGCCGCCGGAAACGCCGCCCCAAGGCGTGAAGGCAACCGAACTTTTTGTCACCATTGACGCCAGCGCCGATGCCCCCGACCCGGCAGGTGCCCGGGTGATGGAAGGCACGATTTAGCAGGCACTTTTATTGCGGCAATTCTGGTTGGCGGCGGCGGCGAGTCCTTCACAGTGAGCATCGGTTCATTCGCCGACTTTCCTGAGGGTCGTGAGCTAGTTGGATGCTGACTAGTTGAGCGGCTTGTCTAGACGATGCTAAGCTCAGCCTTTTGACCAGAAGCCAGACATCGCTGATCAGCAGCGGTTGGGCGGCCGAATGCCATCAGTTGTTTGCACGAGTCCCAGCACTGCGAGTGCGCCGAGGCTTGCCAGTGGGGCGAGGTTGGAAAGGTGTTTTGTGACGATTGCGACGCTTGGCGCGAGGCGAGATCGTGCTTTGGCGATAGATGCTCGACATCATCATTCCTCAAAAATATTCGCTTAATGAGGAATTCACGGAGCAGCCCAGCCCTTCCGGAAAAGAGAGATGAATCGCGGCGGGAAGGATGATTTTGTGTTTGGTCACCGTTGTCGAGTGGGCCAGGACTAAGCTGAGGTCTCTGTCGCTTGGGCGCTGACCCAATCGATTTTTTCTTGAAGATAGGCTTTGGTTTGCTGCAGCGCCGCCACCTGTTCGTCAATGAGCGTGATTTTGTGCTGCAGCAAGCTGACCTTCTCCGGGATGCTGAGGCGATCGCTTTCCCAAGCGGTGATTTCCTGCTGAATTTCGGCCAGCGTAAACCCTAAGCGCTTGCCCTGCCGAATGAGTCGCAAACGAGTGACGGCAGTCTCGCGATAGTCACGATAGTTGTTGCCTTGTCGCTGCACATGGGTGTGATCTAGCAGACCGCGCTTTTCGTAAAACCGAATAGTATCGACTGACAGACCGGTGATTTCGGCCAGTTCGCGAATTTTCATGCCTTACCCCCTTGACCCTGGAGCATGGTCTAAGGTCTATCTTGGCGCATAGCTGAGCTGTTAAACAAACACGATGAAGCTGTTCGCAAAAAAAGGCTGGAAACGTCTGGTAGTAGGACTTATCGGCCTACTTGTGGCGATTGTGGGCTATGGTCTGCTGCAGTTGGTTGAGCCGGTGCCGCTCCAAAGTCCCCCAGCGACCACCGAACCGCCGACATTTGCCGGGAGATCGCTATTGGTGGCGTCAGATGCTGACATGGTCGCCACCGCCTATGCCGACGCCAAACTGGACCGCGTTCCTGGTATCTTCGATACGCTCTCGGTGATTCCCCTGCCGCTAGCAGCCGAGAATCCTCAGGTTGCCGCCATCCCAGTTTCTAATTCGGTGATGTCGTGGCCGCAAGTCATCGCCGTTGCTCCCGATGGCCAGCGCGCCTATGTGGTGGAGGTGCGATCGCCGCCCCCAGCCGGGGTGCAAGCTTTAGATGACATTGACGATATGCCCGCTGGTCAAACCCTGACGGTGATCGACCTCTCTGATCCCGCGCAGCCGAGACGACTCGAAGAAATTGCCGTTGGGCGCAACCCAGAGCACATTAGCATCAGCCCCGATGGCCGCTTCTTGGCCGTTAATTTAGAAGAACCCGGGCGAGAACTGCTGATTATTCAGCTCCTGGCGGATGGTCGGCTCGGGCAGCGCACCTACCTGGCTATTACCGAAGGACCAGAGGGTGAACCGGGTAATCGAGCGGCGGTTTGGCATCCGTCTGGGCAGTTTTTGGCCATGACTCAAGGCAGCGATCGCGACGTGGCTTTCTACGCGATTCAGATGAATGATGACGGCATCATTGATCTGCAGCCCTACGGTGAGTCGTTGCGCGTGGGCAATCACCTGAGCAATGGTCGCTTTACCGCCGATGGTCAGTTTTTCTTAGTGCCCGATCTAAAATGGAACACCCAGTTCCTCCGCCTGCTCAATTTCCTTCTCAATCCGGCGGGGGAGATGATCGCGATTCGCTTTGACGAGACGGGACAACAGCATGAGGTGGTGTCTAAAACCACGGTGGGAGTTAGCCCCGAAGGCTTTGACTTGAGTCCAGACAACCGCTTGATTGCCACGGTGAATATGCGTCGTACCTATCTGGCCGCGTTTCCACCAGCCTGGCGCGGCAAGCCCCACAGCTCTCTGTCACTGGTACAGTTTGACCCCACTACGGGACAGCTGACAACGCTAGGAGAATATGGGTTTGCCGGTCTGCTGCCCGAGCAAGCAGTGTTTGATGCCAGCGGCACGGCTTTGGCCGTCGTGATTTATAACTATCGAGAAAATCAACCCCGCAACGGTGCCGTTGAGTTCTGGCAAGTGATTGCTAGCGAGCCGCCACAGCTCCAGCGATCGGGCTGGCAAATTCCAGTAGTTCGAGGGGCGCATGATATTCGTCTGGTGTCATGACACCGGCTTCAAACAGTTTCAAGGTGCCGCAACCTCAGCACCAGGAACATGCCAGCGGGCAAGGAGGCAGAATTTGTGGCAGTGGTTTGAGGCATTCGCCCAATTAGAGACAATCAGCTTAGCGATGCAGTCGGCGTAGGCAGGCCGAACCGCGATCGTCACCATCTATTTTGCAACCTCTCAAAATAGATAAAAGCAACCATTTACCAGCGTTATCAGACACTGCTGAAGTATACCGACTTCATCCCAAGGTTGACTCAGTTTCAGTTAGACGGGGGCTAAACAAAGTTTCTTTGATCTTCCTCTGAATATTCCGGTTTACATAGCAATCACTATTAAGGCAATCCATTAGCAATTTGTTGGCATTGTAATAATCCAACAATATATCTAGCTGAACTGGGTTAAAGTTCCAGTCATGCCCGACATCACGATGCTCGATTACAGCATGTCTTAATTTAGTCGCCCAGTAACGCAGGTGTTCCATCCAGTCTTCTAACATGCACCATTGCTGAAATTGATGCGAAGTTTCTAGAATCTTTGCCCAGTCGCTTCGAAATTCAGCGCTGATTGATGAGTCTTGACGCATCATTCTGTCAATCTTCTTCAGATTTTTCTCTATTCTAAGTAGGGTTTGCATGTATTCAGGACTGGAAACTGGCATTTTCAGAAATTTACTGACACTGTTAAGCACAATAATCAGGATTCGATCTAAGTCCATTTCAGGATTCAGAGACTCAGCATTGACTGG
>JBCBJQ010000080.1:0-27065 GCA_038523235.1 Cyanobacteria bacterium J06626_4
AAGGCAGGCCCTATCTGAGATTTGAGGATCTGATTAAAGCTTGAATTGGAAATCGCTTAATTGCACATCACGTTACTGCGACAAAGAGCTGCAGTTGGCGCTGAAGTACAGAAAGCAGATTATTCCGCTGATGCATGTGGAGGAAATCTCCCCCCAAACCTGGAAACGGCGCAACCCGAAAGGGACTGAAGCTGACTGGCAAGCTTTTAAAGTAGCGGGCAAGCATTGTAGTTTCGACAACTTGAACGAAACGGCCAGAAAGCTCAACTGGGTGCCATTCTGGCCAGAGGACGATGTCAAAACCTGGCTCCAGAATTTAGCGGCTCTGTTGCGTCAAGAGCAGGACTACGTGCAGCACCATACTCAGTTGCTATCTCAAGCACTAGATTGGGAATGCCACCACCGACAAACGCGATATCTGCTGGTAGGCACTGAGCGTCAGCAGGCTGAAACCTGGCTCGCCAGTCGCCTGACGGATGAAGCACTTCCCTATCCGTTGCCACTACACTGCGAGTTCATTGCTGAGAGTATCAAGAATGCCAACAACCTGATGACTCAGGTGTTTCTCTGCCATTCGGACCGAGACCAAAACAGTGCTGAGCAAATCCGTCAGTCTTTACTGCGGCGGGGCATTACGGTGTGGAACTACCGCACCGATATTCAAACCAGTCAAGACTATACCAGCGCCATTGCCCAAGGTATTGAAGAAGCGGACAACATCATCTTTATCCTGTCGCCGCATTCGGCTAATTCACCCTACTGTCAGCATGAATTAAAGCAGGCGTTGAGTTTGCACAAGCGCGTGATTCCGGTGTTGGCTGCGCCCGTTGAGCCAGAGCAGGTGCCCGCGAGTTTGCGATCGCTGCAGTATATCGACCTGACGGATAACGTCGACGGGATCGATGACACGTCGGATGAAGCCGAACTGCTGAAGCGGCTCAATTACAAGTCGGATGAAAGCGAACTGTTGAAGCTGCTAGATAGCGACGCTGCCTACCACACCGAACATAAAACCTGGCTCACTCAGGCGCTGAAGTGGGAACGGCAACAGCACGAACCCGCAATGCTGCTGCGGGGTTATAACCTGCACCGCGCCGAAACCTGGCTGAAGGTCGCCCGCACTCACTGCTATCCGCCCACTGAACTGCAGGCACAGTTCATTGCGGCCAGCCTGCGCCAGCCACCGAGCTTATCTTCTGATGTCTTCATTTCGTACTCGCGGGTCGATTCGGACTTTGCCCGCAGGCTGAACGGGGCGTTGCAAGCTCAAGGCAAGCGTACCTGGTTTGATCAGGAGAGTATTGCCAAGGGAACGGATTTTCAGCAGGAGATCTATCGCGGCATTGAAAGCTCTGGCATCATGCTGTTTGTGCTCTCGCCTCAGTCGATCAGCTCGCCCTACTGCGCTGACGAGGTGGAATATGCGGCTCGCTTGAACAAGCGCATCGTGACGGTGCTGCATCGCCCGATTGATACTGACGATTTGCATCCGGTACTGGCAAACATTCAGTGGCTCGACTTCCGTGACCACGACGGTGATTTTCAGGTCAATTTTCAGCACTTGCTGCGGACGTTGGATACCGACCGAGCGCATTTGGAAGCCCATACTCGTCTATTGGGGCGGGCGCTGAAATGGGATTAGCGGTCAGTTACCAAATTGTGACTGAGAGACATGGCGGCAGATTAACCTGTCGTTCTTCGCTCGGTGAGGGGGCCGAGTTTATTATTCAAATTCCGGTTCGCGGAACAGTCGCCCGCGAAAGCGCATGATGAACATGAGGTTGCTGATGTGTAGCACGATCGCGCAAGTTCGCCTTAGCTAAAAACGCGAGGCTTGCAAGGCTTGCAGGGGCTGCCAAGGCAAATATAATCAGCGGGCAGATCAGTAAACACGCTGCTTCTCGCCCCGACCAGGCTATTGGCCCCTATCGTCACGTCAGGACCGATGAAGCAATTCGCCGCTATCCAAGCCCCATTTTCGATCACGATGGGGGCTACCTGCAGCCCAAAGGCTGGATCAGCAGGATTATGCGAGCCGGTGCAGAGATAGGTGTTTTGTGAGACGACGGTGTGGTTGCCAAGCCGAATCGGGCCCAGGCTGTAGAATTCCACGCCGCTGCCCACCCAGCTGTAGTCACCAATTTCAATTTTCCAAGGATAGTGAAACCGCGCTGAGGGGCGAATGACGACCCCGCGGCCAATGCGCGCGCCAAACCAGCGCAACAACAGACGCCGAGGGGCATGGTGAGCATGTAGCGTGAGGGGAAAGACCACTGCCTGCACTAGCCACCATAGCAGTACCCATGGCTTCGAGCGGCCCGGTGAGTACCAAGACTGGTCATACTGGCGTAAATCAA
The DNA here is from genome assembly GCA_038523235.1 of Cyanobacteria bacterium J06626_4. Classification (GTDB taxonomy): domain Bacteria; phylum Cyanobacteriota; class Cyanobacteriia; order Phormidesmidales; family Phormidesmidaceae; genus Halomicronema. The sequence goes on from JBCBJQ010000080.1 coordinate 2,358, forward strand.
TCCGTGCCGGGGCACCAATCCCTGACTGCCAGGGTTCGTCAGGGGTGGACTTTGCATCAGGCAACGGGGAAGGGTCAGACGGAGAACGGTCAGAAGAAGAAGCCATGACAACGGTTAGCTTTGCACATTGGCGGGTGCGATCGCGGGTGACTCATCAGTAGCCGTGGCAGCCGCGTCATCTTCACCTTTTTTGACGTTAAGCTGTCCGCCAAACTTTTGGAGTTCAAACAACTTGACGCCGATTTGGTATTCATACTGGCTCAGCAGACGACCGTAGATATAGCCTGCCTGACCATCCAAAAACCCGAGGCGAATGAAATAAAACAGAATAAACCGGAGGAATGGCTTGAAGGGTAAGCGCACCCAAATCTTTTTCAGAAACCGCTTACGCTGAACCGAGTCACCAAACAAATTTGCGCCGATGGTGCCATCTTCAGCCATACCGTTGAGGATGTTGTAGTAAACCCGCGCCTCCCAGTTGGAATAGCGATTGTGGCGCTGTAGCCAGTGATAGAGGTCGCGGAAGTCGATATGCAGCATATCTTCTTTCAGATAGCCGACTTCACCCGTCTCCACAATGACGTGCTCATGCACTTCGTTGTCACCGGTGTTACGAATTTCTTCGGTATTGAGGTTCTCGTAGCGACCATTGGCGTGGCGAAATAGGCGCAGATTCCAATCGGGATATTTGCCGCCAAAACGAATCCATTTACCGAGGAAAAACACCCGGCGGTTGAGATAGTAGCCACTGTGGTCAGGCTTTTGAATGGCCTGCTCAATTTCGTCCCACAGTTCCTCCGTGATGCGCTCGTCGCAATCGACGATAAGCACCCAATCATTCTTAAAAGGCAGGTTATCGAGCGACCAGTTTTTCTTTTTGGGCCAGCGACCGTTGAAATGAAACTGCACCACTTGAGCGCCATACTCCTCAGAAATGGCGATCGACCGATCTTCGCTTTGCGAGTCCACCACAAATACTTCATCGGCGCGGGCTACGCTCTCTAGGCAGGCCGGGAGGTTGGACTCCTCATTTTTGGCAGGAATGAGAACGGAAACGGGGATTTTAGAGGACATAGCAGATTTTGAAGTAGTTAGGATAGGGGTTGAACAAATAGCCACCGGGTGGCAGTCAATTTAGGGAACCGATAGCGCCTGAGCCCATGCCAGCGAGCCTGCCTAGCCTGAGGCTGGGCGCAACAAACCGCGAATAGCACTGATAAGATACCCAACTTGACCGTAGGCATAGAGCATGTTTTCAAACCGCTGAGCCGGATCGGGCAGGTATTTGACCGTTTTGTAGAGACCGCGAATCAATCGCTCTCCCCCTGACTGCAGCTGCTTCCAGCCCGAACGACCGGCCACTCGTTCGCGGTAACACTCACTAATGCCTTGCCACCAGCTACGACGGATAAACCAGGTCGGGGCCAGTCGGCTCGGGGCGACGTTGTGGGCCACTAAGGCATCGGGTAAATAGGCAACACGGTAACCCATGTTTAGCGCCTTTTCGGTCATGTAAAGCTCTTCGTTTGACAGCAGGTTTTTGCCGACGCGGCCCAAGTTGACGTCAAAGCCGCCGATTTTTTCGAGAAAATCAGCGGTGATGGAGTAGTTGAGGCCTCTCGGGGTCAGTCCCGGCTGCTCGATGTAGACGATCTCATTCCCAAGGTCATAAGCGCCCAAGTTGCCCGTCATCCCCGTTGAAATCCAGTTCGGTGGGGTACAGTTGGGGGGCCAGATCAGCGTCACCTTGCCGCCGGCGATCGCCACCGTGGTGTCCTGCTCGTAAATCTGGGCCAGAGCCGTCAACCAGCCGCCGCTCGCTTCGGCATCGTCGTCTAGGTAAGCGAGAATTTCACCTTTGGCTACTGCCGCGCCGGCATTGCGCGCGACAGAGAGGCCGAGGTTGGCCTCATAGACGTACTGTAGCCGGGGATGGGGCAGGCGGGCTTCAACAATGGCCCGAGTGCTGTCGGTAGAAGCATTGTCCACCACGATCACTTCGTAGTCGGCAAAATCTTGCTCAAGCAAACTGTCGATCGCCGCGCCGAGATAATCTTCGCGGTTGTGCGTACAGATAATGGCTGAGATCCGAGTCGGGGGCATAGGGTGGTTACTCCTCTCGCTCAAAAGCGGGTCGGCTCGCCTTAAGCATTCCCGTTGCTGCTGGCATTCTCTTCAATGACGACGAATTCGGTCGGTCTTGTGCCCGAAGATTCACGGTAAATTAATATCCGTTGGATAACCAATTCTTCCTCGCAGGTGATGGATGGATAGCTATCGCGCTTACTCAGAGTTGCCCCAGGTTGATTTGGCACCCCTCATCGACCATTCTCTCTTGATTCCCACTGCGACACCCGAGCAAGTGATGCATTGGTGTCGGGAGTGCGATCGCTACCGATTTGCGGCAGTCTGCATCGCGCCGACCCACGTGGCCCTTGCCCGCGAGCAGTTGCAGGGCAAAGGCGTGGCCATCTGTACGGTGATTGGCTTTCCCACCGGAGCCACGACCGCCGCCAGCAAACTTTACGAAGCCCAGGATGCGGTGGAGCAAGGGGCGACGGAATTGGATGTCGTGATCAACCTAGGCTGGCTCAAATCGGGGCAGCATGACCGCCTGCATCGTGAAATTGCGGAAATTTGCGAAGCTACCGGCACCCTAGTCAAAACAATCTTGGAAACGAGTTTGTTGACGCCCAAAGAGATCAAAATTGCCGCTGATATTTGTTTAGATGCGGGTGCCAGCTTTCTCAAAACCAGCACCGGTTGGCAAGGGGGCGCTACAGTCGAAGCGGTGCGCCAACTGCGCGAAATCGGTCACGGTCAGGTGGGCATTAAAGCCTCGGGGGGGATTCGCACCGCTGAGCAGGCGCTACAACTCGTGCAGGCGGGGGCCACCCGCATTGGCACCTCACGAGGGCCAGAATTGGTGCAGCAGCAGGCCGCCCTGGCGGAGCGGTAGAGTCCACTTCAGCGCTCAGTCAGATTGCTCTCAATGCCTACATTTGCCGTCTTGTTCAGCTTGGCAGACCCGTAGTTTGTTTCGACATTCGGTGTCGATCACGGTCATGTTGATATGGCCAAAACGTTCCTCCAACTGGGTGCTAAAAGCTGAATGCCGACAAAGTTTATAGATTTGCCGAACCGCCCAGGCGAGGATGAGAGAACCTGCAGTAGAATTTTGGCGCATTGACGTGATCACTCCACGACATCAGTCAGCGACCTCGGCGAGAGCGATTGCTGGTGACAGGTGAGAGTCTCTAATCGCTTGATCCGAGTGATCGACCTTGACGCCCTCCAGTCAGTTTCAGACGCTGCCAGTCCGATCGCTGACACCAGACTGGCGGCAGTTTTGCTTACTTCGCGCGGTTAATCCACACATAATGGCTCAGCAGGTGCTCTACGTCGATCCCGCTCAGGGACAGGACAATCGCGATGGGCGATCGGCCAATCAACCCCTCAAAACCATTACTGCCGCATTACGGCTGAGTCAGGGTGACACGCAGATACAGCTCCAAGCTGGGCTCTACACCGCCAACAGTGGTGAACAGTTTCCCTTAGTCATTCCGTCAGGATGTGAACTGGTGGGGCAGCCAGGGGGCGGGCGGCCTACGGCGATCGTGCAGGGCAGTGGTCCGGCGCAGCATCCGGTGCTGGGTAGCCAGGTCGCCGCCAGCGTGTTGCAAGATGGGGCCAAGCTCAACCAGGTAACCATCATCAACACCCAGGCGCAGGGCATCGGCCTGTTACTCGCCGAGGGCCGCCCTCAATTGGCCGGGGTGGTCGTGATGAAATGTCCGCAATATGGCGCCGTGACGCTGGGTACAGCGCTGCCCTTGGTTCAAGACTGTGTGTTTGAAGACTGCGGGACGGCGATCGCCTGGTTTACCCAGAGCAAGGGCCAGTTTGAACGGGTCTTTTGTCAAAAAAATCAGACGGCTCTGTTGATTCAAGATTCCGCCGCGCCGCTGATTCTATCCTGCGGCTTAGAACGCAATGTGACCGGCATCGCGATCGCCGATACCGCCAACCCGGTGTTACGCAACAATCGGATTCGGCAAAATCAGACCGTAGGCCTGACGCTGACGGGCCAAGCCACCGCCGATTTTGGCCAAGCTGAAGACCTCGGCAATAATACTGTGCGCCTCAATGGCTCGATGGATATTCAAAATAACAGCGGGCGATCGCTGGTCTCCTGCGGGAATGACGTGTTGCCCCAACGAATTCAAGGTCAGGTTGACCTCATTGCCAGCGCCCGACCCGACCCCGCAGCAGTGCCTCCGATATTGTTTGATCAACCCACAAGTTGGGCCGCTGGCGAGTCGGTTGAGCCCGGCTCGCCAGCGGCTTCGGAGTCGCCGCCGCCCCAAGGGTCTATCCAATTCAGCGATATGGCGCGACACTGGGCTGGGCCTTTTGTCGATGGTTTGGCCCAGGTGGGAACAGTCGCAGGCTTTACTGATGGCACCTTTCGGCCAGAACGATCGCTCACCCGCGCCGAGTTTGCAGCCTTTATCGTTGCCAACTTCCCCGATGTACCCGAGCAAACCGTGCTCCAGCGCTTTGCCGACGTCTCCCCCAACTTTTGGGCCTATACAGCGCTGTCTCAAGCACAGCGTATGGGGTTTCTCAGCGGTTTTCCAGACGGCACCCTACGGCCCAATGAGCCGATCACGCGGATTCAAGCTATCGTGGCGGTGACCAACGGCCTCCAATTCACGGGTGGCCGGGTGGATGATGTGGGCATTTATCGCGATCGCGCGCAGATTCCTAGCTATGCTGTCGATGCCCTCTCAACTGCAACCCGCCATCGGCTTGTAGTTAATTATCCTGACCCGATACAGCTGCGACCATTAGAAACGATGACTCGCGGGGCCGCTTCGGCATTGATTTATCAAGGACGAGTCGCGGTTGGTGCGTCCACCGCGATCGCCTCGCCTTACATCGTTCGACCCGACACAACGCAGCCGCTGTTTAGGGACCTGACAGCACACTGGGCCCGCGATTTTATTCAAGGGTTGGCCGCCGTCAACCTGGTTACGGGCCTGCAAGACGGTCGCTTTGCCCCCGACGATGCCATCACTCGCGCTCAGTTTGCCACCCTTGTCGTCAAAGCGTTTCAGCCGGCACCTGTCAAATCAGCGCAGCAGTTTCAAGACGTGCCATCCGACTACTGGGCGGCCTCAGCCATTCAACAAGCCTACCGGGGTGAATTTATGGCAGGCTTTCCTGATTTCACTTTCGCCCCCGAACATCCCCTGTTGCGGGTGCAAACCTGGGTGGCTCTCGTCAACGGCCTCGATTGGGCCACTCTTTCCACCGACGAGTTAGTACTCAGTCCCTTTACCGATGCCTCAACAGTGCCGCGCTATGGCTTACAACAAACTTCAGTGGCCATCACGCAGCATTTAATTGCGAACTATCCCGACCGGCAGGCTCTGCGCCCTAACCAGGTCACTACCAGGGCTGAGGTTTGTGTGGCGACTTACCAAGCTCTGGTGGCGCTACAGCGCTTGCCCGCGATCGCCTCGACGTATGTGGTTTAGAGGGGGTTGGAAAAGTGCGCTGGCCGATGTTTGGCGACCTGAACCTTCTAAACAGCCACAGCAGCAATGGGGTTTTCAGCCCTTGGCTCAATAACCTGGGGTGGTCTTGTTCCTTTTGCCGGCTCGTGGCGTGAGTCAGAGCCGACCGAGGGAAGTAAAACAACCTGACAGCAGGGTATGTTTCAAGTTCGAGAATTAGGCCAACAGATCGTTGACCAAGTCATCTGTACTGCGCTCAATGCCCCAGGTTTCCTTCAAAATATCTCGAAAAGAATTGGTCTGATAGATCATGGCTTCTCGCAGATGCACCAGCAACGCCTGAGCATCGGCCTGAGACAGCTGATGAACCTCTTCCTCAAACACTCGCAGCTCAAACTGCTGCTCAAGGGAAAGCTCTTGACGAATGTTCATAGTGAGTTCCTTTGCCAAAGTAACGTCGTTACAAATATTAACTTAACATTAATTTATGTTGACTGGCAAAGCGGTGTGGGTACGGCTTTGGTACGGTTCTACACCTCTCCCCAGTCGGGATTCAATCTTCGCATTAGGGGGCTGTAGGCCTTGAAATAGGCCACCGAACCGATTTGTCGCAGCCAAGATTTGGCCGGAGTATCGGCCCCCATGCAGCGCTGACAGACCGGGTTGTTGACCCGAAAATGATTGAAATCTTGCCGTAAAGCCTGAGCGGTCGCGCCGGTAAGAATGGCTTTTAACGGCGTTTTCGTGACATTGCCGAGGGGGATTTGTCCATCAAAATCTTTGCAGCAGGGCACCACTGTGCCGTCGTAAAGAATGCCTGCCTGCTGAGCCGCCCCATTGCAATAGCCAAACTGCGCCGGTATCACTGTCGGGGATTCGACATTGCCCCAGCTATCGAGGGGAAACGTTTCCAAGACCAGCTTGGGATGCAGAGGAATCAGCTGCCAACTGCCCGGGCGAAAGCGCGCAATTGCCTGTTCGATGCGAGGCCAATTCACGGCTTCATCGGTAATGCCGTGCAGCAAGCGACGGGCCCACTTGGTCAGCTCAGCGGTCATCTGAGCCTTGTCGTCGACCACCGCCATTGGTCGGTGGGGCACTAAAAAAGGATGGGGCGTCGTGTCGAGAAATTTGACATGTATCCGCGTCGGTGAGGCTGTTGATTTGAGGTTGGCTTGCACATACTGAGTGATGCCCTCAAAGTAGTCGTTCGGTGACAAGGCCGGAGGAGCACCGCGGAGCTGAAAGGTTTCAGGGTCAGGCGTTTGCAGCGAAATGGTGACCTTGGGAACGCGCGATCGCACCAGCTGCTCAATCTGTTGGGGAAACAGCTGAAACGTACTGCCATTGGTGGTGAGATGTAGGCAAATCGAGCGCTCGATGGCACCTTGAATGGCGGCAAAGATATGGGGATAAATCAGCGGTTCCCCCATCAGGTGAAAAGCGACGATGCGGGCCAAGTCGTCAGCTGCGATCGCATCTAAGATGCTTTCTAGCAGGGCAAAGTCCATGTGGCCGCGTCGCCGCTGCATGATGGCATCGGGGCAAAACTCACATTTAAAGTTGCAGACATTCGTCACTTCAATATGAATGCGGTCTAATTGGGGCATAGGGTGAGGCTTCGCAACGACGGGGGAAAAGTATGCTCAACCCTAGCAGGCACTGGCTAAAACTTTCTGAGTACGGCCTAAACTTTGATCAGGGCGCTGGCCAGCGATGAATTTGCCTCGCCCCATTGGCTGATACCGGATAAGGTCGAACCTTAAAGGATGCTCATGCCATCGTGCTTTTAGCGGTAGCGAATCGGGCTTTGAGGCGATGTCCCTCAGTTTGAGTCTTGCGACACTTTTGACCTAGATGACAATTGTGGCAATCGCCCTGGGTACACAAACTCTGATGACATCAGGGTGGCAATGGCCGGATTACACGCCCCAGAGGCTGTAGACTCTGTTAGCGCGAAGGAAAAAATCTAGGGATGAGTGCTCCACCAGCTCACACGGTGACAGATACGCCTACCAACCCCCTCTTATCACTTGAACGACAGTTGCGGTGGTTGTTGCCCGCTGATCTCTACGCCGCCGCCTGGATCGATCCGGCCCCTGCCAAATTGATGAAGGTGTTCGAGCATCTGCGCACCCTGCAGCATGTCTTGATCGACTATGTGCCCCGTGATGTGTATGACCATCCCCCCACGCCCGGCCACCCCCGCTACAGCTGGCAAGAGGGCACGCTACTCTTCACCGACTTAGCGGGATTTACCCCCCTCCTCGAAGCCTGTGCCTCTGAAGGGCTAGACGGCGCGGAACTGTTGCTGCAGGTACTCAACAGTTACTTTTCTGAAATGATTGAAATCGTCAGTAAGTCCAGCGGCAACCTGCTGGAATTTACGGGCGATGCGTTGCTCGTACAGTTCACTACGGGCGATCCGCAGCGCGACATTACCCAAGCAATTAATACCGGGCTGCGCATGCAGCGAGCCATGCAGTCGTTTCAAAAAATTGCTACCTATCGCGGCGAACTCTCGCTCGGCATGCGGGTGGGCATCCATTCTGGACAGTTTGTGACCGCCGACATTGGTACACCCCAACGGATGGCTCACGTGCTACTGGGTCGTGCCGTCACGGTGGCTAAGCAGGCAGAGGGCTGCGGCAGTATCCGGCATGTTTCACTAACCCCAGACGTGAAGGAACAATTGGGCGATCGCATTTCCCTCACACCCACCGACAACGACCACTGGCTCGTCATCGACAACCTCAGTGACGAAGAGCTGGGAGAATACGAAATCACCGTGGCACGGCGACGCAGCACCTACATGTTTTTCGACCGCAGCATTCCTGGCCTGCTCAAAGAAATCGATCTGGCGATTCAGCGGGTTGAGCCCTTGACCAGCTATATGCCCCGTTCGGTGCTGCAGTTGATTGTGGAAACGGCCTCAGAGCGGCGAATTCCGCCCGCTTTTCCCACCATTGCGGTAGCGTTCGTTAACCTGATTGGTCTCCCGGAAGCGGTGGACGATGCCCTGCCGGAAGAGACCCCCGCATTGGTGCAGTGTTTTTCTGATGCCTTCTCGCTGATCAATGGCGTCGTTGAGCTCAAGGGCGGCATTTTGCAGAAGGTCACTTACCATTCCATGGGTTCAGAGATTTTGATTCACTTTGGGGTGCTCAACCCTGACCCTAGTGATCCTTATCGGGCGGCAGCGGCTATGTGTCACATTCGCGATTTGGTGCAGTCGATCGCCCCCCCCACGGTCAAAGGCCAACCGATTCAGCTGACCTGCCGCATTGGCCTCACCTACGGACCGGTATTTGCGGCCGAAATTGGTGAGCGGCGCGGCCGCCGGGAATTTAACATTCTGGGCGATACCGTTAACACCGCCTCTCGCATCATGAGTCGGGCCGGTGAAAACGAAATTTGGGTCAACAAGTCCCTGCATGACAACATTAGTTCCACCTTTGTCACCGAGGCTTTGGGCGACTTCAGCCTGAAAGGAAAAGCCCGCCCTCAGCCCCTCTTTGCCCTAGCCGGGCCAAATGCTTAGTTAAGGCGTCGCTACCGAGGGATAATCGGAGAGTTATTTCTATGCTTGAGCACCCATGTCCCTATCTGAGAGTGCAGTTCCGCTAGATGCGATTCGCTACAACGAGCAAGGACTCGTGCCCGCCATCGTGCAGGATTATTTGGACGGCACGGTGCTGATGATGGCTTGGATGAGTGCCGCCTCGTTGCAGAAAACGTTAGCCACCGGCGAGACCTGGTTTTGGAGTCGTTCGCGGCAGGAACTGTGGCATAAAGGAGCGAGTTCTGGCCATCTGCAAAAAGTCCACACGATTCGCTATGACTGTGACAGTGATGCCCTGTTAGTCACCGTTGAGCAACTGGGCGACATTGCCTGTCATACCGGTGAGCGCAGCTGCTTTCACCAGATTGCTGGTCAAGTCGAGCCGCCCCCCGCCGACACCCTTTCTCAAGTTTTCGGGGTGATTCGGGAGCGCCAGCAGCATCCGCGCGAAGGTTCCTACACCAATAAACTCCTCGCGGGAGGTGACAATAGCATTCTCAAAAAAATTGGTGAAGAAGGCGCTGAAGTGGTGATGGCCTGCAAAGATGATGATGCGGAGGCGATCGCCGGTGAAGCGGCTGATCTGCTCTACCATACGCTGGTGGCTCTGGCGCACCATAACGTCGACATCAAAGCCGTTTACCGCAAACTGCAAGAGCGGCGACGATGAGACAATATCAACACTTTGATAGAGATTCAGCAAGATGGGGATACACTAAAGCCACTCTCAGATTAAAACTTTGATAGTCAGGCTCCCCTGCTAACGGTGGATTTTTAGTCATGAGCAGCAAAACCATTCCGGCTAGCAAGGGTTGCGGCGCCACCGCATCACTTAGTTATTAATGCCCCTCACTGCTTGAGAATGTTGAGAGTAGCGATACGCACAGTTAAATCTGCCGTGGTGACATGAGTCGATGGCCAGGATAATTGCCCTACAACCGTGTCGACATAGTGTTGGCTGCTCGCATTTGATTGCTAACTTAGCCGTTATTTTGATGCATCATGGCTATCGAGTTGGGCTGTTAGATACCGATCAAAAGGCGGGGGGCATTCGCACGCTGTTTGGCTTAGATGCCACCGCTAAGGGCGACGCGACAGCCTATTGGTGGTTGAGCCCCCACACCCAAACCACTAAGCTTCTCAGAGCGGACTTGCGTCGGTATGCGGCCGCCTATAACCGCGACTCTGCTGGCATTTACATCTCGTCTTTAGGCTGTCATTTCGCCCATCACAGTGACCAACTGCAAGCGTTGCAGCAGCACTACGGCCAAGCTAAACCGTTCGAGGTTTTGCAGCAGTTGAGCCAAGATTTGGCCCTGGATTTACTACTCATCGACAATCAACCGGAAATGAGTGACGACAATTTAACCGGGTTGTCTTTTGCGGATATTTCGCTGCTGCTGTTGCAATTAGACACCTACGATTTGCAACGTGCCGCCGTGTTGTTGGAGGTGATCGAACAGTTAGCAATTACGAAAACGTGGCTCGTGCCCACCCTGGTGCTCCCCACAATCGAAACCAACGTCGTTAGACATATGTTAGAGAACACCTATCAATATCCTGTCGCTGGCATTCTCTATCACAGCGAAGAGATGATCGGTTTAGCCAGTCGCGGCATCTTTTGTTTACACCATCCCAATCATGTTCTGACGCAAACGATGATTGCGATCGCCCAGCAGCTTGAGCAAGCTTGTCAAGCACTCTCTTATCCATCAAGGCATCCCTGACCGCTCATCGCAGGCTTGCAGCAGTCAGCCTCTCGCTACGAAACGTAGCTCAAGTTGTCGACGACAATCCTTGAGCCCCTTAACAGGCTGCGGTCTCTAAAAATCTATGCCCGCCTCAGCCACCGAGTTGAGCCCCACAATATCCTCATAGGCAGCAGTCATCGTACACACCGTCCAAGGAAGGGTGACCAACAGCCCCAGCCCCACGAATAAGGCACCGACAATATTCACCAGACCTAGCACCAGCACAAAGCCAAAAAAAGCGAACCACTTTTTCCCCACGAGCTTGCGGCTAGTTTCCATCGCGGGCCAAAAATCAAGATTTTTATCTAGCAGGAGTGGCACACTCAGCACATAAGAAACCGCTAAATAGATGCCGGGCAGCACCAGAATAAAAAAACCGACAACGGTAAAGACTGTGCTGATGATAAATAACAACAGGATGGGTATCGCCTCTTTAAAGCCTTGAAAAAAATCACTGAAGACCGTTGGGCGATTGCGAGCAATTTGCAGCGCCACAATGTAGAAGCCTGCATTTAACAGCGGCGACAAAATATTGACGACGACGTTGCCCCCCAACTGCCCGGCTTCGGGGTTGCCGCTGCCCAGCGGATAGGGCAAAATCACTGGCAAGAAGATCGCAATCGCAATAATGAGAAACGTAAAGCCGACAAAAGGCATCGCCTTAGCCTTGAAAATCTCCCATCCACGACCAAAATACTGACCCATCTTGAAGTCATAGTTATGATTTTCGAGCTCGAATATACTCATTTCTCTTCTGGCTCATTGGAATAACCTTCCTAAGCTAACCCTATCGGGAGAAGACCAAAACGGCGATAGGCTTTAAAGAAGTCTTGAGAAAGAGCGATTCCGCCATCATTTTTGTTGCTTTTCTGTGCAGGCAATCATAAGCCCTCGATGTACCCACGTCTTGCCTCAAACTCACATTTTTTGAGGTATGGCACAGTACCCGGCGGGAAAGGCCAGCCTCTGCAGAACATCGAGACCGAAATTTAAGGGACTAATTGGGGGGGAAGCTATTTCAACAATCCTGAATGACTTAATTAAAGTGCCGCGTGCAACTAAACGGTTGGTGGATTGCCGTAAAAATTAAGATGACAAAACAAAAATTCCCCTCCAATCAAACCTGAAGGGGAATGCCGATCTCGAATAAACTTTACCGACAGAGGCGGACGATTACTCGACGGTAATCGTGCCGACCATACCAGCACCCCGGTGCGGAGCGCAGTAGTAGGTGTAATCACCGCTGGGCATATCAGCACTAAACGTGGTGGCGTAATTTTCGCCCGGGGCAAAGGTGAGCTGATTGTGAGAAATTTTGTCGGCTAAACCCTTGTCACCGCCGGGAATTTGATTGGCATCAAAGATGACATTGTGAGGAGCCATTTTGTTGTTGACCCAGGTGACCGTATCACCAGCACTGACCGTTAGCTTAGCGGGTTCAAACACCAGCAAGCCCGAATCAGACCCCATTTTCACTTCATAGTCTGCTGCCAGTGCGGGAGACGCAAACACAGCAAAAGTAGCTACCACTAACACTAGGGATAAGCAAGCCAGCCCCAACCGACTCAAAGAACGTGCAATCTGTTTCATAGGAACCTCTAAACAAGCGAACTCATGTTGCTAATGCTAAAAGTCTACCGCGAAGCGCTGCAAACTACATCTCCTGGAAACAGGAGATTTGTGAATGGCCTTACCTGCCTCTAGAAGCAGGCATCATTGCGATCGCCCAACTACCGACACTAGATTGTTAGCCCTGACAGTGGGCATGGGTGGAGCCTCACCGCGTCTCCACCGTCAGGCTTGCAGATGCTCATGGATGATGTGCCTTAGGGCATAACACGTGCAGGCAGCACGCTTCCCCGGTTTGATCACCGACAATAGGCTGGGCTATACGGCTCAGATTTATGCTGGATGTGTGAGGTTTGAGACGGTGAGGTTATGAATTCCACCCTATTGTGGCGCTATGGCCCGGTCTTAGCACTTTTGGTTGGACTAAGGCTAGCTTTTTGGCTAGGGGCATTTCCCAATCCCGATGAAGCCTACTACTGGCTGTGGGGACAGCATTGGGACTGGTCGTATTTTGACCATCCCCCTTTACATGCCTGGATACAGGGGATTTTTGCGGCGGGGCTAGGGCGATCGCAGTTCATCCTCCGCTTACCCACCCTGATCACAACGGGGCTTTTAGTCTGGCTATATGGGGTGATTTGCCGCCAACTCTATGGCAAACAAGCCGCCAACGCGTTAGGGCTCACAGTGTTGCTGATGCTCACTTCGCCGCTGTTTTTCCTATTTACAGCGATGGCCTGGCACGACCATTGGCTGGTTTTATTCGGCACCGCTGCTAGCTACTGTCTGATTCAGTTTCTCAGCCGCGATCGCCTCGATGCCCATCCCTGGCTCTATGGGGCCGGCGGACTAATCGGCCTAGCGGGACTCTGTAAATACGTGGCGCTGTTTTTGGGCATCGGCTTTTTAGCGACGATTGCCAGCCAAAAGCGTTGGCGATCGCTCTTTTTGCAGGGGCATTTGTATGGGGCAATCGGACTCGCCTTGCTCATGCTGGCTCCTGTATTTTGGTGGAATCTACAGCACGATTTTTATTCGTTTCGCTTTTATCTCGGGCGCAGTGTGCAAGCCGAGCCGACCATCCACTGGTTGGGGCCAATCGGCTTTTTACTACTCAGTGGCCTGATTTTGGGGCCGCTGCATGTCTGGCTCACGGCGAAAGCGACCCAGCGGGGATTCACAACCCGTTTTGGGGCGGCCTATCAGCGCGTTGCCTTCGTGATTTTTGGCACCTCAACGCTGATGTTGGCGCTGCTCTCTTTCCAAGCCCCTGTGCTCTATTACTGGAATATTCTGGCCTATCCGCTGCTGTTGCCCCTGATGGTTGGAGGCTTTTTCAATCCTTATCGTCTTTATGAACTGCGCGATCGCCGGTTGCTCAATGGCACGCTCACCCTGGGCACCGTGGCCGCCGCCTTGTTAGTGATTCACTACACGGTCTTGCCGCTCTCGGCGCTAGCTTCCCCAACGGGCGACGACGACACTCGGATGCTCTATGGCTGGCAGTCCGTAGCCGAATGGGTGAAGCGGGAGGCCGCTGTCTTTGCAGAACAGCCGTTGTTGCTCACTACCGACTACCGCTCCGCCTCAGCGCTAGCATACGTCTGGGGCGAGCCCTCAGTCATTGCCTTATCGGGACGCATCGACCAGTTCGACTTTTGGTATGACCCTGCCGCCCTCGCGGGTCGTGATGCCATTTTGGTGGGCGATCGCTGGCACCCCATCTGCCCCACTCACCTGGCTATGTTTGAGCGCACCGACGCGCCCACAACCCTAGAGGTGCAGCGATTAGGCATCGATATTAAAACCTACACATTAGTGCGTGGCTACGGGTTTCGCGCCCAAGGCATCACTGTTGATCCCTTCAGCCCCAACTATCCGCTGGCCTTCACCTCTGATGGCGAAACCTGCGCTGCCACCGCCCCGTCCTAACTCAGATGGATTTCAGAGTTTCTTCATCACCATGCAACTGTCTTGCCGTTCTCCATGGGGGCGGGGAGATTACTCCAGCGGGTGCCGTTGCGGGACGTTGGGATGAGGCCTAATCATCTTTGAAATGAGCCTCCAACATGGCTTCTGCCTTATCTGGCGTTAACGGCTTCGAGAACCAATAGCCCTGCCCAAAAACACAGCCCTGCTCCAGCAAAAATTGAGCCTGATGACTGGTCTCAATTCCTTCTGCGACCACCTCAATATCAAGGTTTTTGCCGAGGGCCAAAATCGTTTTAATGATCTCTTGGTTGTTGGGGTTGTTGTCTAGATGAGAAACAAAGGATTTATCAATCTTCAGCACGTCATTGGGAAATCGCAATAAATAGCTCAAAGACGAATAGCCCGTGCCAAAGTCATCCATTGCCACTTGAATGCTTTTTGATTTGAGCTGCCGGAGCGTTGCCAGTGATGTGATTTCATTTTCCATCAGTGCACTCTCAGTGATCTCAACCCGCAGATGACGGCAATCAACCCCAGTGCTGTGTAGAATTTTCTCAATCTGAGCCATGAGGTCGGTTTGCACAAACTGTTTGGCTGACAGATTGATGCTGATATTCCAGCTCTGCATCGCCTCTGGCCAGCGCTGCAGCCATTGACGCCATTGTTGACAGGCGGCCTGAATGACCCACTGCCCAATCGGGATAATCAGCCCGGTACGTTCAGCCACGGGAATAAACGCATCTGGAGCTTGGAGCCCTCTGATCGGATCATGCCATCGAATCAGCGCCTCAAAGCCACACACTTGGTGGCTTGGCAAGTGTACGATGGGCTGATAAACCAGATAAAACTCACCCTGGTCAAACGCTCGCCGCAGATCGTTCTCTAGTTGCAGGCGTTGCTTCACCTCAGTATGCATGGCCCCGTCAAACATCTGATAGCTATTGCGCCCCTTATCTTTGGCCTGATACATGGCGGTGTCAGCATCGCGCAAAAACTGAGCCGCGTCGTTGTAAGTGGGGGCATCAATCACAATGCCAATGCAAGAGCTAATAAAAATTGCTTGAGATTCTAGAACAATTGATTGCTTGAGAACGGTCTGAATATTTTCGACGACGGCCAGGATATCTTCGATCTGCTCAATATCTTCGAGCAAAATGGCAAACTCATCGCCACTGGTGCGCGCTAAGGTATCGCCAACCCGCAAGCATTGACCGAGGCGAGCCGCCACCACTTGGAGCAAAAAGTCGCCAGCATCATGACCCAGACTGTCATTCACAATGCGAAAATCATCTAAATCGAGAAACAAGACGGCAAAGCTGCCGAGCAAGAAGTCGTTCTCTGCATCTTGATTGCGGCGGGCAATTTGCCGGGCATGGTTAAGGCGATCTAAAAAGAGGGCGCGATTGGGTAACCCGGTCAAGGCATCGTGAAAGGCATCGTGGCGTAGTTGCTCTTCGATGCGACGACGCTGCTCGATTTCGCCTTGTGCTTGGGCGTACAGGTTAGATTGATAAATGGCGATCGCGCATTGCTCAGCCACCGTTTGAATTAGCGAAACTTCAATCGCCTGCCAGGGACGATAGCCGGTGTTTTGGTGAAGAACTAAAGCTCCGAAAAATTCTTTCTGATAATTCAGCGGCGTTAGCAAGACCGACTGCAGCTGGTACTTCCTCAAAATCTCAGCGACTGCTGCTGGCATGTCAGCATCTGACTGGTGCAGCACCACCGCCTGTCCCGCCTTGAGTACCGCTTCGTAATGCAGGCAGATCTGACAAAATTTGAAGCGGAAACTCTCCGCCTCCGCATCTATTGAACTCGCATACTGGACCTGCATGGATTGATGGGCCGTGGGCTGCACAAATAAGCAGCGGCTCACTTCCAGAGCAGCCTGTAGCTGGTCGACAGTGGTCTGCAAGACCTCTTCTAGAATCAGCGTTTCGCGAATGGCCTGAACAATCCGATTAATGATTGACTCCCGCCAAGCCTGTTGCTCGACTTGAGCGATCGCGGCTTGCTGTTGACGTTTAAGTTCGGCTTCATCTAGAGCCCGGCGCAAAACCGTCGGCAGACGATACAGCCGATCTTTTAAGACATAGTCCGTCATGCCTGTTTTGATGCAGTCGACCGCCGCTTCTTCTCCCAAGCTGCCAGTCACCAAAATGAAGGGAGTTAGAGGCTGATACTCACTCACTAAGCGAAAAACATCTGGCGCCTGGAGCCCTGGTAAGCGATAGTCGGCTAGCACCGCATCAAACGATTCGTCACTCAGGAGTTGCCGGCACGGCTCTAAAGCATCGGCAACTTGAATTTCGTAGTCAACGTCACCCGCATCTAACGACAGCGCAATTAACTCGACATCTTCGGCAACATCTTCAACCACCAGCAACCGCAACCGAGATGAAGCCGGGGTAGCGACTCCGGTTTCAGAAATATCGGTAACAACTCTCGGAGCCGAGAAGAAACAATTCGCCATAAATGCAGAGATTCCTAGCCTGCCTTCATAATTCCCGTGGGGGATTTGAAATAAGAGGAGGGTGATTAATCGTCATCCAGTAGCCTCCAATACACTTAGCGAACTCTTGAAAGCGCTGGAAATCGAGAGGCTTTACCGCATAGCTATTAACGCCCAAATTGTAACAAGCTTCCAGATCGCTATCTTCGGAGGAGGAGGACATGATGATCACTGGCAGATGCTGAGTCCTCCCATTTTGGCGAATGGCTCGCAGAACTTCAATCCCCGTACGTTTGGGCAGCTTGAGATCCATCAGGACAAAGCGGGGCAGCGCGGCGACGGGCGCCTGTTCGGCTGAACCGATGAGATATTGGATGGCTTGGGCCCCGTCGGTTAAGACATCTAAGGTGCGAATGACGGTGAGATCCGCGATCGCCAGCTGCACTAGCTCAATATCGTTAGGATCGTCATCAACAAGCAACATTTTGCGAGAATCAATAGTCATTGTTAAATCTACAGGACGATTTGGTCAGGAAGCGTCCTCGGAGTAGGCCGCTGGCAGCTAGCTGCAGCAGTCACTCTCTAGGCTGATGCTCAACCCCACACCTCATCAAAGTGCGAGGCGCAAGATTTGTACTTTTTTATACACGAACAATACAGAAATTCCGCAATTTCAGATGTTTTCTATCACAGAGCGCGACAGCAATGCGGGATCAATCAGCCTCAGATAAGTTACTCAGAGGGAACACAAGATCAATGTCCCCATATCCTCTGGCAACTGTCCATCTATCTGACACTTACGCAAAAAGCTTCATACATAGACAGAATTTTCTTTATAAAAGTACTTTTGGATACATCACCCCTCAGTGTCGGTTGTTATGCCCAGCGTCACTTTGACCACGTCGCTCGGGATAGCTGAGAGGGTGATCTGGTCAGCTTGACAATTCGGACTGCCATAGCACGCCGCAGTTTGATTCGGTCAATCCAGATACCTGAAACCACCATCTGACAGGCTTTTTGACTCCGACTTCTGACTTCTACATTCCGACTTCTGCTATACCTCTGCACGCTGTCGGGCTTAGCCCTTCTCATCGGGAATGCGGCCATCGCGATGCCATGCCGAAGAGTTCAGGAGTAAAGGGGGGAGCCGATTGGTGATCTGATTTCAGAGTCGTGGCATTAGCCGGCCAGTCGGCCAGACTGCACGGTCAACACCTGGGACGTCTTGAGCCATTCAGCATCAAACAGCCCTAAATGGGTAGTCGTAATCAGGGTTTGAAAGCGATCGCCAATGGCCTCTAGCAGCTGGTTTTGGCGATTCAAATCAAGCTCGGCCAACACGTCATCCAGCAATAGCAGGGGCGGCTCACCGACGACCGATTCGATCAGTTCTAGTTCCGCCAGCTTCAGGGCTAAAACCAGGGTGCGCTGTTGGCCCTGAGAGCCATACTGGCGGGCGGGCGTCGAGTTGATGGTGAAGTCAATATCATCACGATGGGGGCCGACCAGGGAAGTGAGCTGATGCCGTTCGGCGATCGCCCGCTGCTGAATTTTGTCTAAAAAAGCCGCTTGAATTAAACTCGGATCGTCTTCGCTTAAGGGCACATTGGGCGCATAGCTCAGGATGAGCTGCTCGGTAGCCCCACTGATGGCACTGTGCCACCTTTGAGCGATGGGGACGAGCCGGGCCAGGCCGCGCGATCGCCGCCGAATCACCCGCGTACCCAGGGCGGCCAGTTGAGCATCCCAGAGGGCTAATTGAGCTGGGTCGGGTGTCCCCGTCTCGCGTTTGAGCAAAGCGTTGCGCTGCTTTAATGCCTGCTGATACTGGCTCAGAATGTAGGCGTAAATCGGTTCTAGCTGCATCAACAGCGTATCGAGCCAGGTGCGCCGTTCGCCCGGTCCCCCGCGCACCAGATCTAAATCCAAGCTCGAGAATTGCACCGCATTGAGGGCCCCTAAAAAATCCATCTGTCGCCGCAGCTTTTCGCCACTGCGCATGGCTGTGCGTCGCCCTTTGTCGCGCAGTACGAGGGCTAAATCGGCGTATCCGACCGCCCGGCTAACTGCCGCCACAATTTGTGCACTGCTTCGTCCCGCTTGAATTAGGTCGCGATCGCGACGGGTGCGGTGGGATTTCAGCGTGGCCAGCAGTTCCACCGATTCCAGCAGGTTTGATTTGCCTTGAGCATTGGCGCCCATCAAAATTGTTTTGGGCGCTGTGAACTCAACCTGCTGCGTTTCATAGTTGCGAAAATGCCGCAGTTCTAGCGTTTTGAGGAACATGAACGCCGCCAGTTACCCTCCATCCTTTCGATACAGGGTAAGGCACTGAGTTCGGTTTCTCACGTTTGGTCACTGGACGGACAGTCGGCTAATGCTAAAAAAGTAGCTTTTTCGACCAGCAGCTGAGCGGCGGCGGTGGCACTGTGTCCCGTCACATCAATTTGAGGAATGACCTGCTCGCGTCGGTCAAGATCGTAACGATAGGCGCGATCGTAGTAATCCAGCATGATCTTGCAGACTTCGCGGGGAGCCTCCTGACGAATCAGGGCGATTGCCTGCTGGGTGCGCTGTCCGCCCAGCCGTTTACGAATGCGTTCGGTGGCGGCAATCAGTTCGGCGCGATCGGTTTGACCATACACTTCCACCAAAATATCCAAGCGCTCGGCTTCTGGGCGCACGATCTCCAGGGTGGGGGCGGCTTCCATCTGCTGAAATAGCTCTGGAGGCACGCAGCAGGTGCCCACCCGGCGGCTCTCGGCCTCAATCCACAGACGACGGGTGGGGTCGAGGGTCGCGAGGCGATCGCCAAGCAAATTCTCAAACTGCTCAGTGCTGGGTTGCGGGGGTAGGTCAAGGTTGCCAAAGCTGCTGCCTCGATGATTGGCACATCCCTCTAAATCCAAGACCTGCTCTCCTAAAGCGGCGAGGGCATGCAAGATTTGAGTTTTGCCGGTGCCGGTCATGCCGCCCAGAACGATGATCCGGCGTGGCGTGGTGAAGGTCTGCCGCACCCACCGCCGAAAGGCCTTATAGCCCCCCACCAAGGTCGTGACCTGAAAGCCCGCCAGTTGTAGGCCCCAGGCAACACCGCCGCTACGCATGCCCCCCCGCCAGCAGTGCACCCGCACCGTTTTATCGGGGGCGATCGCCCGCGCTTGTCGCACCATGCCCCCTAATTTTGGCCCCAGCAGCTCAAACCCCAGCTCGACCGCCGCATCTCGACCCTGACGTTTGTAGCAGGTGCCGACCTGAGCCCGTTCCGCATCGTCAAATAAGGGATAGCTAATCGCCTCTGGCATCCGTCCCTGGTCATATTCACCAGGACTGCGGACATCTAACAGCGGTCCTGGTGCTGCTAAAAAGTCATTAATTTCGAGCCGTTTTACCATGACTCGATTGTAATAGGCGACTCTGCCGGACGGGCCATTTCGACCCGACCGATACCAGTGGCGGCACTGTAGCCTAACTGCCGCAAGTGGGCCACACAGTCGACGGCGAGATCGCCGGGCACGGTGGCTAACAAGCCGCCCGCCGTTTGCGGATCAAACAAGATGGGATAGTCGGGCCGTCCTGCATAGGTAGAAGCATTCTGCAGCGATCTCGCTGCCTGCAGATTCTGCGGCTGTAGAGAACTAACAATGCCCTGCCGTAACGTTTCCCGTGCTCCCGAGAGGAGGGGCAAGTCCTGTAAAGTCAAGGCCACGGTAACTTGAGAGGCCGTCACCATTTCCAGCAGATGGCCCAGCAGCCCAAAACCGGTGACGTCGGTACAAGCGGTCACGTCGTGCTGCTGCAAACAGCGGAGGGCCGTCGTACTGGGCTGAATCATGTGAGCGATCGCGGCTTCAATCCAGCGGCCTTTGGCTTGGTAGCGCATGTCAGCAGCGAACAAGGTGCCCGTGCCCAACGGCTGCGTCAAAATCAAGACATCACCCACCTGCATCCCCTGCTTGCGCAGCACCGCATCGGGCGTGACCCAGCCGTTGCAGGCAAGGCCCAAGGCCAGCTGCTCCCCACTGGTTGTGTGACCGCCCACAAGGGGAACTTGGGCGGAAAGCAGGGCTTTTTGTAGTCCCGAGAGCAGCTGAAACAGCGTTTCAGACTGTTTGTCCGCGATGGCGTGAGGCAGGGTGGCGATCGCCAACACCGACTGCGGCGTCGCCCCCATAGCATAGAGGTCGTTGAGGCAGTGCTTCACCACAATCTGCGCAAACACAAAGGGATCGTTCACCAGGGCCGGAAAGAAATCAACGCTGTGCACCATCAACTGGCCCGGCAGTGCTTGCACGACGGCGGCATCGTCCGGGGCGTTTAGCCCAATGATGACGTCTTCAGCCAGGGGATCGGGCAGCCTTGGGCCGGACTGCTGCAGTCTTTGCAGTGTCTTATGCAGCACATCGCTGGCGACTTTCGAGCCGCAGCCTGCACACGGCATCGGAGCCGAGGCTGGCGAGATCGCGCCTGTCCCTGAAGCCACAGCGGTGGCCGGTGGCATGGTCGGAAAATCGGTGAATAGCCCCATAAACTTGCGGTCGATGCGATCTTTCCATCGGCGCATGAGCCGTGATTCGAGAGTGAATGGCCCTCGCGAGGCAATCGCATGACCGCTGCCCAGGTCAATAATGTTGAGATATTGTTTTTGGGGCTGAAAGGGCCGCAAAGGCTGCCCCGTCAGGTAAGCCTGCAGGTTATGGAATAGGGGTTTGCCCTGGCGCACCGCAAACACCCCGGCTTTCGGTCGAGGATGATGTTTCATCGTGGCCACATCCCCCACGGCAAAAATCGCCGGATGGGCACAGCTCTGGAGCGTGTCTTCCACCAATACAAAACCCGACTCATCAATGGACAGGCCCGATGCTCGTACCCAATCTGGAGCCGCCGCATTAGTCACCCAAAAGACGCGATCGCAGTCAATGACCAATCCTGATTCACAGCGCACTTGCCGCTGCCCCTCTGACCGCGCTTCAATAGCGCACACCGACTCTGACAAATGCAGTTGCACTCCGCGCTCGACAAAATGCTGGTGCAATCGCCGACGAGTAGTGCGATTGCGACCGTTGGCCACCTCAGCCCCCCGATGAAAGAGATGCATCGATAGGTCTTGGCGCGATCGCCCCGCCGCCTCTAACACTTGCCACAGGCGATGCTGCATATTGAGCGTCAGTTCGACCCCACCGACCCCGCCCCCTACCACCGCGACAGCGACGGGCGCAGTTGAGTGACGCACCTGCGTTAGCAAGGCCTCCCAAGCTGACAGCAAATCGGGCACGGGCTTGGCCGGAATCGCATAGGCTGCGGCCCCCGGTACGTCTAGCGTCGCCGGGGTGCTCCCCGTATCAATCGACAGCACATCAAAGGCCACGGGAGGATGGTGGGCGCAAATTACCTGTTGATTGACCGTATCGATGCCAATTGCGCGATCCATCAATAGTTGACACTGGGCAAATTGGCTCAGAGGTCGCAGGTCGATGTGCGACTCATCAAAGTCATAGAGCCCCGAAATGTGGCAGGGCAGCATCCCGGAATAGGGGGTGTCGGTCAGATTAGTGATGAGCGTCAGCCGCACCCCTGGCAGCGGCTGCATGCCAAATTTTCGGAGGGCGATCGCATGGGTATGCCCACCGCCTAAAAACACCAAATCCTTCACAATCGGTTGCGCCACCGGCATCCTTCACGTCTAGTCAGAGAACCCTCTCAGAATATCGACTTTAGCTGAGTACTCCGTGAGTGTCGCCGCAGCCGTAGCAGGAGAAATCGAGCTACGGGTCACGCTCAACCGTCGAAACTTGATAGATCAAGAAAACACTCGCCCCGGCAGCGCAGCGGTGATCGCGATCGCACTACACAGAAAGCAGCCACAAGCTTTTCAAGTCAAGGCTTCAGAGGCCTCAACACAAGAGCCTCACCCGAGAGATTATCCCCAGAGATGCCAGGCTCCTTGCCGGCTCCTGTGGTCTCCAGAATTCCGTGAGACATCGATAACAGCCAGTGGAACCGCCACATCAGATTAATTTAGGATTAACCCAAAATTAACAGAAGCCTCTAATATGGTTAACATGCCTTTTTGAGGGTGGAGCCGCATTCTAACCTAATCATCTTTCGGCTAGCCAGAATCAATGCCTAGAAAGAGTCTTCGAATGCTGTGGAATCGTTAGTCATCCACAAAGTTTGCTGAATAGAAACGTTAGGCGAGTCGGCCGATTACCGTCTCGAATTCTCTCTTTTATCCACTCTTGGACAGATTTAATTCCTTTTGACAAATCAACCTTTTCATCTGACGTCGTTAAAACTAAATGAGCGTAAAATCACTATTCTCTTGGGTGCTTTTTGGGAATGCATTAGCCGTTATTTTGGCTCTAGTCATCTATCACCACGGTGGCAGAGATCATTTTGGCGAAAGAGGGTTCATCACATTTTTATCCACCTTCCAGCTACTGGCGATCGCCTGGTTATCGGATAAAACGGCCCAGATTCGCCGGACAAACCCAGGAACAGCCAACAATCAGAGTGCTTTGCTGTGGCGCATTATCGCTTGGGGATTCATCTTCTTGGCGGCTGATGAGTTTCTCGCGCTGCATGAAGTGACTGATCACTTTATCCATGACGTTTTCAATATCCAGGAAACCAGCTTCACGGATAGTATCGATGATTTTATCGTGCTGCTTTACGGCATTTTCGGTGCTTGGATACTCTGGGTTAATCGGCTTGAGCTGAAACCTCACAAGCAAGCGATCGCCTTGTTAAAGCGAGCGTTTGTGCTTTTGTTTTTAATGATTGGGCTAGATTTTTTTGCCAATGGCCAAAAGTTGCTGGAACTATTTCTTGATCCCGCGACCGCCAATACTGTGCAATTTCACCTTTACCATTTAGAAGACTCTCTCAAGGTCTTTATCGAAGCCTTGCTGATTGTGGCTTTTTACTCAATTTTTAGAACGGTTGAGTCTCAACAAAAAAGGCTGGAACACTCCCAGAGAGCATCCCAGCCAGAACGAGCATTCACTCATCGCTGAGCAGCTGGCCTAGGCGTCGTCTAATGCGGCAATACCCGGAAGGGTTTTGCCCTCCAGAAGTTCTAGACTGGCTCCGCCACCGGTAGAGATGTGGCTCATTTGCTCAGCCACACCGACTTTCTCTACCGCGGCCACAGAGTCACCGCCGCCAATGATCGTCATGACGCCTTGGGGGGTGAGTTCTGCTAGGGTGTGGGCGATCGCCTCGGTGCCCGCAGCAAACTTGTCAAACTCGAATACCCCCATGGGGCCATTCCAGATCGCCGATTTGCACTGCTTCAATGCGGCTTGAAATACTTTCACCGAATCGGGGCCAATATCCAAGCCCATCCAGCCATCGGGGATTGCCTCGACGCTGACGGTTTGAGCATTGGCATCGGGAGCAAAGTTATCAGCAACCACCACATCGGTCGGCAATAACAGCTCTACGCCCTTTTCTTTCGCTTTTGCTTCTAAAGATTTGGCGAGGTCAAGCTTATCTTCTTCCACCAACGACTTGCCGACCCCGAGACCGCGAGCCTGGTAAAAGGTAAACACCATACCGCCGCCGATCAAGAGCTTGTCAACCTTATCGAGCAGGGTTTCAATCACGCCAATTTTGCTGGAAACCTTGGAACCGCCGATAATTGCCGCGAGAGGCCGCTGTGGATTTTCGATCGCCGCTTGCAAGTACTGCAGCTCTTTGTCGATCAAATAGCCGCCGACTGCAGGACTCAGATATTCCGTCACCCCTGCCGTTGAAGCATGAGCCCGGTGAGCCGTGCCAAACGCGTCATTCACATAAAGGTCGGCATTCGCCGCCAACTGCTGGGCAAATTCTGGATCGTTGCCCTCTTCACCAGCATAAAACCGGACGTTTTCTAGCAGTGAATGGTTTACAAAACGGCCAAGTCGCACTGCTAGA
>JBCBJQ010000081.1:0-26866 GCA_038523235.1 Cyanobacteria bacterium J06626_4
CAACAGCGCTGGCGACTTAAAAATATGTTCAAGAATCTCGATAAATTGTTTGTGTTGAATCGAGGGAACGGGTGGGCAGTATAGAACTGTAGAAAACTGCGAAATGCACTGCTGTTGATATAAGCCGATCCTGTTTGTATTTACACATGCATCTCGAAATTCTTGAACCAATCAGATTTGAGGCTTAATACCATGGCTGTCGAAAAAGTAAACTCTTCATCTAGCTTGGCCGAAGTGGTCGATCGCATCCTCGACAAGGGCATTGTGATTGACGCTTGGGTTCGAGTTTCTCTCGTCGGGATTGAACTGCTTGCCGTTGAAGCACGAGTTGTCATTGCTTCTGTTGAAACTTACCTGAAGTATGCAGAAGCTGTGGGGCTCACCACGCAAGCTGCTGTACCTGCTTCCTAGTCTTAGCTAGCGGTATCTTTTAATCAGTCGTTGGTCGATGTCCGGTCTTTTCGGCTGTTCATCGACCAACGTATTTCCCTTTCCGAGCTTATCTACTGAGCTTTCCACTCGTAAGAAGTTGTCTCTCTTTGTTAAAGCCGTCCCCCTTGCAATGGCTGGGTGATAAATAACTGAGTTTCTATGGCAACCAGTAGACTTTCACTTTTGAAAATTGTCGAGTTTTAGACAGGAGGTGGCGACCATGGCGGCTCTCCAAGATGAATGGTACGCAGCGCGAGTCAAACGTCAGCAAGCGATCGCCCAGCGGCAAGAAGATGTGCAGTCAGAGTTGAGTTCGCATCAGCAAGCGCGTGCACAAAACGCAGTCACGACCCGCAGGATGCTAACAGAAAATTACGCTGCAATCCAGGCTGAAACTGACTTATATCTGGCTCAAATTCAACAGCAACGAGCCGCTCAGGCAAAGCTGACGGCAGCTGAGTTGCGAGAGTTTGACATCGAGCTTAAAAAAGCTGTCGCTGCCAAGCGCCAAGATTACCAGGCCTATTTAGCTGAGCTGAAGCAGGCAACGCAAGAGTCCTTGACCCAGCATCAACAAGCGCGCATGATCATGGCGCAGCAGCAGCAACAGCAGTTAGTCGAGTACATTGCTGAGCTAGAAGCCTTTGTGGCTGATTACTTGACCACCGTAACGGCCAATCGTGAGGTAGAAGCAAAGGCTGCTCACGCAAAACGGCACAGCGATCGCGAAGCTCTGAACCGTGATGTGCAAGTGACGTTAGCCGACCTTGCTGCCTACAAGTCAGAGCGACAGGCCTTTTGCGAAGGTCTCCGACAATCAATTTGGGGCACAGCCGCGCCGCGCCGTGCCGCCATGCCACCCAATCGCCGTAAATCCGCTGCTACCATCCGCAAGCCGGATACGCGCAGACCGCGTGCCAAAGCTAAACCGGCTGCTGCTGCCAAAGTGAGTCAGCCATCTGCTGTTAAACAAGTTACTGTGCCTACGTCAACCCCAAGCAAAGCGGCGGTATCAACCGAAGAAGCCGTGTTTGATTACCTGCAAAGTCATCCGCAGGGGACTCGTCTAACTGAAATTGAATCCACGTTGGGCATCAACCGTTTCCAGGCCGTCGATGCCCTGCGATCGCTGATTCAAAAAGAGCTCATCGTTCAAAAAGATAGAATCTACCGTATTCGAGAGGAAGCCGTTCTGTGAGTACTGTTCTCCAAGCCCGCCCCCGCAATTTTGTCAGTACCCCTGCCGTCGAGCGTGTCGCTCGTCGCGCCCTACGATATCTTCAATCAGGCTATTCGGTTCATCTTCGAGGCCCCGCCGGCACGGGCAAAACCACCCTCGCCTTGCACCTCGCTGACTTGTTGAGTCGGCCCATCATGATGGTGTTTGGTGACGATGAGTTTAAGACCTCTGACCTCATTGGTAATCAGTCCGGCTATACCCGCAAAAAGGTGGTGGACAATTACATCCACAGCGTCGTTAAGGTCGAAGATGAGGTGCGCCACAACTGGGTTGACTCACGCCTGACCTTAGCTTGTCGCGAAGGCTTCACCCTGGTTTATGACGAATTTAATCGCTCTCGACCGGAAGTCAACAACGTCTTACTTTCAGCTTTAGAAGAGAAGCTGCTAGTGCTGCCCCCGAGCGGCAATCGGCCGGAATATCTGCGGGTAGATCCGCATTTTCGCGCCATTTTCACCTCAAACCCTGAAGAATACGCTGGTGTGCACGGTACCCAGGATGCGTTGCTAGACCGCCTGATTACCATTCATATGCCAGAGCCCGATGAACTGACCCAGCAGCAGATTTTAATTCAGAAAGTTGGCATCGAACCCGCTGATGCGCTGCTAATCGTTCGTTTGGTCAAAGCTTTTCAATCTCAGATGGCCAGCAACGGCACCACAAGTCTGCGCCCTTGCCTCATGATCGCCACCATTTGCCATGAGCATGGTGTGCCCGTCATGGCTGAGGATGCTGACTTTCGCGATGTCTGCAGCGATGTGCTGCTGTCTCGAGTTACTGAGGATTTATCGACGGCAACTCGAACCCTTTGGGATCTTTTCAATGGGCTGACGGTCGGCGTGGTGCGATCAGAAACTAAGAGTCTTGAGCCGAAGGCACCTAAAACGCCAATCCCTGACGAAAATCAAAAGCCCGTGGCCAAAGCGAAGGGCAAAGGCGGGCATCAGCCTGCCACTTCAGCGATCGCCGATTCTACAAAGATCGCCGATTCTACAAAAACTCAGCCTCAGCCTGATGCGGTCCCGGTTGTCGAGGCCACATTGAATGAAGTCGACGCCCAGGTTCTCGCGTTCTTGACGCAACAAAAGGTGGCCCCGCTATCAAAAATTGAGTCTGAATTGTCATTGAGCCGGTTTAAGGCTGTCGATGCGTTGCGATCGCTAGTTGAACTTGGCTACGTGCAGAAGCATAATAAGCCTGGTAAGCCGACCATCTATCGCCTCAGCGCGGACTAGCGGATCTTCTCTGTGAAGGTTTGTCGATAGCGACCCACGGCGTTCGCACCTGCACCGCAATCATCATAAGAGGGGCACCATGAGTGGCCAGTCTTTTTCACGTCCGTCGAGTACCAACAATCGACCGATGGCAACGGCGACCCAGGGATCTACCCTAGTGGACGTGTTGGAACGGGTTTTAGACAAAGGTATTGTCATTGCTGGCGATATCTCTGTGTCAGTCGGGTCAACCGAACTGCTCACGATTCGGATTCGGTTGCTGGTAGCCTCCGTCGATAAAGCCCGAGAAATGGGCATTAACTGGTGGGAAAACGATCCTTATTTAAGCGCGCGATCGCAAGAGTTGCTCGAAGCTAACGAACAGCTACAGGCCCGCCTCGAAAGTTTAGAAACAGAACTTAAAGCCCTCAAAGCGGCTGAAGTTGAAGACACGGCTAGTTAGCCATGCTCATTTGTTCGCCCCCCGTTCGACCCCATAATCTAGACTCCGAAAGACGCTCCCGTCGCTCTGAATGCACCAGCTCCTAGCCGTTATCGATGTCTATTCTGGCGCGCGGGACGAGGCCGTCAGTTAAGACATGCCAGCGAGGCTACTTGCCGGGGCAAAATTTGTCGCGGTGATGTTCAGAATCGGCCTCAACTCGATAAGAATTTGCCGACAATCGGTTAGTTTGCTGGGTCGCCTCGGGCGTGATCTCTCTAGAATAGGCACAGCTTCGTAGAGAGTGTGAGCCATGCCAACGCCCCGTTTATTGATCATCGGTTTGGACTGCATGGAGCCATCGCTGGTGTTTGACCAGTGGCGCTCAGACTTGCCTAACCTCAGTCGTCTGATGGCTCAGGGCAGCTATGGTCGATTAGAGAGCAGTATTCCAGCCATCACGGTACCCGCGTGGAGCTGCATGATGACGGGGCGCGATCCGGGTGAATTGGGCATCTATGGGTTTCGCAACCGGCGCGATCGCGGCTATCACAGCATGGGCATCTCCAATGGCACTGCCGTGAAATTTCCCCGCCTGTGGGACATTTTGGGCCAAGCCGGTTGGCAAGTCGCCGCCCTGAGTGTGCCCGGCACTTCACCGCCCTATGCGGTTAACGGCAGTTTGGTTTCCTGCTTTCTGACCCCCGGCACGGATGTCGCATTTACTCATCCGCCAGAACTCGCCGAGACCATTCGTGCTTGGATGCCCGACTTCATGATGGATGTGCCGAACTTTCGCTCCGACGAAAAAGACCGCATCTTGAGCAACTTGTTTCAGCTTTGCGATCAGCGATTTACGCTGGCAGAAAAACTCATCATGCAAGACCAGCCTGACTTCCTCATGCTGGTTGATATGGGGGTCGATCGCATCCACCATGCCTTCTGGAAACCAATGGATCCTAAGCACCCCCAATATGAGCCCGATTCCCCGTTTCAAAACGCGATCCACGACTATTACGTTCACGTTGATCAGCGGGTTGGTGAGCTGTTAAACGTTTGTGATGACGACACCGCAGTTTTAGTCGTGTCTGATCACGGGGCTCAGCCCCTGATGGGGGGCATTTGCATTAACGAATGGCTGATCCAAAACGGCTATCTCACCCTCAAAGCGGAGCCCACAGAACCGCTATCGCTCGACAAAGTTGACGTTGATTGGGGGCAAACTCGCGTGTGGGGAGCCGGTGGCTACTATGCTCGCATCTTTCTCAACGTTAAGGGGCGTGAACCTGAGGGCACCGTGAGCATGACGGACTATGAACCCCTGCGACATGAACTAGCTGAAAAACTTGCGCAACTCACGACGCCCACGGGGGCTCCGCTAAACATCAAAGTCTTTAGACCCCAGCAGATTTATCAAAAGGTGCGCGGTCGGGCGCCTGACCTCATCGTCTATTTTGACGACTTGGCATGGCGCTCTGTTGGCAGCGTCGGCATCGGTGACCTCTACACCGTCGAGAATGACACCGGCCCCGATGATGCCAACCATGCCCCCTTTGGCCTCATGATCTTCCATGACCCGCGATCACCCAAACAGGGTCAGTTCCTCGAAGGGGCGCAGCTCTATGACATCTTGCCAACGATGCTATCTCGCTATCAGGTAGAAGCCCCAAAAGGATTGAGAGGCAAGGTGTTGGATGTCTAATCGACGAAGCTTAACAGACCGCACAAGATATTAGACTGAACTGCGGCGCTCGTTGACAGACCATGGTCGATGGCTGTGGAGCCTGGGACAAGGGCACTTCTGCCCCTGGGCTCCGGTGCGTTGCCAAGATCACTTTGGCAGTAAGAGCAATGAGTTTGGGGATGGCGGTGTAAACCCGTACCTTGGGTGCGTAAAAACCGGATTGTTTCATCAATGGCTAACATTTACAGTTCTTAACAGTGCTATAAGTAGTTAAGAACAATGGCTGAAAAAGAAACGACAAAGCCCGCTGTTCGCTGGCGTAAGTTTTTAGTCAAGGGGACGTTTTGGCTGTCATCAGAACTGATGTTGGGCCTGATGGGCTTAGACACCGTGGCTGACTACAGCGAGTTTTTGACGCGCAGTCAAGCGGTTAGCCACCTCAGCGATGCGATCGCCACCGTGACGGCCTTGATGTAAGTCTCGGTGGCACCGTCATAACTCAGGAGATGGGCGATCGCTCCGTTCGTTGGCCAGGATTTTGGCAACGAACTCACAGAAGGTCGGTAATCTAACCTTTGACCGGCCCGGCAAATCGGTAGAATCATAAAAAGCATTTTGATGGAATAAACGTCGATGATCCCAACCGTTATTGAACAGTCTGGCCGTGGTGAACGCGCCTTTGACATTTATTCTCGTCTGTTGCGAGAGCGCATTGTTTTTCTGGGGCAAGAGGTCACCGCTGACTCAGCCAATCTAATCGTGGCTCAAATGCTCTTCCTCGAAGCTGAAGATCCTGAAAAAGATATTTACCTCTACATCAACTCCCCTGGTGGTTCTGTGTCAGCGGGTCTTGGCATCTTTGATACGATGAACCATATCCGTCCTGATGTGTGTACGATTTGCGTTGGGCTGGCTGCGAGCATGGGCGCGTTCTTACTTACGGCGGGTAAAAAGGGCAAGCGGATGAGCTTGCCGAACTCGCGGGTGATGATTCACCAGCCTTTAGGCGGTGCTCAAGGTCAGGCAACTGATATTGAAATTCAGGCAAAAGAGATTCTTTACTTGAAGGATCTGCTTAACAAGGCTCTGGCTGAGAATACCGGTCAGCCTTTGGACAAAATTGCCGCAGATACTGAGCGCGACTTCTTTATGTCGCCCCATGAAGCGATGGAATATGGCCTAATCGACCAGGTCATTGATCGCCACTCGGTCGGTAGCCGTCCTACGCCGGTCGCCTAAAGCGAGTTCATCCATTAACTTGGCAAAAATCCTGAGTGACGAACTGACTGACATAGTAGTTTATCGCTCAGGATTTTTGCCGTTTAAATCGCCTTACTCCCCATGCTCATAAGGATGCCCGTAAAAATTGCGCTGCCGAAGCGTTCACATCACAGGAGTCAATTCCTTGAGCCTGGCGAGGGTGAGGTGATAAATCGTGCCTCTCGACACAGGCCCAAGCACTATTACAAGAACTTGCTGGCCATCCCGATGAGACCAGCCATTTGACCCAAATCAACCTCTCCCGAGAGCACCTTTTGTAACAGGCCTTCGCCCTGAGAATTTGAGCCTTTGACTAAGAACTGAGCAATGAGCGGCGTGACACTCTTGACCATAGCGGGATCTGCACCCACCCGCTGGGCGATCGCACTCACCTGCTCAGAGCCGAGCAGCTGTTCTACCGCCCCAGTTGCTGCCACCGTCTGCAGACTGCCCATCAAAGAACTGGCATCGCCTTTTTGCTGTAGCTCCTTTTGCAGGCCACTTGCGACATCACCAATTTTGTTGTTATCCACTGGGGCCTGATTCAAAGCGCCCAAAACCGAACCCATCAAGCCGTTGCTAGCTTCTGTGTCAGAGCGCTCGATCGCCTGACCCACCATGCCCATCAGATCCATAATTCCACCAAATTTCTCTACACAAACGGTCATTTACAGATAGCACGGAGTCAGAGATTTTGTGAAAATCCCCCTATCCCTTAGGAGTTGTAACATCGACGCCACCCTGGAACAACGTGAGTTCCTTAACCTCGGTAAGGGAATTTCTGCGGCAATCTAAGGGGGCCACTGCGGGACGACCTCCACATTCTCAAAGCCCGGAGATGCCAAGAAGAACAAGCGCACAATACTCAGACAGACCTTATGGCAGACCAGTGATGCGCAACGGTTGGACTGTCGTTGAGGCGACAAAGATGCCGCCGAACCTTTACAAACGTCACCTTGTTCCACAGCATAGATAAGGTTATCCGCATGTTAGGAGCTGATATTTGTGGAACGCACGTTTATTATGATCAAGCCCGACGGAGTTCAGCGAGGGCTGGTGGGCGAAGTGATTAGCCGCTTTGAGCGCAAGGGTTTCACTTTAGTCGGCATGAAGCTCATGGCTGTTTCTCGAGAATTAGCCGAAAAGCACTATGGCGTTCACAAAGACAAACCCTTCTTTGCGGGTCTGGTCGAGTTTATTATCTCTAGTCCCGTCGTGGCTATGGTGTGGGAAGGCGACAGCGTTGTAGCGTCAGGCCGTACCCTGATTGGAGCGACCAACCCAATTTCGTCGGCCCCCGGCACCATCCGAGGTGACTTTGGCATCACGATTGGTCGCAACTTGATTCACGGTTCTGATGCCATTGAGACGGCTCAGCAAGAAATTAAGTTGTGGTTCCAAGAAGATGAGTTAACCAGCTGGGAACCGAGCACCAAGGGCTGGCTGTACGAATAAGTTTTTGGGTCTCTAGGCGAGAGCTGAGAGCCAACGATTATCCCAAGCCGCTGCTGAGTTGAATGAATCACTCGGCAGCGGCTTTTTGTTCGGCCTGGTGCTCGATCTCCCAACGCACATCAGCTCAACAACCGTCTCGGGTTCAGCAACGGAAGCGCCGCTGAGCGATCGCCCATATGACGGCAGCCCCTCATGTGCTCTTGCCTAAATATTGAGAACGGTAATCAAAGCGGCGGCGAGCGAAGTAATGGCCATCAGTTCAAGCGCTACAGTGACTCGGCTCAAAAATATCGATGCTCAGAGCATGCAGAATGCCAGACTGATTGAGACCAATACGCTGCTAATTATGAAAACGGAGAGAGAGGGATTCGAACCCTCGTTAAAGTTGCCTCTAAACAGCATTTCCAGTGCTGCGCCTTCAACCACTCGGCCATCTCTCCAAGGTCTCGATCGCCCATAAAGAACAAATCGTAGATGAATATACTATCAAACAATTGAAGCGGCGGCAGGGCGACTGCTCTGGAAATTTGCGCGTGAGGGGGCAGAAGAGCAGCCTCTCGATCTTGACAACCCCGCTCAAACTCAAACTCCTATGAGAGGATAGATGGGTAGCGGGATAGTTTCACGCATCCCGACCGTTGTTATCGAGTTTCCCCCAAGGCATGACTTGCTCCCATCGCATCACGATTCATCATCGGCAGCATGACACTGACTACACCGCTGAGGTGCCAGAAGATCGCTATATCTTGCAGACGGCTGAAAACCAAGGCGCTAAGCTGCCGTTTGCCTGCCGCAACGGCGCTTGCACTACCTGCGCCGTGCGGATTCTCTCGGGTGAAGTAGAGCAACCAGAAGCGGTCGGGCTCTCGCCTGATTTGCGATCGCAGGGGTATGCGCTGTTGTGTGTGAGCTATCCTCGCACCGATTTAGAAGTCGAGACTCAAGACGAAGACGAAGTCTATGAACTGCAGTTTGGGCGCTACTTTGGTAAGGGTAAAGTCCGCTTTGGACTGCCCATTGAAGACGATTAAGCCCTGATGGCAAATGGGGAATACTGAAGCGGGTTGGGGGGCTGATCCAGGGTTTTGAGGCATGAGGCAATGTCTATACGGCTGGCTCTGGTGACCCGGATCCACGGGTAAGCGTTGAGAGAGCACGCTGGTCTCAGTTTCCAAATCACCCTCCGTAGACATTGCACCGGGATACAGCCGTATGTTTGGGATGATTCAGCACATCTGTCGGCAAATCTGGCATCGTTTATTACACCTGCGCTGGGTGATGGTTGGCGCGATCGCGCTACTCATTTTAGGCCTCACGAGTCGCGGCCACGGGGCCGATGCGACCCTGACCGCGACTGTGGACTATGCCAAGAGCGGCAACACCTTAGAACTCCTGACCGAGTTGAGTCCCGAACTGCCTATTACCACGGTTCGTCTGACTGGCATTCAGGCCCCTGATCTCGATCAGGCACCCTGGGGCGCAGCGGCCCGTGACTGTTTGGCTGACCTCAGAGATCAGGTTATTCGCCTGGAAACTGACGACTGGACGCCCGATGTCTACAAGCGGCTGTGGGCTTACGGCTGGCAGGGACGCGAGCTGATCAATGCGGCGACTTTAGAACAGGGCTGTGCCTATTTGGACGCCGCCGAGCTGCCCCATCTGCAGCATGGGCTCGACTTGCTTTACGCTCAGGAAGCGGCCCGGCTATTGGGGCGGGGCATTTGGAATCCAAACAAGCCGCTGCGAGAAACACCTGAGACCTTTCGCCAGCGATCGCCCGCTCCTTAAACTAAAGCGATCACCTGCCCCTTAGACTAGACACTATGCTGCACGAAAAGGCTGCCATGACTGACGTGAGTAAGCAGGATCTGAGCCGCTACCTGGAGGTCGCCACTGAGGCGGCGCTCGCTGGGGGCGCAGTGCTGCAAAATTACTGGGGCAAGCTCGAGCACATTGAGCAAAAAGGCCGACCCGGTGACCTGGTCACTGAGGCCGATAAAGCTGCCGAAGCCGTGGTTTTGGGCGTGCTGCACCGTCACTTGCCCGATCATCCCATCCTGGCGGAAGAGTCCGGTGCGATGGGCACCACCGCAGACAGTCCCTTTTTATGGGCGATCGATCCGCTCGATGGCACGACGAACTACACTCATCAATATCCTTTTTCAGCCGTATCGATTGGCCTGTTGATTGATGGCTATCCTGCCGTTGGGGCAATTTTTGACCCCTTTCGCGAGGATTTGTTTCGAGCCGCCAAAGGGCAGGGGGCGACGTTGAATCGACTCTCGATTCGCGTCTCAAACACCGCCAAATTGGCTGACAGTCTACTCGTCACCGGATTCGCCTACGATCGCCATGAGCGAGTCGACAATAACTATGCCGAGTTTTGCCACTTGACCCATTTAACTCAGGGCGTGCGGCGCGGCGGTGCGGCCTCAATTGACCTCGCCTACGTGGCCTGTGGCCGCCTAGATGGCTATTGGGAGCGAGGACTTTCACCGTGGGATTTGGCCGCCGGGGTTGTGCTGGTTGAAGAGGCCGGCGGATGCGTGACCGCCTATGACGAAACGGCCTTTGATTTGCCGTCAGGCAGAATTTTGGCCACAAATGGTCACATCCACACTATCCTTAGCCAAGTGTTAGAACAAATAGAACCCTTAGAGCATTTTCACCCGATCACGATCTCTGAATAGGGAAAATTTTTAACCGTTATTGAGACAACTATCGATAAGATCTTTAACAGTAAAGTTGCTAGCCAATTTCCAGCCAATTGCTGAAGACTTGGATGATGCATCGCCTGTAGACAGCCAGCCAATGCCTCATTAGGCGGGGGAGACACCACCAGCTATGAATATTGAACAGGGTTTGTTTCAATTTGACTTAACTGACTACCATGCGATTTTGGGTGTCTCAATCGACGCTGATGCCAAACAGATTCGGAAACGATATCTCAAGATTGCTCGCAAACTACACCCTGATAGCTTGCGCACCGGCACCGATGCCGAAAAGCAGCAGGCCAACGAGCTGCTGTCGAAGCTGGTCAACCCCGCCTACGAAACGCTCACGCAAGAAAAAACCATGACGGAGCATTTGGTGGTGCTGCGACTACGGGGCAAGCAGCTGAGTGGGCAGTCATCGGTTAACCTCACCTCTGAACCGGCAAAAGCCTTGGTGGGCAGTCAAAATGCGGGGCCGCTGTATACCAACAGCTTGAAACAACTGGCAGAAGCGCAATACGACTCGTTGGACCAGGTGTTGGCGGTGACGGGGCAGATTAGCGAGCTGAATTTGGCTTATCTAGTCAGCACAGCGGATAGCAGCAACGGTGCATCACCGACTGTCACGTCGGCGAGTGATCGCCCTGGTGCGGCAACCAGAGATGCCTCAGCCGCGACCCAGAAAAAAAATACCGTGCCCCTCTCTCCCAAACGGCAGCGAGAATCGATTATCGACAGCTACCTCAATCGTGCCAACGAGTTTGTTCGCCGTAAGGAATATTCTCGAGCCATTATGGAAATGCGAGAGGCGGTCAAATCTCACCCCACCAATGTGCGTTGCCATAGCCATTTAGCGGAATATTATCTGGCGGCAGGCCAGGCCAAGATGGCCAAGATTCACCTGAAGCGGGCGATCGCGATCGACCCGAGCAATGCCTTAGCCCAACAGTTAGATGCGAAGCTCAACGTCACGTCAGAGTCAGCCGGTTCGACCGATGCTTCGAAGACGGCGTCAACATCCCAAGCCAAGTCTAAGGCATCTCAAGCCAAGTCCTCAAAGTCAAAGGGCGGGCTGTTTGGGCTGTTTGGGGGCAAGCAAAAGTAAATGAGTTATCAACCGCCATCGGGCACTCGCGATTTGCTGCCGCTCGATGTGGCCCAAAAGTATTGGATTGAAGGCAGACTAGAGCAAATGTTTCAGCGGTGGGGCTATCACCGCATCATCACCTCAACGGTCGAAAGCCTAGATACGTTAATGGCGGGCGGGGCGATCGCCCAATCGTCGGTGATTCAGCTGCAGGGAGACGGCCAAGAGCGGCTGGGCCTGCGGCCAGAGCTCACCGCCTCGATCGCCAGAGCCGCAGTGACTCGCATGGCGCAAGTTACTTATCCTCAACGCCTTTACTACACGGCTAACGTTTTTAGCCGCGCCAAAACCGGCACCCAAGCGGGTCAGCAAGAATACTATCAGGCCGGGGTCGAGCTGCTGGGTACGCGGGGGCTGTTGTCTGATGCCGAAACGATTCGACTGCTGCTGAGCTGTGTGAACACGCTGCAGCTCACCGACTGGCAGCTAATCTTAGGCAATGCGGGACTGACGCGTTCACTGCTGGAAGCCTTTCCGCAACCGCTGCGGAAAACCGTGCGGGAGGCGATTGCCCATTTGGACCGCATCACGCTAGAAACCCTGGATGTTGCCGATGAGCTGCGGCAGCGCGCCCTACGAATGCTCGATCTTAGGGGCCGCCCGCAGGACGTGTTGCAAGCTGTGAGCCAGTTCGATCTGACGTCTGACCAGCAGGCGATTGTCCATGAGCTGAAGTCCTTAGTCGAACTGTTGCAAAGTGCCGATCCAGACCAGTCGTTTATCCTGGATCTCAGCCTGATTCAATCTTTCGATTACTACACCGGCATGGTATTTGAGGTCGTGGCTAATACGCCCCAAGGCCGCCAGGTGGTCGGCAAAGGGGGCCGCTACGACAATCTGCTGGGGGTGTTCGATCCGAAGGGCCGCAGCTACCCGGGCATCGGCTTCATGTTTAATGTGGAAAGTCTGCATCAAGCCCTGTTGGGGACAGGGCATTTGCCCGACGCCACCCCGGCTAGCGACTGGCTCGTTGTCCCTAAAACGCCTCAGGCTGCACTGGCCGCGTTTCAATATGCGCAAACCATTCGCGAGGGCAACGCATTGGTTCGGGTTGAGCTGTATCTAGAACCGGAGGACGACGCGGCCATCATTCGCGATCGCGCCCGCGATCGCCGTATCAGTCGCATCGCTTGGATTACCGAGGACAGCCCCCCCGCGATTGAAACGGTAAACTAAAGTAGCTGTAATTTCTCTGCGGAAAATTAATTCCCAGGAAATAGGCTGGGGGTATGACAACCCCTGTCTCAAGCCGCGAATAAAGGAGTGTTATGTCTCACACAATTGTGACCAATGTGTGCGAAGGCGTCGCCGACTGTGTTGATGCCTGCCCCGTCGCCTGCATCCACGAAGGGCCGGGTAAAAACAAAAAAGGCACCGACTGGTATTGGATCGACTTTTCGACCTGCATTGACTGTGGCATCTGTCTGCAGGTCTGCCCGGTTGAAGGGGCCATTTTGCCGGAAGAGCAGCCCGATCTGCAAGAGACGCCGGAATAACTCAGATCATGAGATGCGACGCCTGCCTGAACTGATTCACGATGAGTCCAGATGTGCTTACAGAGCAATCTCACTAATCGCCTCCCAAGCAGGTAGTTCCCCCGCCTCGGCAGAGTGCGCTAGGCCGCGCTGACAGCGCACCGCAAAGGGACAGTCTGTGCATTTCGGGCTATCAATGGGCAGTTGAGGAAACGGCATGCCCCCCTCTAGTAGGGCGGTGAGCTGCTGAGTGAGCTGGGTGAGCTGCCGATGGGTAGCTTGATGCGCTTGGTTAGAATAGGGCAAACAGACCTTTTGCGGTGTGGGTTGCGGGGCTTCCGGATCAGTCACTCGAACAAACCAGTAGGTCATCGAGATTTGCTCAGGACGATAGTCCGTCGTCTCGACCAAGCTGTAGAGGTAAAGGCGCGTCTGCCATTCTTGCCGCAGAAACTTTGCGGTTTGGGGTTTGAGATAGGTTTTCCAGTCGATGATTTCGGCCCGGTCACCAGGGGACGAAGCCGCGTTCCACTGACGCAGCAGGTCATACACTACGGTAAACCAGTAGCCGTTTAGCGCAAACGATCGCTCATGCTCGCTTTGCCGCCAGCTTTCATCCGCCGAGTCAAATAAGTCAGGCGCTGCCGCCTGCAGGCGACTTACACAGGTTTGCAGTTCGTCATCATGGGCCAGCACTGGGTCAATGGGCAACCCCATCTCGCGCTGCTGCATTAGCAAGTGAAAGCGATCGCCCCACTGCTGCGCCGCGAGTAATGTCGGCGACGACGGCACCGACAGCGACTCTAAAATCGAGTGCTGAAACCGCCGAGGGCAATACTCCAGCAGGGTCAGCTGCCCCTGGGATAGGCGCATCACCGTGGTTACGCTTCCCCCCCTACCACCACATTACGAATGCGCAGACTGGGCCCGCCACAGCCCACTGGCAAGCCACTCTGACCGCCTTTGCCACAGCCACCCGACTCATCCCAGTAAAAGTCGTCGCCGATGCCCTCAATGTCGGCCAGCGTGCGAAACACGTTGCCCGAGAGGGTGACATCGCGCACCGGCTCGGCCAGTTCGCCACCGCGAATCATCCAGGCTTCGCCCGCGGTAAAGGTAAACATTTCGCCATTGGTCATGCCGCCCAGCCAGTTTTTGGCATAGACCCCTTCTTCAATATCCGTCAGTAAATCAGCGGCGGGCGTCTCGCCTCGGCCAATCCACGTATTGGTCATGCGCACCAAGGGCGGATAGTGATAGCTCAAACAGCGGGCATTTCCTGTGGGTGTTTCGTCGAGTTTGCCCGCCGTCTCGCGGGAATGCAGTCGGCCCACGAGGACGCCATCTTCGATCAATTGCGTGGTCGTTGCTGGGCAGCCCTCGTCATCGTACTGGTAACTACCGCGATGACCGGCCAAAGCAGCGCCATCGTAAATCTGTAGATTCTTCGGGCCGAACCGCCGCCCGAGCGTCATCACCTCCAGCAGATCCGGATTTTCATAGGCCATATCGGCCTCAGAGAGATGCCCAAAGGCTTCATGCACAAACAACCCGGTCAGGATGGGATCAATCACTACCTCATAGGTATTGCCTTTGACTGGCGGCAGATCAAGGGCTGCGATCGCCCGTTCGGCTGCGCTATGTACCTGGCCATCTAAACTTTCCAGGTCTTCAAAGGCCTGCCGTGAGCCATTCGTCTCGCGGCCCGTTTGCACCGTTTCGCCATTGCGGGCAGTCGCGGCTAAACGAATTTCCATATCTGACCAGCTTTGCTCAATCTGAGTGCCCTCTGACGTCACGAGCAAAATATGCTGAGTGGCATCGTTGTAGCGCACTGAAGTGGTGGCAATGCGATCATCAACGCTTTGCAAGATGTCGTCATAGTGGGCACACAGCGCTTTTTTGCGCGTTAGCGAAATCTCGCGAGGGCTGCTGCCGGTCATGGCAAAGCGGTACTGCGTTTGAATGGGATTCAGCTGGGCTAACAGCGTTTCGTCATCGCCCACGAGCCGCGCTGCTAAAATCGCCCCTTCAATATGCTCCACCAATCCCGCCAGGTGATTAAAGCTGGCAAAGCCCCAACCGCCGCGATGACAGGCCCGCACCTGCCCCCCCAAGTCAATGCCTTCGCTGAGGGTTTCGACTTTACCGCCGCGCAGCAAAATGTCGGTGCCTTCGGACTCTTCGAGGCGGATGGCCAAAAAATCGACGCGATCGCGATATCGCGCCACCAAATCAATAATCTGATCCGTATAGTCGTCAAAAGAGCGCGACATTCAGGCTGGCCTCCATACCGATGCGCATTTTAACTATTGTGCCGCTCTTTTCCCAAATGGGAAGATCAGCGAGAGACTGGTCTAAGATCATCGTTAATGCCTGAACCTCCGCGTCGATGACTGCGGTGTTGGCTCAGTGTCGCCCATCAGCGCCCTCAAGAGGTGATCCCCAAGCCCATGACTGCCGAACTGGAATACTCATTGCCACCTGCCATCCGTCGCATTTCTGGTGCATTTCGCCGGTTTGGATGGATTAGCTTTTGGGCGCAAATTGTGTTGGGCGTGATCGCCAGTTTGGCCCTGATTTTTGCGATCGCCAGCGTGTCATCTCGCACCGCTAGCCCTGATCCCGGTGCGGGGGCGGGCCTGTTTTTTACCACCATTGGCCAGGTGGCCGTGTTTGTCGGGGCCTTTTGGGCCTATCGCTACACGCGGATTGGGCGACTCCTCCGCAGTGCCGATAATGCTAAGCGACCCAAACCCAAAGCCGCCATTCGCATTCTCAAGATCGGCCTCTTCATTAGCCTGGGGGGCATGCTGCTCACTCTGATCGGGGCCGAGGCGACCGTGGGTGCGTTGTTAGCCAAGGCTCTCTCCCAACCCCAGGGCGCTGCCGTGTTTGGCGCTGGCAGCAGTGTCAGCCAATACGTGCAGCCGCTGGATATTTTTATCATTCAGGCCAATACCAATATTTTGCTGGCTCACTTTGTGGGCTTGGTCTTTACTCTGTGGACACTGAACTCTTTGGACAACACCTGAGCCACCCTCACCGGTGGGAAAGCAACGACCGATGTCTTACCATGCTGGGAAAGTGAGCTGACGGGAGAGCGCCCCTATGGACATCCAGACCTTCCACAATTTTTTTGACTGCTGTGTGGGTCAGTGGGCTTCAGAGCGCACCTACCACTACCTCTCCCATCAAGAAATCGAGCGATCGCGTACGGAATTCACCGTCGCCCCCATCACCCCTGACCTCAAACAAAAGGTGCTGGATGACAATCAATATGGCGACGTCGATCACATCGATAGCCTTCCCGGCTTTCGCCTCGGCTTTCATACCGTCTCGGAAAAGGGTGAAGAAGTTAGCCAAGAACTGCGGCTGCTGTTTGTGCCCAAGCTCGAAGGCGATGGCTGTTTGGAAGGCGACTATTTGCGCGATCGCGCCTACGAAGAGGATCGACCGATTATTTCCCACTTTCGCTATGGGTTGAGCGATCGTGAACTGTTGATGACTACCCGCTATACCAAAGTCATCTCAGTGGATTCCATTACCTTGGTCAACCCCGATCTGCGCATCCGCCGCATCTTAAACTACCAGCGTCCGCCAGTTGACCACGCACCGCTAGAAACCGTGCTGCTCGCGGGCTTCGGCGTCGAGCAGAAGCAGCCTTAGTGCCCCAAGCGACCATGGCTTGAAAATCAAGTTTGCACAATCAGAATCGGCGTGAAATAATAGGAGATTCTGTCTCTTAATTGTTTAAGGCTGATCTAATCTGTCATGGCTAAAGGCGTTCGTTTAGTAATTACCCTTGAGTGCACGGAGTGTCGCACCAACAACGACAAGCGGTCGAACGGCGTGTCTCGATACACCACTGAGAAAAATCGTCGCAACACTCCCAGCCGCATCGAACTCAAGAAGTTTTGCACCCACTGCAACAAGCACACCGTGCATAAAGAAATTAAGTAGTCCATTCATTGCTAATAAACCGCAAGTAAACAGTAGGTACCTCTCCAATGGCATATTTCCGTCGTCGTCTCTCTCCGATCAAGCCCGGAGACCCCATTGACTACAAAGATGTTGATTTGCTCCGCAAGTTTGTCACTGAGCGCGGCAAGATTTTGCCCCGGCGCATTTCCGGTCTGACTGCGAAGCAGCAGCGTGACTTGACGACCGCGATCAAGCGGGCCCGCATGTTAGCACTGTTGCCCTATGTGAACCGCGAAGGCTAAGCCCATTACCAGATAAGCTAGGGATGTCGTTGCGCTAGCAAGGGAAATTGAGGCTGTGGAAAAGGGGACACTGGTCGAGTTCCAAGTCAAGGGCAGTCCTCGCTTAGGTGTTTTAGATCGGCCCGAAGGCAAGAAAAATTGGATTGTCCTTGATGGCCACGGTCAGTCTCACACGCTTCATCCCCGCTCCCTGACGTTTCAGTTTCCCAGCGCGACCTTTGAGCCCGATGACCTGCCCGCAATCTCTGGGGAGGCCGAGGGCTACATCGACCCCAGCAGCCTGCAGGTCGCCTGGGAACTTTTGAGAGACAGTGAAGAATCTACCGACGCAGCGGCTTTAGCCCTGCTGTTGTTTTCTGACCAAACAGCGGCATTTTGTTATGCTGCTCATCGGCTGCTATCTGCCGACAAGACTTTTTTCAAAAAGAAGGGCGATCGCTACGAGCCCCGACCGGCCAGCCAAGTGCAAGAGCTGCTGCATCAAATCGAGAAAGAGGCGCAGCGACAGGCAGAATGGGACGGTTTTTTGGAGCGGGTGCGCCAACGTCTCGCAGGCGAATCAGTAGAATGGCAGAAGACCGATCGCCCGCGCCTGGAAGCCATCGAAAAATTAGCGCTTTTGGGAGACGAATCGAACCAAAAGGCCCCAGCGCAAGAAGCTCTCTCGGCCCTAAATCGGGGAGCGAGTGCCGAGGCCGCATTTGAGCTATTGGTCGATTTAGGACGGTGGCAGGTTCATGAGAACCTGGAGCTACGTCGGCGGCAAATTCCCGTGGACTTTTCTGAGGCTGTTCTTACCATGGCGCAGCATCGCCTGAGCAATCCACCGCCGGACGCCGATACCAATCGGCTCGATTTGACTGCGCTCAAAACTTACACCATCGACGACGAGAGCACCCGCGAGATTGACGATGCCCTAAGTCTCGAAACCTTGCCAGACGGGCGGCAGCGACTGTGGGTTCACATTGCCGACCCGACCCGCTGGATGATTCCGGGCGATGAGTTAGATCTAGAGGCCCGCCGCCGCTGCACCACGGTTTATTTGCCGACGGGCATGGTCTCTATGTTTCCCCTAGAATTGGCGACCGGGCCGATGAGCCTGATTCAGGGTGAAGTGCACTGCGGCCTCAGCTTTGGTGTGGTGCTGAGTGAAGCCGGAGCGATCGCCGACTATTGCATTACCGCCAGTTTAGTTAAGCCGACTTATCGCCTTACCTATGAAGATGTCGATGAAATGTTGGATTTAGGCATTGAGGCAGAGCCTGAGCTACTGGCGATTGCCCACTGGGCCAAGGTGCGATCGCACTGGCGCGATCAGCAGGGCGCAATCAATATTCACATGCCCGAGTCTTCGATCCGAGTGCAGCAAGAAGCTGAGCAAGACTCCATTTCCATCAAGGTGTTGGACGATTCTGGTTCGCGGGAATTGGTCGCCGAGATGATGATTTTAGCCGGAGAGGTCGCGGCTCGCTATGGTCAAGATCATGCCCTGGCGATGCCCTTTCGCAGCCAGCCTCAGCCAGAACTGCCCCCGGAAGAGGAGCTGATGCAGTTGCCGTCGGCCCTAGTCCGCTACTCGGCTATTCGTCGCTGTATGCCTCGCAGCGAGATGGGCATCACGCCCGCTCGCCACGCCACGCTGGGTCTGGAAGGCTACAGCCAGGTTACCTCGCCGATTCGCCGCTATACCGATTTACTGGCCCATTTTCAAATCAAAGCCCATCTGCGCGGCGAGCCGTTACCCTTTTCCTCCGACGAGATCACCGAGCTGACCCAAGGGGCCAGTTCAGCGGCCTATGAGGCGGTGCTCGTCGAACGTCAGACCAAACGCTATTGGGCACTGGAATATTTGCGTCGCCAAGGTCCCGATCATCTGTGGTCGGTGATTCTATTGCGGTGGCTGCGGGAAGGCGATCGCTTAGGGTTGGTCATGTTTGAGGATCTCGGACTCGAGCTG
Source organism: Cyanobacteria bacterium J06626_4 (assembly GCA_038523235.1). Classification (GTDB taxonomy): domain Bacteria; phylum Cyanobacteriota; class Cyanobacteriia; order Phormidesmidales; family Phormidesmidaceae; genus Halomicronema. The sequence continues at coordinate 19,247 of JBCBJQ010000081.1, forward strand.
CCAATGCGCTTTGAACGCAAGGTGGAGCTAGGAGAACGGCTGCAGGTGAGCATTACTCACGCCAATCCTCGACAAGACATTATTCGGATGGCGGAAGTGGCTGTCGCCGATGACGAAGCCGATGATCTGGTAGAAGCGTCTAGTCCGACGGCAAGTTAAGGTGTTACTCGGAAATAGCGTCTCGATCGCCGCAGTCTCGCGCTGCCACGCCCTGATAAAAAGTGTCGCTACATCAGGGAAATGATGTCAGCGAAACGCCTTGAGTCTGGCTGGTTTTACGGGATTTTTTAGGACTGTCGGAGGCGGTGCTGGTGATCGCCAGCCGTCTCAGAGTTGGAATTGAGCAATTTCTGAGCAGCGTTCCCGCCCTACGCCGTCTGCAAATCGTGCCCCATCCATAACACTCGGACGGTTGAGCCGGCGTCTAACTCAGTGACGCCAATGGGCACGACGGCCAGCCCTTGGGTGCCGGTGATATTAATCAGATTGCCAGAACTATGACTGCCCTGAGCCAGACCAAATTCCAACCCCGCTGAGGTGGCATAAAGCTGCCCCCAGAGATACGTCTCTCGCTTGCCCCCCGCTTTAAGTGGCTGCCGCGATCGCGCGGTCACAAAGGGGGCAGACCAAGGGCCACTGCGACCCGACAGCTTGCGAATGGCTGGAGCCACAAACCGCCAAAAGCTGACCAAAGCCGAGGCCGGATTCCCTGGCAAGCCAAAATAGAGTCGGGGTGGTGCCCCTGGCGCCACGGTCGCTACGGTTAGAGGCTTACCGGGTTTGATCGCAACTGAGCGAATGTGGATGGTCGCCCCCAGATCAGCCAAAATTTGATCTACATAGTCATAATCGCCGACCGACACGCCGCCCGAAGACAGCACCATATCGGCTTCAGCCACCGCCGTTGCCATTGCCTGCTGCAGTTTGGCAGGGTCATCAGGCACAATGCCGTGACACAGCGGCATGGCCCCCAGTTGTTGCACTAAGGCCGCCAAGGCAAACTGATTGGAATCGACAATTTGCCCGGGTTGCAGCGTGACCTCGGGCGAGACAAGTTCGTTACCGGTGGAGAGAATGGCGATGCGTGGTCGCCGATAAACCTGCACCGCTGATCGCTGCGCCGCCGCCAGTACAGCCACTTCCGGCGCGGTGACCAGATTCCCGACGGAGAGGAGGCGATCGCCCACCTGAGTGAACGTTCCCTGTTGGCGCACAAAGGCTCTCGGGGCAGGGGCACTCAATATTTGGACGAGATCGCCCGTCCGCTGAGTATTTTCCTGCATCACGATGGTGTCAGCCCCCGACGGCACCATCGCCCCGGTCAAAATGCGAGCGCATTGGCCCGGCATCAACGCCTGCGTGGGAGATTTACCAGCGGGTATTTCTTCTACCACGGTCAATTCGACGGGTGTCCTAGCCGCAGCAGCACTGACGTCCTCATACCGTACGGCATAGCCATCCATCGCCGAGTTATCCCAGTGAGGGAAGTCGAGGGGACTGACGACCGACTCCGACAAAATGCGTCCACTGGCTTCGAGCAAGGCCACCGTTTCACAGTCACGCCGCGAGTCGAGCGGTACGACCAGATCCAAAATCTGAGTCTCAGCAGTATCAGCAGGAATCATAGAAAGTCCCCGAATTTCCCACTCGTCATCCTAGCAGTGGTGTTGAGTGTGCCAAGGAGGGCTAGCACACATTAATGAGTCGTCTGTTGCAGGACTTGGAGAAAGGGCACGGCTAGTTGCGTGACGCGGACACAAAGCTGAATGTGCTGAGGCCAGTCAGGCTGACGAATCCAGGCGCGATCGCTCTCACAGGCCATTACGAGAAAATCGGGTACGTGGCGGGGCTGCTTTTTCAACCGGACGGTTACCCCTGGACGCAGCAGCAAAGAAGGCATACCCCACCTCGACGAAAAACCTACGGGCGCATCTTAGCATCTAAAATAGTAAAAATGTACTATATAGAAATATTGAAATATGTAAACACCTTGATTTTGAGATCTTGTTATTCGCTCCAAGCATGGGCTGGACAACTCAGGATTGTCCCCATCTAGGGTCTGCCAGTATTTACAGTGTGTCTGCCGTGCTTCGTCTCCAGCCCCTGGTGCATGGGATGGGTGCGGAAAGGTCTAACCTCAACCCTGTTAGTTGTTAGTTGTTAGTTGTTAGTTTAATGACGCGTCCTCCGGGGGGATCTTTTACGCTTTAATGACTCCTCTTGTTTCTCTGGTGTGCTTATGACTGCGATGCCCGCGATCTCGTCTTCCCTGGCTGATACCTTACGGCAGCGACGGCAGCAGCTAGCCAAGCAGATCGATTTTCCTGTGGTGTTGTGGTCAGGGCAGTCGAGCGCGAGAAATTTTCCGGCCAACACCTACCCGTTTCGAGCCAACAGCCATTTTCTGTACTTCGCCGGTTTGCCACTCATGCAGGCAGCCATTCATCTAGAGGGGGGACGGCTGACGCTGCTGATGGATGACACTACACCCGAGTCGGCCTTATGGCATGGGCCATCGCCCTCACGGGAACAGATCGCTGAGCAAATTGGCGCCGATGCGGCCTTGCCCTTGAGCAACCTAGCCGAGTTGGCACCGGATGCCGCCACACTCATGGTGCAGGATGCGGCCACTGCCGCTGAGCAGCTCACCCTACGCTCAATGATTCATCCTGCCCGCGATCACGCCTTAGCAAAGGCCATCACCGCGCTGCGCCTCACCCACGATGCAGCGGCGATCGCGGCTATGCGCCAAGCCGCCACTGTCTCAGTGCAGGCTCACAAAGCCGGGATGGCGGCGACGGCAGTGGGCAAAACCGAAGCCGCCGTGCGGGCCGCGATGGAAGCTGTGATCATGGGCGAAGACATGGCCTGTGCCTATAACAGCATTGTGACCACGCACGGGGAGGTGCTGCACAACGAACACTACCGACATCGTTTGCAGTCGGGTGATCTGCTGCTGGCAGATGTGGGAGCCGAGTCGCCGCTGGGCTGGGCCTCGGATATTACGCGCACCTGGCCAGTGACCGGTGAGTTTTCGGCGACGCAGCGCGCGGTGTATGACATCGTGTTAGCGGCCCATGATGCCGCCATCGCCGCTGCTCGCCCCGGAGTGGAGTATCGCGAACTGCACCTGCTAGCCTGTCACGTGCTAGCCGAGGGGCTCGTTGACTTGGGGATTTTGCAAGGTCAGCCCCAGTCCCTTGTTGAGCAAGATGCTCACGCGCTGTTCTTTCCCCACGGGATTGGCCATTTACTCGGGCTCGACGTGCACGACATGGAAGACTTGGGTGATTTAGCCGGCTATGCGCCCGATCGCCACCGCAGCGATCGCTTTGGCTTGAAATTTCTTCGTCTTGATCGCCCTTTACAAGCTGGGATGATCGTCACCATTGAACCCGGCTTTTATCAAGTGCCCGGCATCTTGCAAGATCCAGCGCGACGCTCTCAGTACCAGACCTTAGTGGACTGGGAACGACTGCAGCAGTTTCAAGACGTTCGGGGCATCCGCATCGAAGATGACGTGTTGATCACGGCTGCGGGCAGCGACGTATTAACCGCTGCTTTACCTAGCCATGCCAAAGCGATCGAAGCTCTAGTAAGTAGAGGTTAAAGCGCGAGTCAATTCCCAGCGCTATTTGTAAAGGGACGGATAGGAATGCGTCTGTAGATCTGCGGATCTTCCCAACATCACCTGTAGGATGTGAAACAATGTTTGCATTCCTGGTTATGGTTCATTCGATCTCTCCCCCGCAGCGAGTTACCGTGCCTTACCCCTATCAATTGCAAGCGCCTGATCTGCAGCGCGATCGCATTTTGGCGGCGATCGACGTGGGTACCAACTCGATCCACATGGTGGTCGTCAAAATCAAGTCGGCCCTGCCGGCCTTCACCATCATCGATCGCGAAAAAGATACGGTGCGGCTGGGTGATTTTTCGGAGGATGGCAACCTGTCAGAAGACGCGATCGCGCGGGCCATTGCCGCCCTCAAACGCTGTCGAGCCTTGGCCGAAAGCCTCCGAGCCGAAGATATCGTCGCTGTCGCCACCAGCGCTGTCCGAGAGGCTAAAAATGGTCAAGCTTTTATTGAACAGGTCAAACAAGAAGTCGGCCTAGCCATCAACCTGATTTCTGGCACCGAAGAAGCTCGCCGTATTTATCTCGGTGTCCTTTCAGGCATGGAATTTCATAACCGGCCCCATGCCGTGATTGACATTGGTGGTGGCTCGACGGAGCTGCTTCTGGGCACAGGAGAAGCCCATCGATTTTTGAGTAGCACCAAGGTCGGTGCGGTACGGCTGATGGCAGGCTTTGTCTCTACCGATCCCATCAGCGATGAAGAGTTCACCTATTTGTCGGCTTATGTGCGGGGACGCATGGAGCCGTCTGTGGAAGATCTCAAGCGGCAGCTCGATCCGCAAGAATCTATGCGGTTAGTTGGCACCTCAGGCACTGCGGAATGTTTGGCCACCCTGGTGGCTTTTGAACGCCTCGGCTTGGTACCAGAACCCCTCAATGGTTTCCAGATGAGCTTTCAAGAGCTGCAGTCATGGACTGATCGGCTGCGTAAAATGACCCTGGCAGAACGACTAGAACTGCCGGAGATGTCACCTCGACGGGCAGAAATCATTGTGCCCGGTGCCATCATTTTGCAGGAAACGATGGCGATGCTTGGGGCTGACACCCTGACGATTTGTGAGCGGGCTCTGCGGGAAGGCGTGGTGGTGGACTGGATGCTCAGTCGCGGCCTGATCGAAGATCGCATGCAGTTTCAAAGTTCAGTGCGCGAGCGTAGCGTCAGGGCTTCGGCCGATAAATATCACGTGCCTCGGGCCGCCAGCGATCGCGTGGCTGATTTTGTACTGGCGCTCTTTGATGCCACCAAGGGCCATCTGCACAACTGGGGGAATGCCGAACGAGAGTTGCTATGGGCGGCGGCAATTCTGCACAATGCTGGACACTACATCAGCCACTCTAGCCACCACAAGCACTCCTATTATCTGATTCGCAATGGTGAACTACTGGGCTACACCGAGACGGAGATCGAAGTGATTGCCAACGTTGCCCGCTATCACCGCAAGAGCTTCCCCAAGAAAAAGCACGACAACTACCGCAACCTCATCACCAAATATCATCGGCAGTTGGTGACCGAACTCAGTGCGATGGTGCGCATTGCCGTCGCGCTAGATCGCCGTGGCATTGGTGCAGTCAAAGCAGTGGACTATTACTTTAACGGCACCAATAAAACCCTACACCTGGATGTCAAAGCAGCCTCTCCCCTCGACGACTGCTCCTCTGAGATGTGGAACCTGCAAGATAAAAAACTCTGGTTTGAAGAAGTGTTCGGCGTCAAGTTGATGGCCCACTTAAATTAATGGGAACTCTTGCCTAGAGTAGTGCCCAAACGTCTTAACTATGGCAACACTTGACTGTTGCAGTTGTCACGGTAGTCCTTTTCAGCGGCTGGCAATGAGTTGATGGATACAGCCTGAAAGCAATGAGCCATAGGAACATAACAAGCAGATTATTTGGGTTGGCAAAATAAAATCAAATATCAAGTCAGAGAAAAACAATTATTTCCCCGGCAGACATGACTGAAAATGCTTATTGCTTTTGCACCGCAGTTTATGGATCACAATACTTAAAGCTTGCGCGGTTGCTCGTTGAGGATTTGAGTAAATTCTCTCCTGACTCTAAGCTGATTATTGTCACTAATCAACCTGACTTCTTTAAGGATCAATCAAACGTCATTGCTATTAAGCATCGGTGTCGTGGCGTAGAGCCTCATCATGAAAGAAGGTTTGCCATCAACTATGGTTTATCGATTTCAGAAAGTGTGATTGTTATCGATTCAGATGTCAGAATATTATCCCCGCTGCCGCCTGATCTGAAGTTCCATCCAGGCATCGCGGCTAGAAGCTGTGGAAGTCTCCAAAAGCATATGCAGGATCGGCTCAAAAAACCCTCTAAACAAAAGCTCAGAAAGCAACAGATCGTTCACCAGATGGCGAAACAAGTAGGTGTTGATATGAGTTCGCCCGATCTGAAATTTATTAATGAATTTTTGTTCGTAGTCACGAGGGATCAAGGTCGAGAGCAAGATTTCTTGAATTTGTGGGGAGAATTAGCCATCTATGCAGACACTTTAGGGATGCATAGACATCCGACTTATGCAATGGCTCTAGCTGCTCATAAAACCGGTTTCTCGGTCTATAGAGACGAGATGCCTGGCTTGAATTTCTTTGATGATCGCGTCATCAAATGGAATATAGAACACGGTAAGGCTGAGCTCACGCCACAACTTGAGGCTCTCTTCAAACAACAGGCTGAGATTGAAGACGGTCAACGCTCAACCTTCCCACGTATCAAGAGAAAGCTCGGAAAAATCATGTCAAAAAGAATAGCGATTCCCTACAACCGGGCACGAGTTCAATTTACTCAAGCTATCTCGCCCTCTTCTTTGACTGCTTATTCTGAGGTCGATATCAAAAGCTCTTGCCGCTCATAGCTCATAATCTCCCATTCTCAATTTATTACTGTTGTTCATACAGGCTCGATCGCGGCATCTATCTGATGACATCTGCTCTGAAGAGACATCCAGACAGAGCTGTTTCGTTGTAGGAAACGAAAAATCTGCTCAACCTGGTTGGCCAATTCTCGTAGCGCGGACCTCATAAGTGCAAAGCCCGTGGACGTCAGTTTGTTGAGTATCCCGAAAACAAGATCATTGATGAGGCCACTAAGTAACTCATCGATAAGCTTCTGTTGGAGAAGCTACCTTTGGTAAGTATTGCCCGAGTGAAAGATGTTTCAGAGCTTTGGCTACAGAATTACGTTAACCACAAATATGCAGCCGTCCCTCGTCAGCTCAGTATTCACCCCAGAAAAAGACTGATTGATGCTCCAGTGTGACGAGGCCTGGTCATTCGTCGGCGATAAAGGCAACGAGCAATAGATTTGGCTGGCCAGCGATGCCGGGAGTCGCGAGATTGTTGTTCACATCGGTGGTCGAAGTCGAGCCGGAGCCCAGGCCTTGTGACCATCCCTGCCGCTTCTCTACTGTCAGTGTAGTAGTCTACACCGACTTCTAAAATGCCTATGCAACGGTGATTTCCCGCAAACGTCATCGAGCGGTTGGCAAGGATAGCGGCAAGACCAACCGAATAGAGTGCTTCAACTGTACCCTGCGTCAGCGAGTTTCACGTTAGTCAGAAGGGTGCTGTCTGTCTCAAAAAAGCTGGAGAACCACATGGGTGATATCTGATACTTCATCTACTACTAGAATGCATCCTTACCTCTTTCGGACTGCCTTGTTTGCCAAATTCTTTTCAACTCTCCGGCTCTTTTCGGTGGCTAGCGTCGTCTCAATGATGGAAGCTCCGAATACTCACGAAATAAAGTCAAGCATCAAGTCAGAGAAAACTAATTATTCCCAATGGCAGACATGACTGAAAATGCTTATTGCTTTTGTCCGACAGTTAATGAATTTCAACATTTAAGACTTGCGGGGGTGCTCGTTGAGAATTTGAGAAAATTGTCTCCTGATTATTCTAAGGCCGACATTAAGAACTTTTGCCGCTCATGGACTACAGACTTCCTGTTTAATCTATTACTGTCGTTCA
>JBCBJQ010000082.1:0-26790 GCA_038523235.1 Cyanobacteria bacterium J06626_4
CTCTATGGTTATCGAAAACCTTCTACGGTGCGGTTTAGGTATCACTGAAACCATCTTTCCCTGTATCTTTCCTGAGGTTTTGAATGATTTTCGAGCGCTTTAAAGCTAATCTTTGCTGCCGGATTCTCCGAATTTAGAAATGGATGCAGATCAAGGATAAGCAAATCCCAACTCTTCATTAAACTGATATTGGCTATCCCTTAAAAATCCCATGAGACACTGCCACTTATAGTTCGAGAAAATCATGAGCAAGCCCAAAAATCTTGTCTCCTGGCTCTTGCTGATTCGCCTCATTTTGCTTGATTGATTTGAGCCATGATTCAGAGTTTTTCTCGGGCTGTTTGTGTATTTGGAGAAGCTAAGAATATGGCATCTAAATTGACCGGGTTTGCCTCTCTGCCAGCTGATACTTTCGCTGCTGGTCCCCCCACTGGAGTAGGCATTGCTGCGAACGATCGCACTGGCCCCTTTGATGGCCCCCCGGTTCAGGGCTTTAGCGGAGTGCAGTTTGCCCCCGATAGCGATGGATCGACCTTCTGGTTTTTGTCAGACAACGGTTTTGGTGGCCAATCTAATAGCACTGACTATCTGCTGCGGCTCTATCAGGTCGACCCCAGCTTCATCGGGTCTGAAGACGGTGACGGCAGCGTTGACGTTCAGGGGTTCGTTCAGCTCAGCGATCCGAACCATCTGATTCCCTTTGACATCATCAATGAAGATACCCCCGAGCGCTTGCTGACGGGCGGCGATTTCGACATCGAGTCCTTTGTCCTCGGCGACAATGGCGACATTTGGATTGGCGAAGAGTTTGGTCCCTTTATCCTCCGTTTTGATGGCGAAGGGGTGCTGCTAGAAGCGCCGATCGCGACCCCTACCCTCACCGAGTTAGGCACCCTCAACGGTCAAGATCCCCTGGTGATTGGGCACCGGGGCGCCAGCGGCGACTTCCCCGAACATACATTAGAAGCCTATCGGGCCGCGATCGCCGCCGGCGCTGATTTCATCGAGCCAGACTTAGCCATCACCAGCGACGGTGTGCTCATTGCCCGCCATGAACCAACCTTGGCCCAAGTAGAGCTCGATGAAACGGGTGAAATTTTACTGGATGAGGCCGGTAACCCTGTCGTCAAGCAAGACAGCACTCTGACCACTAACGTCGCCGATCTGCCTCAATATGCTGATCGCCTGACCGTTAAAAATCTAGACGGGGCACTGGTGGGCGGCTGGTTTGCTGAAGACTTTACCTTTGCCGAACTCGAAGCCGACGTCCGGGCGCGTCAGTCTCGGGACTTCCGCGATCAGGTCTTCAATGACTTGTTCCAGATTCCCAGTCTGGAGCAGGTGATTGAGCTAGTGCAGCAGGTTGAGGCAAAGACCGGCGTGCAGGTGGGCATCTATCCCGAAACCAAACACCCCACCTTCTTCGACGAGCAAAATCTATCGCTCGAAGAGCCGCTGGTGCAAACCCTGGTGGAAACTGGCTTCACCGACCCCGATCGCATCTTCATCCAGTCTTTTGAAATCGACAATTTGCTCGATCTGCAGGAACTGCTCGCGACTGAGGGCCTCAGTGATACTCCCTTAGTGCAGCTCTTTGGCGATATCGACGGCGACTTCATCAACGCTGGCGGTGGCGGTTTCTCGGTCCCTTACGATGTGGTTGCCAATGTTGAGTCGGGCTTGAGCGCGGCTGAGCTGGAGGCGATCTATGGCGATCTGGCCCATTTCATCAACTTTGACGCACCGACCTATGGCGATTTGACCAGTCAAGCGGCGATCGCGGCGATTGGTTCCTATGCGTCCGGGCTGGGACCCTGGAAAAACAATATCCTGCTGCGGGAGGGCATTAACACGCCTGTCGATGGCAACGGTGACGGCGTGGCCGAAATCACCACCCAATTGACCGGTGAAATCTTCCCTCTAATCGACCGGGCTCACGCAGCAGGACTGCAGGTGCATCCCTACACCCTGCGGGACGAGGAGCGCTTTTTGACCCTCAACCCCGACGGGACGCCGCAAACGCCAGAAGCAGAGTACGAGCAGCTCATCGCCATCGGAGCCGACGGCATTTTCACCGACTTTCCCCGGACGGGGGACCCGGTGCGCGATCGGCTGGTCGCGGCTGAAGTGCGCGCCCCTCAAAATCCTGACTTTGACTTTAATACGCTGAATGGGCAAACGCCTCTGGTAATTGGCCATCGCGGTGCCAGCGGCGACTTCCCCGAGCACACGCTAGAGGCTTACCGTCTCGCCATCTATCAGGGCGCGGACTTTGTTGAACCCGATCTCGTCACCACCAGTGACGGCGTGCTCATTGCCCGTCACGAACCGATGCTCGACGACACCACTAACGTAGCGGCGGTGTTTGGCACCGAGCGCATGTCAACCAAGCTGCTAGACGGTGTCGAAGTCACCGCCTACTTCGCAGAAGACTTTACCCTTGAAGAAATCAAACAGTTAGGCGCGGTGCAGTCGCGGCCCTATCGTCCTCAAGAGTTCAATGGCCTGTTCGAGATTCCCACCTTCCAAGAGGTGATTGAACTAGTGCAGTCAGTCAGTGCTGAGGTCGGTCGCAACATCGGCATCTATCCCGAAACCAAGCACCCCACCTTCTTTGACGAGCAAGGTCTCTCGCTCGAAGAGCCCCTGATCGAAACGCTACAGGCAACCGGCTTCACCGATCCAGATCGCATCTTCATTCAATCCTTCGAGTTCCAAAACCTGATCGATTTGCAGGGTCAGTTAGACGCCTTGGAACTTGGCGATCTGCCCCTCGTGCAGCTCTACGGCAATACGCTGCCAGAGGCGCCCGTCGATGCCGGATTCTCAGCGCCCTTTGATATCCGCTTTAACGTGGCTGAGGGCAATGACCTGGAAGCGATTTACGGCACTGACTTCCTCGCTGCAGTGGAAACTTCTCTATCAGAGACGACCGTCTACAGCGATCTCGATAGCCCTGAGTTTCTACAGGTGATTAGCGACCTGTATGCCGAAGGGGCAGGACCTTGGAAGAACAACATTCTGCTGCGGGAGCCGCTGGAGACACCAGTAGACGGCAACGGCGACGGTGAAGCCGAGATTACCACTCAGCTCACGGGCGACATCACATCTTTCATCGATGACGCCCACACTGCCGGATTGCAGGTGCATCCCTACACCCTGCGAGACGAAGAGCGCTTCCTGACGCTGAACCCCGACGGCACACCACAGACGACGGGTGAAGAGTTTGAGCAGCTAATCGAGATCGGGGCCGATGGCTTTTTCACCGACTTTCCCGAGACTGGCCGCATCGTTCTGGAGCAGTTCCTTACGGTGGAAGATACGTCGAATATCCGTGGTTCTCGCGGTTACGAAGGCATGGGCTTTAGTCCCGATCGCACCACCCTCTACCCCATGCTAGAAGGCACGGTGTTTGGTGATCCCGAGGCGTCACTGCGCATTTATGAATTCGACGTGGCCGACGCAGCGTTTGAGGGGTTGGTAGGCCTTTATCAAATGGATGCGCCGAACCATGCGATCGGCGACTTGACCCCCATCAACGACGACGAGTTTCTCGTCATTGAGCGCGATGGTGGTCAAGGCGACGCCGCTGAATTCAAAAAGGTCTTCCAAATTGACCTGTCGCAGATTGACGCAGACGGCTTCGTCAGCAAGGCAGAAGTCGTCGATCTGCTGAATATCGACGATCCTGATGACCTGAACCAGGATGGGGAAACCACGTTCACTTTCCCGTTCGTCACCATTGAGGATGTGTTGGTGTTAGATGAGCAAACGATTCTCGTTGCCAACGACAACAACTATCCGTTCTCGGTCGGTCGCGGCCCCGACATCGATAACAACGAAATCATCCAGATTCAGCTAGAGCAAACCTTAGCCCTAGACGATCGCCTCGGGATTGCAGGGCTGTCTCAAGGGGACGTGATCGCATTTGAAGGCGCCGGTCTGGTCGCAGGCACCGTCATCACTGACCAGCTCTCCGGCTTAACCGTGACGACCGATGGTCTGGTGGCCATGCTGTTTGACTCAGCTAACCCCACTGGGGGCGATGGCGACTTAGGCAGCGATACCGCCGGTCTGGTCTTAATCTTGTCGGAGGATGGCAACAGCGATAATCCTGATGACAATGCGGGTGGCGGCACCCTGGAGTTTACCTGGGATGAGCTGGTTACCATCAAGAGCGTGGGCTTCTTAGATACTGAGGAAGCGGGCTCTATCGAGCTGTATGGAGCAGACAGTGTCTCTTTAGGCAGCCGCGACATCGTTACCACGAAAAATGGGGCCTCAGGTCTGGTCGAAATTGATCAGAGCGACATCAGCAAAATGGTGGTCAACCTCGGTGGCAGTGGCGCCATTACTGACATTGTGCTGGCGTAAACCGGTGAACCAAAGGGCGGGCGCTGCGTTATTCCACAGGTTCCTCAGCCTGGGAGCGTCACACCTAAACGGTGAACCTTAGACTCAATGCCTGACAGCCCTGGCCGCGATCGCGGCCAGGGCTTTTGGTATGGGCAATCGTCCCGAGCCAAGTATCCACAGTTATCAAGCGCACATGAGATGAAGCGATCGCCGACTAAATTCACGCTCAACATCAGTCAACGCTGGAGCGTGAATGCTGCAAATTGTTAACTCTGAACAGGTGAAAATCTGGAGGATTAAGCCGACATAAAGGTCTTCAGGGAGTGCGCAGCCCATGCTTCAGCGGAACTTCATCGAGTTGGCCGGTAGCCTCCGTAAACCGCGATTAAAGTCTTCATAAACTGCCCTTGACTTCTCAGGAATATCCTCATTCTTGGTGTGATCAACGCACTTCAATCTTGACTCGTATACGGAACTGATCACGCGCTAGACGCCCGATCACTGTTGGGAGCGACATCGATCGCGCCCCGTTTTGCTGCGTCTTGAAGCCGCCATGCGCGGCTTCTCCCTTCACCCCCCAAACAGGCACGCAACCTTATGTCTATTCGTTTTGCCAGCTACAACGCCTCGCTCAATCGCTCCGAATCGGAACAGCTGATTACCGATTTATCGACACCAGACGATAGCCAAGCGCAGGCGATCGCCGAAATTATTCAGCGCAACAACCCTGATGTGATTTTGGTGAACGAATTCGACTTTGACGCGGCAGGCGAAGCAGCCGCGCTGTTTCAAGACAACTACTTGTCGGTCTCGCAAAATGGCGTTGACCCTGTCGAGTATCCCTACGTTTATGTCGCACCTTCCAATACCGGCGTGCCGGCTGGCCTCGACTTCAACAATGATGGCGACATCGGCGGCCCCGGCGATGCCTTTGGGTTCGGCTTTTTTGAGGGTCAGTTTGGCTTCGTCATTTACTCCAAATACCCCATTGTGGAAGACGAGGTTCGCACCTTTCAGGAATTTCTCTGGGCCGATATGCCGGGGGCACTGCTGCCGCCCGACCCGCAAGATACTGACGGCAACGGCGACACCGCCAACTGGTTCACCCCTGAAGAGTTAGCCGCATACCGTCTCTCTTCCAAGAACCATGTGGACTTGCCCATTGAGGTGGAGGGCGAAATCATTCACCTGCTGGCCAGCCACCCAACCCCGCCAGTATTCGACGGGCCAGAAGATTTGAATGGTCGTCGCAACCATGACGAAATCCGCTTTTGGTCAGACTACGTCAACGGCGAAGACTATATCTACGACAACAACGGCACCTTCGGCGGTCTAGAATCTGGGGCCAAGTTCGTCATCGCGGGCGACCAAAACTCTGACCCCTTCGATGGCGACAGCCGCCCCGGTGCGGCTCAGCAAATTCTCGACAATCCCCTGGTAAATGTCTCGGTCACGCCAAGTAGTGAGGGAGGTGTGGATGCAGCAATTCGGCAGGCGGGTGCGAATGCCACTCATACCGGCGATCCGGCCTTTGATACCGCTGACTTTGGCTTCAATCCTGACAATCCGGAAATCGACAACACACCCGGCAACCTGCGGGTTGACTATGTGTTGCCCTCCAATAATTTGACAGTTACCGATGCGGGTGTTTTCTGGCAGGCAAGCGATGACCCGCTGTTTCCCCTGGCGGAATTTCCCACCTCAGATCACCGCCTAGTGTATGTGGATGTGACCGACACCTTGCCTAACGGTGTTGCCAGCGGTGATGTGAGTCAAGATGCCGTCGTGCTGTGGACTCGCAGCACGGCTCTGGGGAACGTCACGTTTGAATATTCCACTGACCCAGAGTTTGGCAGCATTGCGGGCAGTGCGATCGCCCCCGTGACCGACACCGATGTTCCCGTCCAGGCAGATATCGATGGTCTGGAAGCAGGCACCGAATATTTCTTCCGTGTCATCGATGCTGCGGGGAACTCCGAAACGGGTCGCTTCGTAACCGCCGCTGAGCCGGGCGAATTCGCTGGTCTCACCTTTGGCATTGCCGGTGACTGGCAGCAGGCACCGCCCTATCCCATTCTGAGTTCAGCCGCCGAGAGCAATCTGGATATGTTCGTCAAGTTGGGCGACACCATCTACGCCGACATCGAAACGCCAGCCCTCCCTGGCGTCAGCCAAGCCCGCACCTTGGAAGAGTTTCGCATCAAGCACAGCGAAGTGTTAAGTCCTCGCTTTGGCCTGAGCGCGACGTCTGATTTGCAAGCCACAACGGCTATGTTCACCACCATCGACGATCACGAACTGGTGGATAACTTTGCGGGGGGTGCGGCTCCAGGTGAATCTCCCGATGCGCCAGATATCGGCTCCTCTCCTGATCCCCTATTCACCGATGATGTCGAGTTTGTCAACGATACCCAAGCTTACGAAGATGCGCTGCAGGCTTACCAAGAGTATCAGCCAATTCGCGAGCAGTTTTACAACACGCCAGACGACGCCCGCACCGACGGCGAACGTCAACTCTATCGATCGCAGTCCTTTGGCAGTGACGCCGCACTCTTTGTCACTGACAGCCGCTCTTTTCGCGATGCCCAGTTAGACCCAGCGAATATTGCCGACCCCACGGAGTTTCTCGTACAGGCCTTTGACCCCAGTCGCACGCTGCTGGGTCGGGCTCAGCTGGATCTGCTGAAAGCTGATTTGCTAGCCGCCGAGGAAGACGGTACCACCTGGAAGTTCGTCGTTATCCCCGAACCCATTCAGAACTTTGGCGTCGCTAATGCCGAAGATCGCTTTGAGGGCTATGCCGCCGAACGCACGGAGCTGCTGAGCTTCATTGACGAAAACGAGATTGACAATGTGGTGTTTATGGCGGGCGACTTCCACGGCACAATTGTCAACAACCTGACCTATCAAACGGGGCCGGGACAGGCGCAAATCGCCACCAGTGCCTTTGAGATTGTCACTGGCCCGGTCGCCTTTTTTGACGGTCGGTTTGGCCCTAATGTGGTGGCTCTCGCCTCTGCGTTTGGCTTGATTACCCCTGAGCAACAAGCCTTGTACGACGCGCTGCCTGTCGCCCCTGACCTGGATGATATTCCCAACGATAAGGATGACTTTGTGGAGCAGCTGTTGATTGCGCAAACCGATGTGTTGGGCTACGACCCAGTCGGCTTAGACAATAACCTGGTGAGCGCCAACGGCCTGATCGACGCCACGCTGCTGCAGGGCGACTACGTATCAGCCCACACCTACAGCTGGACTGAGCTAGATATTGATGCCGACACTCAGCAGCTAACCGTTACCACCTACGGCATTGATGCCTACAGCGAAGCGGAGTTGCTGGCCGATCCTCAAGCCGTACTCGATTTGACGCCCCGCATCGTCAGCCAGTTTGCAGTCGCCCCTGACCTGACGGTGGCGCCCCCGACCAGCCTCGATTTTGAAGGCCCCGGTCTGACTGCTGGCACCGTAGTGAGCGACCAGTTCTCGGGCTTAACTATCACAACCGATGGTCTAGCAGCCATGCTGTTTGATTCGGCGAATCCCACCGGGGGCGACGACGATTTAGGCAGCGATACGGCTGGCTTGGTCTTGATTCTCTCGGAAGATGGCGATCGCTCGAACCCTGATGACAACGCCGGTGGCGGCACCTTAGAGTTCACTTGGGACGAACTGGTGGATATCGCTAGCGTGGGCTTCCTAGACACTGAGGAAGCCGGTTCTATCGATCTCTACGGTGCTGATAGTGCCTTTGTAGGGAGTCTCGACATCGTGATGACCAACAATGGTGGAGCAGGCTTGGTTGAAATTGACCAGACCGATATCAGCAAAATGGTGGTTAACCTCGGCGGCAGCGGCGCGATCACTGCAGTCAACTTAGTGTGAGCCCAGCTCTAGGCGGGTAATGCCGGAGCTTGAAAGTTTAGCGACACCCCCACCGCCCTGATCTCGATTGAGACCAGGGCTTTTTGTCGCGGAGATCGCGAACCTGATGCCGCTGCCTGGACACAAGCTGCCAAATCTGAGTGCCTCTCTACCGGCGCTCTCCTCGACAGCACCTCAGAAATCGGCAAGGGGCATCGGCAGAGCTCTACATCGACTCGCACACGCCCCAGAAGTTCAGATAGAAAATGATTTGTAAAGTTTAATTGACATTTCTTAACATTGGTTGTTACATTAATTAACAACAGCCAGTTATCCTCACGTTGCCGCTTGTAGCCAGGCGTGTTCTGCTTTCCTCGCTGCAAGCCAGAAGCATCTCTAGTCCTAGAGAGCTTGAACGTTAACGCGAGTTCCAAAGACAGGCTGCTTTTTGACCGTATTTTGGAGGGAAATTCCCCATGATTGCGTTACTGACTATTTTTGTCGTTGTCGGTTGGGTTGCTGCGGCTCTCATTGGTTCTCAGGCTTACTTCCGGGGCGAGCAAACCAAGCCGATTCATGAGCGCAACTGGCGTTCGGAGAATTTCGAAAAGTTGGCTCGCAGCATCACTGGCTATGAAACCGATAACAACCAACGCGTTCCTGCGTATGGTTTAGATGCTTACGGCAATGCGTCTTTGCCTACCGACTAGAGCAAGGCCATCTTTCTGGTAGAGGCAGCTTGAGCCAGTTTTGAGATGAGGTTTGTGGTTAATGAAATCCCCCAGTGAGCGCTGGGGGATTTTTTACGGGTGATCGGGCCGATTATTTTCAGCCATGTTTTCCCGCAGTCCTAGTTGAGACTGCAGCTTTTTTATCCCGGCGATCGCCCTCATTCTCCATCGCCTAGTTCAGCCTGCAAGCCCTGACTAAACTCCAGCAAAATTCGTAGACGATCTTGCAGTTGAGCCAAGCGCTTTGCCTGAGTCTGTGGCGTTTTGGCCGATCGCAAAAAGGTGACATCCAGGCCCAGCAGCCGCAAGGCTCGATTAATTTCAGTCTGATAGGTCGTCAAGGTGCTGGCAGCAGGTGACGCGATGAGGGCTGGCAACAACTGCTGTTGATAAAGGTGCTGCAGAGCCGTGACCTGCGGCTGTAGCGATCGTTCCGCGACATTGGGTGCGCCAGCATCAGTCTGCAGCTGCTGGAGTTGCGCAATTAGCCGTGTGGTTAGAGCGATCAGTGATGCTGGGGGATCAAGCTTAGACATGTAGTGGGTAACCTATAGACTAACGTCGCTGCGCTGGGGCCGTGACGGGCTTTGCCACCCTCAAATAACGATCCCAGTGAATCATTTGGTAATAAATGCCCCAGCTTTATCTATCAACTATAGATGTCAACGATAGATAAAGCTGGGGCATTTTTAGGTATTTTCTAAGATAGAGGTTTGCAGCGACACTCAACAATCACAGCGACCTAGGGGTAATTTTGCCTGCTAGGTCAGTTTTGATTAACGATTCCACCGGTTTTGTTTGTTCTTCAAATCATGCTTTGATAGCGGTCATCCAGTTGGCGATCGCTAGGCGCGATCCCCGATTTCACTGATAGCTACCTAGAATTTCTCTGTGTTTGCCGCTAGCTCACCGCTCGCGATCGTGTCGTTTAGTTTTTGGTTTACGTGATGCCCAACCCGACGGTTTTACTGCCCGATGACTGCACTGTGCCTCAGTGGCTAGCGACTTGCTTGCGCGCCACCGAAGATCGCGACAGCAGCCACGACGGCAATGGTCATCACAGCAACGGCAATGGTTCCAGCAATGGCGATGGTCTTGCCGCTAAAGTCGACAGCTTGTCGAGCTTTAGTGCCGATGAACAAAGTCTGATGGGTCGCGCTTTTGAGTTTGCCTATACCCTACACAAAGGGCAAAAACGAGCCTCAGGCGAAGCCTACATCTGCCATCCGGTGGCGGTCGCGGGCCTACTCAAAGAGCTGGGTGGCGACAGTGCCATGATTGCCGCGGGCTTTCTGCATGATGTGGTCGAAGACACCGACGTCACTCCGGAAGAAATTGCCGCGCACTTTGGAGAAGAGGTGCGCCAGCTGGTTGAGGGCGTCACCAAGCTGTCAAAGTTCAATTTTCACAGCAAAACTGAGCGCCAAGCAGAAAACTTTCGCCGCATGTTTTTAGCGATGGCCCAAGACGTACGGGTGATTGTGGTGAAGCTGGCCGATCGCCTGCACAATATGCGCACCCTAGAGCATCTCAAAAGCGCAAAGCAGCGCCGTATCGCCGCCGAAACCCTAGAAATTTTCGCGCCGCTAGCCAATCGACTGGGGATCGGCCGCGTTAAGTGGGAACTCGAAGACCTGTCTTTTAAGTATTTAGAGCCTGAGTCTTATCGGGTGATGCAGACCTATGTGACTGAAAAACGCACCGATCGCGAGGCTCGGCTGCAGTCTGCCGCTATCACCCTGCGCGAACGCATGGAACAAGCGGGCATGGGGATCGTGGATGTCAGCAGCCGCCCCAAACACCTCTACGGCATTTTTCGCAAAATGGAGCAGCAGCAAAAAGACTTCAACGAAATCTTTGATGTCGCAGCGATTCGCCTGATTGTTAATACCAATGAAGAATGTTACCGCGCCTTGGCGATCGCCCACGATGCTTTTCGACCGATCCCCGGTCGGTTTAAGGACTACATCGGCCTGCCTAAACCCAACCGCTATCAATCCCTACACACTGTTGTCATTGGCAACTATGGTCGGCCCATTGAGGTGCAGATTCGTACCCTAGAAATGCACCATATTGCTGAATACGGCATCGCTGCCCACTGGAAGTACAAAGAATCTGGGGGCTCTAGCAATGCACCGATCACAACAGACGAAGAGCGCTTTACCTGGCTGCGGCAGCTGCTGGAATGGCAAAGCGACCTCAAAGACGCCCAAGAATTTATGGACAACGTCAAAGGCAACCTCTTTGACGAAGATGTCTATGTGTTTACGCCCGACGGCGACGTGATTTCGCTGACGCGAGGCGCCTCACCGATTGATTTTGCCTATCGCATTCACACTGAGGTGGGCAACCACTGTGCCGGAGCGCGGGTAAATGGTCGCATCGTCCCCCTTGATACGCCCCTCGAAAACGGCGACATTGTGGAGATCATCACCCAAAAGAACAGCCACCCCAGCCTCGACTGGCTTAACTATGTGGTGACAGCCGGAGCTCGCAACCGCATTCGTCAGTGGTATAAGCGATCGCACCGCGACGAAAATGTGGCTCGCGGTCGCGAGATGCTGGAAAAAGAGATGGGCAAAAGTGGCTTAGATGCCATGCTGAAGTCTGAACCGGCTCAGGCGGTCGCCGAACGCTGCAACTATCCCAACGCCGAAGACTTGCTGGCGGGGCTGGGCTATGGCGAAGTCACTCTGAATCTGGTGGTAAACCGGCTACGCGAAGCGGTGAAGGCGCAACAGCCGATGGCGGCTAACACCACCCAAGAAGAAGATGCCGAAACCATCTTGGCCGAGGCGATTAGCAGCCCCGCTCGCCCGCCAAAACCTCACTCCAATTCGCCCATTTTAGGCGTGGAAGGATTGCTTTATCACATTGCAGGCTGCTGCAATCCCCTGCCGGGTGAATCGATTATTGGCGCCGTCTCGATGGGTGCCCGTGGCATCGCAATTCATCGTCAGCGCTGCCCCAATGTGGAACGTATTCCCGGCGATCGCCTGATCCCCGTCAGTTGGAACCATGGCGAAGCCACGGCGAAGCGATCGTCCACCTATCCCGTGCAAGTGAGCATTCAGGTGATCGATCGCGTGGGCGTGCTCAAAGATATTCTCAGTCACCTCTCTGATCTAGATATCAACGTCCACAAGGCTCAGGTCAAGACCTTCCCCGCCCAAACCGCTGAAATTGAGCTGGGTCTCGACGTGCGCGATCACTCGCATCTAGAGCAAACCTTTACTCAGCTGCGCAAAATGACCGATGTCCTCTCGATTCGTCGCATCAGCGAAGCGTCTTGAGCAATGGGCGATCGGGCAGCCGCTGCGAAACCAGCCTAAGCCAACTGACTGGCGGGGTGGTGTCAGAGCTTCACGAGAACTGCGACAACGACATCAGGCTCCGGTGAGAAGCGTATAGTGCAGCCGATCACATCGACTTTTGGCCAGTTGTTGCCGTTCGTTTAGGCACAAACGACTTCAGCAGTACGCCTCCCAAGAGCAATCCGACCATCAACGGTAATCCGGCCAATAGAAAATTTGGCTTAGCGCCATCTTTGAGCACGATAAAATCTTCAGCCAGTTGGTTGCCATAGAGGTCTTGGAGTTTGAGACGGGTGTCTTCATCTGCCTCAATGCCATACTGCACTAAGCCAGAGACTTCACCCTGGGGAAAGAGCTTATCTTGATTGGCCGCAGCATATTCGACAACAGTCTCTTCTCCCTGCTCTACCGCAGCCTGCAGGTCTTGCAGAGTTTGCAACTGAGCCTTATCCTTCGTGGCTAAAACCACTTGAATAAACCCTTGCGCTTCGTCTTCGGTGCTGAACACCGGAATGTAGAGTTCATTAACCTTACCGATGAAGCGAGTTTGCGCATAAGACGCTTGGGGCAGGCTGAGTTCGGTATTACTCAGGGTCAACCATTTATCATCAGGGCGATCGCTCAAATACTCTTCTATGGAGTAGCTGGCAGGTTCTAGGTTCGTCGCTGCGGTGTGCATCCCTTGGCCACCGCCCCACAACAGCGTGATCGTCGCTAACCCTAGAAATATCCGGGCTCTAGCTTTCATAGTGAGTTTTCTCCTGGGAATTGGCAGCGGCTTGAGGCAAGCTGAATCAAGCTCCAGCAGCGCCCATCAAAATTCCCTAGCCGCTGAGCACAGCCACAGAAATTTCACAGTTCAATGAAAAATATTTGAAGCTGAGCCGGTTAGCCGAGCCAGCCATCGGTGGCATAGCTCACCCACTGCTGGGCCAAAAGTCCCACACCCACCACCGCAAGGCCCCAACCTAAGCGAGTCAGCTGGGGTAGCGACAAAGCACTCAAGATGGCCCCGATGCCGACAAAGGCAAAAGGCGTGCCAAAAAAATGGCGCGACGTACTGTACAGATTGCCGGAGTTAGCCAAGAGGTTGATCAGCGAATGTACGCCGGCAAAAGCGATCGCATACAGCACAGAAAATCGCCCTAAATACCGGGACCAGTCAGCGAGATGGCTCACCTTAATGACCTTGACCCAAGCTTGGCGAAAACGAGCAAGCCCCATTAGCACCCCGGTAAACGCGAGCGGATGCAGCAGCAGCAGATACCACCCCACCTGACGCGGCAAAATCAAGACCAGATGTTGACGCTGACGAGCGGCGACAGACAGCATGCCCACAACCGCAACACTAATCAGAGCAGGCAGATAGAGGCCATGCAGATCGATCAGCAGCGATCGCGGCAATAGGAGCAACCAGGGCCGCAGTCCCACGGTGCGTCCCCAGTCAACCTGCGCGTGAAACGGAGCCCAAAAGTCACCTACTGTTTGCCAACAGCTAAAGCCATACAGGCTATAGCCCACCAGACTACCGGCACCAATCACGGCTGCCAAGCCAAAAAACTGTGTCGGCACTAATTCAATACTGCTCAGGGTACGACTCGACGCTGTCAGTATCCACCGCAGATAAAGGAGAACACCGAGAGTAAAAGCGATCGCAAACCCTGACTGCAGCAAGATCGGTCGGGTCAGACTGAGCCCCACGGTCAGCCCAAACAACATCCCATACCACCCATAGGCTGGGCTGCTGCCCACTGATAGTGCTTCGATCTCGGTCAGGGTAAGCAAAAACAGCAAACTCAACAGGCTAAACAGGCTCTCGGTGTAGCCAATGCTATGGAAAATTGCGTTCGGCCCCACCGCATACAGAAAAAACGAGAGAAAGGCAATTTGACGATCTTTAAGGAGTTGCTCAAAGGTGAAGAGGGCGATCGGCAATGAGAGCAAAAATAGACTGGCCGATGCGAGCTGGGCCAAGCGCAGCGTCGGCATCAACGCTGTAGACAGACTCAGCCAGTGAATCACGCGCGGCCAGAGGGGATAAAACGCCGTGCAGGCAGGTGTTAAGGCGAGCTGGGCATAAATCCCCGCATCCCAATATTGTCGGGTGTCAGGAGACTGTAAGACCCAATACTTTGCCCAGCCTGCTGGATGCAAGAGCAAAATCGTCCACTGTACCGCCAGATAAACCGCCGCCGTGACGCCCACCCTGGCCCAAAAGCTGGCGTTCAATACTGAGAAAAACCTAACGCCTGCCATATCGAGGGAGTCACTCTCTCCAAGGAGATCATCGTTCCACCATACCCGGTAGCTGAGCGCAGTTTTGCTCGATGACGGCAGTCGTCATCGCTGGCAAAGTCAAAGCGGCTCATCGGCGTTTCAGCATTTCAGCGTTTCGGCAGTTAGTGAAGGACAAGCATCACTCTGAAACCCCTGTTTTCAGACCAATGGACGCACCTCCCCAGGCAAAGCGTGCTGTCACCCAGGCTCAGTAAAACGCTTGGACGTCCATCTGCCCAATCGTAAAGTCAGGGGTGTTAAACCTTAGAGAGCTGGACGTCGGCTTGGCTAACGAACCAAGTGCTCAGATTGGCTGGGCTGATCTCCTCACTCAACTCCACTAAGTAATCGTCGCCCTTGGCTTCCGAAGAGAGCACATAATAAGTGGTCTTATCTTCCACTAAGTACCAGCCAGTACCGGTGCCATCAGGGTCTGCCGCTTGCAAAAGTGCGATTTCGCGATCATCAACCTTAAAAGCCGCCCCTGCCTCGTTCGACACCACCAATTTCGTCTTGGCAGCCCATCGTTGCTTGAAGTCCTCTTGCAATTGCAAAGGCACCGCTGATTGGATAAAAGCCAGCGCCTCTTCTTGATGAGGATTGATGGACTTTTCACCTTTATAGGAGCGTGGCAAGTTTTCTAGATATAGCGGCGATTGTCCAGTGCTGGCAGAGGCTTGTGCGCCCAAGCGCCATTTTTGAGCGAACTTTTCGAGAATAGTTTTATCTTCTAAATCGTTACTAATATGTCGTTGTAGCCACTGTAAAGCCCGCTTTTGCATGGTTTGCTGTTGCTGACTGCTAAACGAAGCATGAGATTCAAAGGCATCTCTCAAAAAGCTCGGCGCCAAAGATACGGAATCAGTCATGGTGAATAGTTCCTTAAAGGTACAGAGAGCGGAGCGATCGCAGGTTGCCTAGCCAGCAGAAGCGCACGATGACAACGCTTCCTAAAGCTATCAAGCGAATTATTATGCGGTGAATTTATCCTTTTTCTGCCATCAAAAAATCAAACCATTCGCAGTCAAGGCATAAAGCTCTTTAGAAATTCAAAATGACTCAAACAGCTTTTAAATCTATTTAAAACACGCCTAAATTCATTGCTTAAGTAGCAACAAGCAGCAACTGATACAGGCAAAAGTCAAAGTTTTCAAAATCAACAGCATCTGATCAACTGAAATCCAATGCAAGCACTGACAAGCTAATGCATTCGAATGCGCGAACCCATGCCGTCACTATATAGCTGATCGCGGTTTAAATCCGCAGTTCAGAAAGCGATTAGCTTTTTGAGAAAATTGCTTAAAAACAATTTTCTCAAAAAGCTAATCGTTGATACTTTTTTTCTCAAAAAAGCTGACCGTTGATACCAAAACGGGTAATTCTTCATCGAGAATTTCACGCCATGCATTGATAACTCTAATCATTGACCCGCTCCCCGCTCCCACTTATTTTGAGCAGCCAGCTCGGTGAAGTCCCTTGAGGCCAAATTCCGCACTTCACAGTCCGGACGCTAGCCTGGCCACCGAACCTCATCATGTCGTCTGTCAGATTGCAGGAGTTTCATTACACTACGAAGGACATGATTACGAGTCTTAATCTGTCTCTGCTCGGTCAAGTCACAGCAGGCTACGTTACCGGTTGCTCTTCTCCTCAAGTATCTATGAATCCTCTTACTCCCCTGCTTCACCTCATCGGTTCTGGTGCGACGGCTTATCTGCTGGCCAGCCAGATCCGCGATGCTCAAACTCGTCCTAACGTCCTCGCGGGCTTTTACTTTGCTGAGTCAGGTTCGGTGCCGTTTTTGACCAAGCTGCGCGATCGCGCGCAGGCGGAAGGCGACCTGTGGCTGGCAGAGCAGTTGACTCAACACGCTAATGATGAGCGTCGCCACGGCCAAATTTTTGCCAATGCGCTGAAGCAGTTGGGCAAAGAGGCGATCACGCCAGAGAACCGGGCTGATGCCGCCACTGCCAAAGCCGATAAGAAAGAACAAAAAAGTCCGTTTTTTGACGCTTACTATCGCGACTACAGTCAGGCGGACTTGAAGCCAGACGTCATCGACTGGCGCGTCTTTTTGGGTAGCACCCATATTTTGGAAGCTGATGCTTGTCACGACTTTCGTCGCATGGCACAAGCACTAGACGGAGTAACTGGAATGGACAAAATTCAGGCGGGCATTCTCAGTGTGTCGGCAGATGAAGCCCGTCACGCCGGCTATCTCAAGGTGGCGATGCAGCGCCGCCATGGCTATGTCGCGACGGAATCTTTGATCAACGACTGGCGATCACGCAAAGTCGATGCGTTGATGGCGATGGTCAGCAACTTGATTGAGCGGCGGGGGGCCATGCGCACCCTGGCTCAAGATCGCGTCGAAACTGCCCCAGTTGAGCCAGTGAGTGAAGCGGTGCAGGTCTTGACGGCAGCGTAGCATTGTGGCTGGGTGGGAGGCGTCCACCGATGGCGAACATTGAGATTATTCGAGATTATTTTCCGGGCGTGCTGGGTCGCGTGACCGAGTTGCATGGTCAGTATTACGGCCAGCACTGGGGCTTTGGCACATACTTTGAAGCGCGCGTCGCGAAAGATTTGGCCGCGTTTCTAGAGCGCTATGACACTGTCAGAGACGGACTCTGGACTGCCGCTCTCAACGGGATCGTCGAGGGTGCTATCGCGATCGATGGGCTCAACGCCAAAACAACCCGAGCGCATCTTCGCTGGTTCATCGTCTCGGAAGTTCTACAGGGCACAGGTCTGGGCCGCAGGCTGCTGAATACTGCGATCGACCACTGTAAAGAACGGGATTACGGGGGCGTGTATCTGCATACGTTTGAGGGTTTGACTGCAGCCAGACACTTGTATGAGCAGTACGGATTTAAGCTAGTTGACCAGACGATGGGGACGCAGTGGGGTACGAAGGTGCGTGAGCAAAAGTTTTGGCTGGAGTTTCGGTAGCGCTGCTTGTCAGGACCCTGCAGTGCGCAGAACTGGCGGCATACCTCTATTCGCAAAAGACGTTCGGTCAGAGGGCAGGCTGCTGAATCTGCGGCGATCGCCCCCGATTTTTCGACCAGTCCCTCAGCGGATGGCTTCCAGTGCTGTCAACGCCTCGCGGGCTGACTGCCAGCGCCGATCAATACTCGGGGAAACAAGTTGCTTGAGCCATTGGGCAAAGTCGGGCGTCATCTCAGCATGGTCTTGAAACTGGATACGCATACTTTTGCTTTGTAGCTTGGTGGGTGAGAGACCCGTGAGACATTCGGCCAGCGTGGCTCCTAGGCTATACAAATCAGAAACCGCGAGCACCCGTCCGGCGGCTTGCTCGGGGGGTAAATATCCGTCGGTGCCCACCATGGTGATGGCGGTGTTGCCACTGTTGAGCGCTTTGACAGTGCCAAAATCGACCAGAAAAATCTTAGCTGACTCGACGGGTAACCCCGGCTGCAGCAAAATGTTGCTGGGGCGCAGGTCGCGATGAATGATGATCGGCTCTTGATTGTGCAAGCTCTCTAAGATGCTGAGGGCCGAGTGGGCGATCGCCACCGTTTCGGCTTGGCTAAAAATTTTGGACTCCGCGAGGCAGGTTTCCAGCGAGACCCCTTCAATGTAGGTTTGCACCAACACCATGGCCTGATCGTGGGTGGGCAGTGCCATCTCAAAATAGCCGCGATAGTGAGGCGTCGCCTCATGGTTCATCAGTTTGAGGGCTTCGGCTTCCCGCTTAAATAATTTGAGATCGGTCGCGTTGAGGCTGTCATCCAAAAACAGCACCTTTAAGATCACGCGATCTTCTGTTTGCAAATCTCGGGCCTGCAGGGTCCAGCGTCCAGACTTTTTGCCGAGCTGATGCTCGACCTCATAACGTTCACCTAAAATCTGGCCACCCATATCGTCTCAGCCCCGTTTAGCAAAACTCACTGCTCGATCAAACTAAAAGTCCTGTAGCTTATCGGCGTAATTTGGTTTTAACACAGGCACTTAAACAAACAGCAGGTGATCTAGTCAAGGGTGAGTGTTAATCTGACGGCTTCAGGCGGCATTGCCCCGTCTTGATGGCCGGTATTTCACGACGGTGAGGTCCCCATTTAACAAGCCTGAGCTGCGTCAAGTGAAGCAGCGACTACCTTCGAGCCAAATCGCTTTGTCTTACAATGGCTCTGAAGTTTTCGTCGATGTCATTTCACTGGGCGCGCGGACAATTATCCTGGGCGCTGCCAGGGCTCGGCCCGGCATTTTAGGTAAACTTCTAGGCTCGATTGTGCTGTATGCCGAACTTTCAATCTCCCGTCAAACGCAATTACAGGTGACTCCTGATGGCCATCCCTGCCCTATTTCGGAAGGCACAACAGTGGTTCTTTAAAACGCCCGAACGCTCTCTCGATCAGGCTTACGAAGCGGCCAAAATGATTGAGGCGATCGAAAACGAGCATTTTGATGGCAATCCCATCGCCGCTGGCTACGGCAACTATGGCAAGAGCGCGATGACCTATTTCAAAGGTGAACTGCAGAAGTATCTCAATCTGATCAACGTGAGAATGATTGAGTTTCGCGCTAGCAGCGCCCTTGTGCGGGTGTCAGATCCGAAAATTATGGAAGTGCAGGTAAGCGATCGCGTTGAGCAGCGATACACCCTCAACGTGATCGACAAGCCTTCGATCTTTTTTCGCAAGCTCCAGTTTGTCGATGAAGTGCGCAGTCGCTATCGTCGCCCGGAGCCCGAGCCGCCCGCGACCGTAGTGATGGTCAAAGAGTCTGCCACCACTCAGCCGCGAGCAACGCAGCCAGCCCCATTAATGAACGGCCAGACGGTGAACGGAGCCGCGTCAGGCGCGATCTCACCGTTAGCTGCTGCAGCGGTCTCGGCAGCGGCCCCTAAAGGCAAAAAATCAGCGGGGTTGTCCGATCGCGCCAGCGTGTTGCCCCGCTCCATTTTGCGCACTGTTGACCGCATCCGCCAAGACTTAGACCCCAATGCCGAAGAGCAGGTTGTTAATAACTTTCGCTCGTCACGGGGACGGACGACCACCGCCATTAAATTTTTGCTGTTGCTGGTCATCGTGCCGCTCCTCACCCAGCAGTTTGCCAAAAACTATGTCGTTGGGCCCATCGTTGATTACACCCGCGAGCAGCAAGAAGCCGACGTCTTCCTCAATATGGAAATGGAGGAAGAAGCCCTGCACGAGCTGCAGCAATATGAAGAACGCCTGCGTTTTGAGGTTTTGATTGGCAAGGTCGCGCCGATTCGAGAGGCCGAAATTGAGGAGCGCGTGGTCGAAAAAGCCACCGAAATTGAGGAAGCCTATCGCCAGCGTAGTGCGGACTCCGTCAAAAACGTTTTTGCTGACATGTTGGCGGTGGGAGCCTTTATCCTGCTGCTGGTCAATCAGAAGCAGGGCATTCTCACCCTCAAAGGATTTTTAGATGAAATCGTCTATGGCCTGAGCGACAGTGCCAAGGCGTTCATCATCATCCTGTTTACCGATATGTTCGTCGGGTTTCACTCACCCCACGGTTGGGAGGTGCTGATGGAAGGGCTCTCACGTCACTTGGGCTTTGCCGCCAATCGCGAGTTCATCTTTCTCTTTATTGCGACCTTTCCAGTAATTCTCGACACGGTCTTTAAATATTGGATTTTTCGCTACCTCAACCGCATCTCGCCCTCTTCGGTGGCGACCTATAAAAACATGAACGAATAGCGCGATCGCCACAGACTGGGGCAACGTCGAAACTCGCCTTTGCTGAACAGAGCCCCTGATAATCCAGCTCGCATCTTTGCCGCTGAATTGTCATGCCAGTTCTACAAATTACAGCGGCACAGACAAGTCAGCTTTCTCCCAGTCAGAGACACTGCGTGTTGGCCTGACTTGCCCGTCGGGCTGACGACTCCGCTCAGCCGACGTTCCTTGAGCGGAGTCGAAAGGAAGCTCTGTAGTCCAGTTTCAGAGAATGGGTATTAGCCAGTACCAACAGGGTTTAGCCACACGCCTCGAGCTTGGCCATCAGCAGCACCAGTTCATCGATCGCGTCTAACATCACCCGCCCCGATTGGCCAGACTGGTTGACTAAAACGCTAAAGATCACGGTGCCGTAATCATCGGTTTCTAAATAGCCTGACAGCGCCCTAACGCCGCGCAGGGTCCCCGTTTTGGCATGCAGCTTGCCCTGGGCCGCAGTCCCTTTGAAGCGGTTACGTAGCGTGCCGTTGACCCCACCCACGGGTAAAGAACTATAGAACAGACCACTGCTGTCAGCTTCATGCATCCCTTTGAGCAGACTCACCAAGGTCGCCGGTTGGGCCCGATTAGCCCGAGACAAGCCCGAGCCGTCAGCCTGCACATAGCTATCAGGACTGACGCCCAGCGGCTCTAGAGCCGCCTGCACCTGATATTGCCCCCCGATGCGGCGCAACAGGTCATCGGCGCGCGCGTTATTGCTGTTGCGGTTGACCAGATTGAGGTCGTCTGTCATCTCCCACAGCGCGTCAGGAGCCCGCTCCAGCAGGATACGAATCGTCGCTGCCGTCGTAAATAGCTTGGTATTAGACGCGGGAATCAGCATCGTGTTGGCGTTACGGCTGTAGAGCGTGCGGCCATCATTAAGGGGATACACGACAATGCCCCAGTTAGCCGTATTGAACTGGGGACGACCAACCACCGCATCAATCGCGCGGGGCAGATCCTCAGCACAAAATTGCGCCTCGCCAAACTGTTGCGGTACCTGACTGATTTCAGCGTTCACCGTCGCGGGTGAGTCGGTCGTGATCGTGGCGCGGGCGATGGCTGGAGTCCACAGGGCGGTGAGCAGAGCCACTCCGGCGATCGCTAAGCGCTTGGGCAGTTGACGCCGTTGTCTCGAACGCACAGTACGCATATTAGTTTCTCCCCGTAGACCAGTTGGCGATAAATTCTTCGTCACTATAAATCGCTGCCGTTCTTCTGCCTACCGTGGCACCCAAACGGCTGCACGAGATGCTCTCAACACCTCGCGGCCAAGGCAAGCAGGCTGCTAGTCCTAATTCTTTCGGGGCTTTACCGCTTCTTCAGGAGAAAATTGGCCGGATGAGGCCCCCGGTCATGCCATCCAACTCACATCTCGATTACCCCCGGCAGGTCGATCAGCAGTGGCAAGGAGCCTATTCCCCCAGCACTAGACCCCAATCTCAGCATTGGGCGGCCTTTCATTTTTGTGTCACCGGCATCCGCCCTTTATGTCAGAGAGATGGCACGAAAGCCTGGTGAAGCAAGGGTTTCAGAACTCTAACTTAGACCCATAGACAGACCACAAGAACGCAAACGCCTAACCGGTTTTGTCTTCTCTGCAGTCTGTCGACAGTTCAATAGTTCTCTCAAAACAATCAGGAAACCATCATGGCTCAAACATACTTTGGTACCGACGGCAACGACATTCAAGATTGGGATAACGACGGCATCGTTGACATCATGTATGGCTACGCCGGCGATGACACTTTAAAGGGTGGAGACGCCGGTGACACGATTTATGGCGGTTTAGATAACGATGCACTCTACGGCGAGTTGGATAATGACTTGCTCTACGGTGAAGCAGGCGATGACTCTCTCTATGGGGGTGAAGGCGATGACATGCTCAATGGTGGTGATGGCAACGACTCACTCTATGGCGAAGCGGGTGATGATATCCTCGACGGCTGGAATGGTGATGACTATCTATCGGGGGGTGAGGGCAATGACTCACTCTTCGGCTATACCGGCAATGACATTCTCGACGGTGGCGAGGGTGATGACTCACTTTCCGGCGAAGCGGGTGATGATACCCTCGACGGCTGGAATGGCGATGACACCCTGGTTGGGGGTGAGGGCAGCGACGTGCTCTTTGGTTACACCGGCAATGACTACCTGGACGGCGGCGAGGGCAACGACGTGCTCCATGGTGAAGCCGGTAACGACACACTGATTGGGGGCATAGGTGATGACCTGATCAATGGCTACGGTAGTACCAGCAACGAATATGACGAATTGACCGGCGATGTCTTGCTCGCCACCTCATCGCTCGAACCGTCTGACCCCAATAACGGCACTGACCCCTTGCTCGAACCGTCTGCCCCCGACAATGGGGCTGATACCTTTGTGCTGGGCGACATCTTGGCAGCCTTCTACCAAGACGCCGGGTATGCCACGATTACCGATTTTGATTGGACAGAAGGTGACAAAATCCAGGTGCATGGTGATGTGAATGACTATGCGCTAGGCTTCCAAAATTGGTCTGGTGAAGTCGCTGATGACACCTTGATTTACTATCAGGATGATCTCATTGGTGTCGTGCAAGACACCACCGACGTCATCATTGCGCAGGACTTCGTGACGGTGTAGCGCGGTGTGATCGGGCAGCGATCGCCTTGGTGAGGAGTGAGCTCAGGCAGTGGTTAGTCATCTGATTAACCACTGCTCCCTGGGCTTAAACGCACTTTGCCAAACCATCAGTTCGATGCGTTTAGGCGACTGTGGGACTGCCCATCAACCCGTCTGTTCATGCCCGGTTGGGAAATTTTGCAGCAGCCGCTGGGGGCCAGTCGGAGCAACGCTCACCATCGCCACAAATCTGGGACAATGCTGGCGATACTCGGTTGTGATAAAACACTGTGACAAATCCTGCTCAAGTCATTGGCATCGACCTCGGCGGTACCGCAATCAAACTAGGCCGCTATGCCGAAACGGGTCTCTGTTTAGAGACGCTTACTGTTGCCACCCCCCAACCGGCTACGCCTCAGGCAGTCTCAGCAGCGATGGTCACTGCCATTGATCAGCTCGATCCTGATCGACAGGTGCGGGCGATTGGTATTGGCACCCCTGGCCCCGCCGATGCTGCGGGCCGCATCGCTCGCGTCGCCATTAATTTAGCAGGCTGGCAAGAGGTGCCCCTTGCCGAATGGATCGAAACCCAAACGGGGTTGCCAGTGGTCTTGGCCAACGATGCTAACTGTGCTGGCTTAGGCGAAGCTTGGTTGGGTTCAGGTTGTGACTTCTCTAACTTAATTGTGTTGACGCTGGGTACCGGCGTGGGGGGAGCCATCATTCTGGATGGCGAACTGTTTGTCGGCCACATGGGGACAGCGGGTGAGTTGGGCTTAATTACCCTCAATCCGCAGGGGCCACCTTGCAACAGTGGGAATCAAGGCTCTTTAGAGCAGCATTGCTCAGTGCAAGCGATCCGGCGTGAAATGGACTGCGAGCCGGGTAAACTGGCAGCCCAGGCTCTGGCAGGCGATGCGACCGCGATCGCCTACTGGCAGCAATACGGTCGCTATTTAGGGGCCGGATTGGCCAGCTTGATTTATGTCCTAACTCCAGAGGCGATTATTCTGGGCGGGGGCATCAGTGCGGGGGCCGATCTCTTTTTACCAATCGTCTGGCAAGAGATTGAACAGCGCGTACTCCCCAGCTCCCGTGAGGGGCTGCAGCTACTGATCGCGAAGCTGGGTAACCAGGCGGGGGTAGCGGGTGCGGCGCGGTTGGCATTGCAAAAGTTTTGTTAATCCGCCTGATAGCAGCATCGCCCCATCAATGACTGTCTCTGACCTCACCGGTTAGCCCGCATTGAAGGGCGATCGCCCCAGCGAGTACACTACAGACATTTGGCTGAATACCGCTCGTACGGTCAGTTTGCCACTGACCAGGCACCGGCGACCCTGGAACGTGAGGCTATCAAAATTCCAGAAATTATGGGTATACAAGCTGTAGTTACGTCCTAAGTGGACACCCAATTATTGCAATGACCAAAACCAACTATCCGGCCCTGTTGGGCACCCTAGCAATCACCGCGGGGCTCTTGGGCGGTGGCGCTTGGTATATCAACAAAACCGCCCCCAACCTCTTAGGTCGAGGGGGCACTTCTAGCCAGCAGACTGGCGTCACGCCTCGCAATGCGACCCAGATTACCCTGCTAGGGGACACGTTCAGCGGCTACAGCACCTTTCGCAACGAAGCCTTTCAGACGGTGTTGGCCGATACGGGCTTGACCCTCACCTATGGCGACGAATTTGATCAAACGGCCCGCGCTGAAGCATTGAACCAAGGCAACGCCGATATCATCGTCACGACGCTAGACCAATACGTGCAGCAGCAGCCCCAGGGCAAGATAGTCGGCCTGATCGATCGCACAATAGGGGCCGATGCCGTCGTGTTGAACACGCTGAAGTACCCAGAGCTGACTTCTTTATTAGAGTTGGAGCCGCTCCTGCAGCAGGCGCAAAATCAGGGACAGCCTCTCAAAATTGCCTTTGCCGGCGATACCCCTAGCGAATATCTGGCCCTTGTACTTGACACCAAGTTTGATGCGTTTAATCTGACTGATTTTGAACTTGTGCGCGTGGCCGATGCGTCAGAAGCGTGGTCACTCATGCAAGACCCTCAAGAAAATGTCGCGATCGCCGTGCTGTGGGAACCGTTTGTCACTCAGGCACGCCAGCAGGCGTATACCGTCGTCCTGTCGAGCAACGACGCTCCCAACTCAATTGTGGATGTGATTGTCGCCTCTGATCAGCTAGTGCAATCGAGCCCTGAAGTGATTGACACCTTTCTCAAAAACTACTATCGCCGCATTGATGCCAATGTGCGCGACGCTTCACAGTTACAGGCCCAAATCGCTGAAGATGGGGCGCTCTCCCCAGCTGATGCCGGCGCAGTTTTACAGGGCATTGATTTCTTTACCGCCGCCGAAGCCCAAGCTTGGATGACCGATGGCACGCTGCAGCGCCGAATTGAGGCGATCGCAGCAGTGCTCGTGTTGTCAGGCCGCATCAACGATCTGCCCAGCAGTCCAGAAACGCTGTTCACCGAGGCGCATTTGCAAGAAGCCGCGCAAAATACCCAAACCCTGATCGAACTGGTCCGTAGCGATAACCCTGACCTGGCCGAACGCCTAGCGGGCAGCACTGAGCAAACCTTGGTGGTGCCGCAGGTAACCGCTGCCGAAGTTCAAGCAGCGCCGGATATCGGCAACCTCAACGTGCAGGGGCAGGTCGAGTTTGGCACAGGCTCTGCTCAGTTAACCGCCGCTGGCCAGCAGACGCTGCAGGGGCTGACGCAAGAAATTCAAGAGTTCAACCCAGAAACAGTGGCCGTGCGGGTGATTGGCCATACCTCTAGAACGGGCTCAGCAGACTTAAACCAGCAGCTGAGCCAAGAGCGGGCTCAAGTCGTGGTGGATTATCTGCGGAGTCAGGGCTTGCAGCACAACATCGTGGCTGAGGGTAAGGGCTTCAATTTACCGCTGTCGGGCGTTGACCCTGCGGATCCACAGCAGCAGCGCACTGAAATTCGGCTAGTTAGAGTCAACTAGCGACAAACCAGCGGCCTTTCAATGCCATCTGTCGCCAAAAACACCTGAGCAGGAGACCGTTCAGCAGGCACCAGTTGTCGTGGTGGGGTTGAGTAGTGGCTCCCAAAACCAAGCGCCTTGACGGTCATGACCGCCAGGGCGCTTTGTGAATGCCGATAGTTTACGACGCGATCGCACTAACCGACATTGGCTCAACGACAAGAATGTTGGCTCGTCGCCCTAAGACCCGCACCTCTGTGCCTAACGGAATCGTCAGGGCGCGATCGCAATAGGCTCGCCAACGCACACCCTGAAACTTTACCCGGCCCAGCTGACCCGGCTCGATGTCAGTCTTAACGACTGCCAGCGCCTCGTCGTCCGAGTGCCAAGCAATAGAATCATCGCCAAAAAGGTCATCCGTCAAGGGATAAGTAGTCTCGAGGAAATTCGCTTCCCCCACTTCAGGACTGAAAAATGTATTCAATAAACTCATGACGATCTCCCTTCGCGAGAACCACCCTAAGCCTAGTAATTCCACTCAAACAGCAGCAATGCGTTTTGATTCTGATTTGGTAGAGAAAACATCAGTCCGCGCTATAGCAAACATAAGCAGTCGATCTCTCCAAAGCGATCGACTGCGAAAACGGTTCCACCCATCGTCGTGGGTCATAGTGCACTTCAGCTCCAATCATCAGCTGTCCGCATTGCCGACGTGGTACTTCCCCCCAGCGGCGGCGCGCCTCCCTGAGGCTGATAACTCGCTAATTCGGAGGCAGGGGCCACCAAGCCCAAGCCAACCAAAAGCATCAGAATCCCTAAACAGTTTGTGACCGAAATAAAAGGCATAGAATTAGCCTCTTCCGAAAGATAGTACAATTATACTAAATTTCGGAAGAGGCTATTTATCCAGAGGTTGAGCTTCTGCCGGGTGGGGGATCGCCCCCCTGAGGAACATAATCGGC
>JBCBJQ010000083.1:0-26611 GCA_038523235.1 Cyanobacteria bacterium J06626_4
AGAGCAAGGCTAAGGAGATGATCACGCATTTGAGTTCTCTGGCGGAATCTCGGGTGATCCTAAGTTTTGCTCCCAAAACGCCTGTCTATACTGTTCTGAAAAAGATTGGCAGCTTTTTCCCCGGGCCAAGTAAAGCCACCCGCGCTTATCTCCATGCAGAAAAAGATGTGGTGAGCATTCTAGAGTCGCTAGGCTGGAAGATTGAGCGTAAGGAAATGAACAAAACCCAATTTTACTTCTCGCGTCTGATTGAAGCGGTGCGTTCATAGCCCTATTTGGCTATCTTCCAGTCAAAATTCGAGTCTGTTTCAAGATCTGTTTGTACGCTTTAACCGCAAAGGGGAGCGCTATACAATCTGTACGGACTGATTGGGTAGCGTAAAACATGTCCAAAATACCTGGCGAGCCCAACGTCCGTGATGCTGATGGCAATCTCCGCACTGACTTTGAGAAAGCATTTCAAGACGGCTATCAGTTTCAGTACGACGTTTCTCGTAACAGACTGCAGACGGTCGAATTCGTCACCCACTTCATCGGCGAGTTGGTCATGCCGTCAAGCCAACTTGTGGCATGCGATCCGGGTATAGATGAGTATTTTGAGTTTGCTTTCGAACAAAGTTTGAAACCAGGACGTCATCCTGTATTCCTTAGCCTGGCAGGCTTCAAGCCTAGAACAGACAGCGCGCAGTCCGAAAGCCTTCCTACAACAATAAGTTGGCTGAGAAGTTTGTTGGGCATCAAGTCAAGACAGGAAAGCAAACCTGCTTATAGAAGAATCGCCTGTGCCATGCTGCGAGTGAGTCAACAAACACCGGTTCGATGGGAGGTAGCGATTCTGAATCCAGCATGGTCTGCTGAGTATCAAAACTATGGTGTCGATTCTGGTACGGGCTGCTTTATGGATGCGGATGTTGGTCGTGTTCTTAAGCGACTGGGAGAAACTGAGGCTGGAGAGTCTATCGACGACGCCCTCGATAGATTTGAGAACGAGTACTGGCAGCCATTCATGGGCGCGATGTGGAAGAATCAAGCTGCCGCTATCAGCGATGAATATCCCTACGATGACAAGGGTTGTTGGGCACACTTTTGCGTGGATGAAAACACCGGAGCTAATGTGATTGCCTTTAGGTCTGGTTGGGGTGACGGCGGTTATGCCTCTTATTGGGGCTACGACGCTGACGATAATATTGCCTGCATCGTCACTGACTTTGCCCTATTTGGCGCAGATGAGGACGACCCATTTTAGACCCATTCCCGGCTAAATAAGGGGTGTCTGACGGTCTCGTCAACGCCGCGTCAGGCATTCCTTTCATCAAACTTGACTAAAATCCAGGCAGTTACTCCGGTACCGCATCCCGCAAACGTACCCATTGCCGCAGCGCCAATTCTGCTTCCACTTCATCTTGCCGCGCCGTCGCCAAAAACTCGTATAGCTTCGTTTTCGGTACCTGGGGGAAGGTCGGACTCACCTCCGCCGCCTTATATGCCTGCCCTTGCAGGGTATAGATACACCACAGCTCGCCATTATATCGCCAAAATTCTGGAACTTTCATGGCAGCATAGAGCGCTAATTTGTCGATATCCGTGTGGGTAATATCAACTTCGACCACTAGGTCAGGCGGTGGATCGCGATCGAGGTCAACATCGCGGCCTGCTACCACTGCCTGATGCTGGATGTAATAGGCATTATCGGGTTCGGCAGATCTATCTAAGATTTCTCTGCTTAATGTTGTCGAGCCCATTGTTTTGATCTTTAGGCCAAACTCCACCACTAATATCCAAATGAACTTCTCAATGAGGCGGGCTGAGAATTCATGAATCTCAAGCGGCATAGTGACTTCTAGTATTCCTTGCAGATAGGTAAAGCGCAGGCTGCGATTTTCTCTTGAGCCAGCTTCGCTGTCGCGACTCAGCGTCATTCGCAACGTTTGGTAACGGTGCCAGTCGAGGGAGTAAAACACTATGCGCTTTTCCCCTACCGGTTGAGGAACAGGCTGTGAAACGATGGGGGCGACGCTAACCATAACAACCCTGGGAGACAAAAGTGCAAATGGTCAATGACCCTATCCTAAACTTGAACAGCATCATGCTGGGTGAAAGCGAGGTCCTCGCCACTCCAGTTAGGGGCTGCAACTGTTGCTGTACTGATATTGAGCTGTTGATTGATAACGGTGACTGATGGCTGGTAGGCAATGCCTACCCTACGGTATGTTCGGAGCTTTAGGCATGTTGCGTATCGTTTAGCGATCGCTCCACACAAAAATCCCCTCTCTAAAGATGTGTTAGAGAAGGGACTTGGTCTCAAGAGTTGCTGACGAGCGAAGCCTTAACGACGCGCGAGTTTCTTAGAAATTTTCCGCAAGCGGATGGATTCTGGCGTCACTTCTACCATTTCGTCTGAGCTGATGTATTCCAACGCGCGCTCTAGACTCATGTCCATCGGCGTCTGCAGCTGCACCAATTCGTCGCCAGAGGCGGCGCGATGGTTCGTTAGCTGCTTGGCCTTACAAACATTCAGCTCGAGATCTTGGGGACGGTTATTTTCGCCAATAACCATGCCTTTGTAGACCTTGGTGCCCGGCGTGATGAAGAACACACCGCGATCTTCGGCGTTTTTGAGGGCGTAGAAGGTGGCTGTGCCTTCCTCAAACGCAATCAAGACGCCGTTGCGGCGGGTGTCGACGTCGCCACTCATGGGTCGATATTCTAAGAAGCTGTGGTTCATCAGGCCTTCGCCGCGCGAGAGGCGCATGAATTCGCCGCGGAAACCAATCAGCCCCCGCGCCGGTACGACAAACTCCAACGTTGAACGACCATTGCCAGTGACGCGCATGTCCTGCATTTCGCCGCGACGCTGGCCGAGCCGTTCCATACAGCCGCCAACGGCATCTTCAGGGACGTCGAGCACTAGCAGCTCATAGGGCTCACAGGGACGACCGCTGATTTCGCGGAAAATCACCTGTGGCTGCGAGACCTGAAACTCGTAGCCTTCACGGCGCATGTTTTCGATCAAGATACCGAGGTGCAGTTCCCCCCGCCCCGAGACTGAGAAGCGATCAGGCGAGTCGGTTTCTTCAACTCGCAGGGCCACGTTGGTCTCGAGCTCGCGCATCAGGCGATCGCGCAGCTGACGAGAGGTGACAAACTTGCCTTCTTTACCCGCAAAGGGGGAGTCGTTGACCGCAAAGGTCATCCCCAAGGTCGGCTCATCCACGCTGATCAGCGGCAGGGCTTCCGGTTCGTTGGCGCAGGCAATCGTTTCGCCAATGTTGGCATCTGAGAAACCGGCGATCGCCACAATCTGTCCAGCACTAGCCTGCTCGATCTCAATCCGCTGGAGGCCCTCA
The DNA here is from genome assembly GCA_038523235.1 of Cyanobacteria bacterium J06626_4. Taxonomy (GTDB): domain Bacteria; phylum Cyanobacteriota; class Cyanobacteriia; order Phormidesmidales; family Phormidesmidaceae; genus Halomicronema. Next base: position 3,348 of record JBCBJQ010000083.1, read on the forward strand.
AAGCCCAGCAGTTTGCTGATTTTAGACTTGATGTGCTTGCCCTCGCGATCGATCAAAATCGCTTGCTGACCCATCGCCACCGTGCCGTTGTGAATCTTGCCGATCACAATCCGGCCCAGATATTCTGAGTAGTCTAAGGTCGTTACCTGCATCTGGAAAGGTTTAGCGGGATCGCCAATGGGCGGCGGCACATGGTCGAGAATCGCCTCAAACAGCGGCTGCATGTCTTTGTCTTCGTCCTCAAGCTCTTTCTTGGCAAACTCGCTCAAGCCAGACGCATAGAGGTAAGGAAACTCGCACTGATCGTCATCGGCGCCGAGCTCAATAAACAGATCCAGGACTTTATTGGTGGCATTGTGGGGATCGGCCTGTGGGCGATCGATTTTGTTGAGCACGACGATAGGACGCAGACCCTTTTCGAGCGCTTTTTTCAGCACAAAGCGGGTCTGGGGCATGGGGCCTTCGTTGGCATCTACAATCAGAATACAGCCGTCGACCATCCCCAAGACGCGCTCAACCTCGCCGCCAAAGTCGGCGTGGCCAGGAGTGTCAACAATATTAATCAGCGTATCTTTGTAGCGAACGGCGGTATTTTTGGAGAGGATCGTAATCCCCCGCTCGCGCTCAATGTCATTAGAATCCAGCACACAGTCGGGTACGTCTTCCCCTTCACGGAAAATGCCGGACTGTTTGAGTAGAGCGTCTACCAGCGTGGTTTTACCGTGGTCAACGTGGGCAATGATAGCAACGTTGCGAATGGGAAGAGTCATGATTTCTTAGAAATCCTGTGGTGTTGGGAAGGTGCGATCGCTAAATAGGGATATGCCCCGATAATCGCCAATCTTAACAATTGTAACGTATGCATCCATCCCTGTGAGGGTTGGTGTTTTACAGCGTCGGAAGAAAAATACCAGGTGTGATGACATGGTGAAAGGGGCCTGGAAAGGGCCGGAGTTGTTGCGATCATCCTATCCGGCCCCGCCAGGGCAAAGACCGATGACGCGTAAGATAAGAAGGTCGATCAGCTGCTGGTATGACCTCAATGCCCCTTTCTGCAAAATCTGCTGCCGGGCTCGGCACTGTAGGTTGGCGCGAGTGGGTGCGCTTGCCACAGCTGCAGGTTGATCGAGTCAAGGTCAAGGTTGATACGGGCGCGACGACCTCTGCTCTCCACGCCTCTGATATTGAGTATTTCAATGACCGCGAGCACCTGATGGTGAAGTTTAAGATTCATCCTCTCCAGCGGGATGACAGTCTGATTGTTCAGGCAGCTGCCCCAGTCTTCGAAAAGCGCTCCGTGCGTAATTCTGGTGGACAAGCGCAAGAGCGTCCGGTGATTCGCACCCCGATTTTCTGTGGTCAGCAACAGTGGGAGATTGAACTCACCCTGACGAATCGCGACCTTATGGGCTTTCGCATGTTGTTGGGCCGCGAAGCAATCCGGCATCGGTTTCTGGTAGATCCCGCCGGTTCCTATTTGATGGGTACGCTGAGCCGCTCAGCCCCAGATCTTGATGAGCCCCCTCTCGATGCACTGGATGAGCCTAACGCCCGATGAAAATCATGATTCTGTCGCGTGATAGCACACTGTATTCCACTCGCCGATTGAAGGAAGCCGGTGAAGCGCAGGGCCACGAGATGCACGTCATTGACCATATGCGGTGCTATATGGATATCACTTCTCACTATCCGAAGGTGCTGTATCAGGGCACTCCGATCACTGCCGACGCGATTATTCCGCGTATTGGCGCTTCTCATACTTTTTATGGCACGGCAGTAGTGCGGCAGTTTGAAATCATGGGGGTGTTTACGCCGAATCCTTCCCAGGCAATTTCGCGATCGCGCGACAAATTAAATAGTCTGCAGTTACTGGCGCGGCGCGGCATTGGCTTACCCGTAACGGGATTCGCCCATTCCACTCAAGATATTGATGGTCTGATTGAGCTGGTGGGCGGCGCACCGCTGGTGATCAAGCTGTTAGAAGGCACTCAGGGCATCGGTGTCGTCTTAGCCGAAACCTATCAGGCTGCGAAGTCAGTGATCGAAGCCTTTCGCGGTTTGGATGCCAACATTTTGGTGCAGGAATACATCAAAGAAGCCCAAGGCGCTGATTTGCGCTGCTTCGTGCTGGGGGACAAAGTGATTGCCGCGATGAAGCGTCAGGGCGCACCGGGCGAATTTCGCTCCAATCTGCATCGCGGGGGCTCGGCTGCCAAAATCAAACTCACGCCGGAGGAGCGCCGCACCGCAGTGCGGGCCGCCAAAGCGATGGGACTGCGGGTGGCCGGAGTCGATCTCCTGCGCTCTAACCATGGCCCCGTCGTCATGGAAGTGAATTCATCCCCCGGCCTTGAAGGCATTGAGAAATATACCGAACTCGACGTCGCGGGCAAAATCATTACTTACATTGACAAGCACTCTGCCACCAATCGCGATCGCCCCAGTGCCGAGGTGCCCTAGCGGTGGCCCGAGTGATAACGCTCTCTACAGCGATGACGGTTAATTGCGGCCCCATTGACAAACGTTCCACTTTTAAAGAAAGTCGCTATCCTGGTACGCGTAAAGTGGGGAGTTTGCCCGCCGGGCAATGAATAACTATGAACATTACCGCTCTACGCCAACGACCTCAATGGATCGTGATTGGCACTGTGATGGCCGCTGCTGTCGTCGGAGGCACGCTTAGAGTCATCTCAGCCTTAGACACTGCGCCCCCCGTCGCCGAATCAGCGCCAGCGGCAACGGTCGAGACGGAAGCCGCTGCTGAAGCGCCCGAACTCTTCAATTCACCGATGGTTTCGCTCTCCGCAGAACTCCGCAAAGCCGCCACCCCGAGTGAGCTAGTGCCGTCAACACCCACCGAAGATCGGTTGTCGGGTGTCACGTCAGGGCGCCTCGATCCCTTTGCGCCGATCACCCAGAGTATTGGAGCAACCAGTTCGCCCAAATCTGAAGACGCTGCTCCGGCGGTTAGTGGAGCACCGCCAGTGGCCCCTTCATTACCCACGACGGCGATTTCTGCTGCCCCAGATTTGCCGCCATTGCCGTCTGTTAATACGGCCCCACCCCCTCAGCTCCCCTTGCCGGCGATTCCCGTCGCTGCTAATCCGCTGTCGATTCCGGCGTTGCCCAGTTTTCCGCAAGCGGCACCGGTGCCGCAAAGCCCGATTGACGCGGTGGAACTGAGTGGTGTGGTGCAAGTGGGCGATCGCATTGGTGTCATTGTGCGAGAAGGCAACGGTCAGTCTAGTCGTCACATTTTTGAAGGTGACCTATTAGGGGGGGGGCAGATTCGCGTCAAGGCTATTGATCTGTCGTCACCAGAACCCCTAATCATTCTGGAATATCAAGGCCAGGAATATACCCGGATGGTGGGATGACCGGTTGCTGGCAGCGGTAAGTCTGGTTCTCTGCAGTCAATTTCAAAGAACTGTGGCAGCATAAAAAAGTGCTTCAGCGCTTTCACCGGTTATTGAACTTGCGTCTGCTCTGCTTATGGCATCCCTTCCTGAGCGCCCTCTAAATTTGGATGATTCCTTTCCTTGTCCGGTTTGTCGACAGGGAAAAATCGAGGAGATCGTATTGACAGAAGCGTTCTCCTGCAGCTTTTGCCGTCATATTCTCGCGGCCAATCTTGATGCTCAACAAGTCAAAGTTGTCGATAGCAGTCAGCCGCTGCTGTGGGAGTGGACGGGGCAAAAGTGGCAGCTCGTCCGCGGAGAAAATGCGGGCGAATTATCGGTGTTAGTGCTGCTGACGGCAGTGGTGTTGACCATCATTCCAGCCAGCCTGGTTTGGCTATCGGGCCTGATTTTTCCGCCCCTTGAGCAAACGTCGTCTCTGACGTTTTCCACCCTGTGGGCCCTGATTACCCTGGTCGCTCACTTAGGCTTTGTGCTGTGGCTCGTCGGCGAGTACTATCAACTCCCGTTTTACGTCGCGGCTAAGGTGCGGGTATTGAGATTTCAGACCGCGCGACGCTCCTAGGCAGGACTTCCCCGACGAGCCGATGTCAGTCATTTAGGCTTCTTGCCAGCCAAAGTAACGACGGCAATCGTCTCTAAGCGCTGCCGCAGGCGCAGTGCGGCGGAGCTGTTTACGCATCTTGACGTGGGCGATGCCAGCTTCTGAAAACACATTGCCTTCTGGTTGAAAGCCGAGCTTTTCATAAAATGGGATAGCATGACACTGCGCTGACAAGACAACTTCAGAGTGATGGCCGCGCTTGGCTAACGTGACGAGTCGATGCATAACGCAGAGCCCGACTCCTTGACGGCGAAACGGGCGTAATACGGATACGCGTCCGATCTTGCCAGCAGCAGTTAAGCGCCCTGTGCCGATCGCTTCACCTTGGCAAAAAGCTAAAACATGCTGAGAAAGGGGATCGTCGTGATCAATCTCAAAGTCAGCGGGAATATTTTGCTCGTCTACAAATACAGCAGTTCTGATCGAATGAATTAAGTGTTTTTGGGTGGTGTAATCAACCGCTTTTGTGGTGATTGATGGCCGAGTTTTGGACGGATGGAAAATGCTTACCATAGGATGAGATTTTGGCTAGATGCAGGAAACACATTGACGAGATGTCTTGACAAATTGCGGCCATCGTCCGACCACTGCAACCAAAAGGTTCCAAGGTCTTTGAAGGCCAATAGACTCTCGGTGATATTAAAACATGGATGCTAAAGCTAGAAGCTCAATATGCTGGCTGACTCTAAAGAAATTTAGGCTTTATCACTTTGAACTGTGGCTCGCTCACGTTCAAAGGAAGGCATCCTCAAAAGTATGTGATTAAAAATACGTTTTTAAGTCCAGATTCTTTCTGGTTGTTAAGTCGATTATGTCAATAGAAGTTGAGATACCACAACCGTTTATCTACAAAGGTATTCATACAGATAGATCTGCGTATATTCCTCAGATGGGTCTATTTTGATTGATTCAAAGCTATGGATACTAGTTTTTGAATTGATTAAAGACTATGTTTTCGCTATCCACACTGCTCTGGAACGGCTGATGGGTTGGTAGAGTTCCGACAACCTCCTACTATTGAGAATGCACTGGCATCCATAGTTCCAAAGAGTCGAACTTGACCGCATGACCGATCTTTCCGCATCGATTCCCGATTGTGCTTGGCAGCACGGCATCGGCCAAGCTTGGGAAAATCACTACGTTGTCCGTTATGCCAGCAATCTAGATGATGGCCCCTGGCATGGTGCACCCTTGGGCGGTTTTGGCGCTGGCTGTATCGGCCGATCGCCCCAAGGGGATTTCAATCTCTGGCATTTGGACGGCGGTGAGCATACCTTTCAGACCTTTCCGGCCTGTCAGTTCAGCGTTTTTGAGGCGGTGGGCGATCGCACCCAAGCCTATGCGCTCTCCACTGAGTCTCCTGATGATGGCATCCTCGGCGCTTGGCAGTGGTATCCCAAAACAGTCGGTAGTGCTCAAACCGGCACCTATCACACCCTTTATCCCCGCAGTTGGTATGTGTATGAGAATGTGTTCAGCGCTCAGCTCACCTGCGAGCAGTTCTCGCCGATTTGGGCGCATAACTATCAAGAAGCCAGCTATCCGGTAGCGGTGTTTTTGTGGACGGCTCATAACCCGACTGATCAGCCGCTAACCCTCAGCATCATGCTGAGTTGGCAAAATATGGTCGGCTGGTTTACCAATACCCAAGCTTCCTCGGAAGTGCTCCAGCGCGATGACGGCAGTCCTTACTATGACTATGTGCCGGCCATCGGTCAGAGCGCCGGTAATGTCAACCACTTGGTGCGCCGCCAGAATATTATTGGCGGCATGATGGGGGGTGCTTGGTCTGATATTGGGCGATCGCCGCAGGAAGGTGAGGGCAGCTGGGCGATCGCCACCGAGGTACAGCCCGATACCGAAGTTTTTTACCATACCCGTTGGAATCCAGTGGGGACAGGAGCTGACCTGTGGGAGACCTTTGCCGCCGACGGTGCCTTGACCAATGTGGCGCTGGATCAACCTGCTAGCGCCAATGAGCAGATAGGCTGTGCGATCGCCGTACGCTTTACCCTGCAGCCTGGCGAGACTCGTCAAATCCCGGTTTCCCTAGCGTGGGATTTGCCCGTGACGGCCTACAGCAAAGGCAGTGCCGACTATCGGCGCTATACCGACTTTTTTGGTGCTGAAGGGCATCACGCCTGGGAAATTGCGGCTACTGCGCTGACCCACTACGCGGCTTGGCGACAGCAAATTGTGGATTGGCAGCAGCCGATTTTAGACCGAGCCGAGCTGCCAGCCTGGTTCAAAATGGCACTGTTTAACGAGCTGTATGACCTGACCAGCGGTGGCACCCTGTGGACGGCGGCGACTGAGCATGACCCCGTGGGCCAGTTCGGTGTGCTGGAATGCCTCGACTATCGCTGGTATGAAAGCCTGGATGTGCGCCTGTATGGCGGCTTTGCCACGCTGTTGCTGTGGCCAGAGCTAGAAAAAGCCGTCATTCGCGCCTTTGCGCGGGCCATTCCGACTGCGGACGATCGCCCCCGTATCATCGGCTATTACTACACGATGGGCGAGGCCGATCACTATGCCCCTCGCAAGCTCAAAGGGGCAACGCCCCATGATTTGGGCGCGCCGAACGAGCAGCCTTTCGTCAAAACCAACTACACCAGCTACCAAGATTGCAATCAGTGGAAAGACCTGCCCAGCGATTTCGTCATTCAGGTCTATCGGGCGTATCAGCTGACTGGGGCCACCGATGTCGATTTTTTGGCCGATTGCTGGCCCGCCGTAACCGAAACGCTGAAGTATCTCAAACGATTTGATACCGATGGCGATGGCATTCCGGAAAATGGCGGTGCGCCCGACCAAACTTTCGATGATTGGCAACTCAAGGGTGTCAGTGCCTACTGCGGCGGGCTGTGGATGGCCGCGTTAGAAAGTGCGATCGCGATCGCACAGGTGCTCACACAAGCGGATCGTGCCCCTGGCAATACTCCGATTCTGGCGACCCAATATCAGCGCTGGCTGGAGCAAAGCCGCAATCACTATCACAAAAAACTGTGGAACGGTCGCTACTACCGCTTGGAAACCGGCAGCGATTCTGAAGTCGTCATGGCCGATCAGTTATGCGGCCAGTTCTGTGCGCGACTGCTGGGACTGCCCGATTTGGTCGAAGAAGAATATGTGCGATCGGCTCTGGGAGCCATCTATGACGCCTGCTTTGTCAAATTCAACGACTATGCGGCGACCCAAGCCAAACCGCAAGAACAAAAGTTCGCTGGTGCTCAGGTGGGGAGCTTTCGTCCGGCGCAACCCGGCGTGGCGATCGGGGCGGCTAATGGCGTGCTCCCCGACGGTTCACCCGAAGACCCGGACGGCACCCATCAGCTGGAAGTGTGGACGGGCATCAACTTTGGTCTCGCCACGTTTTTGGCGCAAATGGGTCAGGTCGATGAAGCTTTTGAAATTACCGAAGCGGTGGTTCACCAAATCTATACCTATGGCCTGCAGTTTCGGACGCCCGAAGCGATTACCGCCCTGGGCACTTTCCGCGCTTGCCACTACCTACGTCCCCTCGCGATTTGGGGCCTGTATGGAGCTTTAGTGGAATGGTCATCGCCGCCCGCAGATTGATGGAATGTCAGTCAGTTGCAGCAGGGAAACTGTTGTTTTGAGTCAGAGATCGCATTCGCCGAGTTTGAGTTATCGCTGAGGAGCCATCCGATTGGGAAACAGCGCGGTTATATCTATCCGAAAATTCTTGACTGCTCAGACTGACCGAGCCGCCGATCCGCGAGTCATCTTTTGGTATGGTCTGAGCCTTGTATTCGCGGTCTATTACGGCTATCTGGTGCTGCAAAATTCCTTCGGTGCCACCTACGTTGTGCAAGATGATGCCCGTCAGCATGTCTTCTGGATGCAGCGTTTGATCGATCCGGCGCTGCTGCCCGATGATTTCATGGCCGACTACTTTGCCGATCAGGCGACACCGGGTTACAAGCTGCTGTATCAAGGCGCTGCAGCCTTGGGGATTCATCCGTTCACGCTAAATAAGGTGCTGCCGCCCATTTTGGGTGTGCTAGGGACGCATTACTGCTTTCAACTGTCGCTGCAGTTATTGCCGGTGCCCGCCACGGCTTTCACTAGTACGCTCCTGCTCAACCAAACGCTCTGGATGCGAGATGATCTGGTTTCTGGGACTCCTCGTGCGTTCATTTCTGTGCTGCTGCTGGCGTTTTTAGTCTTTGTGAATGGTCGAATGATCACGCCTGCTCTGGTGGCGCTGACGCTTCAGGTGCTGTTTTATCCCCAGGGAGCACTATTAGCGGCGGGCATTTTGGTTCTACGCTTGGTGACCGTTGATCGAGGCCATTTTCGCTTGTCTCGATCGCCTCATACTTATCTTTTGTCAGGGTTTGGGCTGATAATTGTCATCGCTCTGCTGGCTCCCTACCTGGTGGATAGCTCACCCTTTGGGCCGCTCATTACCCCAGCTGCTGCCCGCCAACTGCCCGAGTTTTGGCCTGGCGGCAGAAATGCCTATTTTACCGACAATCCAATTTTGTTTTGGTTTGGCGATCGCTCGGGCTTGCTGCCAACCCCGATGCTAACCCCGCCAACGCTTGCCTTTAGCCTGTTTTTTCCCTGGTTCTGGTGGCGCTCACCACACCGATGGTTGAAGCTCATCAAGGCGCGGCTGGCAATTTTGCAACAGTTGGTGCTAGCGTCATTAGGGCTATACTTTGCCGCTCATCTCTTGCTCTATCAGCTACATCTGCCGAGCCGCTACATGCATCACAGCTTGCGCATCGTGTTTGCGTTGACTGCTAGCTTCACGATGGGGCTGTTTCTCGACTATCTGATGCAGTTGATGGCGCGACCGGCAGCGACTGTGGTCGCGATCGCCCAACGGGGAGTTGCCATCACGGCCTTCTGTGGGGTGATGATCGGTCTGTTTGGCTATTCCGGCCTGACCCAAAGCTTTCCCTTTACCAACAACCGCTATGGTCGCTTGCCAGACCTGTATCAGTTCTTGCAGGCGACTCCACTCGACACCACGGTCGCTAGCCTGACGAAGGAAACGAGCAACCTGCATGTGTTCACTCAGCGATCGCCGCTGATTTCGCCGGAACTCGGATTGGCCTACCACACGGGCTACTATCAAACGTTTCGACAGCGGACAGTCGATCTGATCGAGGCGCAATACAGCCCTGATCTCCAGACCCTGCAAGCTTTTATTCAGCAGTACAGGATCGATTATTGGCTGATTGATGATCAGTCATTCTCACGTGATCACCTGACGCAAAACAATTGGTTTAATCAGTACCAGCCCGCTGCCCAGCAAGCGATCGCCCATCTCACGACCTTTGGTGACGCGCTGGCGCTGATTCAGGCGAAACCGCAGTGCACGGTCATCGAAACCACGCCGCAATCCTTGAGTGCGATCGCTCCCCTTGGTTCAGACGAGGCCCAAGCCTACTGGTTGCTGGATGCTAATTGCTTGAGAGACTTGTCGTGAAATGCGGAGTTATAGGCATCGGCAATTGGGCAATTGCTCTGTAGGGGAGTTCACTATAGAGGCCGCGATCGCTTGTCGTCATCCTTTGCGGCAATGGGGCTTCCCGCCATCGGATGAAGCCCCCTAAACATAAAACAAAACTGCGACCTGGCAATTGCCAAACCGCAGTTTCAAAGGAGTTTTCAGCTTTTCGTTAGCCGAGCGCTTCCGCACCACCAACGATTTCCAGAATTTCTTGAGTAATCGCTGCCTGACGGGCTTTGTTATAGTCCAGCGTCAGGGACTTCACCAACTGGCTGGCATTATCGCTGGCGTTGCTCATCGCCGTCATGCGAGCGGCCAGTTCACTGGCGGCAGATTCCTGCAGCGCTCGCAAAATCTGGTTGCTGAAATAGAGCGGCAATAGCGCATCGAGAATCTGCACCGGATCTTGCTCAAATAGCATGTCCTTCGGTAGAGCCTTGTCTTCTAGAGCAACCTTTTCACGAGACACATCAATGCGTCCACTGCGGGTAATGAGCCGGAAGATCTCATCATCCGAGGCTTCTAACCCTTGCGGATCGAGGGGCAACAGGGTTTGAATCACCGGACGAGAGCTGACCAGCGAAACGAACTTGGTGTAGACCAGTTCGACTCGATCCACGCTGCCCGATAAAAACAGCGAGAGGAGCTCATCAGCCACGCGAGAAGCTTCTTCCGCTGTTGGAATCTGCTCTAGCTCAGTGAACTTCGCGTCGATGGGGCAATCGCGACGGCTAAAATACTGTGTGGCTTTACGCCCTACCAACACAAAGGTGTAGTCGATGTTGCTATCAGTCAGCTCTTTGGCCCGATTTTCAGCTCGGCGAATAATGTTGCCGTTATAGCCGCCACATAGCCCCCGATCGCCGGAGATTACCAACAGCGCTACCTTCTCCACCGGACGCTGCTGCAGTAAAGGCAAATCAACGTCTTCAAACTTTAATCGAGTCTGCAGGCCGTGCAGCACCTGAGCTAAACGATCAGCAAAGGGCCGGGTCGAAATCACCTGTTCTTGAGCCCGGCGCACTTTTGCTGTGGCGACTAGGCGCATCGCTTCGGTAATTTTCCGAGTGTTTTTAACTGACTTGATGCGATCGCGAATTGTTTTGAGGTTAGCCATATTTTTTCTCTTTCTAACCGACGACGCCTCAAGCGATCACCATAGACGCGATCGCTCGAGGCGGACACCTTAGACTTAAGCCGCTGCCATGAAGGCTTGCTTGGTTTCCTGAATGGCCCCTTTGAGGATATCGATTACCTCATCGGTTAGCTTTTTCTCAGAGCCAATAATTTCGGCGTAGCGCGGCTTGCTCGTTCTCAGATAGTCGCGTAGCTGCTTGGCAAACTCCACCACTTGCTCAACCGGGATTTCATCCAAGTAGCCGTTCGTTCCGGCGTAGATAATGGCGATTTGGTCTTCTACCGGCAGGGGCGAGTTTTGGGGCTGCTTCAGCAGTTCCCGTAACCGCACACCTCGTGCCAGCTGATCCTGAGTGGCTTTGTCTAGGTCAGAGGCAAACTGCGAGAAGGCTTGCAGCTCGTCAAACTGAGCCAGCTCCAGCTTCAGCTTACCGGCGACCTTCTTCATCGCCTTGATTTGAGCCGCACCCCCCACTCGGGAGACCGAAATACCGGCGTTAATCGCGGGTCGCAGACCCGAGTTAAACAGGTCAGACGATAGGAAGATCTGACCATCGGTAATCGAAATCACGTTGGTCGGAATATACGCGGAGACGTCACCGGCTTGAGTTTCGATGATGGGCAGCGCGGTCATGCTGCCACCATCGAGTTCGTCGCTCAGTTTGGCCGCCCGCTCTAATAGGCGAGAGTGTAAGTAAAACACATCGCCAGGGTAAGCTTCACGACCCGGCGGACGACGCAGCAGCAGCGACATCTGACGATAAGCTTGGGCTTGCTTCGAGAGGTCATCGTAGATCACCAGCGTGTGCTTGCCCTTGTACATAAAGTACTCCGCCAAGGTGGCACCGGTGTAAGGGGCCAAATACTGCAGCGGAGCCGGCTCACTGGCACTCGCCGCCACGATGATGGTGTAGTCTAGGGCACCGCGTTCTTCCAAGGTGCTAGCGACCTGGGCCACAGAAGCAGCTTTTTGACCGATCGCGACATAAACGCAAATGACGTCTTGACCCTTCTGGTTGAGGATCGTGTCAATGGCCACAGCAGTTTTACCGGTTTGGCGATCGCCAATAATCAATTCTCGCTGACCGCGCCCAATCGGAATCATGGCATCAATCGCCGTAATCCCGGTTTGCATGGGCTCACAGACTGATTTACGGGCAATGATGCCAGGTGCGACCGACTCGGTGAGTCGCGTTTCAGTGGTCGGAATGTCGCCCTTGCCATCAATGGGGCGCGCTAACGCATCGACGACGCGACCGACCATCGCATCTCCCACTGGCACAGAGTTAATCTTCCCCGTGGCGGTGACTGGGCTGCCCTCTTGAATACCGTAGCCAGCGCCCAACAACACGGCACCCACATTGTCTTCTTCCAGGTTCAAGACGATACCGACAGTGCCGTCTTGAAACTCCAGAAGTTCCCCCGCCATCGCCTTTTCTAGACCATAAATACGGGCAATACCATCCCCTACCTGGAGAACCGTACCGACATTCGAGACTTGCACAGACTGATCGTATTGCTCAATCTGCTGCTTAATGATGTTGCTAATTTCGTCAGGTCTGATGCTTACCATGGGAATTGCTCTACTGAACTTACTTGGACGATCAAAAACTCAAACCAATTGAAGGTAGTTGCCGGAAAATCTAGTTAGCAGCACCAAGCTGCATACTCAAGCGTCGAAGCTGCCCTCGCAGACTCGCATCCACGATTTGCGAACCGACTTTGATGACGACCCCCCCCAACAAATCCGGATCGAGATTGACTTCTAAATCAACTCGCTCCGCACTGGTCATCGCTTTCACCTTGTCGCGAATCTGCTCTTGTTGAGACTCCGACAAATCAATGGCCGCTGTGACCTCGGCTAGCACCGTCTTTCTGAGCTGGCGCAGCAACTCTTGATACCGCTTCAAGATAGTTGCCAGCACACCAATGCGTCCCTTATCGACCAGCAACTTCAAAAAGCTAGCAAACAAAGGATTCAGATCGGCCGCCATCTGTTGCAGCACCGCCTTTTTGCCATCTTCAGCCATGAGGGGATTTTCCAAAAACTGCTGCAGCTCACTCGAGTCTGCCAACAGGTCTAAAACGCCTTGGGCATCTTCGCCAAATCGATCTTCAAGCTGCTGCTCTTGAGCGAGAGACATCAACGCCTGAGCATAGGGATCGGCGATTTCCAACGACATAGTCGAGCTCATAATCAGTCCTCCAGCAACGCAATACTTTTATCGACTAGCGCCGCATGAATCTCGGGTGTCAAGCGCTCTGGTAGCTCCGCCTTGGCGCGGTCAAGAGCGAGATCAGCAATCCGCTGTCTCAGCTCACGCATGACCCGCTCTTGCTGAAAAGAAACGTCTTGGTCGGCGGCGGCTCTCATGCGCTCAATATCGGCCTGGGCCTGAGCTTTGATTTCCTCACTCACCTTCGAGGCGTTCTGCTTGGCCGTTTCCACAATCTTTTTAGCGTCGGATTGCGCCTGCGCCAAATTCTGATTCTGCTTTTCTAATGCTTGCTTCGCCTCGCGTTGACGACGCTCCGCATCTTTAATCGCTTCTTCAATAGTGGCCCGGCGTTCAGACAACGTTTTACCTAGAAACTTGCTGCCAAAATAAAACAGCACGCCCCAAATGATCGCTAAGTTGATCAGGTTGGTTTCCAGAATATCCAAATTCAATCCGAAGCCACCTTCTTCGGTTGCTAGCAGCCAAAGACTTATCATGGCAGTTTTTCCTAACGGTCAATGCAGTGTGAATTAGATGCCCCATCGGGGCGAATAAGCTAAGCAAAGCTCAGCAACTTATCCAACATTTGTCGGGTCAGCGCTTCGACTTGACCTTCCAAAGTTTGAAAAGCGGACTCTTTCTGAGTCTCAATTTCCGATTGCACCTGCTCTTTCTGAGCCTGTACTTCTTGTTGAGCGGTCGCCAACTCTTGACTCGCCACCTGCTCGGCCTCGGCTTGCGCCTCAGCAATAATTTGTTGAGCTTGTTTGCGTGACGCGGCTAAATCTTGCTCGTACTGTTTAGCGAGCTTTTCCGCTTGAACCAGCTGCTCTTTGGCACCCGTCAAGTTGGAACGCACATAACCATCGCGCTCATCGATCGCTTGGCCCAGCGGCTTATAAAAAATCGCATTCAGTACGGCGGCCAAAACCAAGAACTGAACCGCCATTAAAGGCAGCGTAGCGTTGATATCAAACAGGCCACCGGCCTCTTCAACCGCTAAAAACAACGTCCCACTCATGTCTGCTAAACCCTCTATCTCAATCCAGGGATGTCCGAACCTCAATCACCCGAAAATCCTCGATTGAGAAACCCAGCGGATGTTCTCAATCGAGGCCATCAGGAGTTAAGCGAAGGGGTTAGCAAACAAGAGAACCAGTGCAACCACTAGGCCATAGATAGTCAACGCTTCCATAAACGCGAGAGAGAGCAGCAGCGTACCGCGAATTTTGCCTTCCGCTTCAGGCTGACGTGCGATACCTTCTACGGCTTGACCAGCAGCCGTACCTTGACCGATACCAGGGCCAATAGCGGCCAATCCCACAGCCAATGCAGCAGCAATGACAGATGCAACAGCAATATTCGGATCCATGTCTTTAACCTCAGTGAGTTGACAGTCTATTTACAACTACAGAAATGAGTTCGCCGTTCGACTTACTCTTAAATGATGGTCTCAAGCGACCGCCTCGTTGATGTCGTGCCGCATAGAGCCTCGCACCAACCTAGGTATCATCTGGGTAGCCTGTAAACTACCCATGCTCTTCCTCACCGTGCCCTTCCATCGCTTCTCCGATGTAGACGGCGGCCAGAGTGGCAAAAATCAACGCCTGAATGGCACTGGTAAACAAGCCCAAAACCATGACCGGCAAGGGCACGAACAAGGGCACCAGCAACACCAGAACGGCCACCACTAGCTCATCCGCCAAGATGTTTCCGAAAAGACGGAAGCTCAGGGACAGGGGCTTAGTGAAATCTTCCAAAATATTGATCGGCAAAAGAATGGGCGTTGGCTCGATGTAACGAGCGAAATATCCCAACCCTCGACGACTAAAACCGGCATAAAAATAGGCTAGAGAGGTTAGCAAGGCCAGGGCCACGGTCGTATTAATGTCATTGGTGGGGGCAGCGAGCTCACTGCCAGGAATATGAATCAACTTCCAGGGCACTAAAGCGCCTGACCAGTTAGAAACAAAAATGAACAGGAACAGCGTGCCGACAAAGGGCACCCAAGGGCGGTATTCCTTCTCCCCAATTTGTCCCTTAGCTAAATCTCGGATGTATTCCAGCGCATATTCCATGAAGTTCTGGAGACCCGAGGGAATGCGCTCCACCTTCCGAGTGGCCAACACGGAAAAGAGGACTAACAGACCAATCACAAACCACGAAGTCATAAAGACTTGACCGTGCACCTTGAGGCCCGCGATTTCCCAATAAAAATGCTGACCGACTTCTAACTTGGCCAACAACATTGCACTCGACATAGAATCAATCATCTCTAGCTAATTTTAAGGTTTGCACAAAAACCTACCGAAAAATCAGTGCTACACTCGCATAACGCAAGAGGTGCAGGTTGCTTCAGCTCTCATGAGGAATAGCAGCCCAAATTGTGTAGCCAATCAATGCTGCCTTGTAAGTCAAAAAACCTAGGAATACAGGCATGATTTCAAGCTGATTCCATTGGCTAGCCACCAGTATTAAAGCAGCGACTAAAGCTAGTCTGCCGCTCGAAACCCCAGCGCCCCGCCCAATTCTTTCGACGTTTTTCGACAACATCCTCAAGTAAACCACACCCGTGCACGCCCCAATCAGATAATTCAGGGCAGTGTGCAATGAGTAGACAAAACCGGTGCTAACAAAGATCACCGTTGAGAAAACCAACGTCGTTTTCAGCAATTGCCTCTGAAGACGGTAGAAATCTTCCATCGAGTCGGCATTGGATGCAACTGCTGGAAGTGTTTGATTTTCCGTCGCGTTTGACAGGTCAGAACTTGAAGGAGTCTGCACGCGGCCTATCCGATCAATTAAGCATGGTTGCCTGGGTTCAGCCCTTGCGAGTCAATAGCCCAAGCCATCGCAGATCATATCACGGTAACAATCTTTAATTTTTGCGATATCGCGGTTCGTCGGAAAAAATTGTATGGCATTTAGCGGCAAGGCTTTTATGAGGTCTTGGCTGCTCTCTAACGCTATTGACGCTGCCGGAGCAGCTGCTTTGGGTCAATGAGCAACTTAGAAGTCTGCAAATCGGGTTTCTGTCGGGTGATGGCAGCACCTAAGACGATCGCCATGAATGCGGTTGTGTAGGTTTAAGTGAACGGTGCAGTGATGTACCGCCTTCAGACCTTTGCCAGGTACATGATGGCCCATGCCGCAGGCGTTATCCGCCGAACGATGCTGACGATGCCGCACAGTTGACTTGAGGCGGCGGGTTGACTGGCCCTCTGGCTGAGATGTGCCGTAATGGCTGGAGGACTGGTTTCCCCAACGCGGCGCTGATCGTGTGGGCGATCGCTGCCGATGCCGGTGCAACACTTCAAGGCCTGTCTTAAGTTTGCCCCTCCTGACGACATGATAGGGAGCACTTGCCAGCAATGGTTCCTTACATTCGGAGAAAATGTAATAGCGAACGTTGCAGAACTTTACACGTTTCCAATCTTCAGTCCTCATCCCTTGTAGGATGACCCTTGGCAACAAGGCTGAGGTTGTTACACAGTTTTTAACATTGACCTGTTTCTATGCCAAATCGTTCTAATCTGAAGTCTAGGTTAGGCGTCTGTATTGGGCGGTTTAATTAGACTGTTTTGGATTACTTAAAATATGTCACGTCAAAAGGATGAGGCTGTGCTCATTGCTGAAGGCGTCTGGCAAAAGCTGTTTTTGAAGATTGTGAGTAGGGAGCCGTTGAGAAAGGATGACTCTAAAAGCCAGTGGTGGGAGCGTTGTGGCACGCCCTCAGCTATATCAAACTCTGCCGGTTGCCACCATCTCCCAGGCGGAACAGCAAGACCGCTACATTGAGAAAGGGGAGTTAGAAGCGCTTTCTAGCTTCTTTACCTCAGGCTTAAAACGAATTGCGATCGCGGAAGCGCTCACCCGCTATTCAGAGCTAATTGTCTCTCAGGCGGCTAATCGCATCTTTACTGGGGGGTCACCGCTATCTTATTTAGAGCGGGTTGAAGACGTTCTCGAAACGGTGCCCATGACAATGGGCGGCGAAGTGCTGGATGAACTCGAAGCGGCCAAGTTAGGGACAGCGACCTACCAAGAGAGTGATGGTGGCGGCATCTTTGAAGGGCTGCGTTCGATCTTTAGCGTCGGCACCCCCACCGGGCCTATTCCACCCGGCTTCCGGCCCATCAATGTGTCGCGCTACGGCCCCGGCAACATGCAAAAGTCGCTGCGCGACATGAGCTGGTTCCTGCGGTATCTGAGCTATGCGATCGTCGCTGGCGACCCTAACATCATCTCGGTGAATGTGCGCGGCCTGCGAGAAATCATTGAAGGCGCTTGTTCTTCAGCCGCTACTATTGTGGCCATTCAGACTATGCGAGCGGCGTCTTTACGCTATTTCCGCGAAGATGCTGAAGCCTCAGAGCTGGTGGCTCAGTACTTTGACGTCCTGCTGGATGAATTCAAAGCCCCGACCCCTTCGAATAAGCTGCGCCAGCGTCCTTCGAGTGACCAGCAAGGGCTAGAGCTGCCGCAAATTTACTTCAACGCTGCCGAGCGGCGACCGAAGTATGCGATGAAGCCGGGCCTATCGATTTTAGAAAAGCAGGCGGTCGTTAAAGCTGCCTACCGACAAGTTTTTGAGCGAGACATTACGCGCGCTTATTCTCTAAGCCTTTCGGATCTGGAATCCAAAGTAAAGAACGGCGAGATCTCCATGAAGGAGTTCATTCGCCGACTGTGTAAGTCGCCCCTCTACCGCAAAAACTTTTTTGAGCCTTACATCAACAGCCGCGCTCTAGAACTGGCTTTCCGCCACATTCTAGGTCGGGCCCCCAGCTCACGCGAAGAAGTCCAAAAGTATTTCTCGATTGTCTCCGCCGGGGGACTATCGGCGCTGGTGGATGCGCTGGTGGATGCCAACGAGTATGCCGATTACTTTGGCGAAGAGACGGTACCTTATCTGCGAGGACTGGGCCAAGAGGCGCAGGAATGCCGCAATTGGGGGCCGCAGTTTAATCTTTTCAACTACAGCGCGCCGTTCCGCAAGGTGCCTCAGTTTGTCACGTTGTTCTCGGCCTATGAGCAGCCGCTGCCTGATCAGCACGTCTATGGCTCGGGCAACGATCCGCTAGAGATTCAATTTGGTGCGATTTTCCCGAAGGAAACGCGCAACCCCAATGCCACCCCCGCCTTCTTTAATAAAGATACGCGGCGAATTTTGATTCGTCGGGGGGCTGGTATTGACAATCAGCTCAGCAACCCCGCTGCCCGACCGGAGGCCCCTGGCTCTTTAGGACCAAAAGTCTTCAAGCTGGATCAAATTCCGGCGACGGGCAATGTTCAGGCCAGTATTCGCTATTCGGAGAGTTCGACTCAGGCCGTGCTCAACGCGGCCTATCGCCAGGTGTTCGGGCGCGATGTCTATGACGGCCAGCGCCTCAAAACAGCGGAGATTAAGCTGGAAAATGGCGACATCACGGTGCGGGAGTTTATCCGTAGCCTGGCTAAGTCCGAAGTCTTCCGCAAGATGTACTGGACATCGCTGTACGTGATGAAATCGGTGGAATATATCCATCGGCGTTTGCTAGGCCGCCCGACCTATGGTCGCCAGGAAACGAATCGGTACTTCGATATTTGCGCCAAAAAAGGATTTTATGCCTTGGTCGATGCCCTGCTCGACAGCGTGGAATATAGCGAGGCATTTGGTGAAGACACCATTCCCTATGAGCGGTATCTGACGCCGGCCGGTCTCTCAATGCGCACCGTGCGAGCCACGACGATGGCCGATCGCGGCATGGCTCAAAACATGCCAGAAGCCGCCACGCCGCGCTTTGTGGAACTCGGTCAGGCCGACGCTAATCGCTCAACGCCTGAACTGCAGATGCGCGTTGATCAAGGGGTCAATCGTCAGCGTCAGCAAACCAAGATCTTTAAGCTCACTAGCTTGGCCGATAAGGCCGCGCTGAAGACGGTGGCTCAAGCGGCCTATCGCCAAATCTTTGAGCGAGATATTGCCCCCTACGTCGTGCAAGACGAGTTTACGGCGCTGGAAAGTAAGCTCGGCAATGGCGAAATCAACCTCAAGGAGTTTGTCGAGGGCTTGGGCTGTTCTCAGCTTTACCTCAAGGAGTTTTATGCCCCCTATCCCAACACGAAAGTGATTGAGCTGGGGACTAAGCATTTCTTGGGACGGGCCCCGCTTGATCAAGCGGAGATCCGCAAGTACAACCAGATTCTGGCGACCCAAGGGTTGAAGGGCTGCATTCGAGAAATGGTCAACAGCCCCGAGTACTCGGAATGCTTCGGCGAAGACGTTGTGCCCTATCGTCGCTTCCCGACGCTGCCTGCGGCCAACTTCCCTAACACTGAGAGACTGTACAACCAACTCACCAAACAAAACAGTGATTTGGTCGTGCCCAGCTTTGAGCCGGTGCCCTCTAACTAGAGGCTAGCGGTCTCAGCACGCTTGGCTGGGTCAGACTCTTTGGCTGGGCTGCGTGGCTCTGTGACGCAGCCCAGCCAGCGGTGCAAGTTTATTTCACGCCCCTGCGCCGCTAAGGCCGGCCGTTGGTATGCCTCGATGACTCAGCGAGTTCTGGCATGTGCCCATCGAGCCGGTCTAAGGATTGAAGTATTGCGGTGCGATCGCACCGTAGTCGCTTCGTTTAAATCTTTTGCCTTCGGCAGCGGTAAAAGATGAGTAGAACTATTACAAAATGTTTCAGGCTGCCTAAGAAGGCGAGTGTGATACCGGACAATAATTCCGGAAGGTGCCTGTGTCTCAAGGTTTTAGGGAATGGCACTGAAGGGTACAGAGCTTCACACTGAGCGGAGCGATGCGATCAATCAGTGTTCTAAAGCATTTAGTCACTTAGGCTTTAACTAGGATCAGCAGTGGCCGGTTGAGCCACCGCCCTCAGGGGCGATCGCTGACTTTCTAGATTCAGTGAATACCAGTTGCTAATAATATCTGGTTACTTTTTTCGGAGGAATCCACCCAATGAGCATTGTCACGAAATCTATCGTGAACGCTGATGCTGAGGCCCGTTACCTCAGCCCTGGCGAACTAGACCGAATCAAAACCTTTGTGACTTCTGGCGAGCGTCGCCTGCGGATCGCTCAGGTTTTAACTGAGTCTCGCGAGCGTATCGTCAAGCAAGCTGGCGACCAGCTGTTTCAAAAGCGCCCTGATGTTGTTTCCCCCGGTGGAAATGCTTACGGCGAAGAAATGACGGCTACCTGTTTGCGCGACATGGACTACTATCTGCGTCTCATCACCTACGGTGTGGTGGCGGGCGACGTAACCCCAATCGAAGAGATTGGTCTGGTTGGCGTCAAGGAAATGTACAACTCCTTGGGCACTTCCATTCCTGCGGTGGCCGAGTCTGTTCGCTGCATGAAGGCAGTGGCTGCTGGTCTGCTGTCTAGCGAAGATGCTGGTGAAGCCTCTGCTTACTTTGACTATGTCGTCGGAGCCATGCAGTAATTCTGCTGGATCTAACGCACGTTTTTAACTCAAGTAAGGACATTTTAAGGAAACAAACCCATGCAAGACGCAATTACTGCCGTCATTAACGCTTCTGACGTTCAAGGTAAGTACCTTGACGGCTCCTCTTTAGATAAGCTCAAAGCTTACTTCCAAACCGGTGAACTGCGCGTTCGTGCCGCCACCGCTATCAGCGCCAATGCCGCTGAAATCGTGAAGGAAGCCGTGGCCAAGTCGCTGCTTTATTCCGATATCACTCGTCCCGGCGGCAACATGTACACCACTCGTCGCTATGCTGCTTGCATTCGCGACTTGGATTACTACCTGCGTTATTCGACCTACGCCATGCTGGCGGGCGATCCTTCCATCTTGGATGAGCGCGTTCTCAACGGTCTCAAAGAGACTTATAACTCTCTAGGGGTGCCTGTGGGTGCGACCGTTAACGCCATTCAAGCCATGAAAGAAGTCACCGCTACCTTAGTGGGTGCTGATGCTGGTAAAGAAATGGGCGTTTACTTTGACTACATCTGCTCTGGTCTGAGCTAGGCGTTAGTCTGAGTCACGTTTTCCATCATCGATAAGATGCGCTCCCGCAGAGCTTCTGTCTGGGGTGAGTGTTGAAGCAAAGGGGTTTCCCGGCTTTAGCATTGGCTTGAGACACAGGTTTTCTGCGGGAGATGTTTTAAGATAAGGCTCGTTTTGGTCGGACTGTCTGCTGAATCTCAGAAACTAGGCGCGATCGCCCGTTGAGCTGTTTGACTAACTGAATGTTGATTGATATAGGTCAGGAGAATTAACTTGCCATGCGAATGTTTAAGATTACGGCCTGTGTTCCTAGCCAAACTCGCATTCGCACCCAGCGAGAGTTGCAGAACACCTTCTTTACTAAATTAGTGCCCTACGATAACTGGTTTAGTGAGCAGCAACGGATTCAAAAAATGGGTGGAAAGATTGTCAAAGTTGAGATGGCGACTGGACGACCCGGCCTTAATACTGGGCTTCTATAGTTCTTGTTGCTTTTAACTTGGGGTATTGTGAGTGATTTGAGTAGGCATGGGTATCCATTGCCTACTTTTTTATTGGGAGTTCGATATACTGGCCGGATGTTCTGAGGAACAAAGATCCGCTTCTCAGGTGATATCTCAGCTCACCCAGTTTGGGCGCTAAGTTTTCGACGTCGGCGATCGCCACCTCCCCTCGTTTTGGGGACTGTGAGCTTTGCCCGAGACCGCGAATCAAGGATGCCATCAGGCCTGATACCGGCGGTCTAAGATTCCCATTCACAGTCGCCCTAACCCCGATTAATTAAGCAAGTTGATGAATTTCAAGGCCAGTGCAACTCTTTTGTGGCGATTGTTCCCCGTCGTTGATCCCACGACGGCTCAGTGGTCACGTGAAGCCCGATTAACCCGGTGGCTAACGCTGGTGTGGCTAGCCATTGGACTGATTACGCTGTTTTCGGCTTCTTACCCGGTGGCTCTGGAAGAAACGGGGGTGGGGTGGCGGTTTCTGGCGGTTCAGCTGCTCTGGGTTTTTATCGGGCTGACCCTGTTTAATTGGGTAGTGCAACAGCCGCTGACCCGGCTTATTCGCCTGTCGGGAATCGCTTTTTGTGGGTTATTGGGGCTGCTGATTCTGACCTTAATGCCCGCTTTAGGGATCACCATCAACGGCGCGACGCGGTGGCTGTCGATCGGTCCTTTTTTGATTCAGCCCTCAGAGCTGCTGAAGCCGCTGCTAATTTTGCAGGCTGCCCGCCTGTTTGGCCGCTGGTCAAGCTTGCCGTGGTCGACGCGGGGGGTATGGATTGCGCTCTTTGCGATCGCGATCGGCCTGATCTTATTGCAGCCCAACCTGAGTACGGCGGCGATTTGTGGTCTGTCGCTGTGGCTGATTGCCCTAGCAGCGGGTTTACCTTATCGCTTACTGATTACGACCGCTGTGACCGGGCTCCTAGCGGCGACTTTTAGCCTAGGTGCCAACGCTTATCAGCGCGAACGCATCACCGCGTTTCTGAATCCTTGGGCCGATCCGACGGGTAATGGCTATCAGCTGATTCAAAGTCTGTTGGCGATTGGGTCGGGCCGGTTATTCGGCAGTGGATTTGGCTTTTCTGAGCAGAAGCTGTTTTTCTTACCGATTCAATACACTGATTTTATTTTTGCGGTCTATGCCGAAGAGTTTGGCTTTATCGGCAGCCTGATTTTTCTGCTGCTGCTGCTGGTCTATGCCTCCCTCGCAACGCTGATTGCCCTGCGCGCCAACCATCCGCTACATCGCTTGATCGCGGTGGGGGCGATGGTGTTGCTGGTCGGTCAGTCGTTTTTGAACATTGGCGTCGCGGTCGGCGCCTTGCCCACAACAGGGCTACCGCTGCCCCTGTTTAGCTATGGCGGCAGTTCAATGATTTCGAGCTTGGTGACGGCGGCGCTACTGACTCGGGTGGCTCGCGAAATTAAGGACGACAATGTCGTCCGCTTGCCCGTTGAACGGGCAACGCCGATCGGATAATGACCAACTTTGCGGTAAACGGTGCAGAGCGATCGCTAATCGAGTAAGCCTAAAATAGCTAAGGACAACGATGCAGAGCACCTTTGCTGATGGGGCTTTCCTTGTTATCAGAAATCACCAGCGCGATGCAAGCAATCCCGAACCCTGAATATCGGGCAGAGGTCTATCTAGCGATCTCTAAACAATACAACAAGAACGCTGAGACAGAGAAAGCCCTGCTACATATCGAGCAGGCAATCCAAGCGCTTGCCAAACTGCCAATTTGCGAATCTGCTTTTTGGGAATACGAAGTTGCCAGGCAGTTGGCTAATTCCGGTCAGCGCAAGCGCAGTGATGCAATACTCACTAAACTACTGGGCTGGACTAGAGCAGAAGAGGGTACTGATGCGCAAGTCATTGAGCTAGAAAGGATATCAAGTACTTATGCGGAGATTGGGCTATTTGACCG
>JBCBJQ010000084.1:0-26525 GCA_038523235.1 Cyanobacteria bacterium J06626_4
GGACATTAATGACCACCGGGACATCTTCATCGGTGGTTGCTGTATCTTCAACGGCCACGGGTGCTTCGTTGACGTTGTTGACGGTGACCGCGACATTGCCGGTGGTTTCTGCTTCGCCGTCGCTGACGGTATAGGTGAAGGTATCTTCGCCGCTGAATCCCGTGGTAGGGGTGTAGGTGACAGTGCCGTCTTCATTGATAACGGCTTCGCCATTGGTGGCGGTGCCGACGGCTGTCACTGTGAGGGTATCGCCATCGGCATCGGTGTCGTTGCTCAACACTGGAACGTCGATGGCGACATCTTCATCGGTGGTGATGGTGTCATCCACCGCCACGGGCGCTTCGTTGACGTTGTTGACGGTGACCGCGACGGTGCCCGTGGTTTCTGCTTCGCCGTCGCTGACGGTGTAGGTGAAAGAGTCCTCACCGCTGAATCCCGTGGTTGGGGTGTAGGTGACGGTGCCGTCTTCATTGATGACAGCTTCGCCATTGGTGGCGGCACCCACGGCGGTCACCGTGAGGATATCGGCATCAGCATCGGTGTCGTTGGTTAGGACATTAATGACCACCGGGACATCTTCATCGGTGGTTGCTGTATCTTCAACGGCCACGGGGGCTTCGTTGACGTTATTGACGGTTACGGCCACTGATGCAGTCACTTCCTCCAAGCCATCGCTGATGGTGTAAGTGAAAGAGTCTTCGCCGCTGAATCCAGTGGTTGGGGTGTAGGTAACAGTGCCGTCTTCGTTGATGGTTACTGTTCCGTTGGTGGCGGTGCCGACTGCTGTGACGCTCAAGGCATCCGCATCCGCATCGGTGTCATTGGTTAATACGCTGATAATTACTGGGACATCTTCATCGGTGGTCGCCGTATCCTGCGTAGCGACGGGGGCTTCATTGACATCATCAGTAGCCGTATCCTCGGGAGCTACTGGATTAAGTTCTTCTTCCATTGAATTAAGTTCCTCTTCCATTGGGATTCTCTCCTGGATCGTTGGTAGCTTTTAATGCTTCTTTTCTGATCCCCAATAAGGTCGAAGTATTCATTCTTCGTGCAACAGATTATCGGGGATCACTGGAATCCTTATGACTCGCGGGAACTTGATGCTGTTTATGGATGAATCAGTGGTGCCTCTGATTTCGTAACGCCACCAATTGTAGCTACTGAAATACCAAGGTCAAGACTTGATATTTCAGTGGTTGTATCAGTCATTACATTGCCGATAAGCACGGCTAAAACAGGATTTCTTTGTCTAGAAGTTGAAGAACTGGCTACTTAGTATTCTTATCTGTAAAGTTATGAATATTACATATAATAAACTCAATGAATCGCCATCAATAAGCAGAGGTTAAGAATCGGTTCTGTTCCCTATAGATCAAGTCTTTCGACGATCGATCAACTACCTGGCTCCTCGAATCTTCGTGGCTATTAGCTCTCGAAAATAGTGCGATTCATGAACGATCGCCCAAATATTAGTAGCATTTTAAACCTGAGCTAAGTGCAAATTTGAAATGATCAAGATCAGCCCGAGTGCAGTGAAATCTAGCAAAAATTCTGTATCAGCTTGGTTGCATATGGAATATGTTGTGGGAGATCTTGCTTAAAGAGACCTAAAAGTTCCTTAGGATTACTGAATTTTTAGTGATTTTTTTACTGCTTAGTTCGGTAATCTTCCTTCGGATTATCTTGCTGCCGTTATCGGCTATTGAAAAGTAGGTGGTCAAGAGCTTTTAAGTGTCTGAAGCAATATATCTCGTTGGGTCTCTCGTGATGCAACAAGCCGAATGGGTTGTCGATCAGGCATTTTTTAAGAGGCTGCTGGAAATATGCTTTTGTTAGGTGCAGATTTTTTGAATTGAATGGCTGCATTGAATATTTTAGGCCTCAAGAATAAGCCCTCCTGATGTATCACCAGAAAAGGCGATTCAGAACAGTCCAGTTCAGGATTGCCAAGCAGGGGTCTCTCCGCTTAGTCTATTAACTCCTTTGAAGCCTCAACCTTGAACCCGAGGCATCGTTAATGGCGGGTGTATTTGCGCCGTACTTTTCCGGGCATTAACGAAAGGAGGAAATTTTCACAGACGCTAGATATCGCTGACTACCCATGCCGAGCGGAACGCCATCGTGGCTAGCAATTCCTGGGTTTAGTGGTCAGTTGAAAATGGCGGTAGAGCCTGCCCGCCGCGATCGCCACCCGCTACGGGGTCAACAGCTGCACAGCACAGGTGGGGCCAGAGGGGGTAGATGACCGGGGAGTGTAGGGCCTTATTCCCAAAGATTCGGACTCCCCAAGAAAACTCGGAAATGTGGGGGAGCTGAGGCAAGAGCCAGATTGACCGTCTGTTTCAGCGCATCGTCAGCGCATTGGATATATAGGCACCCTGAGCCTACAGAGTCAGCGAGTGCCCCAGTACAGCTCAGCGGCATCTATCTACAAGCAGCCAGACACTACGACAACACCCACTGCACTAACGTGCGGACGCCGTAGCCAGTGGCACCGGGGCTATTGTAGGCATTTTCGCGCTCATTCCACACGGGGCCCGCAATGTCGAGATGAGCCCAGGCGGTTTCTTTGACAAACTGCTTGAGAAACAATGCTGCGGTGATCGCCCCGCCGAGTCGAGGCCCGGTGTTTTTCATGTCTGCCGCGAGGGATTTCATGCCCTCAAAGTACTTTTCTTCGAGGGGCATGCGCCACAACTTTTCGCCCGCCAGGTCGGCAGCAGTGGCGATATCCGCAGCGAGCGTGTCATCTGGGCTCCAGAGTCCGGCGATCGAGTCACCGAGGGCGATGATACTGGCCCCAGTCAGCGTGGCCAGATCGACCATGGCGTCTAGTTCTAACTTTTCGGCAAACACGAGTGCGTCGGCCAGAGTCAGACGGCCCTCAGCATCAGTATTGTTGACTTCAATCGTTTTGCCGTTAGAAGCCGTGATGATATCGCCGGGGTGCAAGGCATTCCCGCTAATCATGTTTTCGGCAGCGGCACTAATAAAGTGAACTTCGACATCAGGTTTGATTTGAGCGATCGCCTTAGCCGCCCCGAGAGTGGCCGCAGCGCCCCCCATATCGAACTTCATCATCTCAATCATGCTGCCAGCACCCGCTTTGATATTGAGCCCACCCGAGTCAAAGGTGAGACCTTTGCCAATAATGGCCACCTTGCGGCGGGGCGGGGCGGCGGGTTTATAGGTGAGGTGAATGAATTTAGGCGGCAAATCGGAGGCTTGAGCGACCCCTAAAAAAGCGCCCATGCCTAAGGCTTCGCAGGCCTCGCGATCAAGAATTTCAACCTCTAAGCTATGGTCTTGAGCAATGGCTGCGGCGGTTTCGGCCAGCATGGCGGGGGTGGCGACGTTGGGGGGCGCGGCGACCAGCTCGCGGGCCAAAATCACGCCGTCTGCAACTTGTTGGGCACGAGCCAAGGCAGGCGCTTCATCGGGAAAGCCGATCAGTTCAATGCGGTCAAACGTAAAGCTCTTATCGTCACTGTCTGATTTGAAGCGGTGATCTTCGTGCAGGGCCAGCAGCGCCCCTTCCAAAATGGCCTGGGCTGACAGGGCGCGATCGCTGTTCCACGAGGGGAGGGCCAGCCCCAAGACCTTGCTCTTTTCCTTTTTGCCCAGCCGGGCGGCTTGGGCGCCGGCTCGTCTCAGGGTTTCGAGGGTGAGAACTTCGGGGTTGCCGAGGCCAATGAGGGCTAGTTTGCGAAAGGGACCCGTTTTGCCGACTCGAATGATCGCGCTGGAATCAGCTGCTGCCTTAAATTCAGTCTCCTCAATCAGCTCTTGGATCAATCCCGAAAGCTTGGTATCGAGATCGGCTAAAGTGCCCGACAGTGGTAGATCCGATTCGGTGACGCCGATCGCTAAACAGTCGCCAGTCCAATCGAGCGTAGCCTGATTTGAGAGATAAAGATCCATAGGGGCGCGAGCAACTTTTCAGAAGGTTTTACCCTTCTCATTTGATCACAGCTTGTCGGGTTCTGCAATTTTTTGCTGTTTGTCTGTTTATGTCGCTGTCTGTGACGGCTGAGCAAGCCCCTTCGGGCAGCTGTCTAGGGTATTGGCTGCCCGCGCCGGGACGCTCGGCTCGACCTGATGGCAACGAGAGCTGACTAACGATGCCCTCCCAGTCAAGAGCGGCTCCAAACAAACCGCTTCACTTTCGCCAGATTTTGCTAGAACTGCAGGAGGAAACGCAGCAGCAGCCTGAAATCAGCAAGGGAGACTCAGATGCGGCGACGGCTAGAAAATTGGATGCCTTGGTTAGGGTTGGCCAGCGTGACGGCGCTCGGCTTGGGGGTGACCGTGGCCTTTGTCGATGCGGCGGGTTGGTTGCCGGGCCGACAGGGCGGCGGCAGCAGTTCCTCTCTCAGTGTCGGCACCGCGCTAGAGGCCGAGGCCGATTCTTTGGTGCTGGCGCTAGCGCTCAAGTCGCCAGAGCAGCGGGCAGATTCGTTGTCGGCAATCGCCACCCAGTCGCCTTCGGTGGAGCAGATGCGGGCCCGCTATTTGCTCGCTACCGATCTGATTGCCCAGGGGCGCAGCGGTCAGGCCGTACCGTTATTGACCACCCTGGCGGAAGAATACTCTGACCTAGAAGCTCACAGCCGGGTCAAGCTAGGCACCGCGCAGCAGGCCAGCGGTCAGAGCGAGGCCGCTCAAGAAACCTGGCGTACGGTTTTGCAAAAGCATGGTGAGCAGCCCGCAGCGGGTGAGGCGCTGTTTTATTTGGGACAGCAGCAGCCGGAATATTTAGACCAGCTGCTGCAGCGCTTTCCGGCTCACCCGCGCAGCGTCGAGGTGGCCTATAAACGGCTGGTCGAAAATCCAGAGCCCCCCGACGAAAAAGGGCTGCTGCTAGTGATGGCCCGTCACGGCATTTACCACTCGGAGGCGCCTGCTCTCGTCGATCGCCTGGTGCAGGAGTATGGGGCGCAACTCACTGCCGAAGACTGGCGCGATGTCGGGTTTGCCTACTGGGAGCGGCAGGTGTATAAGGCGGCTGGCGCGGCCTATGGCCAGGCCCCAGCGACGCCGCAGAGCCTCTATCGCGCCGGGCGCGGGGCCCAGATCGGCAGTCAGCGGGCGGCGGCGATCGCCCACTATCGCGCCCTCAATGAGCAGTTTCCCGAAGCGCCCGAAACCGGTTTGGGGCTGATCAAGCTCTCTTACCTGGTCGAAAAAGAGCAGGCTTTGGAGTTGCTCGATCAGGTGGTGGCGCGGTTTCCTGAACGCGGCGGCGAAGCCTTGCTCGAAAAAGCCCAGATCTTTGACGCCCTCGACAGTCCGGATACGGCGACTCAAGTGCGGCAGGTGATCTTGCAGGACTACAGCGACTCAGAGGAAGCGGCTGAACTGCGATCACGCTATGCCAGAAATGCGGCTCAGGCGGGCAACTGGTCGGGCGCGATGGCGTGGGCCGATCAGGTGATTGAAGAGAACGCTGACCATCCCTTGGCCGCTGAGATGGGCTTTTGGTCGGGCCAGTGGGCGTTGCGGGCGGGGCAAAATGAGGCGGCGACCCAGCGGTTTGAGCAAGTGATTCGCGATCATGCCGAGTCGTATTTTGCTTGGCGGTCAGCGGTCACTTTGGGCTGGGATGTGGGCGATTTTCGCACGGTGCGATCGCAGCAGCCCGCGATCGCCTTGCCCGCTCAAAGAACGCCACTGCCCGCCGGATCGACCACCCTGCAAGAACTGTATTTGCTCGGTCAAGATCGTGATGCCTGGGCTCTGTGGCAGGTGGAATTTGAGACGCTGCAATCTCCTTCGATGACCGAACAGTTTACCGATGGGGTGCTGCGGGTCGGCGTCGGCGATAACCTCGACGGCATGTTTATGGTGTCAAGTCTCGATTGGCGAGATACGCCCGATGAGCAGCAAATCCACCAAACCCTGCAGCAACATCCAGCCTACTGGCAAACGCTTTATCCCTTTCCCTATGCCGATTTGATTACGACTTGGTCAGCCAAGCGCGACCTCAATCCGCTTTTAGTGACGGCCCTGATTCGGCAAGAATCGCGTTTTGAGCCCCAGATTCGGTCGGTGGTCGGGGCGACCGGTCTGATGCAGGTGATGCCCGACACCGCCGATTGGATTCAAGACAAAACGGATATCGAAATCACCGCGCTGGATCGGCCAGAAGACAACATTAAGCTGGGCACCTGGTATTTGGACTACACCCATGAGGAATATGGCAACCATTCTCTCTATGCGGTCGCTAGCTACAACGCGGGCCCCAGCAATGTGACGGACTGGATCGCGCGTAACAACTACAGCAGCGAAGATGACTTTGCTGAAAAGATTCCCTTCCCCGAAACTAAGCAATATATTCGGGCCGTGTTTGGGGGCTACTGGAACTATCTGCGTCTCTACAATCCAGAAATTGCCCGTCAAATTGAGGGTTTGCAGCGCTCTGACCCGTCATGAAGTGACCTTTCCCTTTACAATTAGCTTCTGAGGAAGGTCATCAGTGACTTGTCCATCGCTGTGTTCTCTGAGTAAGGCAAGGTGCAACGTGAATCCAGCTCAGCAGGAGCAGCTTCTCAATGTCGGTGCTTACCTAAAAGACCTGCGTCAGGAAAAAGGTAAGACGGTTGATGAAGTTGCGAATCAAATTTTTATTCGCCCCGCCTTGGTGAAAGCGATCGAAGCGGGTGACTGGGAATCTCTGCCCGAACCAGTGTTCGTACAAGGGTTTATTCTCCGGTATGCCGACTATCTCGGGTTAAATGGCCGTGAAGTCGCCCAACAGTTTGAACCGACACCGGTGACCGTTTTGCCCACGCCGCAGCTGGTCACTCAGAACAGTGTTGAGGGAGAGGCCAAGCTAGACGATGAACCCAGCACCAAAGTGGTGACTAAAGCGGAGCCGCTGACGATTAGCCAGCCGCTGGCCTTGCCGAGGGCTGGCAATAGTCGCTCAATTTGGTTTTTGGGGGCGGCGGCCACAGCCGCCGCGATCGCGCTAGTCGCCTTCCTCACCACGCGCAACACCCCGCAGCGAGCCGATGCCACTGACCCGGTGGAAGAGTCCGCCGAGTCGACAGCGGCGGACAATGTTGACCCTGCTGAAACGACGGCGACGGCTGAGAGCGAGCCCGTCGCCGCCAACGCTGCCCCGATCACCTTTGATGTGAACCTCGAAGCTGATGCCTGGATGCGGGTCACCGTGGATGGCGAAGAAGTGTATGAAGGCACGCTCACGGCTGGCACTCGCGAGTCTTGGACGGCGCAAAATGAGTTGCAGGTCACAGCGGGCAACTCGGGCGGTGTTTTGTATTCCTTTAACGGCAGTGAAGAGAACCCCCTGGGAGCACCGGGCACGGTGAGCAACCTCACCTTGACTCCTGAGACCGATCCGGAAACGTTGCCCAACCCATAGATAAAAGATGCCTCTTACAATGAGGACACCTGGTTACCGTGACGCGCTTTTATTTAGGCTATGACCTCATCTCCCAACACCGAAACGCTGCCACCAAAATCGGGCGATCGCGAACCTGATGATCATCTTGATGAGGCACCGGGCGATGTTGAGATGTCGATTTTTGACCATCTTGAAGAGCTGCGGTTGCGAATTTTTTATTCGTTGATTGCGGTCATGCTCGGCGTCGTCGGTTGTTTTGTGTTCGTCGAGCGGATTGTGCAACTGTTAGAGGTACCTGCCAAAGGCGCAAAGTTCTTACAGTTGTCACCTGGGGAATATTTCTTCGTCTCGCTGAAGGTGGCGGGCTACTGCGGCATCTTAGTGGCGAGCCCCTTCATTCTCTATCAAGTCATTATGTTTGTGTTGCCGGGGCTGACTCGCCGCGAGCGCCGCGTCATCGGGCCGGTGGTGTTGGGCTCCAGCGGTTTGTTTTTTATCGGTCTCTTTTTTGCCTACATCGCGCTGATTCCTGCCGCCCTGAACTTTTTCATCAGCTATGGCGAAAATGTGGTCGAGCAGCTATGGTCGATTGATCGCTACTTTGAATTTGTGCTGCTGTTGTTATTCAGCACGGGGCTGGCGTTTCAGGTGCCGGTCGTGCAGTTTTTGCTGGCCCTGCTGGGCATCGTCAACTCCGAAACCATGCTCAAAGGCTGGCGCTATATCTTTTTGGGAGCGGCCATTTTGGGCGCAGTGCTGACGCCCTCAACCGATCCGGTGACGCAAAGTCTGTTGGGTGGGGCGGTGCTCTCGTTGTATTTTGGCGGCATCGGCCTCGTGCGGCTGTCGGGCCGCTAGTCGCGGTGGCATGATTGCTAACCCCCACGATCTGTAAGGTTTTCGGACACGTTTTCAAACTGGCTTGACGGCAATGCCCTGGTAAAAATAGCCGCCAACCTTGGGTAAGCCTTTCGCATAGTAGGTTTTGAGACTTTCAATTGGCAGATACGTCTCCACCAGCGGCGCGATCGCCCGATTGAGATGACAACCATCGGCGATGCGCTTTTGTACGGGCGTCAGGCGATGTTGCCAGGGCTGTAGTTTGGGGTCATCGCTCAGTCCGTGTTCAATGAAAGTGAATTTGCCACCTGGTTTGAGAACGCGACGAATTTCCTGCAGGGCCTGATCGAGGTTGGCGATGCTACAGAGCGTCCAAGTGCTGACCACCCAATCAAAGGTCTCATCGGCGAAGGCGAGCGACTCGCCCCGTAGCGGTTTACTCGTGATGGGTAAAGGCGAGGCATCAATGCGGGGTTGGGCGATCGCCGCCACGCCAGGATTGGGATCAATCACTGTGAGGGATGACACCGTTTCGGGATAGTGTGCCAGGTTTAAACCCGTACCAAAACCAATCTCCAAGACTTGGCCAGTGACATCCGCCAGCACCTCTCGCCGGTAGGTTGAGAGCGGTTCTCCCGCCATGCTCCATTCCAGTAAACGTGGAAACACCCAGCGACCATACCACCCCATAGCGGCTCCCCCTTCGTAAAACCAAGCCTTCAAACTATAACGCTGACTCGCTAGCGGACTGCACCGCTCAAGGTGACACGCCTGAGTTTAAGAACGTTGTCGCCCCGCGATCGCCGCTAGCTCTAATCCCGATTCTCTGAAACCAAACCACAAATTTAGCTCCTCGCTCCCCCGCTCCTCTAGCCCCCCCGCTCCCCACTCCCCCACCTTTCTCAGTCACCCCTGCAGTTCAAAACCCATCAACGACAACCGTTGCCGACCCATGCGCCACAGCATTTCCCTGACTGACTGCCAAAAATCTGATAGTTTTGTAGTTTCCAAACGGCAGGCAGACAAGCGCATGACAGGGTTAAACGGTCGCGATTTTCTCAGCATCACCGATATTACATCCGCAGAACTCGAGTATCTGCTGACGTTGGCCGCCCGACTCAAGGCCGGTGAGCTGACAGCAGATTGCTCCGGCAAAGTGTTGGGCCTGCTGTTTCGCAAATCTTCCACCCGGACGCGCGTCAGCTTTTCGTCCGCCATGTGGCGACTGGGGGGGCAGGTGTTAGATCTGAACGTCAGCATGACTCAGGTCAGCCGGGGCGAACCCATTAAAGACACGGCGAGAGTGCTCGACGGCTATTTGGATGTTCTGGCCGTGCGGACCTATGACCCGGCAGAACTGCAGGAATTTGCTGACTATGCTCAGATGCCCATCATCAACGCGCTGACCGATTTAGAACATCCCTGTCAGATTCTGGCGGACTTTTTGACGATGCAGGAGGCGTTTGAGGCACCTTTGACTGACCTGACGCTGACCTATCTCGGCGATGGCAATAATGTCGCCCATTCCCTCCTGTTGGGCTGTGCGTTAGCGGGCATTAATGTGCGGGTGGCAACTCCGGCGGGCTATGAACCGGCAGCCGCCATTGTCGATCAGGCCAAAGCGCTAGCGGGCGATCGCTGTACCGTCACGCTGACCGATGACCCCAAAGCAGCCGCGGCTGGTGCCCATGTGCTCTATACCGATGTTTGGGCCAGTATGGGCCAAGAAGATCTGGCGGCAAAACGGATTCCTATCTTTGAACCCTATCAATTGAACGATGCCCTGCTGGGGGTGGCTGATCCAACCGCGATCGTGCTGCATTGTCTCCCAGCCCATCGCGGCGAAGAGATTACCGAGGCAGCGATCGAAGGCCCCCAATCTCGCGTTTGGCAAGAGGCCGAAAATCGCATGCATGCGCAGAAAGCCTTGCTGGTTGCCCTCCTCGGTGCAGACTAAAGCGGCATTGAAGTCCAAAGAACTCCTTCCTAAGGAGGCAACCACCAACCTGGTATCGCCTTAAAATTCGATGCCGGGCTGGGCTTTGACGCCCTGCTCGCGAAAGGGATGCTTGATGAGCTTCATTTCGGTGACTAGATCGGCCTGCTCAATCAGGGCGGGGGGGGCACCGCGTCCGGTCAAAATGACGTGGGTATCGGGAGATTTTTCGGCCAGTCCCGCGAGAACCTGATCGACGGTCAGAAAGCCATGCTTCAGGGCGATGTTGACCTCATCGAGCAAAATCGTGCGGTAGGCCGGATTGCGCAAATACGTGAGGGCCATTTCCCAGGCGGCGGTGGCTTTAGCGATGTCGCGATCGCGGTCTTGGGTTTCCCACGTAAAGCCTTCGCCAAGAGCGTGAAAGTCGAGCTGGTCAGCCCATTTATCAAACACCGCCTTTTCCGCCGGTTCCCAAGCGCCTTTAATGAACTGGATGATGGCGACCCGGTAGCCGTGGCCGAGCGATCGCAGCACGATGCCTAAGGCGGCGGTGGTTTTACCTTTGCCGTTGCCCGTGTGGACGATGATTAGCCCTTTTTCAACGGTGCGCTCTGCTAAGCGCTGCTGCTGCACCTCTTTGCGGCGAGCCATCTTGCGTTTGTATTGATCGGCGCTGAGGCTGGATTCGGTGGACTCCGCTGTGAGGGATGCTGCCGCCGCATCGAGTTCGGTCGAAGACTGGGGGGGAATAGAGGTCATGGAAAACCGCGATCGCAAGAGCTTACCTATGCTATCGTGTCGGCTCCGAACTCCTGCTGCTCAATCACCCTTGAGGTTGAAGCTGCCTGCACGACGCTGCCTAATGTCGATCTTCCAGGAAGTCGCTAGAAGCATGTCGGTGAAACCGGCTGGCGGTTCTGCAGCGTATGGGTGAGCCAGCAAAGCCTACTAATCGCTCGCCGGTTTCCTTTTCCCAAGCTCGGCCCAGATGGCCTGTGTTGTTTTGTACTGGAGTACCGGTGAATTCCGCAACAGCAGCATTGCACAGGAATGAGGAAGTGAGTGGCAAGATAGAGTGAACGAGCGATGAAGGAGCTGGACGCCATGCTAGGTGCGATCGCGGGCGATATGATTGGCTCGGTGTATGAATTCAACAATCGCCGCACTAAGGATTTCCCGCTATTTATCGACGACACCACGTTTACCGATGACACAATTTTGTCGGTGGCGGTGGCCGACGTGTTGATGAGCGGGGGCAACTATGCCAAAACCTTCAAAAAATATTATTGGCGGTATCCCAATCCGAGCGGTAGCTACGGCGCGCGATTTCACCAGTGGGCGTCGTCGCCTAGCCTGACGCCGTATAACAGTTGGGGCAACGGTTCGGCCATGCGAGTCAGTCCGGTCGGCTTTGCGGGCGAAACCTTAGACGCGGTCTTGCAAGAAGCGGAAAAAACCGCTGTTGTGACCCACAATCATCCCGAGGGCGTCAAGGGTGCGCAGGCGACTGCGGCGGCGATTTTTCTCGCTCGTCATCAGCATTCTAAAGCCGATATTCGTGCCTACATTAGCGAGACGTTTGACTATGATCTCAACCGCACGGTTGATGAAATTCGTCCTCACTACTTTTTCAACGAATCTTGCCAGGCGACGGTGCCCGAAGCGATCATCGCCTTTCTCGATGCCGACGATTTTGAAGATGCCATTCGCAATGCGGTGTCGTTGGGGGGCGACTCAGACACGCTGACCTGCATTACCGGTGGCATTGCCGAAGCCTTTTATGGTGCGGTGCCCGATGACATCGCCCAGCAGGTTTGGGAACGCTTGGATATGCGGCTGAAAACAGTGACCGCTAACTTTCGGGCTCGCTACTGCTAAGCTCAAGCCCCTTTCCCTACCAGTCGCCTCTCAGCCTCTTCTCCCTCTACTTGCCACACCTCTATGACCCGCCAAACCCGCACCCCCGTCCCTGATTTTTTTGACCGTCAAAAAGTTGACCAAGTCTATCGTGTGCCCTACCAAGCACGCGCTGCCGAGGCCCGCACCTGGGTTCAAAAGCATAAAATCACTGCCGCCAGCTGCGATCGCTTTCGCATTTGTCTGCTGCTGATCGATGTGCAAAATACGTTTTGCCTGCCTGAGTTTGAGCTATTTGTCGGCGGGCGTTCGGGGCGCGGCGCGGTGGAAGATAATCAGCGCCTGAGCCAGTTCATTTACGAAAATCTGGGCCGCCTCACCGCGATCGCGCCCACGCTTGATACGCACACCGCCGCCCAGATCTTTCACCCCCTGTTTTGGGTGGATGCTGATGGCAACGCCCCGGCCCCCATGACGATGATTAGCCATGACGAGGTGGTGGCCGGGCACTGGCGCGTCAATCCCGAGATGGCGTCCTACACAGCCGCATCCGATCTGCAGAAATTTGCGCTGCACTATACTCAGCGCCTGACTGCCGATGGCAAATACCCCCTCACCATTTGGCCTTACCACTCAATGCTGGGGGGCATTGGTCATGCGCTGGTGTCGACCATTGAAGAGGCCTGCTTCTTTCACTCGATTGCTCGCAACAGCCCGACCCGCTATGAGATCAAGGGCGGCAACCCCCTGACGGAGAACTACTCGGTGCTGAGCCCAGAAGTGCTGGAGGATGAAGCGGGGAGTGCGATCGCGGCTAAAAATACGGCCTTTACCGATGAGCTGTTGACCTATGATGCGATCGTGGTGGCCGGACAGGCCAAAAGCCACTGCGTTGCCTGGTCAGTAGATGATCTACTGTCAGAAATCACCCAGCGCGACTCCGCCCTGGCGCAAAAGGTTTATCTGCTCGAAGATTGCACGTCGCCAGTGGTCGTTCCCAACGTGGTGGACTTTACTGACGCGGCGGACGCAGCGTACCAGCGTTTTGCTGAGGCCGGTATGCATCGAGTCACCACGCAAACGCCCCTGGCCGACTGGCCCGGTATTCAGCTTTGAAGTCGCGACCTGAGTCCTGTGGTGAGTTCGGGCAATTCGTCCGATTGCATGGCTGGTTAAGACTGCCGGGCCGCTGATAATTGCCGATTGCTTTCGAGGGTGAGCTGCACATCCACCAGTTCTGCCAGTTGCCGAGTCAAATCTTCAGACCGCTTCTTAGCCGTGACTTTGCGGTGCAGGGCAGCCCGAGCCAAGTCTTCGCGATCGCGCTGCAGAGCCACTTCGGCGACGCGCTGCCAGCTATCCATCTCTTGGCGGGCTCGGTCGTACTGCGTTTTGAGCGTTTGATGGGCCGCAGCAATGTTCGACAGCGCCTGATGGAAGAGCCCAATCGCCTCATCGGGGGTGCGATCGCGAGCCGTGCCTTCGATTACATTGCGCAAAGCCGACCGGTTGTAGCGATCGATCTGCAGACCAAATCCGGCGAGCTGCTCACAGTCGCTGCGACCCGTTTTGCACCAGTTAGCAAAGTGCTCGCAGTTATTCGTAAGCAGATCATACTGCTGCTCGCCGAGGCGGCTGGCGGCCCGTTGCACCACGACATGGGGGAGATACGCCATCGAGCGGGGTTTCACAAAAATACGTCCACCTCGGGCAAACAAATCACGGGGCGTGCGGGTGACGGTGGGTACCTCTAACCCTTTGTAGTAATGAATGATTTCATCATGGCCGCAGTCGATGCCGTGATGTTCATACACACCGGGCACCCCGACCACCTCTCGCATGGCATATACTTGGTCACCTAACGCCATCACCTTGCTCTCCGATTGATTGGAACCGTGATCTGTAAGCCGCTGACACCCTGACTTGCGGTAGATGTTCAAGCAATGTTCTAGCCCTGTCGATAGCCCAACAGCTTCTTTTGACGGTTGGCAGTTAGCGGCAGCCGCTAGCGATCGCCGTCAGACTAGAGGGCATCAGCTGGCATCAAGTCGCAACCAAGCCGATGCAGGCAAAAGCCTCACCCACAAACCAGACTCGTCACCTCGCTGACATCTCTTGGATTTCTCGCTAAGCGAATGCTGGCCGATTAGGGGAACTGGGCTGATGATTCTGGCCTCGCGATCGCGAGCAATGACTCCGTAGGCACCCGCTGGGACTCAGTGCTGTGACTTAGCTTTCGTCGAAACTGGTGGAGTGAATATCCGTTTTATCTTCTGGTCCCACCGATGGAGAAACTGCTTTGGTTCGGGTGACCACGCCATCTCTGAGTTTACGTAATGCTCGGACGGAATCAGTGCCTTCTTGCTCAATATTGATTTGAATATTGGGGCCAGACCGGGCTAAGCGAATAACGATGCCATCTTCTGCAGGGGCTTGAGTGACACGCTTACCTTCAAGATAGGTGCCATTCGTCCCCAGGTTAACAATTTCCCAACCATCATCAACCTGACGCAGTTCAACATGGTGACGTGAAACGACTGCGCTGTACAAAACAACATGATTTTCGGTAGAGCGCCCAATCCTGATGACGGGGTCTTCTTTAAAAGTCCAGTTTTGAACGGGCTCTTTGTTCAGAGGATGTAGTAGCGATAGGGTAATCACATCACTCGATTCGTAGGGGGTCGCGGAGGTTTAGGAAAGCATCAAAACTAGCTTAAGGGTAAAAACTAGCTTAAGGGTAAACCACTTAGCCAGATTGGAAAATAAAGGTAACCTTATCCCCCTTACCGAGGGCTATTCTATCGCCCGCTCTGAGGCGATGTCGATTGCCGGGCGGTAGGGGCATGGTGTTGACATAGGTGCCGTTAGAGCTGCCGACATCTTCTAGATAGTAAATGTCGCCTTCAACGCGGATGTTGGCATGTACCCGTGACACAATTTCAGAGTTGGGAAACCCAGCCACATCAATGGTCGGGGGAATGCGATCGTTGGGTTTGCCAATGTGCAAAATGCTGAGCTGGGGCGGTAGCTCAACCGGGGTATTGGTTTGCACATGAAACAGCTGAGCCTGGTTGATTTGTAGCTGGGTGGAGCTGCTGCTGGTCGTCAATGGCGTGACCGTCGGCAGGGGAGACGCGGGCGATTCGTTGGGGGTCGCGGGCGCGGCGGGCGGTTCATTAGAAGGAACCGGTGGCGCAGCGGGCGGTTCGCTGAGCGGGGCAGCAATGCCCTCTGGTGTGGGCACGACGGCGGGGGGCTCCGCGATCGCCGCTTCAGCGACGGGGGCTTCACCGGCACCCACATCCTCCGTCACGATCAGCGGGTCTAGGGGCAACAAGTCGGGAATCTCCACCTCAATCTCGCTGGGGAGAGTGAGTTCTATATCCGGGGTGGTGGATGACGCTGGGGAGAGCGTTGAATTTCTCAAGTCAAACCCACATTGGCCGCAAAAGCTCGCGTCAGACTGCACTGAGGCACCACAACTCGGACAGGTTGCCAACGTTGGTAAAGGCGTATAACAAGCTTCACACTGCACTGCACCATCGGGATTTTGATGATTACAGTTGGGGCAAACGATCATGACAATACCTTTCTCTTGCGACTGTCATCAACAGAGCCTGCTACAGGCGTGCACTGAGCGCTATGGCCAGATCCCAGCACGTCTCTAGCGATGCTTATAAATTGTAGAAGAAAACGCATTTTCCGCCGTGTTTTCTCAAAACTATTACCCTTCATACCACTGCGTGAAGATGTATCAGGGCGAACCCGTAAGGGTGCGCCAAAATAATGACGGCAATCATCCAGACGAGATGATGCCGCTGACTGCGAACCTCAGCGATTGAGCATGAGCCATGGCCAGGTCAACCCGAGACATGGCATTAATGTCCTCAGTAGCACTAGGTAGCGATGGCAGCATTTATACCGCTTGCCACGCTAGTTAGATGATGAATATTGGGAATCTCGGTCAGCTGGCGGGCACAGACTTGAGTCAGCAAGCGTGGGCCGCGCGATCGCCCGTCACCTGAAACCGACCTTCATCAAGCTGAAACGGGTGGGGCATTTGTGCACCTTTGCCGCTAACTGATCGATGCAACCCATGACATCTGACTCAAGTCTTTGAAGTGGGTGGTTAGCTACCACCAGTGAAATCTGCAGCGGCTGGCTCCTCTTGCTGACTTATCCAGCATCTGCAATTAGGCGATCGCATCGTCGAGGCCAGTCACGGCAATAGTTCAAGTAAACTAGCTGACGAGTAAAAGTAGCTGTTGATACCATTCTTTTCTGGACTGAAGAGCAGGCTTGTCGTAGATGGCGTAAGCCTTTTCCTGCGCCGACTCTAGCTGATGTTCGGAGACTCTCAATCGATACGATTGAGTAAGTTTAACGAAAGTTCAAGAATTTAATTTTGAGATTTTTTCCCTTCCACAGCTTGTCCACAGTTTGCTGGATGGGTTTCCACAGGTTTTCCACAGGGGATAACGGCGTTTCTTGCTTTTGTGGCACGTCTGTGGATTACGGGCTGCGATGATTTATCGGGAAGCCTTTGTGATCAGCCGGTTCGGGATCGTTCGATGACAACCGGTGGAAGCCTGATTGCCTCGTTCGTTAGCCCCGACTGAGGCCGTCTATCGGTTTTTTTTAGCATTGACAGCTCCGAGGAGATGTAGGCAGAATGATGCGACCGGAAGACGTTGTGCCTGTGCAGGCAGTGAGCTGAACTCCCTTATATGTAAGGCGGGGAGAGGCTACTGGCTACATTGAGGTGCTGCTTTTGGCTGTTTGCCTATGCCTATGGTGTCAAAGGAGGAATGGATGGGCGGCCCTATGGTTAGCTTGTTAGTAGAAGTTCCAGAGGAACTTCATGAATCGCTTCAGTGTTATCTGGATTCGCATCCGGCTTGGAATCAGCAGCGGGCTTTTTGCGCCGCGCTGTCTCTTTTCCTCATGCAGAATGGCGGCGGCGATCGCCGAGTTAATCGGATTTACCTGGATACGCTGTTTGACTTCGCTGCTTAAGTAGCGTCGAATCATGCGGGAGGGCTCAGCTTAGCTGGGACTCCCGCTGTTTGTTTTTTGGGTGTGATTTTTGGCAACTGAGTCTTTTGTGAGATGCCTGTAAGACCTGTTGGGGGTTGATGCATGGGGATGAGTCGGGCTGGCGGGTGAGCCCTGCCACGGCTTAAAGAGCGGCTATTTGTAAATAACGGTTGACGCTCTCGCCGCTGCTGAGATGGGTTTGATAGGGTAGGCGAGCGCTAGAAAATTTGATATCGACTCAGACCGTTCAAGCGTTCTCAGGCTATCGATAAAGCCGATTAGCCTATCCGCTTGATGCTGGTCTCAGGCTTACCCTTTAACTATGACCACTTCTTCTGACCGTCAAACTCATTCCCAGATTCTTTGGGCACAAGTGGGGGGATTAGCCCTCGTGCAAGGGGCGATCGCCCTGATGTGGGTAATCTATAACCTTTATTTAGTCGAGCTGCTGGCCCTGGTGGGGTTTTCTCGGGGGCTGGCGACGGCGCTCCTAATTGTCGAAAATCTGCTGGCGATGGTGATGGAACCGCTGATGGGCAGTTTCAGCGATCGCCTACAGCAGCAGTTGGGGACGCGCTTTCCCCTCGTGAGTTTGGGAGTGATTTTGGCGGCAGGTATTTTTATTGGTCTGCCGGTAATCGCTTTGGGAGGCTTGGCCCCGGCGCTCCGTTGGTTACTTCCACTCCTGCTAGTGGCTTGGGCCTTGGCGATGACCGTGTTTCGCAGTCCAGCCATGTCGCTATTGGGGCGCTATGCCTTTGGTACGCAGTTGCCCCAAGCGGCCAGTATTTTGACGCTAGTGGGCGGCGTCGCCGGCGCCATGGGGCCGTTAGCCAGCAGCCAACTTTTGAGCTGGGGACCAATTGTCGTTTTTAGTTTAGGCTCTGGGGTCTTGATTCTGGCCACTTTGGTGTTGCGCTGGTCGGCACCTGAGCCCCGCGTGGCCGCGCCGGCAGCTGAGACGAGTGCGGAGCCCACGTCAGATTCAGCAGTGGCGTGGTCCGCCCTGCCGCCCATCTTTGGGGCTGGGGTGGGGGTGGCCCTCGGGTTTCGTTCGTTGATGATGCTATTTTCTCGAGTTCTCGACAGTCGAGTGGTTGATGGCAACTCGGCGCTCGTGTTGGGGATGGTGTTTGTGTCGTTGGCGGTGACGGCGATTCCGGCGGGGGCGTTGGCCACGCGGCTCGGCAATCGGCGGGCCATGATTTTGGGGCTGGCGGGACTGGCTTTTGTTTGTGTGGCGATTGGGGTGGTTAGCCGCAATGGCACCGCGATTACCCTGGCGATTTTGTTTGGGGCGGCCTTTAGTTTGGTGTCTAACGGCACGATTCCCTTTGCGCTCTCGATGGTGCCGCCCCCCAAAGCGGGACTCGGCACGGGCATGTTTTTTAGTGGAGGGGCGGCCGCCTCATCACTCTTTGGCACGGTGGCGTCATCCCTGCAAGCGATGCCGTTGGGAATTGCCACCGCTGTCGGTGTCACCGCTTTACTGCTCGCGGGGGGCTGTATTGCCGCCGCGCCCCGCCGCGCCGCCTCCGGCGACGCCTAAAATTGTTCACCGCCCGAGGGGGACTGACTCCGTTCGGCCAAAACCGATCGCAGTCGGTCCATCCTGTTAACTGCCCTGCTCTTTGTCTTTCCTGCGTGGCCACGGTTACCTGGGGTTTCCGGTCACTGGAATGGGGTTAGGCCTTCGCCATTTGCCGCTTTTTTCGCTTCACCATTAGGGTGATCCAGCGTTGCCACGCGGCTAAAGACGCGGCATCAGGGTCAGTTTGCTGCCAGGCCGTTCTCTGTGTCAGGCGATCGCACCAGGCAGCAAGCGACGCATAGGCTGGCAAGTTCACACCCAGTCGCGTCATCAAGGGCAGAGCCGCGCCCGCCGTCACATCTGCTAGCGACAAGCGATCGCCACCAAAGTAATCGTCTGTGCCCAGTTGCGCCGCCAAAAAAGTCAGCACGGTGTCGAGCTTGGGGGGAATAGTTGGGGCAGCCTCGGACTGGGCCGCGTCAGCGTTGGCAAACACTAGCACCGGTAATTGGGGGACCAATTCATTCGCAATCACGAACTGCACCATCTTCATGCGGGCGATCGCGGCGGGATTAGTCGGAGATAGCGCCGGAGTCGGAAATTTGGCTTCTAAATAGTCCAAAATTGCGAACGACTCTAAAATTTGCAGGTCGCCATCGACCATGACGGGCACATGATGAAAGGGATTCAGTGCCAGATAGTCGGGCTTGAGATTTTCGCGATTTTTGAGATCAACGAGTATGGGCTCAAAGGCGATCGCTTTTTCTAACAGCGCTAGCCAGACCCGACGAGCGATGGGCGAGAGGGGATGGTAGTAAAACTTCAGCATATGGACTCCAGAAATAATTGTGAGCTAGAAGAGACCGGTCGGTCTTTTTCGAGGTAAATAAAAAACGCGATAGAACTAGGGGGTTCAGAGGCGCGATCACAAACGGGCGTGGAGACTATCTATATAGATATGGAGGTGCGTTTTCGCTCGGTCTAAGTGGGTGCGATCGCCATACAGCTTAGCAAGCATCAACGCCCCTTCTAACGTGGCGATCGTGATCGTTGCGACCGCATCGGCATCGGTTGACGGCAGCAATTCCCCAGCCTTGATACCTTTTTGGATAATGCGCCTGATCAAATAACGCCAATCATCCATGGCCTGTTGTGCGCGCTCTCTCAGGGCCGGATGGGCATCGTCGCTGTCGATCGCTGTATTCATCAGCGGACAGCCGCCCCAGGCCGAGATGGTTTCAAAGCTGTCAGCAAAGGCTGCCACCATTGCCTGTAGCTTCTTGCTGCTGCCCTGTTTGCCCTTCAGCGCCCTGACGTGGCGTCGGCTCGCCAGCCGGATACCGTAGTCAAACGCTGCGATCGCTAATTCATCCTTGCTGACAAAGTGGTTGTAAATGCCTCCTTTCTTTAGGCCAGTGGCGGTCATCAGCTCCGCCATTGAAGTGCCTGCATAACCGCGCTGATTGAACAGCTGCGCCGCTTTTTCGATGATGTGCCCGCGAGTTCGAGCCGCCTTCGAGATATGAACAGACCGATCGGTTTCTTTCATCATTCATCACCATAACCGAAAAAAGGTAAGACTCCGAATGCCGGATGCCGTACTTCGAATTCAAAATTCTGTAGGGTTATTCTCTGAGAAGTCGCTGTGCGTCTAGTGCCCTTCCTGCAGAGGACTCTGATCGCTCAATTCCGGATGCCGGATGCCGCACTCCGAATTCAAGATTCTGCGCTCATCTAAATAAAGCGGATCGATTCCTTGTCTGGCATAGTGCATCCGTAATTTGAGTCCCAGC
This sequence comes from Cyanobacteria bacterium J06626_4, assembly GCA_038523235.1. Classification (GTDB taxonomy): domain Bacteria; phylum Cyanobacteriota; class Cyanobacteriia; order Phormidesmidales; family Phormidesmidaceae; genus Halomicronema. Next base: position 20,370 of record JBCBJQ010000084.1, read on the forward strand.
GTAATTTGCTTCATTACCCAATACAGTCCTGTCACAATAATGAAGGTGACAAAAATGACGGCGAGTGGCCGTTTTGACGTCAGCGTGTTGAGCGTGATGGCTAGCACACTGGTGGGGTCAATTAAGATATCCCAGCTGTTGAGGCGAATAAAGCGTCCGAGGTAGATCCCAAATGCACAAAGGGCATGCAGCGTGAGTTCTGCCGGCACGATTAACCGACTCAGGGCTCGGGCCTTGAGGAAATAGTTCACGTTTAAGAGCGCGATGACGTAGGCTTCAAACCCCAGCAAAATCGCACAGAAATGCAGCGGAATAAACACGAGGGCAATAATCCAAACGGGCGTTTCGCCATAACTCGTGCCGCGAATCAGGTGAATGATATCGGTCAAAACATAAGGCGCATTGGGCAAAAAGGCCATAAACACCGCCAGCCCCGCCCACCACTGCCCCAGTTTTGAGGTGTCGGCTCGCCGCGATAGCCATAAGCTCACTGCGAGCGAGATCACGACCACGAGCGCCACCCCCGCTAACTGCAGCATCACCTCGGTATTGCCAGACTGCAGGCTCCGCCAGCTACCGGCCAGGGACTGGCTCACTCTGGGTAATCGCGCTCGCAGGCTGATGACGCCGATCAGCGCCGTGATGAAACAAGCGGGGACAAACCATGGCGACGAGGCCTCGCGTTGCCGGAATAGTCTGAAACTTAGTAGCAAAGGCACAAAGGCCAAAAACAAATTCCACAGAATCCAACCGCTGTAAACGTTGTTGAGGCTCTGCAAAAGGTCGAGCAGGAGCGATCGCATGGCAACCAACAGAATGAAAATGTTGTCTTCATCACTCTAGTCGCTGCCTTTTGAGATGGGGCGATCGCCCCACCTTTTCCGACCATTCCCCCCGGCTCACGGCGCGTTGCATTTCTTCAAGGTTTATCTCTTCTCGAAATAAAAAGGCCCGCATCGCTAAGCACCTTTTATGCTCAAAACGAACACACGAAGGTGGCGGTATGGGTAAGAAACGCAGGCGCGGCAAAACTCGATTGGGCAAACCGGTACAGAAACCAGTGCAGGGCAAATTGTCATTCATGAATAGCGAGACTGACGACGAAGAAATTAGCCTGCTGGATTACAACTATGATGCGCCGGGGAGCATTCCCGGCACACTCAATATTCCCGACGATGCTGAGCCCACAGAGCTGGCCTTCATTAGTTTTGATGCCGATCAGGCCGTGCGCAAAAAGCTGCAGTCGCCAGAAGAATGTTTGCCCTATCTAGAGCAAAACATGGTGGCTTGGCTCGACGTCAGGGGGTTGGGGACTGAGGCGATCTTGCAGCAGATTGGCAGTACCTTTCGCTTGCATCCCCTCGTGCTAGAGGATGTGGTGAATGTGCCGCAGCGGCCCAAGCTGGAATTTTATGAAGATCATCTATTGATGATTGTGCATATGGTGCGCCCGTCTAAAAAGGGGCACGGCTTTAGCCCAGAACAGGTGGGCTTTATCATTCGTCATCACGTGCTGCTCACTATGCAAGAGGAAAGTTTGTGGGACTGCTTTGACCCGGTGCGCGATCGCATTCAGCGCAACTTGGGGTTTGTGCGCCAGCGGGGGGCAGGATATTTGGCCTACACCCTGCTGGACAACATTGTGGATGGTTATTTTCCGGTGTTAGAACAATACGGCGAATATATTGAAGAACTGGAAGAGGAAGTCGTGATGCGTCCCAGCCGCAAAACTTTGGAAAAGATTCACGACTTGCGCCGCGAGTTGCTAATGCTGCGTCGCTATATCTGGCCCCAGCGCACGGTGATTAACACGCTAATTCGCGATGGCAGTGATTTTTTGACCCAAGAAAATCGCATCTATTTGCAAGACGTCTATGACCACATTATTCAGATCTTGGATATTTTAGAGACCTATCGTGAGGTGTCATCGAGCCTGATGGATGTGTATCTGTCGTCGGTGAGCAACCGGATGAACGATGTGATGAAGCTCCTCACGGTGATCTCCACCATCTTTATTCCCCTAACTTTTATTGCCGGGGTATACGGCATGAATTTTGACACCAGCGAATCGCCTTTCAACATGCCAGAACTCGACTGGTATTGGGGCTATCCGCTGTGTTTGGGCGTGATGGCGGCCATCTCAATCATTCTGGTGGTCTTCTTCTGGCGACAGGGCTGGTTCGAAAACTTTGCTGCACCACCGCCACCCGAAAGCGATGCCTGAGCGATCGCGGGCTCTCCTTTGCACTGGAGCGCCTGTTCTTAGATGCCTCTCTTCGCTCCCTCTATGTTGTCCGTTAATTAGAATCGGTTGCCCAATTTCCCAAATCTGCTCAATCAGCTGCAGTGATACGATGACGATGACTTTTGCCCCATCCTCTTTCTACCCTGCCAACGTTCATGGATCTCAAGCAGCTGATTCGCGAAATTCCTGACTTTCCTAAACCGGGAATTTCCTTTAAAGACATCACCACCTTATTGGGCAATCCAGCGGCCCTCAAACATGCGCTCGACTTGTTAGAGACCCAGTGTTTGGCGATGCGTCCTGACTATGTGGTCGGTATTGAGTCGAGAGGGTTTATTTTTGGCATGCCTTTGGCCGATCGTCTGAATGTCGGCTTTGCGCCCGTACGTAAGCCTGGTAAATTGCCTGCCCCGACCCACTCGGCTGAGTATGAGCTGGAATACGGCTCTGACCAGCTCGAATTGCATCAGGATGCGTTTGTGCCGGGCAGTCGCGTCGTGGTGGTGGATGACCTGATCGCGACGGGCGGCACGGCGCTGGCCACCGCTGAGCTGATTCAAAAAACCGATGCGGTGCTGGCGGGTTTTGGCTTTGTGGTGGAGTTAGCTGATTTGAGTGGGCGTAAGAAGCTGCCCGAAGTCCCCATTATTAGCCTGGTGCAATATTAGAGCACGTCATCTACTCACAGCTAAAACTTTTGAGTCAGCCATGACCGCGAGCGCCCTCAGCTAGAGCTGGCAAATAATTTGGCCAGTCATACATTCCCTAATCATGACGACAGGTTCTAATATGGGGGGCATTACCCCCTTTTTAGTCGTATGACGCCGTCTCAACCTTCTCGCCCGCAGCGATCGCCTGTCGAAGTCTGGTACCTCGCACAAAACTTTTTGCTGAGTGAAACTAGCCTTTATGTCTTTAAGCGAGTCTTGCAGGCGATTTTGACGTTGTTTTTGGCGTCGATTTTTAGCTTTTTTGTCATTCAGCTGTCACCAGGCGATTTTTTAGATCTTTATCGCCAAAATCCGCAGGTGTCACCCGAAACAATTCAACAGCTCGAAGAACAATTTGGCCTCAATCGCCCCGTTTGGGAGCAATATTTTCGCTGGCTGTGGCAGGTGGTGAGCCGCTTTAATTTTGGCACTAGCTTTGCCTATCAGCGTCCCGTGGCCGCAGTGCTGTGGGAACGGATTCCGAACACGCTGTTGCTGTCGGTGTCGTCCATTATTGTGACCTGGGCGATCGCTATTCCCCTCGGCATTGTTGGAGCCGTTAAGCAAAACCGCTTTGTCGATCAGTTCTTGCGGGTGGTGAGCTACTTGGGGCAGGGCGTGCCCACGCTCATTACCGGCTTGTTGCTGCTCTTTTTTGCCCAAATTACAGCCCCGCTGTTTCCCATTGGCGGTATCACCAGCATCAACCACGAAGACCTCAACTGGTTTGGCAAAATGCTCGATGTGGCTTGGCACCTAGTGTTGCCGACGCTGGCTCTGAGCGTGACGAGCTATGCGGGTCTGCAGCGCATTATGCGCGGCCAGCTATTAGATGTGCTGCGGCAAGACTACATCCGCACGGCCCGTGCCAAAGGCCTGCCCGAAAATCGCGTGATTTACGTTCACGCGGTGCGCAATGCGATGAATCCGATGATTACGCTGCTGGGATTTGAGTTTGCCAATATCTTGGCAGGGGCCTTCATCACCGAGAACTATTTCAACTGGCCGGGGCTAGGGCGGCTGATTTTACAAGCGGTGCAGGCGCAAGATCTGTATTTGGTGATGGCCAGCCTGATGATGGGGGCGGTGATTCTCATTGTGGGCAACCTGCTGGCCGATATTGCCCTGACGTTTGTTGATCCACGTATCCGACTCTCAGAGATGAATTGATCAGCGCATAATTAGATCGCCCTATGTATTTGTAGGATGGATTGGCCACAGCGAAACAATCGCAGGTGTTGGGTTTCGTTCCTCCACCGCAACCTACACGTTCTCATTCTATTTAGGGCAACCTACTTACCCTGATTAGGCAGCGTTTCCACGGCTAATCTTGAACGGTAGCGGGGTTAACCGGCTGCTCAAGAATGGTCTCGTAGCGCATGCCTGCATCCTAGCCATAAACACAGCCCGACTAGAGCCGCTTTGTGCTGAACATCTGTATTTGAATTGTCATATGGGACATCAAGCAGCTTAGAACTGATAGCTAAGGAGATCTACAAATCCTTCCGACCAATTCTCAGTTCCCACAGACTTGAACATAATTATTTTGAGGCCTCTTCGTCGATACCACTCGCTTCGTGCTCATTAATCTTGAGCTAGTGAAGGAGATTGGGAGGGTGAATAAATCCATTCTGCTCGTAAAGATGGCGATTATGAGCGAGGAGTATTGGGAATAAAGAGATCGGCTTGTTTTGCCGAGCATTCTGCCTAACTCAACATCTGCAAGACAATACCAAAGCCTTAATAGAGCTTCAAGACGCACAAAGTAACAACATCGAAGATTGCGACTGGCCCCATAATCGCTCCAACCAAACAATGCTTAAGACCTAGATGACCTATTGTCTGCTGTTTATCGGATGCCAAATATGCTGGGGAGGCAATTTCTTGAGATAAGTATGGCTGAGGGTAAATGCATCTTTCCCTCTCTGGGACTACCCGTTCTCGGAGATCGAAAAAGCTAAAAATTATGTTGGCGCGACCTGGCACTTCATTTACTGCCACAGCGTATTGTTACATGTTTGAGCTCATTCGTGAAAGATTCATTAGACAGCCAAGCTTATCGCTGTTCGAATTTAACAATAAAGATATTTTCATCAAAGAGATATATGTTGTAATCCTCAGCAGATAAGATGGCTTCTGTCTTTTCGGTGAATTCATTAGCCACCTGTCTTTCATTGAGGCTATCCCTGTAAAGATAAGTGGGTTTGTGCTCCATTCCTTGGCTTTTCAATAATTGATAACTATGGAACCAATGTCGGAAATATGATGGCAGCATTTCTTTCATAAATGGATACTTTCTCCGAGCAACTTTTACTAGCGGGCTAGCATCATCCATTTCTCCCAAAATAAATATTTTTGATTCTTCAGAAGACATCAACTCATTCGTTGTGGCTGTTTTGAGATCTATGAGAAGCCTTGATGCAGTTGTTTGGTTGTAAAAAGTTTGTGCTGAAACCACATTTCCATACGTGAGGCTAATATTAATAAACAAAATAGCTAAGATCGTTGTAGATACTATTGTGAAAATCTTGAATTCCTCATTCTGCTTAATTTGTTTCCATAAAGTAAGCCCTGAGCCACACAAGAGAGCACTGAAACCCATGAGAACCCGAGGCTCCCAGACAGGATTTAGCAGAAGGAGATTTAACCCACCAATAGAACTGGCAAGTATAAAGCCATAGAGCATGACTAGTATAGAAATATGAAAGAATTCTTTTGCCTGGAAAAAAGAAGACCTTTCAATCTTCAATATTGTTTTGATTGTCATCAAACACAGAGAAAAAAATATGAAAGCCAGGTATGTCATTGTCAAGAGGCCTAAAACCTCAGTTCCTAGCAATAGCTTTAAGTAGTCGATTAAGGAGATGAAATTCTCTAAAACTATTTTAGGAGTTTCCATTAAAGAAGGCGTTCTGGACTTTTGCAAGCCATAGTTTCTTCCTACAAATATTATTTTTATTGGGAAATATAGAGCAAAGAATTAGAATCACCTAGCATCAAGGGATATCTAAATGGAATATTCTTGGGGGCCGTTTTCCTTTTTTCTTCACTTAGCTTATACCAAGCAGCTTTCGGGATTTTCATGGCTTTCTCAGCTACGTATTCTATTGTGAATTTATTTCACAATAGAATACATGGGAATTTATCAAAAATTGCATTTAGCTACATTACATCAGCTAGTATAGCCCTTGCTCTATATTT
>JBCBJQ010000085.1:0-26152 GCA_038523235.1 Cyanobacteria bacterium J06626_4
CTTCAAAGAGCTCTAGTTTCTCTGCTTTGGTTTGTTGCGCTAAATCATCGATGTCAGTGATCTTGATGAAATTCATCCAGAGAGCTTCCCGCAGCCGGTCAATTAACTTTCTGGTAGCTTTAATATTGTTGTTTTTAACATCTTTGATATGAGAAATAAATTTATAAGGCATAATGCTACCTGCTATTTGAGCTTGTAAAAATCCGATTTTGGAGACGATACTCCTACGGATCTTCGCAAGAGGAAGAGATTGAATGATTGTCCATGAAAATAGTCCGATAGCTGCTTCAAAGCTATGGCCATGGTTGGTTTTGACTTTTTTCAGGGGCTGGTGGCCCTGTTCGCTCTGTAGTACTTCGTTCGTTGTGAAATTGGATATTGTTCTCTTGATAAAAGATTATGTCAGTTGTTCTCAGCATTTTTACTGATGTTGTCGCCGGATTTGTCAAAACTTATTTCGAGGCGATGTTTGATAAAGCTTGTGTGAATTTTGGGTGCTCTTCCATACATGCGGAGCTTACGCTGGCTGAAGCAATGAGCGCGAACTAATGATTTGCCTGTTCAGATTTGGACGCAATAGATGACATCATGATTGGCTTATTGATCAATTGACTTGAGTGCAACAATGCGGTGTCGGCAACCCGTCCATGCTGAACGACCTGATGGGAAGACTCTCTCGCTGTGTTTGTGTTCGGACAGTGATGTATGAGCTTGAGTTGCATGTGACGATACCTAAAATGCGTCAAATGCCGGCGTAACCTGCTTGTGGAGGCACTAAGCTTGTAGCTGAATTCTGCCCAAAAGCGGTTCAGCTCATTGTTGTCGCTGTCTGACGTCTCTCAGTTGGCTGACTGTCACGGCAATACGATGAAGCCTGAGGCTGCCCTATTAACTACGGAGACAACGATCGCGACGGCAATTCTGCAACCGTGTATTGAGTGAGGGAAAAGTCCCTCAGCTTTGTTTCATAGCGGATTCTTCACCAGCGAATCGCTAAGTTCTACTTCAAGGTAGGTTTCCCGTATTCAGCAATCTCCGCTGAGACCGTAAAATAAAGAGGCTTAGCGTTGGGTGTTGTGAGCAGTCGTGGGGTCTGTCGGTGGTTCAAAAACTACTTTCTGAACGTCCTATCTTGGTTGGGGGTCTCGGATTGGCCGCTAGCCTGAGCCTCTTGGGGGGACTGTCCGACGGATTGACTGATAGCTCTACCTTGATTAGTCTGATTGCTGCTGGTGCTGGGGTGTGGTGGTGGCGGCGGCAGCGACCGACGGTTCCACTGACTGATCGCAAGCCCGTCGTGCCCGTCGATCGCACCGCAGTAGAGACCGCGATCGCAGGACTCACCCCATCTTTAGCAGTACTGCAGCAAGAGCTTTCCACATTTAACTGGCCCGATCGTGACGCTGTTATCGCTGAATTGGAAAAGCGACGCGAGGCTCTAAAGACTGCGCTTGATCGCTCCGTGCTACAAGTGGCGATCATTGGCTCGGCCCGCTCGGGCAAGTCAGCACTGATGGATCATTTGGATCAACTATCCTCGTCTGCCCAGCCGACAGCCTTAAACCTGACGGAAGTGGCCCTCACCGCTGCGACGCCCCATCCTGAAGTGATGGCTGACCTGCTGCAGCACCAAGACGCCACAATTTATCTCATTACCGAAGACCTGACTAAATCGGCCCTGGCTGATTTGCAAACGCTGACGGTAGCGGGGCAGCGAGTGATGCTGAGCCTCAACAAGCAAGATAACTATTTGCCCGCCGATCGCGAGGTCGTGTTCACTCAGGTGCAGCAGCGTTTGGAGCAGCTACCGCAGCCGATTGCCTGCAGCGCGATCGCTACAGCGCCTAAACCGATCAAGGTGAGAACCTATGATGACGCTGGGCAGGTGCTGGAACGGGTGGAGACGCCTGTCCCCGATGTGGGGGCGGTCGTGACTAGGGTGACACAGTGGCTCACTGAGGAAATGCCTCATCTGGTGGCGCAGACGGTGATGCGTCAGGTGCAGCAACTGCAGCGCGATCTGCAAGCTCAGTTCAATCAGGTGCGCCATCAGCAGGCGCAGCCGCTGGTTGATCAACTGCAGTGGGCGGCGGCGGCGACGGCCTTCGCGAGTCCCCTTCCTTCCCTTGATGTGTTGGCCGCGATCGCGATCAACGGTCAGCTCGTGATGGATTTGAGCCGCGTTTACCAGCAGCCCCTAGCGCTGGATCAGGCCAAAACCATTGCCGCCGAGCTGGCTAGCGTGGTCGTCAAACTCGGTATTGTCGAAGCGTCTACTCAGTTGCTCACGGGAGCACTCAAGAGCCATGCCGCGACCTTTGCCGTTGGTGGTAGCGTGCAAGCCTTTAGCGCCGCCTACCTAACGCGGCTCTCGGGAGAGAGTCTCATGGCCTATTTTGAGGAACGGGCGCTGTCGGGACAGGCGGAAACGGCGTTGTCGGCGGCAGCGATCGGGCAAAAGCTGCAGGCACTGCTGCCCACTACCCAACGCAGCGAGTTTCTACAAACTCTGATTGCCCAAGGGCGACAATTTTTGTCGCCCTTGACCCAAGCCCTCAGCCCCAGCGCTGCGCCGACGGTAGAATTGGCGGCTAATGGGGTGACGACGGTAGTGGTGCCCGCTGAACCGATCGCCCCTGGAGAACTCGCTTAAGTCAACCTACGTCAGAGCATTCGCATCACTGCATTCCCGTTGAGAGCCTTTTTGAACTGTGTCACCACCCGCCCATCCTCGGTTTAAGCGCGTGCGGCAGGTCTTGCGACAGACCGTGCAGCGCTATCAGCCGACCCTGCGGCAGGCCTCCTCGGGTCAAGATCAGCAGATTCAAAAGGCGGCGGTGCAGGCTGGAGTCGATGCCCTGAGTGCTTTAGAAACGCGCCTAGCCCAACCGGTGCTGCGGATTGCAGTGTTTGGGCTGGTCAGCCGTGGCAAATCGGCCGTGATTAATGCCCTGATGGGCGAGGCGATTTTGCCCACTGGCCCTCTGCATGGTGTGACGCGCTGGCCTCGCTCGGTGTACTGGCAACCGCCCATTGAGGCGGTGCATGATGCGGAAGAACTGCCCCAAATCGAACTAATTGATACCCCGGGTTTGGATGAGGTGGCGGGGGAAGCGCGGGGCGCGATGGCCCAAGAGGTGGCGCAGCAGGCTGATCTGATTTTATTTGTGGTGGCGGGCGACATCACCCGCACTGAATATGAGGCATTGGTCACGCTGCAGGCGGCGCGCAAGCCGTTGCTATTAGTGTTCAACAAAACGGATCTCTATCCCGATACCGATCAACAGGCGATTTATGAGGTCCTAACTCAGCTTTGGCGATCGTCCACCAGCCGGACTCCCAATGCGGCTCTAGCTGTGGATGATGTGGTGATGGTCGCCGCTGCCCCCGCCCCGCTGCAGGTGCGGGTCGAATGGCCCGATGGCCAGGTCACCCACGAATGGGAAAAACTGCCGGCTCAAATTGATGCCCTCAAACAAGCCCTGCTCAGTATTGCCCGTCAGGACGGTACAGCGCTGATTGCTTTGAATGCGCTGCGAGAAGCGGATAGTCTAGAAACCGACATGGCGCGACGGGCGATCGCCTTACACCACGAAGAAGCGGAAGCCCTGATCTGGAAATATGCCAAATACAAGGCTTTGGCCGTCGCCTTAAACCCGATCGCGGTGTTTGATTTGGCTGGGGGATTTATCACTGACCTAGTGATGATTCGCGCCCTGGCGAAGCTCTATGGTCTCCCGATTACTCAGCATGAAGCGCGGCAGCTCTGGCAGGCGATCGCCAAAAGTTCGGGTACGCTTTTGCTGAGTGAAATTGGCACGGGACTCCTCATGGGTACGGGCAAAGGGGCCGCTGCGGTGTGGAGTATGTTTGACAGCGCCGGTGGCTTTTCGGCTTTGCTCAGCGTGATGGCGGCGCAGGCTGGGGCCTCGGGCTATGGTACCTATGCTGTGGGTAAAGCGGCTCAGGTCTACCTAGAGCAGGGCTGCACTTGGGGGCCAAATGGCGTTAAAGCGGTGATGCAAGATTTGCTCAGTCAAATCGATTCCGAGTCCACGGTGTCGCGGCTGCGACGAGAGCTGGAAGCGCAGCTGATGGCCAGTAGTGCCAAATAGCTGGCTGGACGGCAGCAAAGGTCACCCAGCCCGGTTTTAACGATTGAGTACAATACAACTACCTGCTGTGCTCATTGGAGGCGCTTATGGTTAACCAGCTTTCTCTGCAGGAAGAAGACGTCATTTTTCCAGATGCTAATCAGCTCGTCACCGAGGATGATACACCGGTGGACAATTTTGCCTCTGAAAAACAGCAGCGCCTGTTGACCTCCAGCTTTTTTAGTAGTCTGAAAGACCGGCTACCTTTTATTGCGGCGGCGAATGTCGGCATCTACTACACCGATCAGCAACCAGCGATCGTGCCCGACGTGTTTGTCAGTTTTGGGGTGCAAGTGCCCAAAAATTGGTGGGACAAGCAGAATCGCTGCTATATGGTGTGGAAGTTTGGTAAACCGCCCGAAATTGCGATCGAAGTGGTTTCTAATAAAGTCGGTAATGAGCTCACTAACAAGCTCGCGATTTATGAACGGATGCGGGTGAGTTATTACGCCGTCTATGATCCGCGTCAGCAACTCAGCCCCAACCCGCTCCGACTGTTTGAATTACGGGGAACGCAGTATAGCGAAATGGCTCAACCCTGGATGGCGCAAGTCAATTTAGGCCTGACCCTATGGGAGGGCGATTTTGAAGGTAGCCCAAATACCTGGCTCCGTTGGCAAGATGCTCAGGGCAATCTCTTGCTGACCGGCGATGAACAAGCTGACCAAGCCCGAGAACAGGCCGATCAAGCCCGAGAACAGGCCGACCAAGCAAGAGAACGGGCCGATCGCTTAGCGGCCTATTTGCGATCGCAGGGCATTGACCCTGATCAACTGCCGGAGTAACGTCAGTTTTATGAATGAGCAATTTCTACCGATGCGGTCTTGGCTGGTGGCGCTGCTGGTGGCGGCGATCCTATTTGTGAGTGGTATGGGGGCTTCAGATGTGGCCTACTCCGCTGAGGCGATCACGGGTGAGATGACCGTTTACCGCGATCCGAGCTGTGGCTGCTGTGGCCGCTGGATTGAGCATATGGAAGCGGCTGGGTTCACCGTGCGTGATGAGGTGACGGACGACATGGCGACGATCAAAACCCAATACGGTGTGCCCGATGAATTGTCGTCTTGCCACACGGCCATTGCCGACGGCTATCTGATTGAAGGGCACGTCCCAGCGGCAGATGTGCAGCGACTGCTGACCGCCAAACCCAACGTGATGGGGCTGACCGCACCGGGTATGCCCATCGGCTCCCCTGGCATGGAGATGGCCGAAGAAGACGGCGAGCCTTATACGGTCTTTGCGTTTACGGATGATGGGGCGGCAGCGGCTTTCGCGAACCACGATTAATTCCGGCTGACTGTTTAAGTGCTCTGTTCATCGTCCAGATCGCAATAGATGTTTGTACTCTGGCAAGGCGCATCAGAGGCAGACAGCAATCGCTGCCTGAGCAGGCTCGAAATTCCGGGGCAGCGCCTTTTACAATGACTGCATGTTATTAATCCGCGATCGCGCCTGAGAACCTGTGGCTGACCAATCTCCCCTACTGATGCTCGTCGATGGGCATTCCCTGGCTTTTCGTTCCTACTACGCCCATTCCAAAGGGCCAGAAGGTGGCTTGCGTACTTCCACCGGCATTCCCACCAGCGTTTGCTATGGCTTTCTCAAGTCACTGCTCGACACGATCGAAGCTGAGCGGCCTCAATACGCCGCGATCGCCTTCGACCTCGATCAGCCCACGTTTCGCCATGAAATGGCCGATGATTACAAAGAGGGCCGGCCCGAAGCGCCCGAAGACTTTGTCGAAGATGTGAACACCCTGCAGGCGCTGCTGCAGATGATGGGCTTTTGCGTGGTGACCGCGCCCGGGTTTGAGGCGGATGACGTGATTGGCACGCTCTCGACCCTAGGCAAAACCGAGGGCTACCGCGTCAAAATTTTGAGCGGCGACCAAGACCTGTTTCAGCTGATTGATGAAGATCAGGAGCTGGTCTCGGTACTGTATCTCAGCAGCATTTTTGCCAAAGGGCCAGGGAAAGGGGGGGCGCGGGAGTTTCATGCCGAGCAGGTTAAAGAAAAGCTCGATATTCTGCCGTCCCAAGTGGTGGACTACAAAGCCCTCTGCGGCGACACATCCGACAACATTCCCGGAGTGAAAGGCATTGGGGCAAAAACGGCGGCGAAGCTGCTGAATCAGTACGGTACCCTGGAGGCGGTTTATGCTGACCTCGACAACATTAAAGGGGCCACGCAAAAAAAGCTGCGCGAAGGGCAAGACAGCGCTAAACATTCGCAAACGATGGCGCGCATCATCACCGATGTGGTGCTAGAGGCGGAGTTAGCTACCTGTGAGCTCACGGGATTTGACGTGCCCACGGTCACGACTGAGCTGAAGCGACTGGAATTTCACCAGTTCATCAATCGCCTACCCCGCATTGAGGCGGCGCTGAAGGGGGAAGCTCCCCCGGCCAAGGTTGAGAAGGAGAGTCGATCAGCTTCACCCTCCTTCGACCCCGACCTCGACTTTTTCTCTGCTGAGGAAACGGATCAGGCCCAGACGGTGAAGCCGGTCGAAATCACGCCGCAGGTGATCACCACCGCCGCCAGTCTGTATGAGCTGCTCGATCTGCTGGGAGAACAGACTGATCCCAATAATCCCGTTGCCTGGGATACGGAAACCACCTCCCTGACGCCGCGCGATGCCGAGCTGGTGGGCATTGGCTGCTGCTGGGGAGCAGGGCTGACGGAGCTGGCCTACATTCCTGTCGGGCACAAGTCGGGTACGCAGTTAGATGTGGCTACGGTTCTGGAGGCGCTGCGCCCGATTTTAGAAGGGGCGGAATACCCCAAGGTGCTGCAAAACGCCAAGTACGATCGCTTGGTGCTGCGATCGCAGGGCATCCATCTGACAGGGGTGGTGTTTGACACGATGTTGGCCAGCTATGTGCTCAACCCCGATACCAATCACAATCTCAGCGATCTCTCGCTGCGCTATCTCAACGTCTCGGCGCAGAGCTATAAAGACCTCGTGCCCAAGGGCAAAACCATTGCGGATTTGGAGATTGCCGCCGTTGCGGAATACTGCGGGGCCGACGTCCACACCACCTATCGGTTGGCACCCTTGCTCAAGGCGGAACTGGCGGAATATCCCGACCTGGAGCAGCTGTTCACCACGGTCGAACTGCCGCTGGAGCCGGTGCTGGCTGAGATGGAATATCAGGGCGTGCGCATTGACACCGACTACCTGGGCAACTTTTCGCAGCAGCTAGAGACTGACTTGGCCAAGATTGAGGCTAAAGCCTACGAATTGGCGGGAGAAACCTTTAATCTGGGCTCGCCCAAACAGCTCAGCACCCTGCTGTTTGACCAGCTCGGGCTCGATAAGCGCAAGTCACGCAAAAACAAATCGGGCGGCTATTCCACTGATGCCTCAACCCTCGAAAAGCTGCAGGGCGATCATCCGGTGGTGGATCTGATTGTCGAGAACCGTACCCTCTCGAAGCTGAAGTCAACCTATGTGGATGCCCTGCCCGAACTGGTGCGCCTGGATACTCATCGAGTGCACACCGACTTCAACCAAGCAGTCACCGCAACGGGTCGGCTGTCTTCCTCAAACCCTAACTTGCAAAACATCCCCATTCGCACTGCGTTCAGTCGGCAGATCCGCGCCGCGTTTATTCCTGAATCGAGTTGGAAGCTGGTGGCTGCTGACTATTCGCAAATTGAGCTGCGGATTTTGGCTCACCTCAGTGAAGAACCGGTGCTGGTGCAGGCCTACAACAATCGCGAAGATGTGCACGCGCTGACGGCTCGCCTGCTGTTTGACAAGGACGACATTTCCACTGAGGAGCGCCGCTTGGGCAAGATCATCAACTTTGGCGTGATCTATGGCATGGGCGCGGCCCGTTTTGCCCGCGAGGCCACTGTCGATCGCACCGAGGCCAAAAGCTTTATCGATCGCTACTACGAACGCTACCCAGCGGTATTTGAATATTTGCAGCAGATGCAGCGCGAGGCGATCGCCCAAGGCTATGTGCAGACGCTGATGGGGCGGCGGCGTTATTTCAATTTCACCACGACCAAACTGCGCGATCTGCTCGGTAGCGACCCTAATCAAATTGATCTGGATAGTCTCAAACGCATGAGCGGCTACGATGCAGCTTCCTTGCGCGCGGCGGCCAATGCCCCGATTCAAGGGTCAAGTGCAGACATTATTAAGGTCGCGATGATTCGCCTGCATGAGGTGCTGAAGGGATATCAAACCCGTCTGCTGCTACAGGTACATGATGAATTGGTGTTTGAGGTGCCGCCGGAAGAATGGACTGAGCTAGAGCCGAAAATTACGGCGGTGATGGAGTCGGCGGTGGCGCTCAAGGTGCCGCTAGTTGTCGATGCCAGCAGCGGCCCCAACTGGATGGAAGCGAAATAGTTCTGAAAAGGCGTTTATTAACGCTTGCTATAACTATGCCGCAGTTGGCTATTGCCGTAAATAAAAATATGCTATTCCGATTTCAATGGATCGTGAAAAACTTTCCAAACTTCTCAGACTTGGAGACTGTGCAGATAATTGATCGATTTTTTGCTGTAGACCAGCGATCTCACCGCTGCAACCAGTGATTAAATTGCGGCAACCGGCGATCGCACTTCTAACCTGGTTTCAACTTTTGAGGGATTCGGTGATGACCGCCGCGATCGCGCCTCTACAATCTCTGAGCATATAAACGCGATTAAGCAAACATTAGCCGTCCTTTGGGTTCCGGAATGGGTCGCCCCAGTTCCTTTGCAGTTTCAATCCAGTCTTGAATGATCACTTCGACATTTTGCACGGCCTCCTGGTAAGTGGCACCATCGGCAGCGCACCCAGCTAACTCTGGCACTTCAACAATGAACGCTTGGTCGGTTTCGCTCCAATAAATAATCAATTCATAGCGAATCATTATCTTGTCCTCCGAGCTGATACTTCAAAATTGCGGTGCGAACTTGCTTGACCTGATAAGCCTTAGCTTTTCCTTGTTTGGGTTGCAGATTAAGAATTTCGGCGTTGCTTAATCAAGGGATGAATGGGTCAAAACGCTAGACCCGGCATAGCCTCCTTTTCTGGTTTGCCCAGAGGGCTAGGGGGCCGAAATCATCTGGTTATTCAGGAACGCCAGAATTTCCTCGGCCCCCTCTTTAGAAAAGATATGATGACTGCCTCGGATACGCTCATCAAAGCCGAGAGCGTGAAGCAGCTCACACAGCCGGTCAAAGGGAATATTAGCGTCCGAGTTTCCCCGCAAAATCTTGAGCAATAGTTTATCTTGCTGGCTCATTCATCTATTCCGCACCATCGTTCAGCTCTAGCTGTTCTTGTGAAGCGGCACGATGACGCTCATTTCTGTCGTATCTTGATGTGATGAGCCTGACTTTGAGTGCTCATGATAGTCATCGACACGGCATGATCGCCACTTCGTAAATCCAAGCGATGCAAAGTTGGGTGATCGCTGAGTTCAGTCGTGGCGCTTAATTGGCATCCCACAAAAGCTTGATGGCCATTACAAAGCAGACCAGGGTGATGATCGGGCGAATGAGGGTAGCCCCTCGGGCCACGACCAGTTTGGCGCCCACATACGAGCCTAAAAACTGGCCGCAGAGCATTGTTAGGCCGACGAGCCAGTAAATCTGGCCAAACAGCAAAAAATAGAGCAGTGCTGCCACATTGCTGGTGCAGTTGAGCAGCTTGGTGTGAGTGGTCGCCCTGGTGAGGTTGTAGCCACAGAGGCTGACAAAAGCCAGCGCCATGAACATACCCGTGCCAGGCCCAAAGAACCCATCATAAAATCCCAGCAGGGGAGCCACCCCCGTTGAGAACTTGCCGTAGCTTAGACGTTGCTGGTTATCCACGGCGCCCAGCTTGGGCGACAGGGCAAAATAGCTGCCCAGCCCCATTAGCAAAAAGGGAATGATTTGGGCCAGAGTCGTCGCATTTAGCTTGAGGACGAGCCACCCACCAATGACCGAGCCGATAAACGTCATCAGCATTGCCCAGCGGTTGGGGCGCAGACGAATCGCCCCCCGGCGTAAGAAGTAGAGAGATGCCGTGAAGGTGCCGCCGCTGCCCTGCAGCTTGTTGGTCGCGATCGCCGCTGCCGGGGGCACGCCGACCATCAGCATGGCCGGTAGCGCGATCAGACCGCCACCCCCCGCAAGGGTATCCACGCAGCCGGCGATCGCCGCGACGGCAAACAACAGGGCGGCGACTGTAAAACTGACTTCCATCGCGGCTCTCTCGGTTTCATGGGCGATGCGGGCTCATCTCTCTGGCGATCGCTAGGTGGCGATAAGGCTGGCATGACCAGCAACGATTTGCCAAACCCCGGCAGACGAGATGACCCACACTCGAGTAAAGCGGATGTGCTGATCAATCGGTGTGCCGTCATAACTTCCCACTAGATGCATTTGCACTGAAACCACCGCAAAGCGATCGTGGAGCTGAATGTGCGGGTCAGAGGGCGTTAACTCTGTTAGCTGCAGCACTCGAGAACGGTGCATCTCTAGGTCTTGTTGTTTGGTAATCAGTTGACCCAGATAGCTGGTAAATAGGAGTTCTGGCGCAATCAGGGCATCTAGCTCGGCCACGTCAGAGGTCAACATGGCCTGCCGGAGCCGTTCTTCTACTTCGACAATCGGCGCTGCGGCATGGGGGTTCATGACAAAATCCTTGCAGGGGATGCGGGTACGTCATCAGGGGCTGATCAAAGGAATACTCTTAGCTGCCCACTTAATGATAATTTTCAGGGCTCTGTCAATATCCAACACTTGGGTCAGTCGTCGTGTGGACTAAAGGCCGTGCGACCCACAGAGTTGCGCTAAGTAGGTAGGCGAATTAATTGCGCAGACGGGTTTTCTCCTCACAGAGAGACTCTGCTCAATCCTCGACGTCTGATCCGGGCGATAATCCAGCTGATTAAGCGGAGTCGTTCGCAAAGCGTCTCCCGCAGGGAGAAAATCAGCGATAGGTTTGAAGGTTGGGTTAAACCCTGCTACTGAGTGAAATTTCAGCGCAAAGCATCGGGGCAGTGCTTGATGAACTTCATCTCTCCCTGGTAGTCGCCCTCGGGCACTACACCGACGGGCATCCAGCCCAGATGCTGATAAAAGCCGTAGGCTCTCAGATGGGGGTCGTTGCCGGTCACGAGCCAAATTTCCTCAAGGTGGTTCGACCATAACCAGGCCTCAGCCGCCTGCATCAAAGCGCGACCGGCTCCCTGACCCTCAGAGCCGGGCAGAACGAATAGACCCAAAATAGTGGCTGCCGTTGCGTTGGCGATCGCAAATCCCACGGGGCGATCGTCAACCTCAGTGAGCCAAGCTTGGCAGTCCGTCGCTAACATAGCGGCGACGGAGTCGGGGGTAATGCCGAGGGCGGCGATTTCCTCACGGGACTGATAGTTTTCGATGACGCTGGTGCGAATGTCAAAGAGCGTTTCGATATCGCTGGGTCGAGCCGTTCGAATCAGCATAGTGTTTCTCAGTGGATGGTTATTTGAAATGTTAGAGAATCCCAATATTCGTACCCCGATAATCATTGGCTTAGGTGCGATCGCGGGCGCACTGTCTCGGTATTATCTTGGGCAATGGCTGACTCTGCCGACCCTGCTGACCTTCCCGATGGGAACATTGTTTGTGAATATCAGCGGCTGTTTTTTTATGGGTTTGATTACCACACTGATGATCAGACGATTGTCTTTGAAGCCGGATCTGATGCTCCTGATCACAACTGGATTTTTAGGGGCTTATACGACATTTTCATCTTATGAACTTGAGGCCGAACAGTTACTGGACTTCAGTAACTGGCAAATTGGGTTGCTCTACTGGGTTAGCAGCCCACTACTGGGATTTTTCAGCTTTGGTCTCGGTGTGGCGTTTGCAAAAGTTGTTCAGCCTATCAATCAGGTGGATGAATAAGTTCATCCTAAATTTTGAGCGATCCAAATGCCCAACTTGACACAGACTAACCCTAAAATGGGGCTGCCTAGCCAGTAAAATAAGCCCGATAAAATTTGACGGCTGCGAAATAAATTAGCAGTATCTAACGTGTAAGCAGAAAAAGTGGTGTATGACCCTAAGAAGCCAACCACAATCAGCTTTTGCATAGCAATGGGCAGGGTAATTTGAGTTGCCACGATAGACAGCAAGCCAATCAATAAAGAACCTGTCAAATTCACAAAAAGCGTTCCATAGGGAAACTGTTGGCCGCGCTGTGCAATCCAAAATAAGGTGACATAGTAGCGGCTCAACGCCCCTAAGACAGCGCCAAGGCTGATCATCAGTGGAATCCAGGTCATACGGCACTGCTCATAATGGCGCTTTGTTTGGGCGATCGATTGTGTGGCGATGCCAACTAAGCATGAGCTGCCATGGGGTGACGGTTAAGTTCAGGTTGATCTCACTTTCGCAGCAACATCACTGGATCGATTGAATGCTGAATCATACTCCTGATTAGGAGGATCGCGTCTGTGTGATGGGTCGGCGCGATCGCTCAGCCGCAGTCAGGTAGTCCGAAGATCCAGCAAGCTGTTCCTAAATTAAATCCCTGGCGAGTGCGGCCACGGCGATTTGCCCCTCCTTTCGATACTGACTGCTCAACGTTTGATTGTGCAAGGCTTTACCTTGGCTGCAGGAGATGTCGCTATAGGTCAAACTGCTCACGATAAAACGGCACATGCTGCAGATGCTCTCGATTTTGCTGAACGAATTGGGTTTCTTCCCGCAGCAATTGCTGAACGATGCGCTGAATCTGATGCGGGTGCTGACTCTTGAGGGTGTAGCGCCGCACAAATCTGGGCAACACGTTGCGAAATACCGAGCAGTAGGGGGCTGCTTCGTCTTTTAGCCGACAAGCAAAACTAGCGTTGTCTGCAAGGAGCGCCGGTAAAGGACGATGACTGCGAGTTTCAAAGGCGATCGGCACCGCTGGCCCTAACCGCTTGATGGGCTTAAACGGGCTGCCCTCAGGGGCAATTGTGCCGATTTCCAATTGGGTCAGAGCGCCTACGACCTTGTCGCGGCAGACCATCCATCCTTCGCGACTATAGTTGCGAAGGGGGACTGTCAGCAGCGCCAACCCAAGAGCGCTCGTTTGAGGTTGATTGCGGGTCGGCACCACGAGCTGAAAATTGCCAAAGTCAGCGACCGCGACTTCAATAACGCTGACTTTGGGAAACGGAAAATAGTGGCTTGATAGCATGATATTTCAGGGGCATAACGTAAGGGCAATGATGTAACGCAAACCTTCCCAGAGTCTCTTCAATCCTAGTGGCAGAAAATCCGCAAATGTATTGAAAAAAATATGACCTTGATGCCATGTGGATCAATATCATTAATGAGTGGACTTCATGGTAGTTGGGTGCTGAATCCCAGATGTCTAGACTTTAAGGATAAGTTTGAGGGGTCTGAGAAAAGCAAACCTCATCCTCCCTCACCTGGGGCAAAAGCTTTATAGCACAACGGCTTAACTCACTTCTACCTCAAAGCATAGAAAAGATGCTGAGCCAGATAGGTCTATATGTTTTTCATAGAGTGAATCGTTGATAAAACGGCGATACGTGCTTGTTAGGTAATTAACTGTCGCGGTACCAGAACGTAATCTATGAGTAGGTGGATGACATGATTGGACTGACTAATTCTCTCTTATAGACAGAAAATCAGCGATCGCTTTAATCTTGAATGAGACCTCGCAGTTGCTCGGGAAGCGTATTACCGTGATTCAAAAATTATTTGTATATGGAACGTTGGGCCCTGGCAGACCCAATGAACATATCATGAATAAAATTGTTGGCACATGGACGAAAGCCAGTGTGACTGGAAAATTGCACCATGAAGGTTGGGGCGCTGAGATGGGCTACCCTGGTCTTACTCTAGATGAGACAGGTGAACCGGTTGAAGGTTACCTGTTTAGTTCAAATAATTTAGCCTCTCATTGGGCAGAACTGGATACCTTTGAAGGTGAGTCGTACGAGCGCACTCTGACAACGGTGAAGCTAAAAGATGGAAACATAGTCGCAGCATATATTTATGCACTCAAGCGATAAAAACATTCTTGCAACTATGGAAAAATTTTATCGATATCTCTGTTGGGATCATCAATCAAAAGGATGATCTGAATGGAGGAATTGATTGAAAATGCGATCAAATGGGCCTTGAATAAGCAAGATCAAGCAGAGTATCCATTGAGATGTTTAGTATTTGTAGAAGATGCTTATGAAAAAGGAAATAGTATTGAAATTTTTGGTGGCTCGACAGCCACTGGGTCTGCAGAAGAATATGGCTTCAATCCTATGGGATGTCCACTTAAAGGGTCATTTGTTTTCTATAAGGCTGTAGGTGCGATTGATGGACTGGAAAAGGACTGGGGGCACGTGGGATTGTGTATAGGTAATAGCGAAGTTATCCATGCATGGAATGTTGTTCGAATAGATCACTATTTAGCAGTCCAAACACTGTCAACTGCAACCGGATGGAGTGCACCAGAATATCTTGGATGGACATTTCCAGAGAGATTCCTAGCAGGATATCAACAGAGATAGTGCGATCCTCTAGTTCACTACAGTAATCATGGCTTTGCTTCTGCACTGCGTGAGAAATTTAGCGCGATCGCTGGTTACAGCCAGCGCTCAATCAGCCATCAGCGATCGCCCTCTCAAATAATGCACGCCTAGGGGAATTAATCCAGACCAGGCTTGGGGAGAGCATGATGTTACAGACTATTGTATTCAGCACTGCCTTTTCTAGTCGTTTATGTTCTCCCTTGTGTTGTAAACAGTGTCAACCACTACTTCATTAGAGCGTGCCCATTGACAGAGCATCATGATTGGCTCATGGAGTTTGTGACCATGTTCCGTCAGCCTGTATTCCGTTTTAGGAGGGACAACTGCATGAACCGTACGATGTACTAAACCGTCACGTTCCAAGCGACGCAGGACTTGAGTCAGCATTTTTTTGGAAATGTCTGGCAACTGCCGTTGGAGTTCACTAAATCGTTTTTTCCTATCAGAAAGGCAGTGGAAAATAATTGGTGTCCAGGCATCTGATATTAGCGCGAGTAATCGCCGTACTGGATAATTCCGCTCAAAAACTATGGGGATCGATAATTCCTCATTAGTCGTTAGATCTTCACTCATATCAAAAGCCTTTCCTTTCAAAATATAGGTTACCAATCAGTGCCTACTTACATTTTAGTGACCTATTCTCTATATTGAAAAAGTTCAACAACCGAGATGTAATCGATGAAATGTATTCGTGTCGAAACACGCGGCAGTGCAGAAGTCCTGACCTGTCAGGAAATACCTAAACCAGATTGTGTGCCCGGTTCTTTACTATTAAAAGTCGTCGCTGCAGGAATAAACTTTGCTGACATCATGCAGCACCGAGGCACTTACCCATTGCAACTGCCGCTTCCTTATACTCCTGGCATGGAGGTGATTGGGATTATTGAGGCGGTGGGCGCCAACGTGACAGACAGGAGATTGGGAGAACGTGTCGCTGCAGTTTCTTTTGAGGCAGGAGGGTATGCCGAATACATCACAGTTAGACCAGAACAGGCGATTCCTCTCCCTCCCGAAGTTGACGCGCATACTGCGCTAGCTCTACTGATACAAGGGTTAAGTGCCTATTTGCTGCTGACTCATGCTGCCAAAATTCGAAGCGGTGAAAGTATTATGATTCACGCAGCGGCAGGCGGAGTTGGTAGTTTTCTGGTCCAACTTGCGAAATTGATGCACGCTGGTGATGTGTTCGGCACTGCTGGAACGCTGGAAAAGCGTGAGAAGATTGGCAATTGGGGCGTCGATTACCCAATCAATTACAACGAACCAAACTGGCACGAAACTGTTCTCGAAATTACAAGTGGAAAAGGAATTGATGTCATCTTCGATTCAGTGGGCGGCGATGCGATCACACACAATTTATCCTGCTTAGGGGTTGAGGGACGTTTTGTCAGCTACGGTTGGCTGTCAGGGAACTACCCAACTCTGACACAGACTCAATGTCAGAATCTGCTGTTCAACAATCAAAGTGTGTCAGGCTTTGCCGTCAACGTGGTGATGGAGCGTCATCCCGATATTGTTGGTGCAGCTCTAGCACAACTTTTTGCCTGGGTGCAGATGAATCAGCTTCATCCGGTTTTAGGTCAAGTTTTTCCTCTAAAGGATGCTGCACAAGCACATGCAGCGATTGCATCACGAACAACGATGGGTAAGGTTATTCTGCAGGTCAGTTAATACGGCATTAACAATCTAAAATGCAGTCAACGGACAGCCAACCTTTCGACTCGTTTTAAGCTTTCTATGATTATTGGTTTGAATCGTTAGGCTGCTTTACTTAGACGCAGAGGCACTTAGCTTACTCGGTATGCTTTCGGTGTCATCTGCATCAGTTCATGCTTTTGTTTGCTTAAACTATCGTGGTTCTTTAGGACAGGCGCAACAGCCTCAAAGGAAATTGCCATACTGTCATCTGCTTTTGCTTTCTTCAACAGTTTCTATATCTTTAGTTCGTGAGTTGAAAATTTGGCTAGATCGCCGGTCACAATTGGCGGTCGATCTGCCACCATTCATCAGCGGCGATCGCCCTCCCCCATCCGTAATGCCCGTTAACTCTGATTGACTATCAGGGGTACTCGGAAGGACTAGACGCGATCGCTGCGGAATGGAACACTGCAGATCAGGAGCAAACATGCGACTAACGATTGTCAATGCCTTGCAAGAACTGGAAGGTCACGACCAACCGTTTAGAGAACTTTTTAGCCACGGCTCCCTCAGTGTTGAAATCTACAAACCTGAGAAGGTGGATTCGCAAGAGCCGCATAGCCGCGACGAACTCTATGTGGTCATCTCAGGGTCGGGATATTTTGTGAATGGCGACTCTAGAGAGGCATTTGAAGCGGGTGAGATGCTGTTTGTGCCGGCGGGTGTGGTTCATCGGTTTGAATCGTTTACCGATGATTTTGCGACTTGGGTTATGTTCTATGGGCCTGAGGGCGGTGAACTTGCCTAACCAGCACTGAACATCAGTCATGCGGTGTTTGTGAAATCACCCTAAACGACTGGCCCAATCGACGAGCACTCTGCACCGGTAGGACTCTGAAATTATGGATCAATACATCATCACTCGCGAAGAAATTGCCGCCTACGCAGGCGTCGTAAAGACTCATTTTCTCAATGAGAATGCCCAGCGCATCAACAAATCGCTGGGGGATTTAACCGGGTTGACGGGCATCGGCTTTCACATCATTGAGGTGGCCCCCGGTTATGATTCAACGGAGTTCCACAAGCACTATCACGAAGACGAATGTGTCTACATTCTGGAAGGAGAAGCCGAGGCCATAATTGGCGATGCCAAGTACCCGGTCAAGAGCGGTGATTTCATCGGCTATCGGGCCGGAGGCGAGCCGCATCAGCTGAAGAATACGGGTGATAACATTCTCAGATGTATTGTGGTGGGCCAGCGATTAGCGCACGATGTGGGTGATTATCCCCGCCAACAAAAGCGGATATATCGGCATCAGGGCATGCAGTGGAACCTGGTCGATCTGGATGATATTGCTGAGCCTGAAGCGGGCAGAAAGGTGTAATTCTCCTATGGGTAAAAGCGATTGCTGGAAGAGAGCTATCTTGACAGCGATCGCCTGCTCGGTGGTTTTGCTGAATCTCCCCGATAACCTCGACAAACGCTACTGGTAGCGGTGCTACAGTGGGCCATGCCACTGATGCAGTGCCTTACCCTGATCATCTGTCATCTATTTAGCTCGGATCTCGTGAGGATATCGCTGATTCCTCTCCTGTGAGAGTGTTCGAAACCCAAAAACCCTTGTTATACTTCGTTGCCATAGCGAGCGCTATTGGACGGATCTATTGAGATAACTGTCAGCCAAGCTTTAAGCATTGCCTAGGGTTATGACTTCTACCTCTTCCTTTGCCGCCTTAGACCGATTTGTCGCCGCCTTAGAAAATCGCATTCAAGCGGCGATCGCTCCAACCCTGCCCGCAGCGGCTCCCACGATTCGCTGCCGATTGCAGCAGGGGCGCTTGTTGGTTTTGTCCGAAGACATCGTGGCGGCGGCGACGGCGACGGAGCGAGATGAGCGATTCAAAGCGCTGGCGTTGGCGATGGGCACCGGGCTGGCCGAAAGTGAACTGCCCGAAGACTTTTTGGACGACACGGGCGAGTTGCCCGTGAGACTCTATCTTAGAAAGCGCGGTACTGCCAGCCCTTATGCGGCTCGCAGCTGGAGCTGGCAACCAGTTGACGTCACGGCGAATTTGCTGAATGTGGCGGGTGATCCAGTTCTTGATAGCAGCGAGCCGGCAATGGAAGGCACCGCTGGAGCATTGGTCTTACTGTCCCGCGATTCTGAACCGGCAGCCGATGCACCAGGGCCGGAGAAGACGACTGAGGACGCCACAGTCCCGCCCGGCGAGACGCCCCCCGAGACTGACATGGGGCCTTTTTGGCAGCGCTGGCAAGCCCGGTTGGCATCAGAACCCTGGCAGGCTCGCTGGCAGCAACTGACCACCCATTGGCAAGCCTTACCCTGGCGCTCGGTGGGCGGTTTAGTGGTGGCCGGAGTTGCTGTGGGAGCGGTGACCTATGGGGTGAGTCGCCCTTGTCTCGTGGGCGGTTGTGAGCGCCGTCAAACGGCTAGTGATCTAAGTCTGGCATCGGTTGATCAGCTGCAAGGTCGGCCCACGCCGGATGAAGTTGCTAGCGCTCACGAAGATCTGCGAAAGGCGATTCGACTCGTGTCGGCGATTCCGCCTTGGTCGTCTCACTATGATGCGGCCCAGGCTGATCTGCTGCGCTACCGCACCCAGCTGTCTGACTTGGAATGGATTTTGGCGGCCCAGCGCGATGCCACCGAAGCGTCAGAAAAAAGCCAAGACCCGCCCCATCCTGTACCGCTTTGGGTCGAAGTCCATCTGCTGTGGCAAAAGGCGGTTACCCATCTCGGTCGTGTGCCGGATGACAGTCCTCTGGCAGCGTTTGCCCAGACCAAGCAGCGAGAATATGAGGCCAACTATCAGACGATTGGCGATCGCCTCGCGGTTGAAGAGCAAGCCGAAGCTAATTTAAATGAAGCGCTGCAGGCGGCACAGCTGGCAACCGCCCAAACTGAGACGGCGACCACTCTGAACGAGTGGCTAGTGGCTCAACGGGCGTGGAACCAGGCAACTCAAGCGTTGAGTAGCATTCCCCAGGGCACGCTGGCTTATCAAGAAGCGCGATCGCTGCTGTCAGACTACCGCAGTCAGATGGTGCAAACTCGCACCCGCGTCACCTTTGAGCAAGCCGGTGAACGTGCCTATCAGGACGCGTTAGCGGATGCGGCTCAGGCGCAAGTGGCGGAACGCAACGACCAGTGGACTCAGGCCGTCAATCATTGGAGCGAAGCCTTTGCGCAGATGCGTCAGGTGCCTAAAAACACGCTGCGCTATGCCGAAGCGCAGGGTCAGCTTGCTACCTACCAAGCCTCGCTCAAGCAGGCCCAAACGAAGCTCAAGCAGGCAGTAGCGCTGCAAACCATTGACGATGATTTAGCGAATCTCTGTCCGGCGACGGCAGGCATCTGCACCTATACCTATGGCCGTCAGGGCATTGAACTCACGCTCCGAGAACCCTACGATAGCGCTATTCGCCAGTCAATTTCGCCGCCCTCGACCCAGGGTCGGCTCTCACGCAACGACGCTGTGATGACTGAAACCCACGAACTGGTGCAAAACATTATGCAGTTAGGGAATCAGGTGCAGCTGCCGATCGCGGTCTACGACGGCAATCGCCAGTTCATTGCCCGTTATAAGCCCGAATTCGGCG
Source organism: Cyanobacteria bacterium J06626_4 (assembly GCA_038523235.1). Classification (GTDB taxonomy): domain Bacteria; phylum Cyanobacteriota; class Cyanobacteriia; order Phormidesmidales; family Phormidesmidaceae; genus Halomicronema. Next base: position 19,941 of record JBCBJQ010000085.1, read on the forward strand.
GCTTTTCGAGAAATTAAAGGGCCAGACCCGATGCTTGTCAGGCTCTGGCCCGTCTCTGTTGAGAGTATTCCAAAGTAAGAAATATCCCACCTGAGGACCCCGGTTGCTGGGAGCCGGTCAACAGGCTCCGGCAAGTTTTTTATATAGCGAGACGTAGTCAGGTTTGCACCCTTTCTATCGCCGGATCGCTTGTAGCAAGGCTTTTCTCTGCACCTTTCTACTCTCTGTCATATCCTTCGCCTTCGACTGGCCCGATGAATTGCTTCAATCCAGCGCATCGAGATGATTTATACCAGTTCTCTGAAACTGGACTACAGATCTTCCTTTCGACTCCGCTCAAGGAACGTCGGCTGAGCGGAGTCGAAGCCGACTTGTACGTGTAGCTGTAATTTGTAGAACTGGTATTACCCCGGCAGAGCGGCTTCGCGATAGCTCGACGTCAGCGGGTGCGGTTGGGCATCGGGACGCAGCACCCGCCACTTATATTGCACGTCGCGTCCGCTCGTGGCGATCTCAGCCCGTTTTACCGCATCGGCCCAGCCGGGCTGCAGGCGATGTAGGCAAAGTGGCTGCAGGCGTTGCGATGCGCGTTTTTGAGCGTACTCGCTATTCAGCTGTTGTAACGCCTGATCCAACGCGGGCAGCAGGGTATGCTGAATCCAGCGATCGCCGCGTGAGTCGGCCCATTCCACATAAATGTGATAGTTCATCTCAGACAGGTTCGGCACCCACTGATACTGCCCCATGGTCAAGCCAAACTGACGCTGCACCTGCTCCATCGCCAGCAAAATCTGGTTGACGTGAAGCTTTTCGCCGGTCAGGTTGCTCATATCTTTGCCCTTGCGCACAAAGGCCAGGAACGGTGCGCGGTGATAGAACCCGGTGACTTCCACAATGTCGTTGATGTGATAGCGATACAGACCGCCCGGCGTCGTGAGGAGAATGTGATAGCGCTGACCGATCTCTAGTTCGTGACTGAGATACACCGGCGGATGGCGCTGCTCCATCGCGTCTTCGGGAATAAATTCGCAAAAGTTGAGTGTCAGATCGAGCACGCCGTTCGGCGTGTGATCAGCGATCGGCAGAGTGACTCTGGCTTCACTGGCCAGGTAGCCCAAATCTCGCAGCGGCACGGCACCATAGGCTGAGGCCAATCGCGGTGTCTGGATGCCCACACTCCCGCCAGTCCAGCAGCCGATCAGCTGCAACTGGGGCCAGCAATCTTGAGGGTGCAAATGGCCGGTGGTGGTGACAAGGCGCTCTAGCGTTTTGGCCCGCTGGGGCTGAGGGCGTAGATCAGGCTGGAGCGATCGCCGCGTGGCTGGCAACAGGTCAGCAGCAGCCAGACCCAAAGTGCCGTCATGAATCGCCCGAATCAAACTCTCGTGGTGTTCATCCATCACGGCAGCTAGTCGCAGCAGCGTGCTGGGGTTGGGGGTGCCCACAAAGGAGACATCGCGGGCCAGAGCAAAGCGGGCGATCGCCCAATAGCGCCGATCATAGTCCTGAATCTCAAAGACCGGATAGGGCACCGCGTAAGTCCGGCGTACTAGCCCTGGCATCTGCTGATAGATGCGCCCCGATAAACTGCCATAGGGCATACCGCTGGGCGTGTACCCCTCCACCGCTGCACTCACAATACCTACCAGAGAGCGACTGAGGCAGCGCGGATGTTGGGGCAGTAGCCGATAGAGCCATTGCCGCATCAGGGCAGAATTGCGCGCTTCAGACACCGCCGTGACGGGCAGGTATTTGGGCTGCCCGGTGGTGCCGCTGGTTAGCGTAAACATCGTGACCGGATCGCTCACCAACACGTTGGCCTCACCCTGCATCATGCGCTGCACATAGGGCCGCAGCCCTTCATAATTGCGGCTGGGCACGGCGCGTTGATAGTCGGCAGGGGTGTGAATCTGGTCAAAACCATGGGCCTGGCCAAAAGCCGTAGCTCGATGGCGCGTCAGTAATGCTTGCAGGCAGGCCTGTTGTGCGCGCTCGGGGTTGCGGGCAGCCGCATCAAAGCGGTTCGCCAGCGCCTGACCGCGCCAGCGAATCATCATCGGAATTAAAGGTGACATGAATGAGAATCGGCTCAAAAGCCGGGGCGTCAAAACTATTTTTGGGAAAATACTTAAGTAACGTCAGTTCGGGTTAAAGCCGAAGCCGGATCTTTCCCCTCCTGGGAGGGGCTGAGGGGTGGGTGAATCGCCATTTAGCGCGACTGATCGGCCCCCACCCCGCCTTTGGCACCTCTCCCGAGAGGGAATTTAAGGCTCAATCGGCGGGTAAAAGCTATCCCGAACTCAGGTTGAGTAATAGGCAGCAGGAACGGAGGCCTACTGCTGCTGCCCAAGCAGACTCAAAATTTGGGCCTGTCTGTTATGAGCTGAGGGCCTCACCAAGCGGAACTGGGCAAGGCGATTTAATGAGTCACTTGGGGAGTCGATTAGTGGTGAACCCTGGAGGTGGTTGCTAATCGCAGCGTTTGGTGAGCGTGAGCAGCAAGCGCCTCATCTTGCACCTCAGCACCTAAGCCGGGACGCTTCAGCACGGGGGCTTCGCCGCGGTAGCCAAACTGCACGGGGATGCGGCTGATATCTTGACTGAGCAAGAGTTTGCCATAGGAACCCTCAACGAATTTCACCTGGGGCAACCCGGCGGCAAGATGGCGTCCGGCAGCAGACAAAATGGCGGTTTCACCCACCTGACAGCCCACCTGAACGAAGATGTTGGCCTCGTCGGCTAAGCGGGCGATCGCGAGGGTCTGAGCCAATCCCCCACATTTTGAGAGGCGCAGGTTGAACCCCTGACAGGCCTGTGCGGCAATGAGTGCCTGTGCGTCAGCCAGCGTGATTAACGATTCATCGGCAATTTGGGGAATCGAAGTCGCAGCTTGGAGGTGGGCATAATCAGCGGGATTGCCGCGCGGAATTAGCTGCTCGGCACTGGCGATCTCAAATTCGGCCAGGGTGTGACAAGCGACGATCGCCGACTCGACGGTATAAGCCCCATTGCCATCGAGACGAATCAGCGGCTCAGCGCCGACGGCATCGCGAATGGCCGCCACGCGTGCCCGATCATCCACACCAGTGACCTTGACTTTGAGATGAGAGAGGCCAAACTGTTTGAATCGCTTGGCGACTTTCACAGCTTGTTCTACCCCACTGGCGGTAATCACCCCGCTGTAGGTGACTGTTGCTCGTTGAGGCGGCAAGATCTCGCCTAGAGAACGTCCGGCAGATTTCAGCAGACAATCGACGAGCGCGAGTTCCCAACCGGTACGCGCGGCATGCCAGGCGACGACCGATGGCTCAAGCTGCGCCCTACCAGCCGGCTCGGTGGGCAGCGTCAGCGCCACTTGATTAAGCCAATCAACCCCGGTCGAGGCGTCCGCTGGGGGCAGCGGATAGTCTTGCTGCTGCACGGCGGGCCAGAGGGTGTTAGCCATAAATTCTAGGCATGAGTCCACGGTTTCACCCGTGACATAGGGGCGCGCGATCGCTTCCCCATAGCCCACTGTGCCGTCCTCGGCGACTACCCGCACCACCATGGCATCAGAACAGGCCCGGTTACGAATGCTGTGGGCAAATGCCTCAACAAAAGGGATCTGCAGCGCAAATATTGTGGCGGCGACAATTTTCATGACACGGCCTCCCCTGCCGGGGTGGCGAGTGCCAGGGCTGGGCAGCCAAAGTAGCGGCGGATAAAGACATTTTCGCGAAACGTAATATCGAGAATGGTGGCCAGTTCATCCGCCTCAATGTCGTAATCGCTGACGTAATGCACAACGGCCTCAACCCCTTCGGCAGCGTGGCGAATATCGACCTCTGAGTGGTGATAAAACCAGGCCAAGCTCTCAGTCGATAAACCTCGATGAGTCTGCAGCGCTTGACCCAGCCGGCTTGAGAGTCGAGCGAGCATCCATTCAAAACAGGTGACTTCCAACAGCACCGAGAGCCCGAGTTCTTTGATCGTGCCAAACATCAGCGGATCGGTACAGAGCGATCGCACTTGCGCTTGGGCGGCGGCGGTGACGGCATCCTGTTGTTGTGGGCTAAATCCAGCTGCCTGCATGAGTTGGTAAAGCAAATCAGGATGTCGGATCCCGGCATCATCTAACCCCATTTCTTCTAACAGGTTGTGTTGTGTCGCGTCGGCAGCGGCTGGCGGGGCAATAGCATACAAAAAAGCCAAAATTTGGGGACTCTTGAGATGCGATCGACAAAGGTTGTGAATAAAGTCATCGATTTCAGCCACCTTTAAATGACCTGATTCGAGTTGTTGAAACTGGAAAGATTTCGCAAAATTTTCAGTTTGAGTATTGTAATAGGTTTCAATTAGGGAGCTTAGAGTCATCGCGAAAGCCTCAATAGGTTTGCTTAACTCGATAATATTTTTCCCAGCATCAAACGTCAGCTCAGTTGCTTTGATTTAAATCAACTGACCCGATGATTTTGATTTAAATCAAACGCATTCTGCTATGCTCGCTTCTTTTTGCGGCGAATTCGGCTCAGAGTTTCTTGGGTCATGCCTAAATAAGAGGCTAAGTATCCGAGGGGAACGTCATTCTCAATGGTCGGATGTTGCTGCAATAGATGTTCGTATCGTTCAAGCGTCGATTGAGTTTGAAAGGAGGCAATCCGCTCTAGTGAGTTAGTGTAGTAATGTTCAAGTAAATGCCGGTTGAGATCAATCCAAACGCTATCTTGTTGACTGAGATATTGCAGATTTTTGTGACTAATTGCTAACAGCTTAGCGTCGGTAAGAAGCATAATTTTGTCTTCGCTGGGTCGTCGATAAACGAAGCTAAAGTATGACGTGGCAAAATGCTCGGCAAAGCAAAACCATCGAGTCACTTCCTTATCTTCAAAAGTGTAAGAAGAGCGCAAAATACCTTCCACCACAAAGTAAAGGTGGCTGGATATTTGTCCTGCTTCCAATAAAAGAGAATCCTTGGGCATCTCTATGGTTTCTAAGATATGGCTCAGGGCCCGTTGTTGGCTCGGATTCAGTAATACCAGTTGATTAAGTCTTTGAAATAAAGATGCTTGCATGCGCCGATCAGTCCCGTGAGAAAACGCCTGAGTGCCCGCGATCTCGAGTTGAAAGCTCAGCTGTCAGCACCCAAAAGTTAGATAGCATTCGAGCAGATAAACGTGCTAGGTGAGATTGCCGCGATCAGTCTGATTGAGATCGATCTCTAGATCTGACCGGGCGCAATGTGGCTGCGGTCGCGGCTACCGTGACGAGGCTTGACAGCAGAGATTGACTTGCATGCAGGGGATAACTGCTCTTGATGACGCCTTTTGTAAACAGTTCGTTTTGAGTTGATTTTGAAGCGAACCTGGGACAGTAGACTAAAAAGTGGTGTCCTGTGAGAGTGGTGATAAATGGCTTGGGCAGTCGGAATCGTAGCAGTTTTTGCAGCCTATTTATTGGGGGCGCTTCCCACGGGGTATCTCGTGACGAAGGCAGTCAAAGGCATCGACATTCGACAACATGGGTCTGGCAATACGGGGGCGACCAACGTGTTTCGGGTGGTGGGTAAAGAAGCCGGGATCACGGTCTTGATAATCGATTTGCTGAAAGGCTTAATCGCCGTCGCGGCGACTCAAGTGTGGCTGACAGCGGCCTACGCGAGTTTGCCTGACTGGTTATCTACTGTGCCCTGGTGGATGACCGGTGCAGGGCTGCTGGCGATCGTCGGCCACAGTCGCTCAATCTGGCTCAACTGGACTGGGGGCAAATCGGCAGCGACGGGGTTAGGGGTGCTGCTGGCGCTCTATTGGCCTGCGGGTGTGGGCGCGGCAGCGATTTTTGGCTTGATGCTCGCGCTTTTTAGAATTGTCTCTCTCGGCTCAATCATCACGGCGTTAGCATCGGCGGCATTGATGGTGACGTTACAGCAACCCTTACCCTACATTCTACTCGCGATCGCGGGCAGCCTATACGTTGTGCTGCGGCATCGGGCTAACATTCGCCGACTCATCGCGGGCACCGAGCCACGATTAGGGGGACAAACCGGCAGTTGAGCATCCAACTGAGAACATACCCAAGCGTGACCTAAGGCGTTGTATTTACACCACAATCCTCGACAAATTTCCGCGATTAGGCACGCGTTCTTACAGCTCGCTTATTACTCTGGAAAGTAAGTTTTCTACCGTTCAGAGGGGGTTGTCTGCCTGGATTTTGGCATAATGCCGCTGAAACTTATC
>JBCBJQ010000086.1:0-25818 GCA_038523235.1 Cyanobacteria bacterium J06626_4
GCAAGCGGGCCTTGAGATCACTCACGCTGTCGGAGCTGTGCCGTACCTGCTCCACCATATGATCGACCGACCACATCAGGTTGGCCTTGTCGGGACGGGTCGCTTTTAACTGCTCGGCGATCGCCTCTAGTCGTTCTAAAAATGCGGTGTGCTCTCCAGTGTCGATGACCCGCGCGCCCAGGTAAAGCCCGTAGGCCGCTGCCAACCCCAAGGCCGGCCCACCCCTGACAATGCGGGTTTGAATAGCAGTCAAAATATCTTCGCTGCGCGTGATCGAAACGACGGAATACTGCTGCGGCAGCTTTGTCTGATCAATCAGCAGCACATGATCATCCTGCCAACGCACGGGAAAAACGTGGGTTTCTAACGTTTCTGTCATCGGAATTTCTGCCATAGGAATTTAGGAGGATGCCACAGTCAGCGCGTCTGTGGCCAATTAACAACCCTGAAAAGATTCATCGCGCTGACGATCAGCCAAAATCACCCCGATTCTAATGGAATTTGTTGCGAATGCTAAGTCTCTGGGTTCAGGGAGAAGATGGCGAGACCTCAATTGATGCAGCCGCGTCATCAGGGGAATGGAAACCAGAGAATGGCGGCGACAGCGGACTAGTCAGGACGTTTGCGCCTTGTAGGCAGCCCAGCCCCCCAGCTCAGAGATATCGGGCCAGCCGTGCTCTTCAATCAGGGCTTGAGGATACAGCATCGCGATCGCGGTTTCGCCCGTCTCCAGCGTCACTTCAGCGGGATACATGTGGGGCGGCTCAGTAGAGACGAGATGTTCGTATTGGGCGGGGGTGAGAGAGTACAGCTCACCGGGAATCGCAATACCGCCCGTTTCGACCGCATAAATGCCGGGGTGCCAACCGTCTTTCACCGCGTGGAGACGATAGCGAGCTGCAGTTTTTGCTTCGCGCACAAACGTGGCGTCTTGCAGATTGCCGTGGTCGGGTTGTCCCCGCAGGGCTGATCCACAAATGAAAACCGTTTGAGTAGCTGCAGCCGTCATGAATTCTTTCCTTGAGAACGCCGAATATTTATTTTTCCGAGGTTACTTCAATTGCCAACGCGACGGAGTCAGGCCCATCGCAAAGATGTAAAACCTCATATCTTGATACAACCCTAAACATCCCCATCACCGTTAGCGGAGAGCGCTTCCAGCGCCTCGACCACCCGCTGTTTACTTGCTTCTAAGTGTGCCTGCATCGAGGCGATCGCCCGGTCGGCATCGCGAGCCACAATAGCGCTGCAGATTTCGTGATGTTCGCCGCAAATCTCCAACACTTGCGGATCGTGACGCGTGGTGTGCACCCGCAGCAGCATCATTTTGTCGAACACCTGATCAAGCAACCCCGTCAGCCAGCTATTGCCCGTGCTGGTAGCAATCTGACGGTGAAACTGATAGTCGAGGTTAAGCATCTCAAAGGTGTTGAGAGCTGAGGTCTGGCGCTGGACGGCCCGTTCTGCCTGGGCAACCGATTGCTGCAGTACTTCTAAAGCGCGATCGCTGACTGCAAGACAGGCCGACCGCACCGCCGCTTGTTCTAGCGCTAAGCGACAGTCATAGAGCTGCACGGCATCGGTCGCTGACACCGAGATAATCCGCAGCCCGCCCCCGTCAACGGTGACCAAGCCCTCTCGCTGCAGCTGCCGCAGCGCCTCTCGAATGGGGGTGCGACTGACCTGTAGCTGCTCCGCCAAATGGGTTTCCACCAGGCGATCGCCGGGGCGCAGTTCTCCCGAGAGGATGCTGGTGCGGAGCGCCTGGTAAGTCTGCTCATGGAGCGACTCGCGTCGGGGTAGCGGTTTAGAGAGTGTGACCAAGGGGAGAATCCTCAGAGGTTAACGACAGGCCGGTTGGTGATGGCGTTGGCCACGGTGCTGGGGACAAATATGAGCCTTGAGCCTTGAGCCTGAGCACATTAGCAGAGTGGCTCTGCAGTCTTACCTTAAGCGGAATGACGCCTGTCATAAACTCGCATCAAGTAAGCGATTTTACAGCCACAGCCGCCGCAGATATTGTATACAGTATACGCTTCGAGCCCTACAGTAGTGGCAGAGAAGATTTAGTCAAAGTTTGCCTGCAGAGAGGTTTTCCCATGGTTTCATCGGTCGTTTCTACCCTGGCGATTAATGGCGATCGCCTGATGGCCATGATTCGTCAGCTGGCCCAATTGGGTGCGCTGCCTAACGGTGGTGTCCAGCGCTTGGCGTTTAGTGAGGCCGACTGCCAGGCGCGCACCCTCGTCAGCGGCTGGATGCTCGAAGCGGGCATGACCGTGCAAACTGACCCAGCAGGCAATCTGATTGGCCGCTATGCGGGCCGATTTGATGATGCCCCACCACTGATGACCGGCTCCCACATCGACACCGTGCCCAATGCCGGCCACTACGACGGTACCTACGGCGTGCTAGCGGGCATTGCCGTCGTCGCGGCCTTGTCCTCGCAAGGTCAACACCTCGATCATCCGCTGGAAGTAGTGGTGTTTGCCGATGAAGAACGCACCATGATTGGCTGCAAGGCGATGGCCGGACAACTCTTGCCCGATGCCGAGCTGTATCGTAGCCGCAGCCACGAAGCCATCCAAGACTGTCTGGCGCGCGCGGGCGGCGATTGGGCGGCGATCGCCCAAGCCCAGCGATCACCCGCGTCGCTAGCGGCGTTTGTTGAATTGCATGTCGAACAGGGGCCGGTGCTCACCAGTGCCGACAAGCAGATCGGCGTGGTCACCGGCATCGTGGGCCAGCAGCGCTATTGGATCACGGTCACCGGTCAGTCTAGCCATGCGGGCACGACACCAATGCCGATGCGCCAGGATGCCCTAGTGGCCGCGTCGCAATTGGTACTGGCAATTAACCGCATTGGCCGCCAGCCCGGCGATCAGGTGGCAACGGTGGGCCGTATGGAGTTGCATCCCAACGTGCCGAACAGCATTCCCGGCCAGGTCGAGATGAGCTTAGATCTGCGAGATCTCTCAACCGGCCGGCTGCGGCACCTGCTGTTCGAAATTCAGCAGGAAATTGCAGCGATCGCCGCCGCGACCGGCACTCAAATCGCCATGGTGGAGCGGTTGCACAATGAGCCTGCCCCCGCCAACTCACACATTCAAACCACGATCGCCCAAGTATGCGACGACCTGCAGCTAAGCCACTGCGCCCTGCCCAGTCGAGCCAGCCACGACGCCCAAGAACTCTCGCGCATTACCGATATGGGCATGATCTTTGTGCCCAGCGAAGGAGGCATCAGCCATGCTGAAACGGAATACACGAGCCCTCAGGACTGCCTCAATGGCGCGACCGTCTTGCTCCACACCCTGCTGCGTCTCGATCAGCATTATTACTGCCACTACTGACCCAGCCGGTAGTGAATTAAACGCGACAATAGGACTGAATTTTGAAGCTTGCTTTTTGCCAACGCCTCAGCGTCAAGGCCGGTCACGGCAAGCGAGCTTGCCTGGTTGGTCATCGCAGCAGTCGGAATTCGGCAGGCGGGATTGAGAGGTTAGGTCAAATAACAACTAACGACTTCCTGCTTTTTGGTCTAGTTACCGTCACTGCGTAAAACAGCTAACTCCTTGTTTCCCAGCCTCTTTAGCGTTTTTCGGTGGCCTCAGGCATCCGCTTGGGGAAAATGAGGCGTGAGCTATCTGCTCAGGAGCGAGGAGAACCATTCGCGCTGGCTGGCGTCGTGAGAATTAAGATAACCGACTTTATCCGTCCTAAATCCGTCCTAAAATCTGGCTTGGCCCTCAACGCCGGGCACCACCCTTGCGGTAATTTATCCGGTAGCGATAGAGCCAGACCTGTAGGATTGAGGTACCTTTATCCGTGACGTGCAGTACGGTGGTGTAGGTCGCTCGTATAGTATGACTCCTCTGACCCAGCTCTTAAAACCGGCCTATGCGCCCTTGACCTTTTCGCTGCGATCGCTCTCGACCGCGGCCCCGCTTGTAGTTGCTGATGTCTTGGGCTTGGCGAGTGCCGTCTATGTCAGTGTGGTGGGTCGCCACGCCTTAGGGGGGCAGTTTGAGCCCGCCCTGTATTGGCGCCTCTGGCCCCTGCTTGGCATGGTCGTGGCGATTTATTTTTTGGCTAAGCTCTATCCGGCTGTCGGCCTTAGCCCTGTGGAAGAACTGCGGCGACTCTGCCTCTCCACCACCCTGTTTTATTTGGCACTAGCTGCCGTCATCTTTTTGTTTCGAGAAGGCACCACTTATTCGAGAGCGATCTTCTTGGTCGCTTGGCCCCTCTCGATGGCGGGTGTTTGGCTGGCCCGGATCGCCATGCGTCGCCTGGTAGCCCCCTGCTCTTGGTGGGGGTTTCCGGTCGTGGTTATGGGCGCAGGTCGCACCGGTGAGCTAGTCATTCGGACGCTAAAGCGACAGCCAGGCTTGGGGTTTAAGCCTGTTGCCGTGTTAGACGATGACCCTAAGAAACAGGGCTCTGTAGAGTCCGTGCCGGTGGTGGGGCGGCTCTCGGTGGCACCCTATGTGGCCCGCGATCTCCATGTCAGCTATGCGATCGTCGCCATGCCCGGTGTGCCTCGCGACAAGCTGCTGGCGATTTTGGAGCGCTATGGCCACACCTTTCCCCATTTACTCGTCATTCCTGACCTGTTTGGGTTTGCCAGCTTATGGGTCAGTGCCACCGACATGGGCGGCATTTTAGGGCTTGAAATTCGCCAGCGCCTGCTGCTACCAGGGCCCCGATTTACCAAAAGCATTTTGGACTGCTGTTTAACGATTTTGCTCGGTTTGTTTGCCTTGCCGCTGTTTCTGCTCATTATGGTGGCAGTTAAGCTCGATTCACCGGGGCCAATTTTCTATGGCCAACATCGCCTTGGTCGCGGCGCTCGCCCCTTTAAAGCCTGGAAATTTCGCTCAATGGTGACCAATGCCGATGAGGTTTTGCAACACCACCTGATTGAAAATCACCTTTATCGAGAAGAATGGGAAAAGGAGCGCAAGCTCAAAAGTGACCCTCGCATTACGCGGATCGGTCGCCTACTCAGACGCACCAGTTTAGACGAGCTGCCCCAACTGTGGAATGTTTTGCGCGGTGAGATGAGTCTGGTCGGACCGCGCCCCATTGTGGATGCCGAAGTGGCTCACTATGCCGACAAGTTCGAACTTTATAAGCGAGTACCGCCGGGGATTACTGGGCTATGGCAAGTTTCTGGCAGAAATGACGTCACTTATTCAGAGCGGGTTAACTTGGATGCTTACTACGTCAGAAATTGGTCTGTCTGGTTAGATATTTATATTTTACTGAGAACTATCTGGGTGGTATTGATCGGAGATGGCGCATACTGATGCACGATCGCAGTGGTTAGATCAAGGGCCGGCACTCTGGAATGGGGTGCTACCGATGTGCCTGTTGCTGTTGCCCTATCCGTATTCGATGTTTGTGGGGCTGGTCGGCTTCTTGGCCTTGGCGCTGTGGCAAAGTTACTTTTATCCTGGCGCTGTGCTCAAGCTGTTGTCTGACAGTGGCTTTATTGCGGTGGGTCTATTGCTCATTGTCAGTGCCGGCTTTGCGACGTTTCGCGGTGAAGCCTATTTGCAGCTCGCTCACTTTCTGCCTTTTTTCTGGTTTTGGGCGGTCTTGACGCTCTATCTCAAGCAGACCGCCGATCCGTGGCTGCAGATCTATCGGTGGGCGCTGATACTCGTGCTGACGACCCTACCGGTCAACCTCATCGGCATCGTTGAATACGTCCTCAAGATCAATCACCCGGGGATTTTAGCGACTTATCTACCCTGGGTCGATTGGCTCTACCTCGGCGATCTACATGTTCCCCGCGCCTTCTCAGTGTTTGATTATCCCAACACGCTGGCCAGCTATCTGGTGATGATCTTGGGTCTCAACCTGGGCCTGATCTTTGCGGGTCAGGGGCCGATCGAGAATTCTCAACAGCGGCCGTGGTCTCGTTATGCTCTGGGAGCCAATCTGCTACTCACGCTGATGTGCCTATTTGCTTCGGGGTCGCGCAATGGGTATTTAGTCGCAATTTTGCTGCTGCTGGTCGGCTTTGTGGGGGCACGCACGAATCGGTGGGTTAGATTGCTCGGCCTCACTGGTTTCACCCTTATTGTCTTTACGACTATGCGTTTCGGCCTCGCCGGGCGGGCGCTTTCCTGGAGCTGGGTGACCGATGACCCCCGCGTCCACGTCTGGGGCTTAGCGATGCAAATGATTCGCGATCGCCCTCTCGTGGGTTATGGCTTAGGGAACTACAAGCTGCTCTACAACGGCGAAGTCCCCGGCTACAGCTACATTGCCCATGCCCATAGCTTCTGGCTGACGTTGGCCTCAGAGGCGGGGTTGCCAGTCATGCTGTTATTTACCGCAGCGGTCGGCCTGATTGTATATCGAGGCTACCGAGCGCTGCTCAGCTTGAAAGGGCACCCATCGTATTACAGCGTATTCATGGGCTACCATCTCAGCTTTTTAGCTATCTTGCTTTTCTCACTGGTCGATATCACGCTGTTTGAAGCGCGCGTCAACCTCCTCGCCTGGCTCAGCTTAGCGGTCATTGGCGTTGGCCCAGAGCTCAGCCACGCCCTCAAGCGTCAACCCTAGAGGCTGTCATCCTTTAGCGGCTGAGTCCTGAAGTCGCGACAGCCTTGTGACCCACACAAACGCCTACCGCGTACTGCTTGACCCGCCAACATCAAAACAGTAGCTAGCTAGTCGAGCGTAATTACATCGACCCAGTCGCGATAGGCGGCATCGCGATTTTCGACAATGGCGGTCAGTGTCGTCTGCAGCTGTTGCGTCAGGGGGCGTTCTGCTGGCAGCACGTAGTTCTCGATCTGCTGGACGGGCGCAATCCGCGCGGCGGTGCCACATAAAAACACCTCGTCAGCAATCAGCAGTTCCGAGCGATCGACCGGACGTTCGACCACTGGCATGTTCAGGTTACGAGCAATCTGCATCACGCTATCGCGGGTGATCCCTTCCAAAATGTCTTGATCAGTCCCTGGTGTAATGAGCTGTCCCTGCCGCACCAGAAAAATGTTCATCCCAGAAGCCTCGCTCACCTTGCCCTGGGCGTTGAGCATGATGGCTTCATCAAAACCCGACTGTCGGGCTTCCGTTTTGGCCAGGGATGAGTTGATGTAGCAGCCAGTGATCTTGCCTCGCAGCGGCAGATTCAAATCTGATGGACGCTGCCAAGAGCTAATGCGGCAAGTAATGCCGTGGGGCGAGAGGTAGTCGCCAAGCGGCAGGCCATAGACGGCAAAGTCATGCTCAACATCATGCAGGCGCGGCGCAATGCCCAAGTCAGAGGTGTAAACCAATGGACGAATATAAAACGGCTCTTGCGGGCGATTTTGTTTAATGAACTCCACCAAAACCGTTTTGATTTCACTGGCCGGCAAATCAAAGTGTAAAAAGCGAGCACTCTGACTTAGTCGCTGGCAGTGCCTTTCTAACCGAAAGAGCAGAATTTGGCTGGGATCGGTCGGATTGGGTAGCCCCCGCATGCCCCCAAACGCCCCGGTACCGTAGTGCAAGGCATGGGTAGCCACCGAGAGAGTGGCTTCGGCAAAGGGACAAAATTGCTTTTGAAAATAGGCGATCGGTAGAAACTTGGGCATCGGTCGTCTCTAATATCGGTCAGTAGTGACAGTATTGTCCTAAAAAACGCCAGTTTAGGAAACGTGTCCCCAAACCGCACGCCGGTATGAACGATCAGCGATCAGTCTCAGTAAGGCGGGGGCACGAATATCTGGATTTTTTGGTGTCGCGCCGGAGAAAGGCGCTTTAGCATAGCCCAAAATCCGTTTTAGGGCGGCAAAGTCATGCGCAATGTTGTTGAAGTCGAGTGAGTAGGGCGGTAGAAATAACGCTTGATGCCCCGCGACTGCCGCGATTTCAGTCACCACCTCAGGCCGATGAAAACGGACATTATCTGAAATCAGCAAGGTCTGCGGTGGCAAGATGCGACAGAGATGCTCCCTCAGCCAAGTTTCCAAGACGATCGCCGTGATGCTGCCGGAGATCATCATTGGGGCGAAAAACTCGTGGGCATTCCGGGCGACCAATAGATTCTGGCGAGGTCATCGTTGACTCAAGCGTTCACCATAGGCTGACCGAGGTGTTTAAGTTGACAGCAGTTCCAACACTGCACATTCATCGGGGTCAAGATAAGCGATCGTCTGATCCGTGGATTGCATGAGCGGCAACAGTTGCCCTGCCAAATAGGTATCCAGCACTTTCGGATGCACATAATATTTCCGACAGGTGGCGGGGCGATTGCCGAGCTGTTGCGCCACCGACTTGATGGCTGCCGTTACCTGCTTTGAGGTGGGCTGAGCAGTCACCTCAGGGGCTTGCTGAGTCAGTGTTTGAGCCATCAAAATTGTGCCTGCCCAGGTGCGAAAATCTTTAGCGGTAAAGTCGCCGCCCGCCACGGCTTGCAGATAATCATTCACGTCGCCAGAATCTACCGCCTGGCGGTTACCGTCCTCATCAAGATATTGAAACACCGAATAGCCTGGGAGTTCTGAGCAGCGCTGGATTAACTTTGCCAGGCGCTGATCAGCAAGTTCGATGTGATGCTCAATGCCGCTCTTGCCAGTGAATTCAAACTCGACCTGATGCCCCTCGACCGTGATGTGGCGAGTCCGCAGGGTAGTGAGTCCGTAGGATTTATTGGCCTTGGCATAGGCGGTATTGCCGACCCGAATCAACGTTTCCTCCAGCAGTTGCACCACCAGCGCTAACACCTTTTCGCGCGGCAGCCCCTGCAGCTTGAGATGGCGATCAGTTTGCTGTCGAATGTGGCTCAAGGCATGGCCAAAAGGCAACAGGCGCTCGAACTTAACTTGACTCCGGATTTGCTGCCACTCGGGATGATAGCGATACTGCTTGCGGCCCTTAGCATCGCGTCCCGTCGCTTGCAAATGCCCTCGCTCATCAGGACAAATCCACACGTCTTGCCAAGCGGGAGGAATCGCGAGCTGCTTGAGACGATCGCGACACTGGCGATCGCTAATCCGCTGTCCCTCCACATCAAAATAGCTAAACCCCCGACCGAATTTTTGCCGCGTAAAACCGGGCTGCTTGTCCGTCACATACCTCAAACCAGACTGGCGGGCGAGCTGTTGATCTGACTTCTGCACGGTCAACGCAGGGAGTGATTACATTCCTTTATTTTTGTCCTAATTAACCTCTCTTTGCCTACTCGTCCAAAGACATAAATCTGCGAGGCAGATTGAGCCTCACCCGATCGCTGGCGATCGATCACTTCAGACACCGGCCCATCCTATTAGCCGCAATAATCTGATGGCAGCATCCCAGATTCGTTGTTTAGGGCGGGCACCTTACCCGCCAGCAGGACTATCCAGACCAAATTGGGATGCCCTCAACTTGATCGACTTCAGCAAAACAGACGTTCACTGCAATTCAGCATTAAATTTACCCTTTCCTCTTGAGGACTGACGCAGTTCACCAGATAAACACGCTTGGTCGAGGGGGATCTTACGCCATCTCAAAATCTCATTAAGTGCGTAAGTCCTAGATCACGTAACTAAGTCAGCGTTAGTTGAATCGTCAGTACTGACTGAACTTCAGCGCGCTTCAAAAAATCACGTCAGCAAAGGTGAGACTGCGTTGGCCCGAATGCGCCGATACGAGCTTCCTAAGATAGAGGCAACTTTCTGGCAATTACTCCAGAGTTATCGGTGTCCCCTCGTCTTCTTCGGAGTTCTACCTTTTGAAGGACATAGAGCATATCTGCAGATAGATGCTTTGCAAAGCCTTTCTACTGATAATTAGCATGAACGTAAGAGATGATTAAAAATGGATATCTTAAGATTAATTGCGGCAATTCTTTTGCCCCCGTTAGGCGTGTTCCTACAAGTCGGGTTGAGCGGGCAGTTTTGGCTGAATTTAGTGCTTACGCTTTTCGGCTACATCCCAGGGATTATTCACGCAGTTTGGATCATTCTAAAACGATAGACCTCTAATTTTCCCTTCAGCATGGTTTAGCTAGACATGTACTGACACGCCTAGCTTTTTTAAATATGAAAGCAGAGAGTACGAGTCATTAAAATTCATAGAAAACTCTAGCTATAGGAACATCAAAAACTCTTTAAAGACTGTTTCAATATCTTCTTTCAGAGGGTGTTAAAAACGTAAAGCTATTACACAAATCAAAGTCCACCTAGTCGACTAACACGGATGTATCTTTGGGGCGATGTTTATTTGAGTGCCGAATCTCATAATATTAATTTTTCAATGTTGTTGATTGATTTGACAGTATTATTTTTTAGGCGATTGAATTATGAAAATTTCAGCGATCACGTCGAAGATCAAGCGTTCATTCTATGTTTGTCTGACGGCTTTGCTACTGTGTTCGAGCTTAGTCATCGGCACGGCTCAGCCAGCTTTTGCGGGTAATAAAGTTGCGAATATTGCCTAAAACCGGGCTGAGCAAGCGTTGGATGAAGTTGCTGGTGCGGGTACAGCAGAACAGCTCAAAGGGTGGGTTGAAGGAGATTTAGGCCGTGTACAACGCAAGGTGGGTCAAGTGACTGACCAGACTGCAGACCAAGTTAAAGGAGCGGCCAAGCAGGTTCAAGGCAAAGCCAAGCAAGATATTGGCCGGACTCAAGCCGCGGCAGAAGATGCCGCTGAGCAAATCGAAGATACCAGCGAAGGCTTGATTGATTCAGTTCTTTAACTAAGCCGAGTCTGAATCAAGGAAATTTTGAGCCGAATTTCTTTGTAAAAGTAAGGGGTTCAGGATGCAAACCTTGAACATTTTTCGTACCCAATTTGTAAAAGCTTTTATGGCTGTTGCGATGTGTGCTTTTATACTGCTGGAAACGGCCTCTCCAGCGATGGCTTTTGGCAATAGCTCCAGCGATCGCTCTCAGGGCTTGGTGGAAATGAATGAGATGAAGGAAATCTCTAAAGCCGCGTTTCGCAATGAGCCTCGCAGCACCGAGGAAGTGCAGAATAACGCTAAGCAGGGTTCCAATGCCGTTCAGGGCAGCGCCAATCTGGAAAAAATGAACGTTCCTGCCAATTCACAGCAAACTAGAACAGTTGCAGAGCAAGCAGAAGATGTTCTAGAGAATATTACTCCTGGACATTAATCATTTTTCACCCGTCAGCTAGTGACGTGAGCAGCCCCACCGTTGGGGCTGTTTTTTGCTGAAAACCCGACATAAATTGATACGATTTTTTGGACTAGTCTCACTTTAAATTGTGAATTGTTTAAGGCTAGCCAACTGGATGAGTAAATGTTGTTTTCCTATCAAAGGGTTTTTCTGCAGGTGTTAGGATACCCAGTAGATCCCTAAGACGAATTATTCCTACCGCAGTATTGCCAACGCTCGGTCAGGAGTCAGTCGTCATTGAAGCTGAAGCCACTCTATTCAAGTGCTGTTGTACCACTTGAAGAATGCCTTTTCGAGCTGTTCTGGTTGAGGTTGATTGATCCTACCTCAAGGCTTAAGGTTTCACGGATATGAAGACTCATAACATCGCGCTCGAAGACTGGGCGGCCAAGACCAACCAAGCCTTACCCATAATCATTGCCGTTGATGATGATGAGGACAGTCTTGTCCTGCTGAGTTACATCATTGAAGAGTTGCCCTGCCTCTTCTTTTGCGAGACGGACGGTAAAGCGGCTTTGGAGATGATTTTGTCCCTCAGGCCTAGTTTGATATTGCTCGATGTGCGACTGCCTAGTTTGAGTGGCTTTGATATTATTCGCAGATTAAAAAACTCAATAGACACTGCTCTGATTCCCGTTGTTGCAGTCACAGCGCTCGCCGGTAGGCATCAACAAGAGAAACTGCTAGCGGCCGGGTTTGATTATTACATTTGCAAGCCTTACAGCCTGATCGATCTTCAAGTCTTGATCAAGCGATGTTTGTTGGCTGGTAGCTCGATATAGGCATCTTGCAAGTAGAACCATGCCGCGATGCGCTGTTGGCTCAATGGGATTAATAAGCTTGTAAATACTAGTGAGATCGGGATTAATTAATTTCTAATTATCGGGATCAATTAATTTCTAACTAAAAGAGAATTTGTCGCGCTATTGCGTTCAAAGGCAAAAAAGCTGGTAGCGCTTTGCTATTAGCCATACATCATTCAAAGCAAGATAAGTCTCTAGTCAAACGTACCTGTCATCTAGCGAAGTTCAGGAGTTTCTGCCAAAACAGCCACGATCGCCGTTCTGCCGGTTTCAAGGGTGGTGTCGCTTAAAACATCCACAACTTCAATTGACAGAATTTCTTGAATAACATCAACGAACAAGGGGCGAATAGCCGTATCCAGATCTGAGCGCACCTGCTCAACGTCAACTTGTACCGGTGTCGACTCATCTTTTTCGCCTTCGATTAAAAGCTGTTCCAGCTTAGTTAAAGCATCTTCGGCAATGACCACGACTGTGTTGTCAATAATTTGACACGTTACCTTGCCAGTAGAGTGGCCAATCTGATTCTTGTAGAGTTTCTGAATCTTTTGGGACAGCGTCCGTTGAGCTTGGCCCCGTGTGATGTTTCGAGTCCTTGCGCTAGACATAGTGATGTAGGAGAAGGAGATTGACCACTGACGAGAACTTTAGAAATCTGAAAGTCTCAACCAGTCGTGAACAGATAAACGAATTTGAGACTTGCCGACTTGACAGTTGGATGAAGTGGTTAATTTAGTCTATTCAACTTAGCTGCTTATTTCACCGCTCGTAATCTATTGATATTGATACTTTCTTGAGAAATATTGCAGGCGGCTAAAGATCAGGTTTTGGCTGTCGCGATTTCATTGTCGCTAGCGCCACGGCTGATCGTGCCGCCCAGCAAACCCTGCCAGAACTGCGCCGCGCGATCGCCATTCGCACTCACACCCAGGTGGAAGATCGCCCCTGGCGCTGGTGGCTGCTGGACGGCATGAATCATTCAATTGCCGCGCAGATGAGTACCATCCAAGTGCCGGTCACGGTCATTGCGTCTGCGGATGACCCCGTTATTCCTTGGGCTACCATTCAGCAAGAGGGGATGGCGTTGTTGCCGCAGGCTGAACTCGTCAAGCTGTTAGATGTTGGACATTTGATCCCGCTGGAGGTGCCTGATCAGTTGGTGCACAACATCCGCAGAGCGGTACCGGTCAGCCTTCTTGAAGCTCTTTAACGCCCGGAAGATAGCCGTAAGCGCATTGACCGGCCATCCTCAGACCAGCGATGCGCGCCAGCAGTCAATGCGATGATAGTGGTAGGCCATGTCTCAAGTCTCCCAAACTGATGCCATTGCTCCGGAGCTGGTCTCCGGCCCCCAAATTTTGGGATGATCGGCTTCAACATGCCCCAACATTGAGGGATGCCGGGGGCGAGGGCGTCAATTCTATTCTTGCTCATTATTTGGCAAACACTTTACGGCATGTCTAACTCCCCAGTCGTTGTACTCACAATCGCGTCTGATGCTCAGAAAGCAGCCCCGGCCTTTCTGACCGAGTTGGCTGAGCAGAACTATATTGTGCATCGGGTCATGTCTCCCACGGCAGCAGCGGCTGAGGTAACGCAGCTCTGGGCTGGCACGACGGCGACGATTATTCTCGACTGCGCGATCGCGTGCCCTCAACTCATGGCGATGCTAGAGCATTTGACCTCAACCGCGACCGCCGCAACGCCGGTCGTGATTATGATGGGCGTCAACGACGCTGAGTTGGCGGTGCAAGCGATGAAAGCGGGTGCCAGCGATTATTGGGTGCGCGATCGCGTGACCGCCGACCAAGTGAAGTCAGCCCTGGCCACTGGCAAAAAACAGCCGGAGTCAGCGGCCACTCCGGGGGAACCGGCAGCACCGACTGAGCGGCAACCCAGTGAATTCACGGCGCAACAGCAGCAACAGCGTTTTCAGTTAATGACCGAGACGATTCAGGATGTGTTTTGGATCGCCGACTTTCGGATTCCGCAGGTTTTCTATGTGAGCCCGGCCTATGCCGATATCTGGGGGCGATCGCCGGAGGCGATTTACCAAAACTACGACTTGTGGGCCGACACGTTGCATCCCGATGATCGCGAGCGGGTGCTCGCTACAGCCGCTCAGTCCATCCATCAGGATGGGGTGGAGCAGGAATATCGGATTGTCAGACCTGATGGCAGCATCCGGTGGATTCGCGATCGCGGGTTCGCCGTCAAGGGAGACAATGGCGAATTTTCTCGCATGGTCGGCATAGCTCAAGACATCACTGAGCGTAAATGTGCGGCAGCGGCACTGGT
Organism: Cyanobacteria bacterium J06626_4; assembly: GCA_038523235.1. Taxonomy (GTDB): domain Bacteria; phylum Cyanobacteriota; class Cyanobacteriia; order Phormidesmidales; family Phormidesmidaceae; genus Halomicronema. The sequence continues at coordinate 14,237 of JBCBJQ010000086.1, forward strand.
AGCCAATGAGTCACGTTTGCAGGCCTTTGTGGAATCCAACGTGGTGGGGATTATTTACTGCGATATCCATGGCAACATCTTTCAGGCCAATGATGAACTCTTGAGGATTGTTGGCTACAGCTCAGATGACTTGGCCGCAAAGCGACTGCAGTGGATCGACATGACGCCCCCAGAGTATCTGCCCCTCGACGAACAACGGATTGCCGAAGCCCAAGCGCGCGGAGCCTGCACCCCCTACGAAAAGGAATACATTCGCAAAGACGGTCAGCGGGTGCCAGTGCTGATCGGCTATACCCTGCTGGGCGAGCAGCGCGAAGAAGCCGTCGTGTTTGTGTTGGATTTAAGCAGTCGCAAAAAAGCTGAACGGGCCTTGCGCCGCAGCAAAGACCGGCTCCGCATGGCGTTGGACTCAGCCCAACTGGGCACTTGGGATTGGCACTTCGTTAACAACGAGCTGGTGTGGGACGACCGCTGTAAGGCGATATTCGGCCTAGCCGCCGAGGCGATCGTCACGATTGAGATGTTTTTCCAGGCATTGCACCCCGATGATCGTGAGCGGCTGCAGCAAGAGATTGCCACCAGTCTGAATCCGGCCAACGGGAGCAGCTATGCCTCAGAATATCGCGTCATTCGGCTCGATGATGGGGCCGAGCGCTGGATTATGGCCAAAGGGCAAATGTACTTTGCCGCCGATGGCACCGCTCAGCGCTTCATTGGCACCGTGATGGATATCACTGAGCGCAAACAGACCGAAACGGCCCTGCGAGACAGTCAGGAACGGTTGCAGATGGCGATCGCCGGGTCGGGCAGTGGCTTTTGGGATTGGCAGATCACGACCAATGAGGACTACTTCAGTCCGGAATGGCTGTACATGCTGGGCTTTGAGACTGGGGAGTTGCCTGACAAATACAGTTCATGGGAACAGCTCATTCACCCTGATGACAAACCGATGGTGATGGAAAAGCTGTATGCCCATTTGCAAGATGGTCAGCACCCTTATCAATTTGAATATCGGCTGATGACTAAGTCAGGCGATTGGAAGTGGATCGCGAATTACGGCAAGGTGGTCAAACGTGATGAGGCGGGCAAACCGCTGCGGATGGCGGGTATTCACTTAGACATCAGCGATCGCAAGCGCGCCCAAGCGCAATCACGATTGAGTGAAACCCGTTACCGCACCTTAGCAAATGCGGTTTCTCAACTCATGTGGATTAGCCAGGCCAGTGGCCAGATCGAATTTTTCAATGCGCAGTGGCATGACTATACCGGCCTCACAGAGCGCGATTTTGCCATTGGTGCGTGGCCCGAGGTGATTCATCCTGAAGATATAGACACGATTCAGACCGTGCAGACGGCGGCGATCGCCGGCAAAATTGCCTATGAAGTCGAAGCCCGAGTGAAACGCCATGACCAGTTGTATCGCTGGCATCTGGCGCGGGTCGTGCCCCTAATGGACGACACTGGGGCCGTGGTTAATTGGTATGGGACGGCGACCGACATTCACGATCGCAAGCTGGCCGAAGCGGAGCGTGAACAATTTCTCGCGCAAGAACAGGCCGCCCGCGCCGCTGCCGAACAGGCTAATCGGGTTAAAGACGATTTTTTGGCGATTTTATCCCACGAATTGAGATCGCCCCTCAACCCTATTTTGGGCTGGTCACAACTCTTACGCACCCGCGAGTTAGACCGCGCGACCACGCTGCAAGCGGTGTCGACTATTGAGCGCAATGTCAAGCTGCAAACCCAACTCATTGATGATCTATTAGATATTGCCAAAATTCTGCGCGGCAAGCTGAAGCTGGCACCGGCACGGGTAGATTTAGCCTTGGTGGTGAGTGGGGCGATTGAAACCGTACAAACTGCGGCGGCGGCCAAAGCCATCACGATCAAGCCTGATCTGCAGGCGGTGGGCCATGTCTGGGGTGACGAGGGGCGGCTACAGCAGATTGTCTGGAATTTGCTGTCTAACGCGATTAAGTTCACCCCTGAGGCAGGGCAAATCACCATTTCACTCACGCAAACAGAGGCGGTTGCCCAAATCGAAGTTACCGATACGGGCAAGGGCATCCAGCCAGAATTTTTACCCCACATTTTTGAATCTTTTCGTCAAGAAGACGTTTCCATCACGCGAGAGTATGGCGGTCTGGGGTTGGGGCTGGCGATCGTCCGATATCTCACCGAGGCTAACGGCGGCCAGATCACTGCCGACAGCCAGGGAATCGGCCAAGGCGCGACGTTTACCGTGGCTCTACCTTTGCTGCCCGTGGCGGTAGCGGCTGCCCCCACCCACTCAGCAGCAGTAGACGCGTTCGACTTGTCTCACGTGCGCATCCTCGCGGTGGATGACGACCCCGATTGTCGCAATTTGATGGCCACGATTCTCAAAGAGTATCAGGCCGAAGTGCTCATCGTTGGCTCCGCCCAGGAAGCCTTGACGCAGTTTCGCACCTTCAAGCCCGATATTCTCATTAGTGATTTGGGCATGCCCCAACTAGATGGCTATAGCCTGATCAAGCAAATTCGCTCACTCTCGGAGCGCAGCGGCGGGCAAGTGCCGGCGATCGCCCTCACTGCCTACACCCGTGCCGCAGATCAACAAAAAAGCCTGGCCCATGGTTTTCAACGCCATGTCGCCAAGCCGATTGAGATCGAGGGTTTGATCCGAACGATTTTTGAACTCGTCAACGCTCCTACTGATAATTCGCCAAGCTGACGCCTAGCGACCAGTTGGGAGCATTCGCGCCTAATTCACTAGGCCAGCGCGCAAGGCCCGTACCGCAGCTTTGGTGCGATCGTCCACGCCTAACTTGTTCAAAATATTGCGCACGTGGGTTTTCACCGTGCCGACTGTAATGTAAGACCGCTCGGCGATTTCAGCATTGCTGCAGCCGCCGACAATCAGCTCTAAAATCTCTAACTCCCGTTCAGTTAAGGGATAGTTATCGAGAACTTGGGTGTATTCCGGAGCGAGCGCATTGATCTCTATCGTTGACTCGACACCACCCGCCGCGACCGGATTTTTACGCATCTGTCGCAGCACGATGCTGGCGATCGCCGGATCAATCCAAGAGTTGCCCTCATGCGTTTCTCGCACGGCGATCATCAATTCAGACAGCTCCGTCTGCTTCATACAGTAAGAGTCTGCACCGGCTGCAAAGGCTGCCATCACGGAGTCTTCGCTGTCGTGCATCGTCAGCATCAAAATCTTGGTCGTGGTTTTCGCATCGGCAGGCGTCTGCTCACGCAAGCGGCGCACGACTTCGATGCCATCAATATCGGGCAAACCAATGTCTACTACCGCAACATCCGGCTGTCGTGACAGCAGCAGCGCCAGCCCTGCCTCACCACTGGCGGCCTCACCGACGAGTTCGATGTCGGATTGCTCATTAAAGGCAACCTTGAGGCCCATACGAGTGAGATTATGATCCTCAATTAAGGCAATTCGAGTAGACATGGTTAGGTTCCTAAGCATCAAGGTCGACGTCAATCCGCCATTGGGACGACATCACCCTACATCAGTATTTTTACTATTCATTAGATCGGCTTAATATTCATACCTCTCAAGATAGAAGTTTGAGCGACTCGAGATCTATCTTAAGTCTGGGTACTCTGTTCCCGATGTTATCTATCTTGGTTGGTTAGGATGCGTCTTTGACCGGCGATCGCCCAAAGCTTTCGGTCAACGGCATCGACCCATCCGCGCCCTAGCTCTCAGTCGCCATTAGATCAGAGATAACTGTGTCAGGCCTATTTTTCAACGTTTCGACCGACTGTGGATTGAGTGATGCAGCATCCGTGCTGGCGCTCAACTCATCCGTTTCTCAAGGACATGACGAGCTCGGGAAGTCGGGGCTGGTGGGGCTGCACACGATTTCTGACGGCATGACGGCGATTGCCTATCTTGTCCTGGCCACGACACTGCTTTACGGCGCTCAGCAGCGGCCAGACCTGCCTTTTAGAGGTTTATTCTGGCTCTTGGGAGCCTTCCTCGCGGCCTGCGGCCTGACGCATACCCTGGCGATGGGGACGCTCTGGTTTCCCCCATCCTGGGTGAGCGACAGCGTGAAAGCGGTCACCGCCCTCTTGGCTGTGTTCACCGCCTTTGCCTTCGTGCCTCGCCTCCCCGCTGTGTTGGCGTTGCTCAACACGGCACCGTCGGAGCCGCTCCATCAGGTTTTAACCGCAGAGAGCGTTGAGGGGAACCAGGCCGAGGTGAACTATCAGCAACTCAATGCTGAGCTAGAAGGACAAATGGAACGTCGTACCGCTGCCCTTACCCAGTCAAAACAAGAGAATGAACGATTGCTGCGCCAGGAGCAAACTTCCCGCGCAGAACTCGAAGTCGCCTTACACAATCAGCAAGATACTGCCGAACGGTTGAAGATTGCGCTGAGTGCCGCCCAAATGGGCTCTTGGGATTGGCGTCTCAACGATGCCGCTCTGCACTGGTCGCCCAAAACCATGAGCATCTTAGGCTTCGACCAGAGAGCGGACGAGGTCAGCTACGAGAACTGGCGGCAGTGCGTTCATCCCGCAGACTTGGCTCGGGTCGAGAATGCGATCGCCGACGCGCAAAGCAGTCACGCCGTTTTTTCTGAAGAGTATCGGGTGCAATGGCCTGACCAAAGTTGGCATTGGGTACTCGCTCAGGGCCGGTTTTTATCCGCCAATGGCCAGCCCCATCAGATGATTGGGGTTATTCAAGAAATCACCGAGGAGAAGCAAGCGGTTTTGGCCCTGGCCGCGAGTGAAGCGCGGTTTCGCGCCGTGTTTGAGCAGGCCGCCGTCGGCATGGCCCGGCTGTCACCCGCAGGGCTATGGCTGCAAGTTAACAATACCCTCTGCACCTTACTGGGGTATGCCCCAGCAGAGCTGATTAATCAACCGTTCCAGCAATTTACCGAGCCAGCCGACCTCGAGCAAGATCGAGACTATTATCAACAGCTCGTTGCTGGGCAGATCGATGCCTGCCGCTTTCAAAAGCGGTATCGCCATAAAGATGGCACCCCCATTTGGACGATGGTGACGGTATCGACGGAAACGGATGAACAGGCAAACCTGCTCTCCTTTATTGCCGTGATTGAGGATATTCGTGAACTCAAGCAAACCACCGCAGAACTCAAGCAGCGGGCCAGTGAGTTAGAGCGCGTCAATAGCTTGCTCGCCGTCACCAATGCCATGGTCGAAAACCGCAATGCCGAACTCGATCAGTTTGCCTATGTCACCTCTCACGACCTGAAAGCGCCGCTGCGAGCGATCGCCAATCTTTCGGCATGGCTGGAAGAAGATCTGGGTAGCAACCTGCCGGCAGAAAACCGTCAACAGCTCACCCTACTCAGAAGCCGAGTGCACCGCATGGAAGGACTCATCAACGGGCTGCTGGAATATTCTCGGGTCGGTCGCCGCGAGCAGCCGGTCAGCTGGGTCGATGTGCGCCAGATGCTGCTCGAAACCATTGACCTGATTTCCCCCCCAGAGTCGTTCACCGTTTCCTTGCCGGCACAAATGCCCAATCTAGAAACCAACCAAACGGTCCTCAATCAGGTGTTTTCTAACTTAATTAGCAATGCGATTAAACACCACGATCGCGAGGATGGCACTATCGAAATCACTGCTGTCGAGCAAGCGCAGTTCATCGAGTTCACGGTTAAAGACGACGGCCCTGGCATTGCCCCCCAGTATCACCAGAAAGTATTCACCATCTTTCAAACGTTGAAAGCGCGTGACGAATTAGAAAGTACGGGCATTGGGCTGGCGATCGTCAAAAAGATGGTGGAATCAGCCGGGGGCCGCATCACTTTAGAATCAGCCCCAGGTGATGGCAGCACCTTTCGGTTCACCTGGCCGCGATCGGCGGGATGATGACTCACGCTGAATGACTCAATCATCCGTGTATGAGGCTCGATATGTTACACCCTCTTACTTATGGATGACGTCATAACATTGCTTAATTAGTATTATGAATTGGGTAATACAGCCTTTGTTCTAGTCGGTTTTGATTGAATACAGTTGTCGGGGAGACGCCAGTGGAGGAAAAAGTTGTCAATATCTTGCTGGTCGAAGACGACGAAGTTGATGTGATGAACGTCAAGCGAGCGTTCAAGCGTAATCGCATCACGAATCCCCTTTTTGTGGCCGGTAACGGATTAGAAGCACTCGCGATGTTGCGAGGACAGGTTGAGGATGGGCCGAAGATTCCTCACACTCGACGCATCATCCTTCTTGATATCAACATGCCGAAGATGAACGGCATTGAATTCTTACAAAAATTGCGCCAAGATCCGGCATTAGCGCCCACTCCAGTGATTGTTCTCACCACTTCAGATGAAGATCAAGATCGGATTGAGGCCTATAAGCTTAACGTGGCGGGCTATATCTTAAAGCCCGTAACCTTTTCGAGTTTTGCTGAGGTCATGGCTGCCCTCAACAAGTATTGGACCCTGTGTGAAATGCCCTGATTGGCCATGACAAAATCTTCACCTGCTCTAATTTCTCAAACCGTGATGAATGAAACGTTGAATGTTTTAGTCATCGATGATGATGTGACCGATCGTATGGCGATGCGGCGGTATCTGGCCAAAACGCCGTTGCAGGCAACGATGACCGAGGCCGCAAATGCCCAAACGGCCAGACAGTTGTTGGCGAGTGAACCCTTTAACTGTATTTTCCTTGATTTCCGCTTACCGGATACCGATGGTCTCTCATTTATCAAGCAGTTGCGCTTAGAGGGCAATCGGTTGCCCATTATTGTCTTCACTGGGCAAGGAGACGAGCAAACAGCAGTCGACTTAATGAAGGCCGGGGCCTCCGACTACCTCTCTAAATCGCGATTATCCCCAGACACCTTAAGTAGCCTAATTCGCCACGCGATGACGGTCTATCGAGCGGAGCAGCGCACCCGAGCGGCTCAAGAGCAACTTAAGCAGACCAACCTGCTGCTGAGACAACAAAACCAAGAATTAGAAGACCAGCGGCAGCAGATTGAACAGCAGAATCTACGACTTTTAGAGGCGAATCAGCATAAAGCTGAGTTTTTGGCGACGGTGAGTCACGAGTTAAGAACCCCCCTCAACTCAATTTTGGGGTTCTCTCAGATCTTGAAAAGCCAAACCAAAGGACCCCTCAACGATTATCAGGTCAAAATGGCAGACTGTATCCACACCAATGGGGCAAGTTTGCTACATCTGGTCAACGATATTTTAGATATGTCTACGATTGAATCAAATCGACTCCAGCTAACGCCTCACTTCTTTGATTTAGAGGTTTTGATTCAAGAAGTGCTGTCAGAAATGCATTGGATGGTGAGTCAAAAGGAGTTGGCCATCCAAGCGCTGGTCAATTTAGAAGACGACATCATCTACAACGATCGCCAACGGCTCAAGCAAATTCTCATCAATTTGCTGTCTAACGCCATCAAATTTACCGAGCAAGGCGGTATCGATATCGAGGTGAATAGTCTTGCTAAAAACAGCCTGGAAATTTGCGTACAGGATACGGGGATTGGGATCGCCGACGAGCAGCTTTCAACCATTTTTCAACCGTTTCGACAAGTTGACCAATCGATTATTCGCAAGCACGCAGGCACCGGTCTTGGATTAGCCATTACGCACTCTCTTGTCAGCATCATGCAAGGCTTGATCACAGTCGAAAGTCAGATGGGTCAGGGCTCGACCTTTCGCATCCAAATTCCGCGTCAAATTTCTGAGTAGACATAGCAGAAGGCGGCAGTCGGACTGCAGAATTGGACGTTGCTGAGTCAAAGTATGAATCCGGTGTTTGAGACTGCGGGTAAGATGCCCGCTCTCCGCACTTGTGGCCTATGGGTGACTTTTCAAGGGGTAGGGGAGTGCTACGGCGATTCTATGGGTCGCCCACACTCAGAGCATGGGTATCAGCCGGTCAGGGCGATGCGAATTCCGGGATCTTGCCTAATTTGTGGATGTTGACCTTGACCTCCATGCCCAGATAGTCGTCTGGCCCGCCAGTCCAAGAACCAGACAGGGGAATGATTTGGGCTGGATGTCGGGCGATCGCCACTTGAATTAAATCAAAGCCCGCCGTAATTCGGTTCGTTGGATCATAACTGCGCCACCCCGCCCCTGGCAGATAGACCTGTAGCCAAGCATGGGTCGCCCCCGAGCCCGTCATGCCCACCGCCCCGCCATCTAGAGACTCATCGTAGAGATAACCACTGACAAACCGGCAAGCAAAGCCGAGTCGCCGTAATCCCTCAATCATTAGCCATGCATAGTCGCGACAGGTGCCAGACTGCTTTTGCAGGGTTTCTCCCGGCGATTGCGTGCCCTCAACCTCCCTCGCTTGATAGCTCAGTGTGTTCCAGATATTGTCCATCATGCGGGCCAGCACATCCAGGGTCTCGTCCTGGTCACCTGCTACTAAGCGTCTGACCCAAGCGGCGACCCGCCCATCCGGGTCAGCAGCATGGGGACGCATAAATAGAGACAGGTCGATCCATTCGTCGGGGGTGTACTGTACGGGCACTTCATCGGCACGACTGTCTAAGGGAAAATTCTGAATACTTTTGATCCCAAAATGTTCGCCGCGAAAGCGATACGTCACGGTCAGCTCGTCGCTCGGGTCTGGCAGCTCAATCAGAGCCACATTATTCGAGAGGGTATCCATCATCCAGCGGACTTTAGAGGGCACGTTGGTCTGCAGAGAGTAATTCAACACTCGGCCACCGTAGCCCACACTCGGCAAGAAAATTCCTCGGTGCTGCCCAAACTTGACGGGGCGGCGATAGCGATAGGTGGTGACATGTTCAAGGTCATAAATGACAGGCATCGGGGGGATTCCCTCAGAGGCGGGTAGAGGCGCAAAGAGCAATTCACAAGACGCCAGCTTTATTCTAGAGGTCAGCCTTGTTGGGCAGCACAGCGCTCTCTACCGATTTCAGCGCCAATTTTTAACGGCGGTTGGCCATATCGGCAGACTGACGATAGCAAAGTTGAGGTTGGCAGCCCCTGGCCGGTTCAAAATCATGACAGTCAATGGCCTCTTCTGACAAAGCGGTTGAGGGATGGACAGGACACTTCAAGTAATGACTGCCGGTATAGTATTGGCAGCGATCGCAGGGGATTTGATGCAATCGTCGCAAATGTCTGACCCCCTCTTGCAGGGCGGTGAGCACCGACCAAAGAAAGGCCAGCACCACCGTCCAAATCAAGACGGGGAAGAGCAAAGCTATGACCGTAGCAGCATTGAGGTGAGAAACGTAGTGAACCATAGCTAGCTCCGTGGGTTGAGCGAGTCGCGTGATCAGTGATTGGGCGGTAATTAAGGACAACTTCTAGAACGGCGATCGCTCTGGCAACACGGCCATGTTAAGGGCCTGGACAATCGCCACCGAGCCATAGCGCGGATCGATCGCTAGATTTAGAACCTTGACTTGATGAGCGCGGCGATTGTCTGGCTGACGCACAGTGAAGCCAGCAAACTGGCCCGATTCGGCAGAGAGTCCGGCTTGAAAAATGCTGGATCGATCAGCAAACGGCAGAAACTCAGCTTCACCCACGATGTGGGTAGCCTGGTTCGCAAATGACAGCTGACCATCGTGAGTGAGAATCGCGGCCGGAGCGTCACAGCGATCGCACCAGTTAACCGCCAAAAACCAACGGGCATCCGCGATGCGATCGAACACTCGTTCGGGCCGTGGATGCTGCAGCACCCGATAGCCGCCTTCTACGGAGAAAATCGTGCCGCCCAAAAAGCCACAGGCGACAGAAATAGGTGAAGACATAATGCCTAAACCCGACTCTCTATCAGCAACGACGAATTGCGAAGGGTAGGCAGTTGGCTGAGCCACGGCACCCAGCGATAAACGCCGATGCGATCGCGATAATGGCACATCTCCTGAATCAGCGATCGCGCTTCTACCACCGTTAAGCCCATCGCTGTCAGGTCTCGTTCATGGTTGATAAACCACTTGAGGGGGGCATCTAAATCGGCTAACTGCTTAGCGGTCCGGCCTCGGGTGAGACCGCCCACTGCATCAAACACTAGAGTTGCTCCAGCAAATCGCTGTTTTAGTTGGGTGATGAAGGTTTGAACTTCATCAGGCTCCAGATACATCAGTAGCCCCTCGGCCAAAATCAACAGCTGCTCAGGGGGGCAATCAGGCACCTCGTCCAACCAGCTCCAGTCCACGACGGAACGCGGAATCAGGCGATAGCGATCGCTCTCAGTCTCAAATTGCTGACGCAGGTGAATCACTTCTGGTAAATCAAGCTCTAGCCAATAGTGGCTCTGTTGACCGACGCGATAATAGCGAGTCGATAAGCCCGCGCCGAGTTCCACCACCACCGCCTGGGACTGCACGGCCAGATGCCGCTGCACGATTTCATCAAAAATGTGAGCCCGCAAGGCCCATCCCAATTGACTCAAGGGCTGATAAAGCCCATCCAAGACAGGATCCCACGTGAGCGCTGGCCACCACTCAGCAATTATCGGATCATGCAAAATACTGTGCAGTCGGTAATGCTCGTCAACCCGTGCCCGCGTAGTCAACAACAGGGTGCGAGGCACCCCCGAAAATACTGTCGTGGTCAGTGTCGAATGATTCATCAACTCACCTCCCTAATGAGTGGATATTGACCGCGACCAAAGGCGCACCCAAGGCGGCAGTGGTTTGGCAAGACAAGACCAGCGATCGCATCAATGGCGTCCCCAAGAGTCCGTTGGTCATAGCAGCTCCTTTTAATCAGGACAGATAGATTGCCAAAGCCTGCAGAACAGTCACCCGGTTCTGAGCCTCAGCACTGGCAAAAGGACATTCTTAATGACTTATATTCTCATTAGAATGATTTGAGCATACTCTAGAATTATTCTCAACAAGCTGTCTGTTAACTTATATTGAAGATTTAGGCTGGCGACGACTCAACGGTCCGGGATTCATTGAGTTTGAACTGGTTAAGGGGTGCGAGCTGTTTAGGAAAACCTACTTTTAGGGGCTTTTAGGGGCTTTTAGGGCTCCCCTCTATGAGCCAACTGTGCGCGTCCTGCGATTCCTCTAGAGCTCTCATGAAGTCAGAGATTGGTGAGGAGCCGGTTGAATAGCGTCATAAAGCTCTAAAGATCAGTTTTCTAAATGCTAAAAATTCTCAATAGATTTAGGGCTGATGATATGAGACCTTAGTTAATAGGTCAGTGCGCTAGCCCTGTCGCTGCTGCTTCTGAAGCTCTGGCCTTCAAAGTATGTCAGCAATTCTAACGACAGCTTTAGAACATCACTGCTAATAGCTGTTGCCCAGTTGTGGCGAAGTCCCTGAATCGGCCAGCCATTGCTCTTGACGAGCGTCGCCAACATTTTCATGATAGGGCTCGTGTGGCGATCGCTGGCTTCCTCAACAGCCACAAAGGCGTTTGTCCGGAACCGTTTTCATAGAGTTACTGGTTCCTTTTATATCGGCAGCCGTCTCAAAACGACCCCAGCTTAGAATAAAAAATTAATGGCCGCTGCATCTGACCGTTAGGCTGCATCCTCCTAAGTAGGTAGGTACAAGCATCTTGCAGACGGGTTTCGGCTCCGCTCAACCCTCAACGTTTGACTTGGCAAGCAATAT